>NZ_JBIAWQ010000028.1:0-58156 GCF_042895815.1 Streptomyces sp. NPDC001373
CGCCAGGCCGCCGACCACCCCGGAACCGCCCTCGTCGAGATCTACCAGAACTGCAACATCTTCAACGACGGCGCCTTCGAAGCCCTCAAGGACAAAGACCAGGCCGAAGAAGCCGTCATCCGCCTGGAGCACGGCCAGCCCATCCGCTTCGGCACCGACCGCGCCAAGGGCGTCATCCGCAACGAACGCACCGGCGACCTCGAAGTCGTCACCGTCACCCCCGAGAACGAGACCCGCATCCTCGTCCACGACGCCCACGCCCCCACCCCCACCACCGCCTTCGCCCTCTCCCGCCTCGCCGACCCCGACACCCTGCACCGGACGCCCATCGGCGTCTTCCGCAGCGTCGAGCGGCCCGTCTACGACACCCTCATGGCCGAACAGTTGGAGAAGGCGGTCGACCAGCGCGGCAAGGGGGACCTGGCGACGCTGCTCACCGGCAGCGACACCTGGACCGTGATCGGCTGAGCCGGCACAGGCCGACGGCACCCACGAAGCCCGGATCCCGTTCCACGGGGTCCGGGCTTCGCCGCACCATCCCCCAGTCACTTTCTAAAAGTTAGCGCTTTCTGTGCGATAGTGAACACCCCGCACCCACCACAGGAGCGCATCATGAGCATCGTCGTCACCGGAGCCACCGGAGCCCTCGGCCGCCTCGTCGTCGGGGAACTGCTGACCCGGGTCCCCGCCGCCGAGCTGGCCGTCGTCGTACGCAACGAGGAGAAGGCCGCCGACCTGGCCGCCCGTGGCATCGAGGTGCGGGTCGCCGACTACGACGACCCCGCGAGCCTGGCCGGCGCCTTCCGCGCCGGCGACCGGGTCCTGCTGATCTCCGGAAGCGAGGTCGGGCGCCGTGTCCCGCAGCACACCGCCGTGATCAAGGCCGCGGAGGCCGCCGGGGTCGCCCAGCTCGCCTACACCGGGATCCTCGGCGGACCCGAGGCCGACTTCGAGCTGGCCGCCGAGCACAAGACCACCGAGTAGGCGATCCTCGACTCCGGCCTGCCCTACACCTTCCTGCGCAACGGCTGGTACCACGAGAACTACACCGCGCAGCTCCCCGTCGTCCTCGAACACGGCGCGGTCGTCGGCAGCGCGGGCGAGGGCCGGATCGCCTCCGCGGCACGGGCGGACTACGCGGCAGCCGCCGCTGCGGTGCTGACCGGCGAGGGCCACCTGAACCGGGTCTACGAGCTCTCCGGGGACACCGCCTGGAGCCTGGCCGAGTACGCCGCCGAGGTCGCGCGGCAGTCCGGGCGCGAGGTCGCGTACTCCGCGGTGCCGGGCGACACCCACCTGACCGTGCTGACCGGCGCGGGGGTGCCCGAGGGCTTCGCGGCGGTCCTCGTCGACGTCGACGCGGCGATCTCCCGCGGCCGGCTGGCCGGGACCAGCGGCGACCTGGCCCGCCTGATCGGACGCCCCACGACCCCGGTGGCCGAGGCCATCGCGGCGGCCCTGGCCTGACGGGCACCCGGCGGCGATTCCGCAATGTCATGAGCATCTCGCCGGAACGGGCATGACAGCAGCCCGGTCCGGCGATACCTTCGTGAGGTTGTGAGATTGGCCGGAAGTCGTACTGGAGGTCCCGTGAAGGCGGAGAACGAGCAGCGCACGGGTTTGCTCTACGGATTCGGCGCGTACGGGATGTGGGGGCTGGTCCCCCTGTTCTGGCCGCTGCTCATGCCGTCCGGGGCGATCGAGATCCTGGCGCACCGCATGGTCTGGTCGCTGGCGGTGGTCGCGGTCGCGCTCCTCGCGCTGCGGCGCTGGAGGTGGATCGCCGAGCTGGTCCGCCGGCCGCGCAAGCTGGGGCTGACCGCGCTGGCCGCGTCCGTGATCAGCGTGAACTGGGGCCTGTACATCTGGTCGGTCAACAACGGCCATGTCGTCGAGGCCAGCCTCGGCTACTTCATCAACCCGCTCGTCACCATCGCGCTCGGCGTGCTGGTCCTCGGTGAGCGGCTGCGCCGGGCCCAGTGGGCGGCGGTCGGGGTCGGCCTGGCCGCCGTCGTGGTGCTGGCCGTCGGCTACGGGCGGCCGCCGTGGATCTCGCTGGCGCTGGCCTGCTCCTTCGCCACGTACGGGCTGATCAAGAAGAAGCTCGACATGGGCGGCCTGGAGTCGCTGACCGCCGAGACGGCCCTGCTGTTCCTGCCCGCGCTCGGCTACCTGCTGTGGCTGGGGATGGAGGGACGCTCCACCTTCACCTCACAGGGGCTCGGACACTCCGCGCTGCTGGCGTCGACGGGGCTGGTCACCGCGATCCCGCTGATCTGCTTCGGGGCCGCCGCGATCCGGGTGCCGCTGTCCACGCTGGGGCTGCTCCAGTACCTGGCCCCGGTCTTCCAGTTCGCCCTCGGCGTCCTCTACTTCCACGAGGCGATGCCGCTCGAGCGCTGGGCGGGCTTCGGTCTGGTCTGGGTCGCCCTGGTCGTGCTGACCTGGGACGCGCTGCGGACCTCCCGCCGTTCCCGGGCCCGGCTGGCCCGGGCCGGAGCCGAGGCCGGGGAGGCGGCCGCGACCGCTGCCCCCGGTTCCGCACCTGCGCCGAGCCGCGAACCCGCGTAACACTTCCCGGCTCGGCTCCCGGGCCCCCTACACCCCGCGATCCCCGGTACGGACCCCCCGTGCCGGGGATCGTCCGTATTCCGAACGACCTTGACCGGATTGCGCCCTTGACGGTCAGTCACGCTCTCGCCGAACATCGGGCTCGCACTGACGCACTAACGCTCACCTGCACGATTCCCACGCGTTCCGTCGTATCCCCCGACGGTTCATCCCCCACGGAATCCCGGAGCCCCCACATGAGCCTGTCCGTCTCCCGGCGCCTGACCGCCGTGACCGCGCTCGCGGTCGCCGGTCTGTTCGCCACCACCGCCCCCGCCGCGCTCGCCGCCGCGCCGGCCTCACCCGCGGCGCCCGCGGCGCCGGCCGCCTTCACCGCCTCCGCCGCGCCGACGCCGCCCGACATCCCGCTGGCCAACGTCAAGGCGCACCTGTCGCAGTTCCAGTCGATCGCCACCGCCAACGGCGGCAACCGCGCCCACGGCCGGGCCGGCTACAAGGCGTCGATCGACTACGTGAAGGGCAAGCTGGACGCGGCCGGCTTCACCACCACGCTCCAGACCTTCACCTCCAGCGGCGCCACCGGCTACAACCTGATCGCCGACTGGCCGGGCGGGGACCCGGGCTCGGTCCTGATGACCGGCTCCCACCTGGACTCGGTGACCGCCGGCCCCGGCATCAACGACAACGGCTCCGGCTCGGCGGCCGTACTGGAGGCGGCGCTGGCCGTCTCGCGCGCACAGCTCCAGCCCACCAAGCACCTGCGCTTCGGCTGGTGGGGCGCGGAGGAACTGGGCCTGGTCGGCTCGCAGTACTACGTGAACAGCCTGCCGGCGGCGGAGAAGTCGAAGATCTCCGGCTACCTGAACTTCGACATGATCGGCTCGCCGAACCCGGGCTACTTCGTCTACGACGACGACCCGACCATCGAGCAGACCTTCAAGACGTACTTCGCGGGCCTGAACATACCCACGGAGATCGAGACCGAGGGCGACGGCCGCTCCGACCACGCCCCGTTCAAGAACGCGGGCGTCCCGGTCGGCGGCCTGTTCTCCGGCGCCGACTACATCAAGACGGCGGCGCAGGCCCAGAAGTGGGGCGGCACCTCCGGCAGGGCCTTCGACGCCTGCTACCACTCCTCCTGCGACACCACGGCGAACATCAACGACACCGCCCTGGACCGCAATTCCGACGCCATCGCCTACGCGATCTGGAACCTCGGGGCGGCCGTCCCGGTCCCGCCGGGCCCGTCCTTCGAGAACACGGCGGATGTGAACATCCCTGACTCCCCCGGCGCCGCGGTGACCTCGCCGATCACGGTCTCCGGTGTGAGCGGCAACGCCCCGGCCACCACCAAGGTCGATGTGAACATCGTCCACACCTACCGCGGTGACCTGGTGATCGACCTGATCGCCCCGGACGGCACGGCGTACCGGCTGAAGAACTCCTCCAGCTCGGACTCGGCCGACAACGTGGTCGCGAGCTACACGGTGAACGCGTCCGGCGAGGTGGCCAACGGGGTCTGGAAGCTCCAGGTCAAGGACGTGGCGGCGCAGGACACCGGCTACATCAACAGCTGGAGGATCACCTTCTGACCGGTTCCTGGATGAGGGCGCGGAGCTGCTGCGCGACCGCGGAGACGTCCGCGCGGCCCAGCTTCGCGTCCTCCACCAGGTCGCCGAGCTCCTCGGGCGAGGGCAGTTGCCGCGCACCGGCCACCCGCAGGTACGAGCGGGTCGCGGCGGCCGCGTAGAACTCGTTCATCGGGGACTCCAGCGCCGGGCAGACGGCGAGGGTGTGCAGGAACGCGGCGGCCCGCCACGCGGTGTCGGGGGCGGGCTGCTCGGGCACCAGCACCAGGTCGTTCTGGTGCCGGGCGACGGCGGCGGCGACTCCGGAGGGGTCCCATACGGCGGGGTCCGACGGCAGATGGTGGGCCAGTGCGGTCCAGGCCCACTCCATGGTGATCTTCAATGGCCGAACCGCTCCTGGAAGTAGCCCCAGTGGTCCGCGAACTCCTCTATCCCGGAAAGGAAGTTCTTCCGGTCCTCGTCGAGTTCGCGCTCGGTGACCTCGGTGATCAGCGCGGTGACCGTCGTCCCCAGCGCCGCCGCTCGCGCCTTGAGGCGGTCGTGGAACTCTTCGTCCAGGCGGATGGTGACGTGTCTCGACATGTCCCTCACGGTACAGCGGCCGCGCTGTACGCAGGAGGGGAACAGCACAAGGGTGGCCCGGGACACACGTCCCGGGCCACCCTCGTACGCCGTGGCGGCTAGCGGGCGGAGTCGGCCGCCTTCACCAGCTGGTCCTTGGTGACCGCGCCGACGTAGACCTTGCCGTCGTCCGTGATCAGCGCGTTGACCAGGCGGGTCGACAGGACCCGGCCCTCGCCGAACTTCCCGTGGACCTTGTCCCCGAGGGAGTTGAGGAACTGCTTGGCCTCCTTGGGGGCGTTCTTGTCGTTCTCGATGTCCTTGAGGCCCTTGCCCGCGCCGGAGTCGATCCGCGCGACCGTCGACCAGCCCTCGCCGAGCATCTTGACGTCGCCCCTGCCCTGCGGTCCGCCGGCCAGCCCGCCGAGGCCCGGCAGGGACTCCAGCGCCTTGAAGCGCTCGTCGTCCTTGCCGTTCCGGCCGTGCTTGCCGTCCTTGCTCTTGTCCGCGCCCTCGGTGAGCCTGGCGCCCTTGGGCGGGGTGAAGGCGAAGGAGTCGGCGGCCGGCTTCCCGAAGTCCACCTGGGTGAAGCCGGCTTCGACGATCGGCTTGCCGCCCTGGCTGGACAGCAGCTGGACCCGCAGCGGCACGCCGTTCTTCGCGTCGACCGCGATCTGGACGGACCCGACCGTCGAGCCGCTCTGCTTGGGCTTCAGCACCAGCTGGTAGGCGTCACGCCCGGCGATCTGCGCGGTCTCGCCCATGCTGATGTCGGTGGTCGGGCCGGCGTTCTTCAGGATCTCCTGGGCGACCTGCTGCGGGGAGGCCGCGAGCCGGTCGGCCGCCTTGTGGTCCTGGCCGGAGCGGTCGGCCTTGTCGTGGAAGGCCTCGTTGGACTTGCTGTCGTAGCCCCAGACGTCGTTGCCGTTGTGGACGAGGGTGTACTCGTCCTTGCCGTCCAGGAGCGTGAGCTTCTGGCGGTCCGGGCCGTCGGCCGCGACGCGCAGGGTGTGCGTGCCGTTGGCCAGCTGCGCGATCTTGTCCTCCGGGTCGGCGGAGCCGCCCGTCACCCCGGCGCCTCCCAGCAGCCCGGAAGCCAGGGTGGGCAGGCCCAGGTCAGTGGTGATCCGCGCGCTGCCGGAGAGCTGCTGCACGTCGGAGGCCGCGACCTTCTCGATCAACTGCTGCGCCGTCACCTTGGGAAGGTCCGGACTGCCGGCGTTGGCGAAGGCCGGGACCATCGCGACGGTCGCCGCGGCGACCCCCGCCACCGCGACCGGTACGGCGTACCGCGCGGCCTTGCGCGAGGTCTTCGTGTTCGCTGCCATCTCTGAGCCCTGCCCTCTTGTCCAGGGCGGCGACCGTTGCCGCCGCACTCACCCGATCCGGTGGGGTTTCGATGGATCCATCTCACCAAAACGGGGGCCCAGGGGCGTCAGTCCCCGGGATCAACTCCGCGTACGACCGTGGGATGACACGGGAAGGGCCCCCCTCCCCCGACCCGTAGGGGTCGCGGGGGCAGAGGGGCCCGTTCCACGAGCGGTGGCGCCGGGGGTCAGCCCGCGCGGTGGACGACCGCGTCGCACAGCTCTTCCAGGGCCGACTTCGCGAAGCAGTCGGGCAGCGGGGCCAGCATGGCCCGCGCGTCCTGGGCGTACTGGATCGTGTCGCGGCGGGCCTGCTCCAGGGCGGGGTGCACCCGCAGCCGGGCGAGCACCTCGGCGTGCCGGGCGTCGTCCGTCAGGTCCCCGTCGAGCAGGCGCACCAGCTCCAGGTCCTCCGCCCGGCCCTCGCGCTCGGCCGTCTCCCGCAGCCGCAGCACGGGCAGCGTCGGGATGCCCTCGCGCAGGTCGGTGCCCGGGGTCTTGCCCGACTCGTGCGAGTCGGAGGCGATGTCGAGGACGTCGTCGGCCAGCTGGAAGGCGGTACCGAGGCGCTCGCCGTACTGGGTCAGGATGTCCACCACCGACTCGTCGGCCCCGGACATCAGCGCGCCGAAGCGGCCGGACACGGCCATCAGCGAGCCGGTCTTGCCGGCGATGACGTCCAGGTAGTGGGCGACGGGGTCGCGACCGTCGCGCGGACCGGCCGTCTCCAGGATCTGGCCCGTCACCAGCCGCTCGAAGGCCTCCGCCTGGATGCGCACGGCCTCCGGCCCGAGGTCCGCGAGGATGTGCGACGCACGGGCGAAGAGGAAGTCACCCGTCAGGACCGCCACCGAGTTGCCCCAGCGGGCGTTCCCGCTCTCGACCCCGCGGCGCACGTCCGCCTCGTCCATGACGTCGTCGTGGTAGAGCGTGGCCAGGTGGGTCAGCTCCACGACCACGGCGGAGGGCACGATTCCGGGCGCGTAGGGGTCACCGAACTGCGCCGCGAGCATCACCAGCAGCGGCCGGAACCGCTTGCCCCCGGCGCGCAGCAGGTGCTGCGCGGCCTCGGTGATGAAGGGGACTTCGCTCTTGGTGGCCTCCAGCAGACCCGCTTCGACAGCGGCCAGTCCGGCCTGGACATCGGCCTCAAGAGCCTGGTCCCGCACGCTCAGTCCGAACGGCCCGACGACGGTCACGAGGGGTACTCCTGTCTGCTGACGATCCGATGACGATCACATGGATTGTCAATGTGTCGCTGCCATCACTCAAGCCAGCGTATCGGGTCCGTTTTCGATCACGCAGAGCACCTGCCCGGCAGCCGCCCGGAGGTCCTCCGGCGGACGCGCGCGCACCGCCCGATGCACACCGGTATGTTCGGTGAGAGCCGAAAGAGCCGAAGAATCCGTTTCATCCGGATTGGCGACCGCTATGGGCTGAGGGAGCGTGCCGAACCCCCATGATCATCCGTACCGAGTTCCCCTACGCGACCGCCCACGAGGATGTCCGGATCCCGATGCCCGACGGGGTGGAGCTGTACGCCCGGATCTGGCGCCCGGTGACCGACGGGCCCGTCCCGGCCCTGCTGGAGTACCTCCCGTACCGCCTGACCGACTGGACCGCCCCGCGCGACTGGCAGCGCCACCCCTGGTACGCCGGGCACGGCTACGCCTCCGTACGGGTGGACGTACGCGGCCACGGGTGCAGCGGGGGCCGCCCCGGCGACGCGTACGACGCGCGCGAGTCGGCCGACGGGGTCGCGGTGGTGGAATGGCTGGCCGCGCAGCCGTGGTGCACCGGCTCCGTCGGCATGTTCGGCATCTCCTGGGGCGGCTCCAACAGCCTCCGGATCGCCGCGCTGGCACCGGAGGCCCTCAAGGCCGTGGTCACCGTCTGCTCCACGGACGACCGCTTCGACAACGACGCGCACTACTCGGGCGGCTCGGTCCTGGCCGTGGACACGCACGCCTGGTCGGCGGCCATGCTCGCCCTCTCCGCCCGCCCGCCGGACCCCCTGTACGCCGGGGACGGCTGGCGGGGACAGTGGCTGGACCGGCTGGAGGGCCTGGAACCGCTGGTCCACACCTGGCTCGCGCACCAGACCCGCGACGCCTACTGGCGCCACGGCAGCGTCCGCGAGGACTACGGGGCGATCCGCGCGGCGGTCCTCGCCGTGGGCGGCTGGCACGACCCCTACCGGGACACCGTGCTGCGCCTGGCCTCCGCCCTGCCCGCGGGCCGGGTCCGGGGCCTGATCGGGCCCTGGTCGCACCAGTACCCGGACCGCGGCCTGCCGCCGGGCCCGGCGATCGGCTTCCTCCAGGAGACCCTGCGCTGGTGGGACCACTGGCTCAAGGACGCGGACACCGGGATCGTGGACGAGCCCCTCCTGCGCGCCTGGATCAGCGACTCGCACCCGCCGGCCACCACGTACGAGGAGCTCCCGGGCCGCTGGGTCGGCGAGAGGACCTGGCCCTCGCCCTCGATCGTGCCCGTCTCGTACGGCCTCCAGGGCGCGCCGGTGACCGTCGCCTCCCCGCAGCACACCGGGCTGGACGCCGGCCGCTTCCTCCCCCTCGGCAACGACGCCGACCTGCCGCCGGACCAGCGGGAGGAGGACGCCAAGTCGGCCTGCTTCGAGTTCCCGGTGGCGGCCGAGCCGGTGGAGATCCTGGGCCGCCCGTCGGTCACCCTGCGGCTGCGGATGGACGTCCCGTACGGCCAGGTCGCGGCCCGCCTGTGCGACGTGGCCCCGGACGGGGCCTCGACCCTGGTCACGCGGGGCACGCTGAACCTCTCCTCCCGCAGCGGACGGTCGCACGCGGTGCCGTGGCCCTCCGGTGCCTGGGAGGACGTCACCTTCGAGCTGAACGGCATCGGCCACCGCTTCCCGCCGGGGCACCGGATCCGCCTCTCCCTCTCCTCGGCGTACTGGCCGTGGATCTGGCCGCGGGCCGGCTCGGAGGCCGGCTGGACCCTCGACCCGGCGGGAAGCACCCTGGAACTCCCGGTCCGAGCCTCCTCCCCCGCCCCGGAGGGGATCGTCTTCGAAGCCCCGGAACAGGCGGAACCCCTGGGCGTCTCCCACCTCGCCACGCTGGACGACCCCCGCCCGGAACGCCTCGTCGTCCGGGACGTCGCCCGCGGCACCTGGCGCCTGGAGGTGGACCCCCGCCACGGGGGCACGCGGGTGTACCCGGACGGGCTGGAGTACGAGGAGGAGGCGCGGGAGGTCTACGAGATCCAGCAGTCGGACCCCCTCTCCGCCCGCACCCGCTCCGACTGGCGCATCCGGCTCCACCGCCCGGAACAGGGCTGGGACGTCCGCATCGAGACCCGCTCCGAGATCTCCTGCGACGAGGGCGGCTTCGTCACGTCGAACGAGGTGGTGTGCCGGGAGGCCGACGACGTCCTCTACCACCGCACCTGGCAGCGCCGCCTCCCCCGCGCGGCGGGCTGATCCCGGCGGGGCAGGGCGGGGTGGGGTGAGGGGGGCGGGGAGCCGGCCCGCTCACCCTCACCCGTACAGCCGCTCCAGCACCACCGCGATGCCGTCCGCCTCGTTCGACAGCGTCACCTCGTCCGCGACGGCGAACAGCTCGCGGTGCGCGTTCGCCATGGCCACCCCGTGGGCCGCCCAGGCGAACATCGGCACGTCGTTCGGCATGTCGCCGAAGGCGATCGTCGACGCGGCCGCCACGCCCAGGGCCTCCGCGGCCCGGGCCAGGCCGCTCGCCTTGTCGATGCCCGGCGGCTGGAGTTCCACCGTGTACTCGCCCGCCATCGTGACGTTGACCAGGTCCCCGACCACCGACCGCGCCACCCGCGTCAGCTCGTCGTCGTCCAGCCGCGGGTGCTGGAGCAGCACCTTCGTGATCGGGGCCGACCACAGGTCCTCCCGCTTGGGGACCCGGACCGTCGGCAGGTGCGGGTGCCACATCCGGTAGCCCGGCCCTATCAGCATCTCCGCGTCCAGGCCCTCCTGGTTGACCGCCGTGTACACCTCGCCGATCTCCGCCTCGATCTTGCCGAGGGCCATCTCGGCCAGCCCCCGGTCCATGGAGACGGAGTGCAACAGCAGGCCGCGCGCCGCGTCGTACACCTGCGCGCCCTGCCCGCACACCGCGAGCCCCGTGTACCCAAGGTCGTCCAGGACGTGCCGGATCTGGGGGACCGGGCGTCCGGTGACGACGATGTGGCGGGCGCCGGCCGTGCGCGCCATCGCGAGCGCCGCGCACGAGCGGGCGGAGACGGTGTCACCGGCGCGCAGCAGAGTCCCGTCCAGGTCGGTGGCGATCAAGGCATAGGGGAGGGCGGAAGTCACGGCGCCAAGGATACGGACCCCCTTGGACAAGTCCTACAAATAGCGCCCGAATCCGGCCTCCCACAGACCCCATGCGCCACGTAACGTGTCAGCCAGCCCCCGGGACACCCCCGGACCGCGTCGAAAGCGAGGCAGTACCCCATGCCCCAGCAGAGCCCCCTCGATGTCCCCGAGGGCGACCCGTTCGGGCCGCACAACCTCCCGTACGGCGTCTTCTCCACCCCGCACGAGCCGCAGCGCCGCCGGGTCGGTGTGCGGATCGGCGGGTACGTGCTCGACGCGGGGGCCGTGGCCGTCGCTCTCGGGTCCCCGTACGCCGGGCTGCTCGCCCAGGGTTCCCTCAACCCGCTGCTCGCCGCCGGCCGCACCGCCTGGCGCGACGTGCGCCGCGCGCTGACCGCCTGGGTCACCGACCCCGGCCACCGCGGGACGGTGGAGCCGCACCTGCTGCCGCTGGACGGGGTCGAGCTGCACCTGCCGTACGAGGTCGCCGACTACGTCGACTTCTACGCGAGCGAGCACCACGCCACCAACGTCGGCCGCATCTTCCGGCCCGACGGCGACGCGCTCACCCCCAACTGGAAGCACCTGCCCATCGGTTACCACGGCCGCTCGGGCACGATCGTCGTCTCCGGCACCGATGTCGCGCGCCCCGCCGGCCAGCGGAAGGCGCCCACCGACCCGGCCCCCGTCTTCGGCCCGTCGGTGAAGCTGGACATCGAGGCCGAGGTCGGCTTCGTCGTCGGCACCCCGTCGGAGCTGGGCCGTCCGGTCGCCCTCGCCGACTTCGAGGAGCACGTCTTCGGCCTGTTCCTCCTCAACGACTGGTCGGCCCGCGACATCCAGGCCTGGGAGTACGTGCCGCTCGGCCCCTTCCTCGGCAAGTCCTTCGCCACCTCCGTCTCCGCCTGGGTGACCCCCCTGGAGGCCCTGGACGCGGCCCGCGTGGCCCCGCCCGCCCGGGACTTCCCGCTGCTGCCCTACCTCGACGACTCCGCCACCGACCGCCCCGGCGGCTTCGACCTGCACATCACCGTGTCCATCAACGGGCAGGAGGTGGCCCGGCCGCCGTTCGCCTCCATGTACTGGACCGCCGCCCAGCAGCTGGCCCACATGACCGTCAACGGCGCCTCCCTGCGCACCGGCGACGTGTTCGGCTCCGGCACCGTCAGCGGTCCGGAGGTCGACCAGCGCGGCTCGCTGCTGGAGCTCACCTGGAACGGCCGCGACGCCGTCGAGCTCGCCGACGGCAAGCGCACCTTCCTGGAGGACGGCGACACCGTCACCCTCACCGCCTGGGCCCCCGGCCCGGACGGCACCCGCGTCGGCCTCGGCGAGGTCACCGGCCGCATCGTCGCCGCCCGCTAGCCGCACCGGTCACCACGCGACCGGCGGGGTGGCGGGCCCTCCCGCCACCCCGCCGCACCGTCCCGGCGAACCCGCAGGTCACGGACCTGCCGCCACCCTCGCGGACCGCACGGCGGCGCCCGCGGCCCCGCGCGGGCGGCGGCGTACGCCGCCCGCGCCGCCTGAGTGGCGGGCCCCCGGCGGTGAGGTGACGCTGCCTGCATGTCCCCTCGTACCGGCAGAATCGCCCCCCTCGCCCTCGCGGCGGCCGCGACCCTGGCGGCCGCGCCGTCGGCTCCCGCGGCCGCCGCGCCCGTCCCCCGGCTGACCCCCTCCGTCCAACTGGCCCTGGCCTACCGGGCGACCGCCAAGTTCCACCGCCACAGCGCCGGCGTCGAGGCCGGCTACGTGCCCGACCAGTACTGCGTCGTGAACCCGAACGGCGGCCCCGGGGCGCTGGGTTACCCGCACTTCAACCACGCCTACGACGGCTCCGTGGATCCGAAGAAGCCCACCGCCCTGCTCTACGAGGGCGACGGCAAGGGCCACTGGAACCTGGTGGGGCTCGAATGGATGGTCGTCGACAAGGACGGCCGGACGGACACCGACGACGACCGCCCCAGCCTCTTCGGCGAACCGTTCCGCGGCCCCCTGCCCGCCCGCTACAAGGGGCAGAAGGTGCACTACTCCCTGCACCTGTGGCTGTGGAAGGACAACCCGGCCGGGCGTTTCGAGCCGTTCAACCCGCGCGTCGTCTGCCGCCCCGGCACCACCCGCCCCCGCCCGGTCGCCCCGGCCGCCCCGGTCGCCCCGGCCGCCACCCCCTCCCCCGTCACCCCTTCCCCCGCGGCCACCTCCCCGTAGCGGCCCCGTTCGGCGGCCCCCGTTCGGCGGCCCGCCGCGTGCACGGCCCGCGCACCGCCGGGATGGTGGAACGACAGCCCTCCGGGACCCCCGAGCACCAGGAGCTCCCATGCCCGTAGCCCGCGGCCTCAAGGCCCTGTCCGCCTGTGCCGTCGCCGGGGCGTCCGTCGTCCTGGCCGCCCTCCCTCCGGCCCACGCCGTGGACGGTCCGGCGCCCGACCCGCACGACGTGAAGGCGATGCGCGACATGGCCACGGCCATGGCGGTGACCGCCAAGTACGTGGACGAGCGGGAGGCGATCAAGGACGGATACGTCCCGCACGGCCAGGAGTGCATGACCAACCCCTTCGGCGCGGGCTCCATGGGCTACCACTACGTCAAGGAGGCCAACTGGGGTTCGACCGACCCTTCCAGGCCGACCGCGCTCCTCTACAGCACCGAGAAGGACAGAAACGGCCGGCGCAGGCTCCAGACCGTGGAGTGGATGGTCCGCGACCGGGACCAGGACCTGACGACCAAGGACGACCGCCCGTCGATGTTCGGCCTGCCCTTCGACGGGCCGATGCCCGGCCACTGGGCGGGCATGCCCAAGCACTACGACCTGCACATGTGGGCGTACAAGGACAACCCGGCCGGCCGCTTCCACAACTGGAACACGGCCCTCAAGTGTCCCGCGGCCGCCGCCTCCACCCCCGTCGACCCGGCCCACGCCCACCACGGCTAGGGGCGGACGCACACGGGCCCGGCTCCCCGAGGGGGAGCCGGGCCCGCGGCCCGCGCGCGGTCAGCGCACGAAGGTACTCGCGTGTCCGGCCAGCTCCAGGAAGTACTGCGGCGCGAGGCCCAGCACCAGGGTGACGGCGACGCCGACCGCGATGGTGGTCATCGTCAGCGGCGAGGGCACCGCCACCGTCGGCCCGTCGACCTTCGGCTCGCTGAAGAACATCAGGACGATCACCCGGATGTAGAAGAACGCGGCGATCGCCGACGAGATGACACCGACGACGACCAGCGCCCCGGCCCCGCCCTCGGCGGCCGCCTTGAACACGGCGAACTTCCCGGCGAAGCCCGAGGTCAGCGGGATGCCGGCGAAGGCCAGCAGGAACACCGCGAAGACGGCCGCGGTGAGCGGCGAACGCCGTCCCAGCCCCGCCCACTTCGACAGGTGCGTGGCCTCGCCACCCGCGTCGCGCACCAGGGTGACCACCGCGAAGGCGCCGATCGTCACGAAGGAGTAGGCGGCCAGGTAGAAGAGGACGGACTGGACGCCCTGCGCCGACGTGGCGATCACACCGGCCAGGATGAACCCGGCGTGCGCGATCGAGGAGTACGCCAGGAGCCGCTTGACGTCGGTCTGGGTCACGGCGATCACCGCGCCCGCGAGCATCGTGACGATCGCGACGCCCCACATCACCGGCCGCCAGTCCCAGCGCAGCCCGGGCAGGACCACGTAGAGCAGGCGCAGCAGGGCGCCGAAGGCGGCCACCTTGGTCGCGGCGGCCATGAAGCCGGTCACGGGGGTCGGGGCGCCCTGGTAGACGTCCGGGGTCCACATGTGGAAGGGGACGGCGCCGACCTTGAAGAGCAGGCCCATGAGGATCAGCGCACCGCCGATCAGCAGCAGCGCGTCGTTGCCCATGGTCGAGGCCAGCGCCGGGTCGACGGTGGCGACGGTGCCGTCCACGACGTCGGCGATCACGGCGTACGAGACGGAGCCCGCGTAGCCGTAGAGCAGGGCGATGCCGAAGAGCAGGAACGCCGAGGAGAAGGCGCCGAGCAGGAAGTACTTGACGGCCGCCTCCTGCGACATCAGCCGCTGGCGGCGGGCGACGGCGCAGAGCAGGTACAGCGGGAGGGAGAAGACCTCCAGGGCGACGAACAGGGTCAGCAGGTCGTCGGCGGCCGGGAAGATGAGCATCCCGGCGATGGCGAACAGGGCGAGCGGGAACACCTCGGTGGTGGTGAACCCGGCCTTGACCGCGGCCTTCTCGCTGTCGCTGCCCGGTACGGACGCGGCCTGGGCGGCGAAGGAGTCCACCCGCTTGCCGTGCGCCTTCGGGTCGAGGCGGCGCTCGGCGAAGGTGAACACGGCCACGATCGAGGCCAGCAGGATGGTGCCCTGGAGGAACAGCGCCGGGCCGTCGACGGCGATGGCGCCCATGGCCGCGATGTGGGCCTTGGTGTTCCCGTACCCGCCGGCCGCGAGGCCGACGACCGCCGCGAAGGCCGCGGCCAGCGCGGCGACGGAGAGGAACACCTGGAGGTGGTAGCGGGACCTGCGCGGGACGAAGGCCTCGACGAGGACGCCGAGGACGGCCGCGCCCACCACGATCAGCGTGGGCGCGAGCTGCGCGTACTCGATGTGCGGGGCCGGGATCCTGTCGGCGGGACCGTTGGCCGCCAGTGTCAGCAGGCCCTGGGCAGCAGTCGCGGTGCTCACTTCGCCGCCGCCTCCTTCTCGGTGTGCTGGGCTTCGACGGCGACCTCGGGCTTGGGGTCCGTCTTCTTCACGTCCGACAGCGAGTACTGCACCGCCGGGTTGACGATGTCCGTCAGCACCTTCGGGTAGACGCCCAGTCCGATCAGCAGCACGATCAGCGGGGCGACCACCAGGAGCTCCCGCGCGCGCAGGTCGGGCAGGGTGCGGACCTCCTGCTTCACGGGGCCGGTCATGGTCCGCTGGTAGAGGACCAGAGTGTACAGCGCGGCCAGCACGATGCCGATGGTGGCGATGATGCCGACGGCCGGGTACCGGGCGAAGGTGCCGACCAGGACCAGGAACTCGCTGACGAAGGGGGCCAGCCCCGGCAGGGACAGGGTGGCGAGGCCGCCGATCAGGAAGGTCCCGGCGAGGACCGGGGCCACCTTCTGGACGCCGCCGTAGTCGGCGATGAGCCGCGAGCCGCGCCGGGAGATCAGGAAGCCGGCGACCAGCATCAGCGCCGCCGTCGAGAGGCCGTGGTTGACCATGTACAGCGTCGCGCCCGACTGGCCCTGGGAGGTCATCGCGAAGATGCCCAGGATGATGAAGCCGAAGTGCGAGATGGACGCGTACGCGACCAGCCGCTTGATGTCGCGCTGCCCGACCGCGAGCAGCGCGCCGTAGACGATGCTGATCAGGGCCAGTACGAGGATCACCGGGGTGGCCCACTCGCTGGCCTGCGGGAAGAGCCCGAGGCAGAAGCGGAGCATCGCGAAGGTGCCGACCTTGTCGACGACCGCGGTGATCAG
Organism: Streptomyces sp. NPDC001373; assembly: GCF_042895815.1. NCBI lineage: Bacteria > Bacillati > Actinomycetota > Actinomycetes > Kitasatosporales > Streptomycetaceae > Streptomyces > Streptomyces sp. NPDC001373. The sequence goes on from NZ_JBIAWQ010000028.1 coordinate 15,855, forward strand.
TACGGCGACCGGTGCGGTGGCCTCGCCCATGGCGTTCGGCAGCCAGGTGTGCAGCGGCCACAGCGGGGCCTTCACCGCGAAGGCGAAGAAGAAGCCGAGGAAGAGCAGCCGCTCGGTGTTGGTCGCCATGTCCAGGGTGCCCGCGGCGCGGGCGGCGGTGATCTCCTGGAGCGAGAAGTTCCCGGCGACCACGTACAGCCCGATGACGGCGGCGAGCATGATCAGGCCGCCGACCAGGTTGTAGAGGAGGAACTTGACCGCGGCGTAGGAGCGCTGGGCGGCGGCGTTCTCGTCGGTGCCCGCGTGGGCCCGGTCCCCGAAGCCGCCGATGAGGAAGTACATCGGGATGAGCATGGCTTCGAAGAAGATGTAGAAGAGGAAGACGTCGGTGGCCTCGAAGGAGATCACCACCATCGCCTCGACCATCAGGATCAGGGCGAAGAAGCCCTGGGTGGGGCGCCAGCGGGAAGAGTTCGTCTCCAGGGGGTCGGCGTCGTTCCAGCCGGCCCCGATCACGAACGGGATCAGCAGCGCGGTGAGCGCGATGAGCGCCACCCCGATGCCGTCCACGCCCAGTTCGTAGCGGACGCCGAAGTCGGGGATCCAGGCGTGGGACTCGGTCAGCTGGTAGCGCGCGCCACCGGGTTCGAAGCGGACCGCGACGAGCACGGCCAGGGCCAGGGTGGCCAGGGAGAAGAGCAGCGCGAGCCACTTGGCGGCGGTCCGCTGCTTGGCCGGGACGGCGGCGGTGAGGACCGCGCCGACCGCGGGAACCGCGGCCGTCACCGTCAGAAGCGGGAAGGTCATGTCACACCGCCCTCATCAGCAGGGTCGCGGCGATCAGGATCGCCGTCCCCCCGAACATCGAGACCGCGTAGCTGCGGGCGTAGCCGTTCTGCAGCCTGCGCAGCCGGCCCGAGAGCCCGCCGACCGAGGCGGCCGTCCCGTTGACCACTCCGTCGACCAGGCTGTGGTCGACGTACACGAGCGAGCGGGTCAGGTGCTCCCCGCCGCGCACCAGCACGACGTGGTTGAAGTCGTCCTGGTACAGGTCCCGGCGGGCCGCCCTGGTGGCGAAGGAGCCGCGCGGGGCGGTCACGGGGACGGGCCGGCGGCCGTACATGGCCCAGGCGATGGCGACGCCGACGACGAGGGCCACCATCGTGGCCGCCGTCACCGTGAGGGCGCTGACGGGCGAGTTGCCGTGCGCGTACCCGGTGACGGGCTCCAGCCAGTCCACGAAGCGGTCGCCGATCACGAAGAAGGCGCCGGCGAAGACGGACCCGAAGGCCAGCACGATCATCGGGAAGGTCATGGACTTCGGGGACTCGTGCGGGTGGGGCAGCTCGCCGGCGTGGTGCCCGGCGGCGGGCTCGATGTCCGGCTCCGCGTCCGCGGCGGGGGCGGGGGCGGGCTGCCAGCGCTTCTCGCCGAAGAAGGTCATGATCATGACGCGGGTCATGTAGAAGGCGGTGATGGCCGCGCCCAGCAGGGCGGTGGCGCCGAGGATCCAGCCCTCGGTGCCGCCCTTCGCGAAGGCCGCCTCGATGATCTTGTCCTTGGAGAAGAAGCCCGACAGGCCCGGGAAGCCGATGATGGCGAGGTAGCCGAGGCCGAAGGTGACGAAGGTGATCGGCATGTAGGTGCGCAGGCCGCCGTACTTGCGCATGTCCACCTCGTCGTTCATCCCGTGCATGACGGAACCCGCGCCGAGGAAGAGGCCGGCCTTGAAGAAGCCGTGCGTCACCAGGTGCATGATGGCGAAGGCGTAGCCGATCGGGCCCAGGCCCGCGGCGAGGACCATGTAGCCGATCTGCGACATCGTCGACCCGGCGAGGGCCTTCTTGATGTCGTCCTTCGCGCAACCGACGATCGCACCGAAGAGCAGCGTGACGGCGCCGACGACGGCGACCACCAGCTGGGCGTCGGGCGCCCCGTTGAAGACGGCGCCGGAGCGGACGATCAGGTACACGCCCGCCGTCACCATGGTCGCGGCGTGGATCAGGGCCGAGACCGGGGTCGGGCCCTCCATCGCGTCACCGAGCCAGGACTGCAGCGGCACCTGCGCCGACTTGCCGCAGGCCGCCAGCAGCAGCATCAGGCCGATCGCCGTCAGCATGCCCTCGGAGGCCTTGCCGGTGTTCGCGAAGACCGGCCCGAAGGCGAAGGTCCCGAAGGTGGTGAACATCAGCATGATGGCGATCGAGAGGCCCATGTCGCCGACCCGGTTGACCAGGAAGGCCTTCTTCGCGGCGGTGGCCGCGCTGGGCTTGTGCTGCCAGAACCCGATCAGGAGGTACGAGGCGAGGCCGACGCCCTCCCAGCCGAAGTACAGCAGCAGGTAGTTGTCGGCGAGGACGAGCAGCAGCATCGCCGCGAGGAACAGGTTGAGGTAGCCGAAGAAGCGCCGGCGGCGCTCGTCGTGCTCCATGTACCCGATCGAGTACACGTGGATGAGCGTACCCACCCCGGAGATCAGCAGGACGAAGGTCATCGACAGCTGGTCGAGCCGGAAGGCCATGTCCGCCTGGAAGCCCTCCACCGGCACCCAGGTGTACAGGAACTGGTGAAGCGTCCGGTCGTCGGCGCCGCGACCCAGCATGTCGACGAAGAGGACCACGGCGATGACGAAGGCGACCGCGGCGAACAGGGTCCCCAGCCAGTGGCCGGCCTTGTCCAGGCGCCGGCCGCCGCAGAGCAGCACCGCCGCTCCGAACAGGGGCGCCGCCACCAGCAGCGCAATCAGATTCTCCACTGTGAGGGCCCCTTACAGCTTCATCAGGCTGGCGTCGTCGACCGAGGCCGAGTGGCGGGTACGGAACAGCGACACGATGATCGCGAGGCCCACCACGACCTCCGCGGCGGCGACGACCATCGTGAAGAAGGCGATGACCTGGCCGTCGAGGTTGCCGTGCATCCGGGAGAAGGCCACGAACGCGAGGTTGCAGGCGTTGAGCATGAGCTCGATGCACATGAACAGCACGATCGCGTTCCGCCGGATGAGCACGCCGACCGCGCCGATGGTGAACAGCAGGGCGGCCAGGTACAGGTAGTTGACCGGATTCACTTCGAGGCCTCCTCACGGGAGTCGCGGCCCAGGCGCTCCGCGGAGCGCTGCTCCAGCACCTTGAGGTCGTCCAGGGCCTGGCTGGACACGTCGCGGATCTGGCCGCGGGCGCGCAGCGTCCTGCTGACGGTCAGCTCGGACGGGGAGCCGTCCGGGAGCAGGCCGGCGATGTCCACGGCGTTGTGCCGGGCGTAGACGCCGGGGGCCGGCAGCGGCGGGACCTGAACGCCCTCGCGCACGCGCCGCTCGGAGAGCTCGCGCTGGGTGGCGGCCCGCTCGGTGCGCTCGCGGTGGGTGAGGACCATCGCGCCGACGGCCGCCGTGATCAGCAGGGCGCCGGTGATCTCGAAGGCGAAGATGTAGCGGGTGAAGATCAGCTGGGCCAGACCCTCGACGTGCCCCGCGGAGTTGACCCGGCCGAGGCCGTTGAAGTGGGTCAGCCCGGCGTTGGCGAGGCCGGCGATCAGCAGGATGCCGAAGCCGAGCCCGCACAGGGCGGCCATCCAGCGCTGCCCCTTGATGGTCTCCTTCAGCGAGTCCGCCGCCGTGACGCCGACGAGCATGACCACGAAGAGGAACAGCATCATGATGGCGCCGGTGTAGACGATGACCTGGACCACGCCCAGGAAGTACGCCCCGTTCGCGAGGTAGAAGACCGCCAGGACGATCATCGTCCCCGCCAGGCACAGGGCGCTGTGCACGGCCTTCCTCATCAGGATGGTGCACAGCGCGCCGACGACGGCGACGGTGCCCAGCACCCAGAACTGGACGGCCTCGCCCGTGGACGTCGTGCTGGCGGAGGCCGCGGTGGTCAGGAGGACGCTCATCGGCCGGCCGCCTTCTCGGGAGCGGGTCCGGATGCAGCGGACTCCGGCGGGACCTCGCCCTTGGAGACCGCCACCTGCCGCTCGGTCCCGGGCGCCGCGCCCGTCACCAGACCCCGGTAGTAGTCCTGCTCGTCCATGCCCGGGAAGATCGAGTGCGGGCTGTCGACCATGCCCTCGGTCAGCCCCGCGAGGAGCTGCTCCTTGGTGTAGATCAGCGACTCGCGGCTGGCGTCGGCCAGTTCGAACTCGTTCGTCATGGTCAGCGCCCGGGTCGGGCACGCCTCGATGCAGAGCCCGCACAGGATGCAGCGGGCGTAGTTGATCTGGTAGACCCGCCCGTACCGCTCGCCCGGGGAGTAGCGCTCCTCGTCGGTGTTGTCCGCGCCCTCCACGTAGATCGCGTCGGCGGGACAGGCCCAGGCGCACAGCTCGCAGCCGATGCACTTCTCCAGACCGTCGGGGTGCCGGTTGAGCTGGTGCCGTCCGTGGAACCGCGGGGCGGTGGTCTTCTCCTGCTCCGGGTACTGCTCGGTGAGGCGCTTCTTGAACATGGCCTTGAAGGTCACGCCGAAGCCGGCCACCGGGTTCTGCCACTTCTCGGACTTCTCGTCAGACACGTCTCAACCCTCCTCTCGGTCACTGTCGGTGTGCGTCCCGCCGCTGGCGATCAGCTCCCGCTCTGCGCGGGGCCGCCTGCGCGGCACGGGTGCCAGGTGCTGGCCGGGCTTGGGCGGTACGGGGAACCCGCCCGCCATCGGGTCGAAGGGCTCGGCGGCCGCGGCCTTCCCGGCCCGCTCGGCCGCCGTCTTCTCCCGCTTGTCGCGGAAGTGGTCGGCGACGGAGGTCAGCAGCAGGATCGCCACGACGGCCCCGCCGACGTAGAGCACGATCTCCGAGAAGTCGTAGCGCTCGTTGCGCAGCGCCCGGACGGTGGCGACCAGCATCAGCCAGACGACGGAGACCGGGATCAGCACCTTCCAGCCGAGCTTCATCAGCTGGTCGTAGCGCACGCGCGGCAGCGTGCCGCGCAGCCAGATGAAGAAGAACAGCAGCAGCTGCACCTTGATGACGAACCAGAGCATCGGCCACCAGCCGTGGTTCGCGCCCTCCCAGAAGTGGCTGATCGGGTACGGGGCCCGCCAGCCGCCCAGGAAGAGGGTGACGGAGACCGCCGAGACGGTGACCATGTTGACGTACTCGGCCAGCATGAACAGCGCGAACTTGATGGAGGAGTACTCGGTGTTGAAGCCGCCGACCAGGTCGCCCTCGGACTCCGGCATGTCGAAGGGCGCTCGGTTGGTCTCGCCGACCATCGTGATCACGTAGATGATGAAGGACACCGGCAGTAGCAGGATGTACCAGCGGTCGGCCTGCGCCTCCACGATCGCCGAGGTCGACATCGACCCGGAGTAGAGGAAGACGGAGGCGAAGGCCGCGCCCATCGCGATCTCGTACGAGATCATCTGGGCGCAGGAGCGCAGGCCGCCGAGCAGCGGGTAGGTGGAGCCGGAGGACCAGCCCGCCAGGACGATGCCGTAGATGCCGACGGAGGCCACGGCCAGGACGTACAGCATCGCGATGGGCAGGTCGGTCAGCTGCATCGTGGTGCGCTGGCCGAAGATGGAGACCTCGTCGTCGGCCGGTCCGAAGGGGATCACCGCGATGGCCATGAACGCCGGGATCGCCGCGATGATCGGCGCCAGGACGTAGACCACCTTGTCGGCCCGCTTGACGACCACGTCCTCCTTCAGCATCAGCTTCACGCCGTCGGCGAGCGACTGGAGCATGCCCCAGGGCCCGTGCCGGTTGGGGCCGATGCGCAGCTGCATCCAGGCGACGACCTTGCGCTCCCACACGATGGAGAAGAGCACGGTCACCATCAGGAAGGCGAAGCAGAACACCGCCTTCAGCAGGACGAGCCACCAGACGTCCTTGCCGAACAGGCTCAGGTCCTCGGCGGCGAGGACGTGCGGCTGGTGCGCCGCGATGTGGGCGAGGCCGGTCATGCTCGCACCTCCTTGGCGGGGGCGGCCGGGGCCGGCGCCGGTCCGATGCGGACGAGGGTGCCGGGCAGTGCGCCGGTGCCGGCGGTGACGCCGGCGCCGGTGGAGTTCAGGGGGAGCCACACGACCCGGTCGGGCATCTCGGTGATCCGCAGCGGGAGTTCCACCGAGCCGGCCGGGCCGGTGACGGCGAGGAGGTCGCCGTCCTTGACTCCGGTCTCGGCGGCCGTGGAGGCCGAGAGGCGGGCCGCGGCCTCGTGCCGGGTCCCGGCCAGGGCCTCGTCGCCCTCCTGGAGCCGGCCCAGGTCCAGCAGCAGGCGGTGCCCGGCGAGTACGGCCTCGCCCGCGCCGGGCCGGGGCGCCGGCACCGGGTCGGTGGACCGCTCGGGGGCGAGGTCGCCCTCCCAGGGGCCGAGCCGCTCCAGCTCCCGCCGGACGGCGTGCACGTCGGGCAGCGCGATCGGCCGGTCGGCGGCGTCGGCCAGCATGTGCAGCACGCGGGCGTCGGCCGGGGCGAGCCTGCGGGTCATCTGGTCGGGCTTGAGGGCGGCCTCGAACGGCCGGACCCGGCCCTCCCAGTTGATGAACGTGCCCGCCTTCTCCGCGACGGCGGCGACCGGCAGGACCACGTCCGCGTGGTCGGTGACCTCGCCGGGCCGCAGCTCCAGGGAGACCACGAAGGCCTCCTCCAGCGCGATGCGTGCCCGCCGCGGGTCGGGCAGGTCGCCGACCTCGACGCCCGCGACCAGCAGCGCGGAGAGCTCGCGGGTCGCGGCGGCCTCGACGATCTGCCCGGTGTCGCGGCCGTAGCGGTGCGGCAGCGCGTCCAGCCCCCAGGCGGCGGCGACCTCGTCGCGGGCTCGCGGGTCGGTGGCCGGGCGGCCGCCGGGCAGCAGCGACGGCAGGGCGCCCGCCTCGACCGCGGCCCGCTCCCCGGCCCGGCGCGGGATCCACACCAGCCGGGCCCCGGTCGCGGTGGCCGCCCGTACGGCGGCGGTCAGCGCGCCGGGCACCCCGGCGAGCCGCTCGCCGACGACGAGGACCGCGCCGGGCCGGCGCAGTGCCTCGGCGGCCTCGGCGCCGCCGGCCTCCAGGCCGGTGCGGGCGGCCAGGGCGTCCAGCCACTCGGGTTCGGTGCCGGGGGCGGCGGCCAGCAGGGTGCCGCCGGCCTTGGTGAGCCCCCGGGTGGCGAAGGGCGCCAGCGCGTACGTCTTCTGGCCGCGCTTGCGGTGGGCCTTGCGCAGCCGCAGGAAGACCCCGGGGGCCTCCTCCTCGGCCTCGATGCCGGCCAGCAGGACGGCCGGGGCCGCTTCCAGGGAGGCGTAGGTGACGCCGGTGCCGTCGAGGTCCTTGCCGGTGCCGGCGACGGAGGCGGCCAGGAACTCGGTCTCCTCCGCGCTGTGGACGCGGGCCCGGAAGTCGATGTCGTTGGTGTCGAGCACCACCCGGGCGAACTTGGCGTACGCGTAGGCGTCCTCGACGGTCAGCCGACCGCCGGTCAGGACCCCGGCGCGGCCGCGCGCGGCGGTGAGCCCGGCGGCCGCGGCCTCCAGGGCCTCGGGCCAGCTCGCGGGGGCGAGGACCCCGTCCGCCCCGCGCACGAGCGGGGTGGTCAGCCGGTCCGGGCGCTGCGCGTAACGGAACGCGAAGCGGCCCTTGTCGCAGATCCACTCCTCGTTGACCTCGGGGTCCTCGGCGGCGAGGCGGCGCATCACCTTCCCGCGCCGGTGGTCCGTGCGGGTCGCGCAGCCGCCCGCGCAGTGCTCGCACACGCTCGGGGAGGAGACGAGGTCGAAGGGGCGGGAGCGGAACCGGTAGGCGGCCGAGGTGAGGGCGCCGACGGGGCAGATCTGGATGGTGTTGCCGGAGAAGTACGACTCGAACGGGTCGCCCTCGCCGGTGCCGACCTGCTGGAGCGCGCCGCGCTCGAGCAGCTCGATCATCGGGTCCCCCGCGACCTGGTTGGAGAAGCGGGTGCAGCGCGCGCACAGCACGCACCGCTCACGGTCCAGCAGCACCTGGGTGGAGATCGCGACGGGCTTCTCGTAGGTCCGCTTGTGCCCCTCGAACCGGGACTCCGCGTTCCCGTGCGACATCGCCTGGTTCTGGAGCGGGCACTCGCCGCCCTTGTCGCAGACGGGGCAGTCCAGCGGGTGGTTGATGAGCAGCAGCTCCATCACCCCGCGCTGGGCCTTGTCGGCGGCCTCGGAGGTCAGCTGGGTGCGGACGACCATGCCGTCGGTGCAGGTGATGGTGCAGGAGGCCATCGGCTTGCGCTGGCCCTCGACCTCGACGATGCACTGGCGGCAGGCGCCGGCCGGGTCGAGGAGGGGGTGGTCGCAGAACCGGGGGATCTCGATGCCGAGCTGTTCGGCGGCCCGGATGACCAGGGTTCCCTTGGGTACGGACAGTTCGGCGCCGTCGATGGTCAGGGTGACCGTGTTCTCGGCGTCCGGCGCCGGCTTCGCCGCCTCGCCGCCGCCCGCCGGGGCGTTCGTGCTGACGGTCATGCGTTCACCTCGGAGTTCAGAGAAGGACCGTCAGCCCAGAGGGTCGACTTCCTGGGGTCGAAGGGGCAGCGCTTTCCCGTGATGTGCTGCTCGTACTCCGCTCGGAAGTACTTCAGCGAGGAGAAGATCGGGCTGGCTGCGCCGTCGCCGAGCGCGCAGAAGGACTTGCCGTTGATGTTGTCGGCGATGTCGTTCAGCTTGTCGAGGTCGGACACGACGCCCTTGCCGGCCTCGATGTCGCGCAGCAGCTGGACCAGCCAGTACGTGCCCTCGCGGCAGGGGGTGCACTTGCCGCAGGACTCGTGGGCGTAGAACTCGGTCCAGCGGGTGACGGCGCGGACCACGCAGGTGGTCTCGTCGAAGCACTGGAGCGCCTTGGTGCCGAGCATCGAGCCGGCGGCGCCGACGCCCTCGTAGTCGAGCGGGACGTCGAGGTGCTCGTCGGTGAACATGGGGGTGGAGGAGCCTCCGGGGGTCCAGAACTTCAGCCGGTGCCCGGGGCGCATGCCGCCGCTCATGTCGAGGAGCTGGCGCAACGTGATGCCGAGGGGGGCCTCGTACTGGCCGGGGCCGGCGACGTGCCCGGAGAGGGAGTAGAGGGTGAAGCCGGGGGACTTCTCCGTCCCCATCGCCTTGAACCAGTCCTTGCCCTTGCCCAGGATCGCGGGAACCGAGGCGATGGACTCGACGTTGTTCACGACAGTGGGGCACGCGTAGAGCCCCTCGACCGCGGGGAAGGGGGGACGCAGCCGGGGCTGACCGCGCCGGCCTTCGAGGGAGTCGAGCAGTGCCGTCTCCTCGCCGCAGATGTACGCGCCCGCTCCCGCGTGCACGGTGATGTCGAGGTTGCGCCCGCTGCCGTCGATGTCCTTGCCGAGGTATCCGGCCGCGTACGCCTCGCGCACGGCCTCGTGCAGCCGCCGCAGCACGGGGACCGCCTCGCCGCGCAGGTAGATGAAGGCGTGCTCCGAGCGGATCGCGTAGCAGGCGATGATCATTCCCTCGATGAGGGAGTGGGGGTTGGCGAACAGGAGGGGGATGTCCTTGCAGGTTCCCGGTTCCGACTCGTCCGCGTTGACGACGAGGTAGTGCGGCTTGCCGTCACCCTGCGGGATGAACTGCCACTTCATCCCGGTGGGGAAGCCCGCGCCGCCGCGACCGCGCAGACCGGAGTCCTTGACGTAGGCGATCACCTCGTCCGGGGTCATCGCGAGTGCCTTGCGCAGGCCCTCGTAGCCCTCGTGGCGCCGGTAGGTCTCCAGCGTCCACGACTCGGGCTCGTCCCAGAACGCCGACAGGACGGGGGAGAGCAGCTTCTCCGGACTCGTCCCTCCCCCGGCCTCAGGCTGGGAGGTACCCCCATGACTTTCCTTGGACGACACGGACATCACTCCCCTCCCTCGCCACCGGTCTCGGCCCGCGGGCGCACGATCGGCGCGTGCGGGGATTCGCCGCGGGCGACGCGCAGGCCGATCAGGGACGCGGGGCCCGCTCCGCCGCTCGCCGCGACCGCGCCCTCGCGCGCGTCGGGGAAGCCCGCCAGGATCCGGGCGGTTTCCTTGTACGTGCACAGCGGCGCGCCCCGGGTCGGCTCGACGGGGCGTCCGGCGCGCAGGTCGTCCACGAGCGCCTTGGCGGACTCGGGGGTCTGGTTGTCGAAGAACTCCCAGTTGACCATCACCACCGGGGCGTAGTCGCAGGCCGCGTTGCACTCGATGTGCTCCAGCGTGACCTTGCCGTCGGGGGTGGTCTCGTTGTTGCCGACCCCGAGGTGCTGCTTGAGCTCGTCGAAGATGGCGTCGCCGCCCATCACCGCGCACAGGGTGTTCGTGCAGACGCCGACCTGGTAGTCACCGCTGGGCCCGCGCCGGTACATCGTGTAGAAGGTGGCGACCGCCGTGACCTCGGCGGTGGTCAGCCCGAGGACCTCGGCGCAGAAGCGGATGCCGGTGCGGGAGACGTAGCCCTCCTCGGACTGCGTCAGGTGCAGCAGCGGCAGCAGCGCGGAGCGGCTGTCGGGGTAGCGGGCGATGACCTCCTGTGCGTCCGCTTCCAGCCGGGCGCGCACCTCGGCGGGGAAGTCGGGGGCGGGCAGCTGCGGCATCCCGAGGCTGACGCCCGTATTCACTGCATCGGCCGTCATCGGTCGACGCCTCCCATCACGGGGTCGATGGAGGCGACGGCGACGATCACGTCGGCGACCTGGCCGCCCTCGCACATCGCCGCCATGGCCTGAAGGTTGGTGAAGGACGGGTCGCGGAAGTGGACCCGGTAGGGGCGGGTGCCGCCGTCGGAGACCACGTGGACGCCGAGTTCGCCCTTGGGGGACTCGACGGCCGCGTACGCCTGTCCGGCGGGAACCCGGAAGCCCTCGGTCACCAGCTTGAAGTGGTGGATGAGGGCCTCCATGGAGGTGCCCATGATGTTCTTGATGTGGTCGAGGGAGTTGCCGAGGCCGTCGGGACCCATCGCGAGCTGCGCCGGCCAGGCGATCTTCTTGTCGGCGACCATCACCGGGCCGGGCTCCAGCCGGTCCAGGCACTGCTCGACGATCCGCAGCGACTGGCGCATCTCCTCCAGGCGGATCAGGAACCGGCCGTAGGAGTCGCAGCTCTCGGTGGTGGGGACGTCGAACTCGTAGGTGTCGTAGCCGCAGTAGGGGTCGGTCTTGCGCAGGTCGTGCGGCAGGCCGGCCGAGCGCAGGATCGGGCCTGTGGCGCCGAGGGCCATGCAGCCGGCGAGGTCGAGGTAGCCGACGTCCTGCATGCGGGCCTTGAAGATGGGGTTGCCGGTGGCGAGCTTGTCGTACTCCGGCAGGTTCTTCTTCATCGTCCTGACGAACTCGCGCAGCTGGTCGACCGCGCCCGGGGGCAGGTCCTGGGCGAGGCCGCCGGGGCGGACGAAGGCGTGGTTCATGCGCAGGCCGGTGATCAGCTCGAAGACGTCGAGGATCAGCTCGCGGTCCCGGAACCCGTAGATCATGATCGTGGTCGCACCGAGCTCCATGCCGCCGGTGGCGATGCACACCAGGTGCGAGGAGAGCCGGTTGAGCTCCATCAGCAGGACGCGGATGACGGTGGCGCGGTCCGGGATCTGGTCGGTGATGCCGAGGAGCTTCTCGACGCCGAGGCAGTAGGCCGTCTCGTTGAAGAAGGGCGTCAGGTAGTCCATGCGCGTCACGAAGGTGGTGCCCTGCGTCCAGTTCCGGAATTCGAGGTTCTTCTCGATGCCGGTGTGCAGGTAGCCGATGCCGCAGCGGGCCTCGGTGACCGTCTCGCCGTCGATCTCCAGGATCAGGCGGAGCACCCCGTGGGTGGAGGGGTGCTGCGGGCCCATGTTGACGACGATGCGCTCGTCGTCCGCCTTGGCGGCCGACTGGACGATCTCGTCCCAGTCGCCGCCGGTGACGGTGTAGACGGTGCCCTCGGTGGTCTCGCGGGAGGCAGCGTGGTCGGCGCTGCTGGGGGTGTTCGACATCAGCTGTACGACCTCCGCTGGTCGGGAGCCGGGATCTGGGCGCCCTTGTACTCGATGGGGATGCCGCCGAGCGGGTAGTCCTTGCGCTGCGGGAAGCCCTGCCAGTCGTCCGGCATCATGATCCGCGTGAGCGCCGGGTGGCCGTCGAAGACCAGGCCGAAGAAGTCGTAGGCCTCGCGCTCGTGCCAGTCGTTGGTCGGGTAGACCGTGACGAGCGAGGGGACGTGCGGGTCGCCGTCGGGCACCGACACCTCCAGCCGGACGATCCGGCCGTGGGTGAGCGAGCGCAGGTGGTAGACGGCGTGCAGCTCGCGCCCCTTGTCGTCGGGGAAGTGCACGCCCGAGACGCCGGTGCACAGCTCGAAGCGCAGCGCGGGGTCGTCGCGCAGGGTGGAGGCGACCCGCAGGAGGTGCTCGCGGGCGATGTGGAGGGTCATCTCGCCGCGGTCGACGACGACCTTCTCGATCGCGTTCTCCGGGAGCAGGTCCTGCTCCTCCAGGGCGCCTTCGAGTTCGTCGGCGACCTCGTCGAAGTAGGAACCGTAGGGGCGCGAGCTCGCGCCGGGCAGGGCCACCGTGCGGACGAGGCCGCCGTAGCCGCTGGTGTCGCCGCCGTCCCGGGCGCCGAACATGCCCTTGCGGACGCCGATCACCTCGGGTCCGGGGGCGGCCCCCCGGGGGGCGGGGACGTTGTTGCCGTTGCCGTTCTCCACGGCGGGTTCGTCGCTCACCGCAGGAGCCCCTTCATCTCGATGGTGGGGAGGGCCTTGAGGGCCGCCTCCTCCGCCTCGCGCGCCGCCTCTTCCCGGTTCACGCCGAGCTTGGAGCCCTGGATCTTCTGGTGGAGCTTGAGGATCGCGTCCATGAGCATCTCGGGGCGCGGCGGGCAGCCGGGGAGGTAGATGTCCACCGGGACGATGTGGTCGACGCCCTGGACGATCGCGTAGTTGTTGAACATGCCGCCCGAGGAGGCGCAGACGCCCATGGAGATGACCCACTTGGGAGCGGGCATCTGGTCGTACACCTGCCGCAGCACCGGCGCCATCTTCTGGCTGACCCGGCCGGCGACGATCATCAGGTCGGCCTGGCGCGGGGAGCCGCGGAAGACCTCCATGCCGAAGCGGGCGAGGTCGTAGCGGCCGGCGCCGGTGGTCATCATCTCGATGGCGCAGCACGCGAGGCCGAAGGTGGCGGGGAAGACGGATGCCTTGCGCACCCAGCCCGCGGCCTGTTCGACGGTGGTCAGCAGGAAGCCGCTCGGCAGCTTCTCTTCCAGTCCCATGGAAAATTCAGCCCCTCAGTCCCATTCCAGCCCGCCGCGGCGCCAGACGTATGCGTAGGCGACGAAGACGGTGAGCACGAAGAGCAGCATCTCGACGAGCCCGAAGATCCCCAGGGAGTCGAAGGTGACGGCCCAGGGGTAGAGGAAGACGATCTCGATGTCGAAGACGATGAAGAGCATCGCCGTGAGGTAGTACTTGATGGGGAAGCGGCCGCCGCCCGCGGGCATCGGGGTGGGCTCGATGCCGCACTCGTAGGCCTCGAGCTTCGCCCGGTTGTACCGTTTTGGGCCGATCAGCGTGGCCATGACCACGGAGAAGATCGCAAACCCTGCGCCGATGGCGCCGAGCACGAGGATGGGTGCGTAGGCATTCACGCTCCTCGCTCCTTCCAGTCGTCCTTGACCGTTGGACCGCTGCGCCGGCGTTGGGGGCCCCCAGCGGTGGCCGGGGGGAGCCGCCCCGGGAGACCGCGGCCGCTGGAGCGGGGGCGATCGCATGTGAGGCAGTTCACAAGCCGGACTGGTGCGCATCTTATGCCCGCCGGTCTGTGATCTGCGACACGGGTAACAACACCGAGTTTGTGATCTCCACCACCTGACGAACGATCATGAAGCCCAACGAGTGGAGATCTTCATACGCAAGGCATCCACATGATCACCAAAGGTGACATCCGGCCCTGTCATCGCAGGTGAAGGCGGCCTTGCACTATCAAACAACGGGCGCTAGGAGCAAATTGGCGACGGGATGGCCCGGGTGGTAAGGGAATCCGCCTCCCCCGCCCGGGGGAGCCCGCCGGTACGGAAGTGGACGGCCCTCCCGGCGCCGGGAGGATGTGCACCGGTTCACGAACCCGCACACCCCCGCCGCGCCGCGAAACGCGCGGACACCTCACGGTCGGATCACGGACCGGCCACGGCGCCCTCACGACGACGGGTCACTGTGACCTGCGACACACCCGGGAGGGCCCGCAGAAAGGAGGCTTGGCCATCTGTACGGGGGGATGGTAGGCGTGGATCAATTCGGACTTATTACTGAAACCCCATGATCACAGGCTTGCGAAGGGGTGTCCGATTCGTCCGTTACGGCGTCAATAAGGGTCGCGGCGCGCCCGGTTGCCCGCCGTTTTCGGCAACTGTGGCGCAGACCACGTTTCTTGAAGGTGACCCTGCACCCCTGATAGCGGTTGTCCCATGTCCCACACCGCTCACATACCCAGCCACCGGAAGCCCCGCCGCAGCGCCTCGAAGCTCGCGGTCCGCGCCGGAGTTGCCGGTGGCGTCCTCAGCACCCTGGCCATGGCCGGCACCGCGAGCGCGACCCCGTCCACCGAGCCCGTGGCCGAGACGACGCTGGAGATGCCGGTCCTCAGCCTGGACCTCGGCACCGAGGTCTCCAACGCGGTCAACACGGCCGCCGAGAACACCCGCGTCGCCGCCGTCGAGGCCGCCGTCACCGGCGAGCTGAACGCCCAGGAGGAGAGCGCCCGTACGGGTGCCGCCGCCGAGGCGAAGCAGGCCAAGGAAGACGCCCAGAAGGTCGCCGAGCAGAAGGCCAAGCAGGAGGCCGACCGCAAGGCCGACGCCGAGCGCGCCACCCGCAACGGCGGCCGCTCCTCCCTGACCAGCGCCTCCGCCTCCGACGACGGCAGCGGTGCCGTCGTCAAGGGCGGCTCCAGCAGCGGCCGCTCCTCCGCCACCGGCTCCGCCGCGGCCATCGTCAACTTCGTCTACGCCCAGGTCGGCAAGGCGTACGTCATGGGCGCCACCGGCCCCTCCGCGTACGACTGCTCGGGCCTCGTGCAGGCCGCCTACCGCCAGGCGGGCATCACCCTGGACCGCGTCTCGCAGGACCAGTCCATGGCCGGCACCTCGGTCTCGCTGAGCAACCTCCAGCCGGGCGACATCCTGTACTGGGGTCCCAAGGGCAGCGCCTACCACGTCGCCATCTACGTCGGCGGCGGCAAGTTCGTCGGCGCGCAGAACCCCAGCGCGGGCATCGTCGAGCGCACGATGAGCTACGACATGCCGACGGGCGCGGTCCGCGTCCTCTGACCCACCCGGTCTCCACGAGGTCCGGTACTCCCCTTCCCCCAGCTACCGCTGGGAGGTGCCCCCAGGGGGCGGAGTACCGGGCCTTCGGCATGCCCGGAATCCCGCCCGGCGGAGGGCCCGTGCGGAACCCTCCGGGGCCCTGCGAAGATAGACGGCGTACCCGTGCGCCCGTTGCGTTTCCCTGAGGTGGTGATCCCGTGAGCGGAACCTCGTGCGAGGAGCCAGGCGACACCACCGGCCTGCCCGCCGCCCTCGGCCTGTGCCTCCTGTCGGTCGGCGGCTGGCTGTTGACCATCGCCCGCCCCTGGCGCAAGCCCGGCACCCCCCTGACCCTGGGTCTCGGCTGGACCGTCTCCTGCGCCCTCCTGCTGACCGGCCTCATCCTCATGGCCCGCTGCGTGCGCGCCGTCCACGGTGCCCCGGAGGGCGCCGAGGAGCCCGCGGACGGCTGAGCCGCCCGCGGGGGACCCGGGGGCGGCTCAGGGGCGTCCGGGGCCGGCTCAGGCCTTCGGGGCCACCTTCGAGAGGCCGTTGATGATGCGGTCCATCGCGTCGCCGCCCGTCGGGTCCGTCAGGTTCGCCAGCATCTTCAGCGTGAAGCGCATCAGCACCGGGTGCGTCAGGCCCCGCTGGGCGGCGATCTTCATGACCTTCGGGTTGCCGATCAGCTTCACGAAGGCGCGGCCCAGCGAGTAGTAACCGCCGTAGGTCTCCTTCAGCACCTTCGGGTAGTTGTGCAGCGCCAGCTCCCGCTGCGCCGGGGTGGCGCGGGCGTGGGCCTGCACGACGACGTCCGCCGCGATCCGGCCCGACTCCATCGCGTAGGCGATGCCCTCGCCGTTGAACGGGTTGACGAGGCCGCCCGCGTCACCGACCAGCAGCAGGCCCTTGGTGTAGTGCGGCTGCCGGTTGAAGGCCATCGGCAGGGCCGCCCCGCGGATCGGCTGCGTCATGTTCTCGGGGGTGTAGCCCCAGTCCTCCGGCATGGACGCGCACCAGGCCTTGAGGACCTCGCGCCAGTCCAGCTCCTTGAACGCGGAGGAGGAGTTGAGGATGCCGAGGCCGACGTTGGACGTGCCGTCGCCCATGCCGAAGATCCAGCCGTAGCCGGGCAGCAGCCGGTCCTGCGGGCCGCGCCGGTCCCACAGCTCCAGCCAGGACTCCAGGTAGTCGTCGTCGTGCCGGGGCGAGGTGAAGTACGTGCGCACCGCCACGCCCATCGGCCGGTCCTCGCGCCGGTGCAGGCCCATCGCGAGGGACAGGCGCGAGGAGTTGCCGTCGGCCGCGATGACGAGCGGGGCGTGGAAGGTGGCCGGGGTCTTCTCCTCGCCGAGCTTCGCCTGCACGCCGGTGATGTGCCCGGTGCGCGGGTCGCGGACGGGCTCGCCGACGTTGCAGCGCTCGTACAGGCGGGCCCCGGCCTTCTGCGCCTGACGGGCCAGGATCTCGTCGAAGTCGTCGCGCTTGCGCACGAGTCCGTAGTCCGGGAACGAGGCGAGTTCCGGCCAGTCCAGCTGGAGCCGCTGCCCGCCGCCGATGATGCGCAGCCCCTTGTTGCGCAGCCAGCCGGCCTCTTCGGAGATGTCGATGCCCATCGCCACCAGCTGCTTGGTGGCGCGCGGGGTCAGACCGTCGCCGCAGACCTTCTCGCGCGGGAACGCCGTCTTCTCCAGGAGCAGGACGTCGAGCCCCGCCTTGGCGAGGTAGTAGGCGGTCGTCGAGCCGGCGGGCCCGGCCCCGACGACGATCACGTCCGCGGAGTGTTCGGAGAGGGGCTCGGTGCGCTCGGTCACTGCGGGGTCTCCCGAAGGCTCGATAAGGGGTGCCCAACGGCACAGGACATGACGCAGTCTATGCAGCGAGAGAGATCGCGATCCGAAGGGCTGCCCCGATGACGACCTCCCCCACGACCCTGCCGCCGCTGCCGCCGCTGCCGGCGGTCCGGCTCCGCGTACCGATCGACGAGGACGCGCGGGCCTGGCACCGCGTCTTCGACGACGCGGACGTGATGGAGTTCCTCGGCGGACCCGCGGAGCTGTCCGCGTACGAGGAGATCACCGCCCGGCAGCGGATGCACGACGCCCAGCTGGGGCACTGCCTGTGGACCCTGCTGGACGAGGAGGGCGAGGTCCTCGGCTTCGCGGGGGCGCAGCCGTGGCCGGCGCACAAGGAGTGGGGGCCGGTGGGCCGGATCGAGATCGGGTGGCGGCTGGGGCGGGCCGCGTGGGGCAAGGGGTACGCGTACGCCGCCGCGCTGGCCACGCTGGAGCGGCTGCGGGAGGTCGGGGTCGAGCGGGTCTGCGCGGTGATCGACGCCCGCAACCTGCGTTCGGTGGCGGTGGCGGAGCGGCTCGGCATGACGCTGGCGGAGGAGTTCCCGGCCCCGCCCGACCGCCGCGCCCTGCGCTACGAGCTCGCGCTCGGCCGCCCGTAGCCCTGCCGCCCGGCGGGACCCGGCCCGGCGGGACCCGCCGGCTGGGTCCCGCCGGGCCGGGTCAGAAGACGCTGAGGCCCGTCAGGGTCGTGAAGCGGTCCAGGGCGGCCACGCCCGCGACCGAGTTGCCCTGGGCGTCCAGGCCCGGGCTCCACACCGCGAGGGTGCACCGGCCGGGGACGACCGCGATGATGCCGCCGCCGACCCCGCTCTTGCCCGGCAGCCCCACCCGGTAGGCGAACTCCCCGGCCGCGTCGTAGGTCCCGCAGGTCAGCATCACCGCGTTGACCTGCTTCGCCTCGCTGCGCGTCAGCAGCCGCGAGCCGTCCGCGCGCAGCCCGTGGCGGGCCAGGAAGCTGCCGGCCAGGGCCAGGTCCGCGCAGGTCATCTCGATCGAGCACTGCCAGAAGTAGTGGTCGAGCAGCGCCGGAACGGGGTTGTCGATGTTGCCGTACGAGGCCATGAAGTGCGCGACGGCCGCGTTCCGGTCGCCGTGTTCCTGCTCGGACGCGGCGACCTCCGGGTCGAAGCCGACGTCCGGGTTCCCGCTCTCCTGCCGCAGGAAGTCCAGGAGTTCGCTGCTCGCGTCACCCGTCAGGGTCTGGAGCCGGTCCGTGACGACGAGCGCGCCCGCGTTGATGAAGGGGTTGCGCGGGATGCCGTTCTCGTACTCCAGCTGCACCAGGGAGTTGAACGGGTTGCCGGACGGCTCCCGCCCCACCCGCTCCCACAGGCTGTCCCCGCCCTCGGCGAGGGCGAGGGCCAGCGCGAACACCTTGGTGATCGACTGGGTGGAGAAGGGGACCTGCCAGTCACCGGTGCCGAAGACGTTGCCGTCGAGGTCGGCGACCGCCATCCCGAACCGCCGCGGGTCCACCCCCGCCAGCGCCGGGATGTACTCGGCCGGGGTGCCGCTGCCGATCAGCGGGGCGACGTCCGCCGCGATGCGTTCCAGGAGGTGCTGGTAGTCCACGGGAGCCAACGGACGCTACTGGGCCTTGACGCCGCGGTGCAGGGCCACGATGCCGCCGCTGAGGTTGCGCCAGGCGACCTTGCTCCAGCCGGCCTTCTGCAGCAGTCCGGCCAGCGCCGGCTGGTCCGGCCACTCGCGGATGGACTCGGCGAGGTACACGTACGCGTCGGGGTTCGAGGAGACCGCGCGGGCCACCGGCGGCAGGGCGCGCATCAGGTACTCGGTGTAGACCGTGCGGAACGGCGCCCAGGTCGGCTGCGAGAACTCGCTGATGACGACCTGCCCGCCGGGCTTGGTCACCCGGTACAGCTCGCGCAGCGCGGCGTCCGTGTCCTGGACGTTGCGCAGCCCGAAGGAGATCGTCACGGTGTCGAAGACGTCGTCCTTGAAGGGGAGCCGGGTCGCGTCGCCCGCCGTCAGCGGGAGCCACGGGTTGCGCTTCTTGCCCTCGCGGAGCATGCCCAGGGAGAAGTCACAGGGGACGACGTAGGCGCCGGTCGCGGCGTACGGGAGGGACGAGGTCGCGGTGCCGGCGGCCAGGTCGAGCACCTTGTGGCCCGGGCGGGCGGCGACCGCCTTCGCGGCCTCCTTGCGCCACAGGCGGGCCTGGCCGAGGGAGAGGACGTCGTTGGTGAGGTCGTACTTCTCCGCCACGCCGTCGAACATGGAGGCGACTTCGTGCGGCTGCTTGTCCAGGGAAGCCCTTGTCACTGGCGGTGGCCCCTCGCTGCTCGGTGTCTGCCGGTCGGTCGGCTCGTACGGGGCCATCCTCTCAGGCCCGCCCCCGGAGCGGAGCGGTGCCCTCACCCGGCCGGGGCGGCGGCGCTCCCGCGGCCGCGGCCCCCGCCGCGGAGCCCCCGCCCGGAGCCCCTACCGCCGCCGGTGCAGCAGCCGGCCGCCGATGACCGTCGCCACGCAGGTGGTCGCCCCGCGCTCCAGCAGCTCGGCCTCGTCCGCCACCGCGAACACCGCGAACCGGGCCGCGGCCCCCGCCTCCAGCACCCCGTGGAAGGCCTGCCCGGCGCTCTCCCGCCCGGTGAGCGGGTCCAGCGAAGGCGCGCCCTCGTAGGGGGCGGGCGGGAGGACGGTCAGGCCCGAGCGGACCACCGCCGTACGCACCGCCGGGACCGTGAAC
This sequence comes from Streptomyces sp. NPDC001373, assembly GCF_042895815.1. Lineage (NCBI taxonomy): Bacteria > Bacillati > Actinomycetota > Actinomycetes > Kitasatosporales > Streptomycetaceae > Streptomyces > Streptomyces sp. NPDC001373. The sequence goes on from NZ_JBIAWQ010000028.1 coordinate 35,615, forward strand.
CGCCCCGCGACCGCCACCACCCCGCGCGCCAGCAGCTTCTGCGTGCCGCGCCGGGCGCTGTTGCCCCAGCGGGACTCGGTCAGCTTCAGGGCGTCGAGCGCCGCGGCACCGGTGATCGGGGCGGCGCCGAGCTCGGTGACCTCGTACGGGTCGTCCGGGTAGTACGTCCCCTCCAGCAGCACGTCCGCCCCGCGCGCCAGCAGCCCCGGTGTCAGCACCCCGGGCCAGCGCCGCACGCGGGCGTGCGGCGCGGCCGCGCCGAGCTCCCCGTACGGGCCCGCTCGGACGATCCGGTCACCCTCCACCAGAACGGCGCCGGCCTCCAGCGGTGCGGCGCCCGGGCCGGTCACGAGGAGGTCGGCGGTGTGCAGCGTCAGCATCGGGGACCGGTCCGCGTCAGTTCGCGGAGATGAGCTTCAGCTCGGGGTGGGCGGTGCCCCCCTCGATGGCGGTCGAGGAGATGTGCGAGACGACGCGGTCGTCGACGGGGTCGTTCGCCGGGTCCTCGTGGACGACGAGGTGCTCGTACGTCGTCGCCCGCTGCGCCGGGACGCGGCCCGCCTTGCGGATCAGGTCGATGATCTCCTGGCGGTTGGAGCGGTGCTTGGCACCGGCGGAGGAGACGACGTTCTCCTCCAGCATGATCGAACCGAGGTCGTCGGCACCGTAGTGCAGGGCGAGCTGGCCCGCCTCCTTGCCGACGGTCAGCCAGGAGCCCTGGATGTGCGCGACGTTGTCGAGGAAGAGCCGCGCGATGGCGATCATGCGCAGGTACTCGAACACCGTCGCCTGCGTCCGGCCCTTGAGGTGGTTGTTCTCGGGCTGGTACGTGTACGGGATGAACGCGCGGAAGCCGCCCGTGCGGTCCTGCGTGTCGCGGATCATCGCGATGTGCTCGATGCGCTCGGCGTTGGTCTCGCCGGTGCCCATCAGCATGGTGGAGGTGGACTCCACGCCCAGCTTGTGGGCGATCTCCATGATCTCCAGCCAGCGCTCGCCGGACTCCTTCAGCGGGGCGATCGCCTTGCGCGGCCGCTCCGGCAGGAGTTCGGCGCCGGCACCCGCGAAGGAGTCGAGGCCGGCCGCGTGGATCCGCCGGATGGCCTCCTCCGCCGAGACCCCCGAGATACGGGCCATGTGCTCGACCTCGGACGCGCCGAGGGAGTGGATGACCAGCTGCGGGAAGGCCTTCTTGATGGCGGAGAAGTGCTCCTCATAGTACTCCACGCCGAAGTCCGGGTGGTGCCCGCCCTGGAACATCACCTGCGTGCCGCCGAGCTCGACGGTCTCCGCGCAGCGGCGCAGGATGTCGTCGAGGCCGCGGGTCCAGCCCTTCTCGGTGTCCTTCGGGGCCGCGTAGAAGGCGCAGAACTTGCAGGCCGTGACGCACACGTTGGTGTAGTTGATGTTGCGCTCGATGATGTACGTCGCGATGTGCTCCGTACCCGCGTAGCGGCGCCGGCGGACCGCGTCGGCGGCCTGGCCGAGGGCGTGGAGGGGAGCGTGCCGGTAGAGGTCGAGCGCCTCTTCCTTGGTGATCCGGCCCCCCTCGGCGGCGCGGTCGAGGACGGACTGGAGTGCGGCCAGGTCGGTCACCGGTGGGTCACCTTTCGGCGGTGTGTCAAGGGTCCGGACCGATCCAGCCTACGCCAGCGCCCCGGACCGGCTCCGCCAGGGGGCGGGGACCCGTGTCAGGGGCTGCGGACGAGGTCGCCCTCGGGGTTGCCGGCCCCCCGGTCGCCCGACCGGTAGTGCAGCGTGCCGCCGGGGTTGAGGGTGAAGCGCTCGTCGGCGGAGCCGCCGGAACAGATGCCCGGGGCCGGATTGGAGCCGGCCGAGCTGTCCAGGACCAGGGAGCCGTCGGTGGCCGAGGAGAGCCTCCAGTCGCCGCTGCAATCGGTGCCGAGCACGGGCAGGACCGACTTGTCCCGGGCGACGACCTCGCCGATTCCGCCGGCCCTGATGGTGATCTCGAACTCGGTGGTGGCCTTGATGCTGGTGGTGACGCTGCCCTTCCACGTGCCGATGAACTGCTGGGGCACGTCCTTGCGGGACCCCTTCGGCGCGGAGGCGGAGGACGAGGGGGCGGAGGCGGCGGGCTCCGGGGTCGAGGCCGTCGGGGGCCTGCCCACCGCCGCGTCCCGGGCGTCCCCCTGACCGGGCAGCAGCCCCATCCCGTACAGCCCGCCGGACAGCGCCACCAGGGCGGCCGCCGCGCCGAGCACCAGGGTGCAGCTGAAGCGGCGGCCGGCCGCGCTGACGGTGACCCCGCGCCGCTCGTCCACCGGACCGGTCCGCGGCCCCGGCACCCCGCCGCGCCCCGCCGTCTCGGTGGGCGCCCCGTACACCCCGCCGCCCGTGGAGCCGGGGCCCGTGGAGCCGGGGCCCGACCCGTACGCCCCGCCGCCGAACCCGGCCCCCGCTCCGGGACCGCCCGCGCCGGAGCCGTAGGGGCCCGCGGTCGCGGCGTACCCGGGCGGGGTCCCGTACGAGGGGTCCGGCGTCCCGAACCCGACCCCGGCCGGCCCCCCGAAGGACCCGCCGGTGAACGCCGCCGGCCCGGACCCGGACACCGACCCGGGCCCGAACCCGGACCCGGACCCGGACGCGGCGGGCCCGGAACCCGGCAGGGCCCCGCCGCCGGAGGTCTCGGCGTCCAGGTCCAGCAGCGCCACCGCCGCCCGGCTCGCCTCCTCCACCAGCGGAGCCGGCAGCCACCCCGGAGCGCCCAGCGCCCCGCCCAGCGCGGCCGCCAGCGCCTCGGGCGACGGGCGCTCGGACGCCGCCTTCGCCAGACAGGCGGCGATCAGCCCGCGCAGCTCGCCGTCCGGGAGGGCGTCCAGCTCCGGCGGCTCGTGCACCACCTTGTAGAGGAGGGTCGCGGAGTTGTCCCCGCTGAACGGCGGCCGGCCGGTCGCCGCGAAGGCCAGGACCGCCCCCAGCGAGAACACGTCCGACGCCCCGGTGACCCCCTTGCCGAGGATCTGCTCGGGGGACATGTAGCCGGGCGAGCCGATCGACACCCCGGTGGAGGTCAGCGAGGCCGTGCCGTCCGTGGCCCGCGCGATCCCGAAGTCGATCAGCCGCGGCCCGTCGAGCGTCAGCATCACGTTGGAGGGCTTCACGTCACGGTGGACGAGGCCCAGCGCGTGCACCGCCACCAGGGCCCGGGCCAGCCCCGCGCCCACCGCCCGCACCGAGGCCTCCGGCAGCGGCCCGTGCCCGGCGACCGCCCGGTCCAGCGCGGGCCCCGCCACGTACCCGGTCGCCACCCACGGCACGGCCGCCTCCGGGTCGGCGTCCAGCACGGGCGCCGTCCACTCCCCGCCCACCCGGCGGGCGGCCTCGACCTCGCGGCGGAAGCGGGTGCGGAACTCCGCGTCGGAGGCGAAGTGGGGGTGCACGACCTTCACGGCGACGGTCCGGCCGCCCGCGCTGCGCCCCAGGTAGACCCGGCCCATGCCGCCCGCGCCGAGCCGGCCGAGCAGCCGGTACGCGCCGATCGTCCGCGGTTCACCGTCTTCGAGCGCCTGCATCGGGTCCCCCTGTCCCCCGGGCTCCGTGGCCGCCCGGACAGCAGCACCTTAGGCGTCAACGGCGGTCCGCGCCCCACACCTCGCTCTCCCGCAGGACCGCGAGGGCGAAGGCCGGCCGCCTGTCCGGCCGGCCGTCCCGCTCGACCGTGTACCAGCGGGGGCCCTGGGAGGGCCGGAAGGAGAGCACGGTCCCCTCCCCCGCCCGGCGATCCGCCCGGCTCCCCCTCGGCCCAGCGGCGCGCGGCGGCCACCTCGGGGCGGCCGGGCTGCTCCAGCCACCAGCCGTGCCGGACCGGCCGCTGGGCCGCCGGAGTGCGGTGGACGGTGCCGGCCGCGCGCCCGGACGCGTCGGTCACCCGCTGGCGGTCGCCGCCGGCGCCGTCCCGGGCCACCGCGCTGATCTCCTCCCAGGGCACCGGCCCAAAGGACTCGCCGGTCGTGTTCCTGCCGAATGCCGTCCGCTTCCCCGCCCTCCCGCCCGCATTCCCCGCGGCACATCTTGTTCCGCTTCTTCGGACGTGTGCGACGGAAATACGAAAGGCGAACGAATTACCGGCAAACGGAACATTCCCGTGCCGTGAAGCGGAAGATCCCCGGGAAGATCCCCGGGGTATTGGTGATCAACGTTCGGGAGCGCCCGCCTTCAGCAACTCCACGGTCACATCTGCCGCGTAGCCCGTGTCCGCTCCCGTACGGCGCGCGAATTCCCTGACCCCTGCGAGTTGTTCCGGGCCGAAGCGGAAGTCGAGGGTGGTGAAGTAGCGCTGGAGCAGCCCGGCGTCGAAGTCCTCCCAGCGGGCCGCCTGCTCGGCGACCTTCACGACCTCCTCCAGGGAGAGGTCCCGGGAGGCGAGGAAGGCCTCGTGGGCCTCGCGCACGATCTCGGGTTCGCGGGCCAGGTAGTCCTTGCGGGCGGCCCAGACGGCGAAGACGAACGGCAGTCCCGTCCAGTCCTTCCACATCTGGCCGAGGTCGTGCACGGCCAGCCCCAGCCGGGGCGCGTCGTGCAGCGAGGCACGCAGCGCGGTGTCCCCGATCAGCACCGCCGCGTCGGCCTCCTGCATCATCAGCCCCAGGTCAGGGGGGCAGGTGTAGTAGTCGGGCCGCACCCCGTACTGCTCGGCGAGCAGCAGCTGGGCGAGGCGCACGGAGGTGCGCGAGGTCGAGCCGAGGGCCACCCGGGCCCCGTCCAGCCGCTCCAGCGGGACCTGCGAGACGATCACGCAGGACATCACGGGGCCGTCGCAGCCGACCGCCAGGTCGGGGAAGGCCACGAGCTGGTCGGCGTTGCGGAGGAACTCCACGAGGGTGATCGGCGCGATGTCCAGGTCGCCCTGCACGAGGCGCTCGCTGAGCTTCTCGGGGGTGTCCTTGGTCAGCTCCATGTCCAGCAGCGTGCCGGTGCGCGCGAGCCCCCAGTAGAGGGGCATGCAGTTCAGGAACTGGATGTGGCCGACCCGGGGCCGGCTGCGATAGACGTCCACATCGCGAGACTAGCCGCGCTTCTCCGTCAGCGATCGAGCGGGTCTCAAACGTCCGGGTGACGTGATCTTTCCCTCTGGTCTCGCCCCGATGGTGCGTGCTAGGCTCGACGCAAGTTGCAGTTTGGTTTCCCTTGCAGTACGAGGCCTGCGGAGCATGTAACCCGCAGGCTTTTGTAGTTTTCAGACTTCTTAGCAGGTTCTGGAGCAGGGCGACCCTTTGGCCCATAGGAGGGCTCATGGCTACCGGAACCGTGAAGTGGTTCAACGCTGAAAAGGGCTTCGGCTTCATCGCCCAGGACGGCGGCGGCCCGGATGTCTTCGTCCACTACTCCGCGATCAACGCCTCTGGCTTCCGCTCCCTCGAGGAGAACCAGCAGGTGAACTTCGACGTCACGCAGGGTCCGAAGGGCCCGCAGGCGGAGAACGTCACCCCGGCCTAGTCGCCAGGCCGACCGGATCGCGGTCGGATATCGCAGTACCCAAGGAGCCCTGCCCCTCCGTGCGAACGGAAGGGGCGGGGCTCCTGCCCTTTCCCTCCGGAGCAGTGCCCCACCGCCGTTCGGGGTCGAGTCATGGTCCCCCTGAGTGATGTACCGGTGACGTTACGTGCACTCCGGGAGCGGGTCGGGGATGTTCGAACGCGAACACCAGGCCCGAACTCACGGAGGATCAGATGACGAAGCTCGCTTGGGCCGCGCGGGGGATTTCGGCAGTGTCGGGGGCGGTGCTCCTCGGCGCGCTCATGGCGCCGTCCGCGGCCGCCGGCGGCGGCGCGGACCACGACCCCCAGCACAAGAAGAAGGCCTCCCATTCCGCCAAGGCCGCCATGCAGGCCAAGCAGGCCAAGCAGGCCAGGTCCGAGGACGACCGGTACGACGAGCACAAGAAGAAGTGCTCCACCTCGCGCGACATCAGCATCACCGCGCCGGACTACGTCAACTTCCCCGCCGGCGTGACCTTCCACCTCGCGACCGACCGGCACGGGCACGCGTTCCTCAACGACAGCCGCAACCCGGGCGTCTGGATCAACCTGGGGATCCTCCCCAACGCGCCCCAGTGCGTCACGGACGCCGACGCCACGGTCACCGAAAGCAACCCCGGCTACCTCTACGTCGACCTGCTGGGCAAGGACGGGGTGGTCCACGAGGCCCGGTGCACCACCTCGGACACGCCGTTCACCCCGGCGAACCTGGCGGCCGCCTGCGGCGCCGGCTTCTCCCCCCTCCAGGACACCCCCGTATAAGGGGCCCCTCGGGATCCCGTACACGACGGCACGGCCGGTCGCCCTGGGCGACCGGCCGTGCCGTCGTACGTGCGGGAGCGGGTCAGACCACCTTGACGTCCAGGACCAGCTCGGCCCCGTCGGCCGTGGTCAGCCGCAGGTGGTACGTGCCCGCCGGCACGCCCGCCGTCAGCAGCTCCGGCAGGGAGACCTTCCCGTCGGCCTTGGTCTTGGGCAGCTCCAGGGTGAACAGCTTCTGGTCGGCCGTCGCGCCCTTGAAGAACGGGCCCTTCGCCGTCTTCGGGTCCACCGGGACCCAGGCGCCGGGCTTGCCGGTGACCAGCGCCGCGGTGACCTGGACGCCGGTCTGCGCCGTGCCGCCGCGGGCGGCCAGGAACTCGAGGCCCTTGACCGGCGTTCCGGCCTCGACCTCGACGGCCTTGGTGCCGTCCGTCCGGGTCAGCGCCAGGGGCTGCTCGACCGGCTTCGCGGTGACCTTGCCGTCCAGCGCCACGGTGAACTGGCCCTTGGCGTCATAGGCCGTGGCCCGCAGGGTGAAGGTGCCCGCCTTCGGGCCCGCCTTGAGCCGCGGCGCGGTCGCGACGCCCTGGGCGTCGGTACGGACGACCACGCTCGACTGGTCGCCGAAGACGAAGCCCGTCCCGCCGGTGGTGTCCTGCTCCACGGCGACGACGACAGCCTGGCCGACGGCCGGCTTGCCGTCGCTGAGCACCGCCTTGAAGCGGGTACCGTCCGCGAACGTGCTGCCGGCCTCCGCCTCCAGCGCGCCGTCGCCGACCCGCTCCAGCTTGGCCAGCGTCGCGGGCGCCGGGGTCGGCTTGGACGGCTCCGGCGTGGGCTTCGACGGCTCGGGGGTGGGCTTCGGGGTGGGCTTCGGGTCCGGCTTGGGCGTCGGCTTCGGCGCCTGCGGATTCGGGACCGGGACGTGCGGCGGGGTGGGCACGGTCGGCGTCGGCGGGGTCGGGTAGGTGCCGACGGGCGGGTTCGGGATCCCGGCGGTGCCGTCCTGCTGGTACTGGCGCATGTAGCCGAGCACGCTGTTCACGTACTCGCGCGACTGGTTGTAGCTGAGGATCGCCTTGTCGAGGTCGGCGGGGTTGGAGAGGTCCTTGCCGCCCGCGCAGAGGTAGAGGCCCGCGCCGAGGGCCGCGTCGTAGATGTTGTTCGCGTCGCGCTTGCCGTCCCCGTTGCCGTCGGCCTTCCAGGTGGCCCAGGTGGAGGGGATGAACTGGAGCGGGCCGAAGGCGCGGTCGTACTCGGTGTCGCCGTCGAACTCGCCCTTGTCGGTGTCGAGGATCTTCGCGAAGCCGTTGCCGTCGAGGCGCGGGCCGCGGATCGGCCGCTCGGTGGTGCCGTCCTCCTTGAGCCCGTAGCCGGAGGCGTGCACGGACTCGATGCGGCCTATGCCCGCGATCAGCTGCCAGGGCAGCTTGCACTTGGGGAGCGCGGCGGCGACGGCGAGCTCGGCGCGCTTGTAGGCGTCGAGTGCGGTCGCGGGGATGCCGGCGGCCCCCTCGGCGGCCGTTCCCCCCGCGCCCGCGGCGGGCGGGACCACGGGGTCGGCGAGCTGGCCCGGCAGGTCGAGGCGGGCGTCACCGCGCTCGGCGGCCTGCGGGCTGTCCGGGGTGGGGTCGGCCTCGCCCGCGCCGGCGACCGGTGTGTTGGTCACGACGGCGGCCGTGGTGAGGCTGGCGGCGAGGGCAGCCGTGCACAGCACCTTCCGCGAGGTGTTGACTACATGACGGTGAAGCGGCTTCACGGTGCGGCGATCCCCCCAAGGCGGCCGGCGAAGTCAGACGCACGGCCGGTCGGGCCGTGATTGTTCTGTCTATCAGGTATTCGGATCCGACTCGCCGTCACCCCCGCAGATATGACGCACCATTCGTCTCGGCTTCACCCGTCTGTGACCCAGGATGTCCAGCCCGCCTCCTGCGGCCCTCCGGCCCGGCCCGAACGGGACTTCCGGCCCTGTCCGGAACTTCCCAAAGGCCCGTACCGGCATGGATTGTTGGAATTTAGCCTGTTTGCATGGCGAAGGGTGGCAAGAAGGACCAGCGGCGCGAAACCCGTGAACGGCTCGCGGCCCGGCGGGAGGCGCAGGCACGGCGCGCCCGGCGGCCGCGGGCGGCTGCTCGTCGGCGGGGCGCTGACCGCCGTGCTCGCGGTCGCGGCCGGGGTGGGGATCCGCGCGTCGGGGTCGGCGGGTTCGGGCGGCAGCGAGGCGGGCGACAGGCCGTTCGTCCGGCCCGCGCACACCGTCGGCGCGGACGGGGTGGTCGTCCCGTACGGCAAGGAGGGCGCGAAGGACCTCGTGTCGGTCTGGCTGGATCCGCGCTGTCCGTTCTGCGCGGGCGTGGAGACGGGCCTCGGGCCGGCCTTCAAGGAGCGAGCGGGCGCCGGGGACTACCGGGTCGAGTACCACTTCGCCACCTTCCTGGACGGGGCCCTCGGCGGCAAGGGCTCCAAGCGCGCGCTGAACGCGCTGGGGGCGGCGGTGAACGAGAGCCCGGAGAAGTTCATGGACTACCTCCAGGTGCTCTACAAGAACCACCCGCAGAAGGAGTCGGACGACACGTTCGGCTCCACGGCCACGCTGCTGGACCTCGCCGACCAGGTGCCGGGTGCGGAACCCCGGCTTCGACAAGGCGGTCAAGGAGCTGACGTACATGCCGTGGGTGGACCGGGTCTCGCAGGCCTTCTACGGCGGCGGCAAGAAGGGCACGCCGGTGGTGGAGGTCAACGGCAAGAAGGTGGACGTGCTGACGGGCAAGGGCCTGGAGACGATCACCCCGGAGGCCTTCGGGCAGCTGGCCGCCTCGAACCGGAGGCCGTGACAGCCCGGGGCCGGGTGATCTGAAGTCGCGTCTGCTGCTGGTAGCTTCGGGCCAGACGAGAGCGCCGGTGTGCGACTCCTCCTCCTTCCGTGCGGACATCCGAAAAGAGGAGCGGGCCGTGGTCCGGGCCGTTCGCCGCCCTGCCTCCGCCCGCCGGCCGCCGCTCTCGAAGCCCGCGCCGCCGATCCCGAAGGCCTGCCATGACCACCCCGCCGCCGCAGCAGCCCATACCGAACCCGTACTCCGGCCCCCCGGTCCCGCCGAACCCGTACGCGGGCACCGCCGCCCAGCAGCCGAACCCGTACGCCCAGCCGGCCGGAGGGCCGCCGACGGGCCGGCCCGGCCAGCCCGGCCAGCCCGGCCAGCCCGGCCAGCCGCCGATGGGCTACCCGGCCGCTCCGGGCGCCGTACCCCCGGGCGCCGTGCCCCACGACCCCGCGTACGCGCCCCCGTACGCCCACGCGCCCGCGCCCGGCTGCCGCAACTGCGGGGCTCCGGAGGCGGCGAACTTCGCGGTCCGCGCCCACGTCGGCGTGCTGATCCTGATGCGCTTCCACACCCTCAACGGGCCCTTCTGCCGGCAGTGCGGCCGGGCGCTGGTCCGGATCATGACCACGAAGACCCTGTGCCAGGGCTGGTGGAGCCCCATCTCCCTGGTGATCTTCACGCCGTTCACGCTGCTCTGGAACCTGATCGCCTCGATCAGGTTCGGGAAGCTCCCGCACCCCACCCCCGCGCCGGGCCGCCAGCCGCTGGAGGAGGGCCCGCCGGTGCACGCCCGGCCGCTCGCCTACGTGGCGATCGTCCCGCTGCTGTGGTTCACCTGGGTCGCCGTGAACATCTACCTGGACGCCTCCGGCCGCCGCTGAGCCGCCCGCGCCCGGCCCGGGCCCCCACACCCCTTCCCACCGCGGCCGCTCCCGCCTACCCTGACGCACCGTCAGACATGATGCCGTCACACGGGAGCGCGCCATGCTGCTGCGAGGGAAGACCGTCGTCGTCTCCGGCGTGGGGGCCGGGCTCGGCCACCAGGTGGCCGCCGCCGTGGTCCGCGACGGCGGGAACGCCGTCCTCGGGGCGCGCACCCCGGCCAACCTGGCCAAGTCCGCCGCCGAGATCGACCCCGACGGCACGCACACCGCCCACCTCCCCACCGACATCACCGACGAGCGGCAGTGCGAGGCCCTCGCCGCCCTCGCCACCGCGCGCTTCGGCGGCATCGACGCCGTCGTGCACGTCGCCGCCTGGGACTCCTACTTCGGCGGCCTGGAGGACGCCGACTTCGGCACCTGGCAGCAGATCCTGGACGTCAACCTGCTCGGCACCCTGCGCATGACCCGGGCCTGCCTGCCCGCCCTCAAGGCCGGGGGCGGCGGCTCCGTCGTCCTCATCGGCACCCAGTCCGCCGTCGCCGCCCCGAGCGAGGTCCGCCAGGCCGCCTACGCCGCATCCAAGGGCGCGCTGACCTCCGCCATGTACTCCCTGGCCCGCGAGCTCGGCCCGCACCGGATCCGCGTCAACACCGTCCTGCCCGGCTGGATGTGGGGGCCGCCGGTCCAGGCCTTCGTGACCTTCACCGCCCACACCGAGAACGTCCCCGAGGCCGAGGTCCTCGCCCGCCTCACCGACCGGATGGCCCTGCCCGACCTCGCCACCGACGGGGACGTCGCGGACGCCGCCGCCTTCCTCGCCTCCGACCGGGCGCGGGCGATAACCGGCCAGTCCCTGCTGGTCAACGCCGGTGAGCTGATGCGGTGACCCGCCCCGGCCCCGGAAGCACGGATCGTATGCTCCCCGTATGACCACTCCGAGTGACGCTCCGACCGACAACGCGATGCGCCGCGCGCTCCGGCGGGCCCGCGACGGCGTCGCGCTCGACGCGACCGAGGCGGCCGTACTGCTCCAGGCCCGCGGCGAGGCCCTGGAGGACCTCGCCGCCTCCGCCGCCCGGGTCCGCGACGCGGGCCTGGCGGCCGCCGGCCGCCCTGGCGTGATCACGTACTCGAAGAGCGTGTTCATCCCCCTCACCCGGCTGTGCCGCGACAAGTGCCACTACTGCACCTTCGCCACCGTCCCCGGCAGACTGCGCCGCGCGGGCCACGGGATGTTCATGTCCCCGGACGAGGTCCTCGACATCGCCCGCAGGGGCGCGGCCCTCGGCTGCAAGGAAGCCCTCATCACCCTCGGGGACAAGCCCGAGGACCGCTGGCCCGAGGCCCGCGAGTGGCTGGAGGCGGAGGGCTACGACGACACGATCTCCTACGTCCGCGCCATCTCCGTGCGGATCCTGGAAGAGACCGGGCTGCTGCCCCACCTCAACCCCGGCGTGCTGTCCTGGGCGGACTTCCAACGCCTCAAGCCGGTCGCCCCGTCCATGGGCATGATGCTGGAGACCACCGCCACCCGGCTGTGGTCCGAGCCCGGCGGCCCGCACCACGGCTCCCCCGACAAGGAGCCGGCCGTCCGCCTGCGCGTCCTGGAGGACGCCGGCCGCTCCTCGGTCCCCTTCACCTCCGGGCTGCTGATCGGCATCGGCGAGACCTACGAGGAGCGCGCCGAGTCGCTGTTCGCGCTGCGCCGGATCTCCCGCGCCTACCACGGCATCCAGGAACTGATCATCCAGAACTTCCGCGCAAAGCCGGACACGGCGATGCGCGGCATGCCGGACGCCGAACTGGACGACCTGGTCGCCACGGTCGCCGTCGCCCGGCACATCATGGGCCCCTCCGCCTGCCTCCAGGCCCCGCCCAACCTGGTCGACGGCGAGTACGCCCGCCTGATCGGCGCCGGCATCGACGACTGGGGCGGGGTCTCCCCCCTCACCCCGGACCACGTCAACCCCGAGCGGCCCTGGCCGCAGATCGACCTGCTGGCCGAGCGGTCGGCGGAGGCCGGGTTCGAGCTGCGCGAACGGCTGTGCGTGTACCCGGAGTTCGTACGGCGCGGCGAGCCCTGGCTGGACCCCCGCCTGCTGCCCCACGTACGGGCGCTGGCCGACCCGGAGACCGGCCTGGCCCGCCCCGGCGCCACCGTCGAGGGGCGCCCGTGGCAGGAGCCCGAGGAGGCCTTCACCGCCAGCGGGCGCACCGACCTGCACACCGCCGTCGACACCGAGGGCCGCACCGGCGACCGCCGCGAGGACTTCGACCACGTCTACGGCGACTGGGAGGCCCTGCGCGAGGCGGCCGCCCCCGGCATGGTCCCCGAGCGGATCGACACCGACGTACGGGCCGCGCTGGCGCAGGCCGCCGACGACCCCGAGCGGCTCACCGACGAGCAGGCCCTGGCGCTGCTGCACGCGGACGGCCCGGCGCTGGACGCCCTGTGCCGGATCGCGGACGACCTGCGCCGCTCGGTGGTGGGCGAGGACGTCACCTACATCGTCACGCGGAACATCAACTTCACGAACGTCTGCTACACCGGCTGCCGTTTCTGCGCCTTCGCGCAGCGCCGCACCGACGCCGACGCGTACACCCTCTCCCTGGAGCAGGTCGCCGACCGGGCCGCTCAGGCCTGGGACGTGGGCGCCGTCGAGGTGTGCATGCAGGGCGGCATCCACCCGGACCTGCCGGGGACGGCGTACTTCGACATCGCGCGGGCGGTGAAGCGGCGGGTGCCGGGCATGCACGTGCACGCCTTCTCCCCGATGGAGGTCGTCAACGGCGCCACCCGCACCGGGATGTCCGTACGGGACTGGCTGACGGCCGCCAAGGAGGCCGGGCTGGACTCGATCCCGGGCACGGCGGCGGAGATCCTGGACGACGAGGTCCGCTGGGTGCTCACCAAAGGCAAGCTGCCCACGAAGGACTGGACCGAGGTCGTCACGACCGCGCACGAGCTGGGCATCCGCTCCTCGTCCACGATGATGTACGGACACGTGGACCAGCCCCGGCACTGGCTCGGCCACTTCCGCACCCTGGCCCGCATCCAGGAGACCGCCCTCGCCAAGGGCGTGGAGGGGTTCACGGAGTTCGTGACGCTGCCCTTCATCCACACCAACGCCCCCGTCTACCTGGCGGGCATCGCCCGGCCCGGCCCGACGGTCCGCGACAACCGGGCGGTGACGGCGATGGCCCGTCTGCTGCTGCACCCGCACATCCGCAACATCCAGACGAGCTGGGTGAAGCTGGGCACGGAGGGCGCGGCCGAGATGCTCCGCTCCGGCGCCAACGACCTGGGCGGCACCCTCATGGAGGAGACCATCTCCCGCATGGCGGGGTCGAGTTACGGCTCGTACAAGTCCGTGCGGGACCTGGTCGCGGTCGCGGAGGCGGCGGGCCGGCCCGCCAAGGCCCGGACGACCCTGTACGGGGAGGTGCCGCAGGAGCGCCAGGACGCGGCCCGGGCCTCGGACGGGCACCTGCCGGAGCTGCTGCCGGTCCTGGACTGAGACGCACGGGAGCGGGGCCCGTGGCGGCCACGGGCCCCGCTCGCGTTCCTCCGTCCGCCGCGGGAGGGGTCAGCCGACGAGGAGGTCCCGCTTCAGGTCGCGCAGCTCGCGGGCGTCCAGGCCGAGGCCGTCCTTGAGGTAGCGGTCGAAGGTGCCGTACGTGGCCTTGACCTCGTCGTAGCCCGCGTTCAGGTACTCGGGGCGGACGTCGAGCAGCGGCTTGTAGACGGCGGCCTGCGGGGCCGGCAGGTGGGAGAGGATCGCCCCGTTGGCGGCCTTGCGGTAGTCGTTGCTGGCCAGGTAGTCGGCCATCACCGTCTCCTGCGGGACGCCGAGGGCGGTCAGCAGCGTGGCGTCGGCCCAGCCGGTGCGGTCCTTGCCGGCGGTGCAGTGGAAGAGGACGGCGTGGGCGCGGTCGTCGCGGACCCCGTCGAGCACCTGGGTGTAGGCCTTCTTGCCGCCCTGGCCGCCGACCATGCCGCGCTCGGCGCCGATCATGGCCTGGACGGCCTCGTCGGGGGACTTGGGCAGGGTCTGGAACGAGCCGGATCCGGCGAAGACGTCGGCGACGACGTAGCGGGCGCCGTCCGGGACCCGGTCGGCGTCCTTGGTGCGCTCGTCCTGGGTGCGCAGGTCGAAGACCGTCTTCACGCGCAACCGCCGGAGCTTGGCCCGGTCGGCGGCCGTGAGCTTGTCGAGGGCGTCGGAGCGGTAGACCTCGCCCATCCTGACCCACTGGCCGGTGGTGGTGCGGTATCCGCCGACGTCGCGGAAGTTGACCGCGCCCTCCAGCGTGACCTGGCGGTCGGCGAGGTGCAGGCCCTGGCCGTGGTCGGCCTTGAAGTCGAACCACTGGCGGTCGGCGGCGGGCAGCCCCTTGACCGTGGCCCGCCCCTGGGAGCCGCCCTTGGCGACGACCTTGCCGTTCGCCTTGATCTCGACGTGCCGGGTGCCCTTGGCGTTCCACTTCAGGGTGTACGAGCCGTCCGCGGCGGCTGTGACGGTGGCCTCGGTGAAGGGGACGGAGGTGCGGTCGTGGTGCCGGCCGGGCCATTCCCAGCCGGAGGCGGAGGCGGCGGGGGCCACGACCAGGGAGGCGGTGAGGGCGGAGGCGACGGCGGCGGTCGCGGCAAGGAGAGCCTTCTTCATGGCGTCGAGGCTCCGGGCCGCCGGCGAACCGCGCATGAACGGGACATGGCGGGAACCAGCCACCGCGAAGACACGTGGCAAAATGTGCCATTGATCATTTCCCTGGCCGGATCGCGCGCATTCCGGCCGTTCTCCGGTCACTTACGGGCGACCTGACGGACTCCGTCCGAATCGGACCGAACGTGTCCACTACAGTGCCCGCCAGACTCTGGGGGGAACGGCATGGATACGACGACGACCGCGTCAACGAGCACGCCCGCGAGCACGTCCACGGCGGCGGTGACGGCCGGGCCGGCCGGGGCGGCGGAACCGCCCGCGCCCGAACCCGCCCGCGCCACCACCCCGGCGAGCGCCACCACCCCGGCAGGCGCCACCGACGGCCAGGACGCCGGTCCGACCACGGGAACGACCACCGGAACGACCACCGGGCCGACCACCGGGCCGACCACCGGGCCGACCACCGGGCCGACCACCGGGCCGATCATCAGCCTGGCCACCGCGCTGTGGGGCCGCGCCGAACAGCAGGACTTCCGCAGCCGGGTGCGCGGCACCCTCCTCGGCTCCGCCATCGGCGACGCCCTCGGCGCCCCGGTCGCAGGCCTCTCCCTGGAGGGCATCCGCGAGGCCCACGGCCCGGCCGGCCTCACCGAGCCCGCGCCCGCCCACGGCCGCCGCGGCACCGTCACGGCGTCCACCCAGCTCACCCTGTTCACCGTCGACGGCCTGATCCGGGCCCACGTGCGCCGGGACACCGGCGCCTGGCACCCTCCGACCGACGTCCACCGCGCCTACCTCCGTTGGGCGGCCACCCAGCACGACTGGGGCCCCGACGAACGCCGCAAGGACGACGGCTGGCTCGCCCGCGAGGAGTGGCTCTACGCCCGGCGCGGCCCCGGCCTGGCCTGCCTGACCGGCTTCGCCGACGACACCCTCGGCACCCTGGACCATCCCAAGAACCCCACCGCCCGCGACGCCGCCGCCACCGTGCGCTCGGCCCCCTTCGGCCTCCTCGTCGGCTGGGAGCCCTCCCTGGTGCTCCAGCTCGCCGTCGAGTGCGCCGCCCAGAGCCACGGGCACCCCACCGCCTACTTGTCCGCCGGGGCCCTCGCCGTCGTCGTCCACGCACTGACCCGGGGCGAAACCCTCGACGCCGCCGTCCGGCGCGCCCTGGCCCTCCTCGCCGCCCGCCCCGGCCACCAGCCCGTCACCGACGCCCTGCGGCGGGCCCTCGCCGCCGTCGCGGAGGCCACGCCGGGCCCCGCCGCCGTCGAGTCCCTCTCCCCCGGCGAGGGCCACGACGCCGAGGACAGCCTCGCCGTCGCCGTCTACTGCGCCCTCGTCGCGGAGGACGTGCCGCACGGGCTGCGTCTGGCCGTCAACCACGGCGGCGACTCCACGGCCACCGGCGCCCTGTGCGGGGCCCTGCTCGGCGCCCTCCACGGCGAGACCGCCCTCCCGGCGGCCTGGATCGCCGACCTGGAGGGCCGGGCCACGATCCTGGAGCTGGCCGACGACTTCGCCCTGGAGATGACCCAGGGCCCCACCCTCCACGGCCCCTCGGCCTCAGCCCCGGCCTGGCTCACCCGCTACCCCCGGGGCTGACCGCCCGCCCCGGTGTGCCCACCCCGGTGCGGGCAATCGTTCCGCAGGGCATGGGGGCCCCTGCTCGCGACGCCGAGAGCCCGGGGGAGGGTGGGCACACCGGAACACCGGCCGCCCGCACGGGCCCCGCCGCTCCTGCCTACCCGCGCGACCGGACCCCGTTCGGCTGCGCATGCCCCCCGTCCACCCCCCGAGGCCGCACCCACAGCGCCTCGGCCACCGCGCACACCTCCCCCTCCACCGTGGCAAGGGCGGTACCCACCACGCACTTCCGCCCCTCGACCCCCACCAACCACGAGTACGACACCAACCCCGACCCGGCCCCCGGCACGCCCCCCGACACCCGCGCCGTCAGCGCAGCGGTGACGGCTCCGGCCGGACCGCCCGCCAGCAGCCGCCCCGCCGCGTTCCCCGGACAGTCCAGCGCCCCCCACACCAGTTCCGCCGGCAGCGCCCCGTCCCGGTCCAGCAGCCCCGCGTCCGGCGTCCAGGCGGCCGCAACCAGCTCCCGCCCCGGCACCACCCCGCAGTGCAGCCGCAGCCCCGTCGCCGCGGTCCGCCCGAGCCCGCAGCCGAAGCAGTCGACCTGCCCGTCCGGCGGGTCCGCCCGATAGGCCTCGGCGGCCTTCACGGCCTCCGCCCAGGAGGGCGCCACCGGCACCTCCCCGCCGAGAGCGCCGGGAGCGCCGGGCGCACCGGGCACGGCCGCCGGCGCCGCGGCGGCCAGCAGCACCCCGTCCGCGCCGAGCAGCACGGCCCCGGGACCGGTCCCGCCCTCCCCGGGCCCCAGCCGTACCTCGGTCCGGGTCGGCACGGGCCGGCGGAAGTCCACCCGCACGGCCCCGCCGCCCCCGCCCGGCACCCGGGCCGCCAACAGCCCGGCCACGTACCCGCCGAAGGCCACACCGGGGTAGCCGTGCAGGCTCTCCGGAACGGTGATCGTCTCCATTGACTCCATCGCGTCCATACGGACCACCCCACCACACGCGCCCCGCGCCCACCACACCCCCGCCGCGGGACACCCGCCCCCGGGACACCCCGCCCCGAGCCCGTGCCACCCGCACCCCGGACCCCGTACCTTGGCCCTCCCGACGACTCGGAGGTGCCCACCCATGCGGATCGCCACGACCACCTTCCTCACCGACCGCACCGTCTCCCCCACCCGTCTCGCCCACTCCCTCGAAGAGCGCGGCTTCGCCGGCCTCTACCTCCCCGAGCACACCCACATCCCGGTCAGCCGCACCACCGCCGCCCCCATGGGCGGCGAACTCCCCGAGCAGTACGGCCGCACCCTCGACCCCTTCGTCGCCCTCGCCCAGGCCGCCGCCGTCACCCGCCGCCTCCATCTCGGAACCGGCATCACGCTCGTCGCCCAGCACGACCCCATCGGCCTCGCCAAGCAGGCCGCCACCCTCGACCACCTCAGCGGCGGACGCCTCACCCTCGGCATCGGCTACGGCTGGAACGTCGAAGAGGCCGCCGACCACGGCGTCGACTGGCCCACCCGGCGCGAACGGGTCGGCGCGCACATGGCACTCATGCGCGCCCTGTGGTCCCCGAAGCCCACGGCGTACGAGGGCCCGTACGGCTCCGTCCAGGCCAGCCTCGCCTACCCCAAGCCGGCCACGCCCCCGCGCGAACTCCCGTCCGGCGAGCGGCTGTACGGCCCCCGCACCCTCATCGGCGGCGCGGCCGGCCCGAAGCTCTTCGCCGCCGTCGCCGGCCACGCCGACGGCTGGCTCCCCATCGGGGGCGGCGGCCTGACCGAGAGCCTCCCGGTGCTGCGCCGGGTCTGGGAGGACGCAGGGCGCGACCCGAAGGCCCTCCGGGTGGTCCCGTACGCCGTCCTGCCCAACCCCGGCAAGCTCGCCCACTACGCCGAGCTGGGCATCGACGAGGTCGTCCTGCAACTCCCCTCCGCCCGGGAGGAGGAGGTCCTGCGCACCCTGGACGACTACGCCCGGTACCTCTGATCCGGACACCGCCCCGGGACGATTCCGAGACCCCTTCGGGACACGGCGGCCGGAACCGTACCGGCGCGGCGGGGCGTGTCCTCGGGTGCCTCGGCCCGCCCGCACGGCTGGTACTTTGGCGCGTTCCGTCGCTCGATCAACTCGCTTTCCTGGGGGACCTTCCCGTGCACAGCACCCTGCGCTCCACCGCCTTCGCCGCCGCCGGCCTGGCCGCCGCCCTGACCCTGACCGCCTGCGGCAGCAGCGGTTCCCCGAAGGCGGACGCGAAGCCCAGCCCCGCCGCCTCGGCCCCGACCGCCTCCACCCCGACCACCGCCCCGACCGCCGGTGCGGACACGGGCGCGGGCGCGGGCTCCGGCACCCTGGACGGCGGCTGGATCTCGATGCAGACCCCGGGCAAGGGCGTGGTGCTCACGGTCAAGGGCCAGAAGGCGCTCGTGGTCGAGGCCGCCACCGGCCTGACCTGCGAGGGCAGCGCGACGGGTACCTCCCTCGACCTGAAGTGCCCTCCGGGCGCGACCCGTTCCAAGGGCAAGGTCGACTCCGTCGACGCCACCACCCTGAAGGTCACCTGGGAGGGCGCGGGCCAGGACACCTTCCAGCGGAGCGAGGCGGGCAAGCTCCCGTCGCTGCCGGCGCTGCCGACGAAGAAGTAGCCGCGGGCCGGGCGGCCCACCCGGCCGCCCGCCCGGTATGACGAACCGGGCCCGGAGCGCAGCAGCGGCTCCGGGCCCGGTTCGGCGTCACGCTCCCGCGTGCTGGATCGGAACCTGAGGTTCCGATCCCCCCGTTGACGGCACCGATCTCAGAGCGCCGCTGAGGGGAAAACTAGAGCCCGGGTGGAACCTCCGCCACCTCACGGATGCACGGTCGCGGGACAGGAGGCTGTCACGGGTGCACGGTGCACCCGCTCTGACCGGCCCGAACACCCCCCGGACAGGACCTCGCCGCCCGCCTCGCCGCCCGCCTCGGCTTCCGCCGCGAGCGCGAGGACCACCTCGTAGAGCCCGCCCCCGCCCGCGACGAGCTGCCGACGCAACAACCCCTCCACCCCGCGCAGATGCTCGCGCACCGTCTGCGGATGCACGCCCCGGCGCCGGGCCGCGGGCCCCACCGCGCAGTTCTCGCCGACCCAGTCCCGCAGGGTCCGCCCCAGGTCCCGCTCGTCGGAGCCCAGCGGTGCGAGCAGGTCGCGGGCCCACGCCCCGACGGGGGCCGCGGCCAGGAGCCGGCCCAGGCCGACGGACCCCCGGCCCGGGTCGGATACCTCGTCCTGGAACCTCAGGGCCAGATCGAGCGCCGCCCGGTCCCGTACGTCACCCAGATCGACACCGAGCAGCGCGGCCGCCCGGTCCATCCGCGCCCGCACGGTGTTGCGGCTGATCCCGAGCAGCCGGGCCGCGTTCACCGCGGTGAACTCCAGTCCGAGCCGTAGGGTGGCCGTCAACTGGCCGCGCTCCTGTGGCGGCACGCCGGCCAGCGGCCGCAGGAACCCCGCCGCCCAGCCCGCCGCCGCGCCCGCGTCCAGCACGTCCGACAGCCGGATCCGGGCGGAGTGCCCGGCCACCCGGCCGGGCACCAGCCGCGCGGCCGCCAGGCTCCGGACGGCGTCGTCGTAGCCCGCCGCGACACGGGAGAGGGGGTGCCGGTCGCCGACCCCCAGGAACACCCCGTCCCGCCCGGCGACGAACCCTCGCAGGGCCGCCTCGGTGCCGCGTGTGTCGCCGTCGCCGGTGACGGGCACGACCACGATGACGTGTCCGTCGTCCGCGGGACATCGCACGACCAGTGCCCGTCCGGCGAGCAGCCCCTCACAGGCCCGCGCCACCTCGCGCCGCTCACCGTGGGGGGTCTCCAGCACACACACCACCGCGCGGTCCGCGTCCAGCAGCCCGGGCCGCAACCCGGCCATCGTCCGCTGGGCGAGGGCCACCTGCCCGCCCATCAGCAGTTGGAGCACCGACAGCCGCACCCCCGCCCCCGCCTCGGCCAGCCGGCGCCGCTCCCCCTCGGCCTCACCGGCCCGCAGGAGCAGCTCCAGGACGGTCGCGGCGTGGGCGACGAGGGCGGCGGCCGTCTCGTCGTAGGGAGACGGGCGGGTGACGACCAGCACCGGATGGGGCCGTTCCTGCCCGAGCGCCAGCACCCGCAGGTGCCGCCCGGGCTCCGCGACCCCGGCGGAACGGGGGCGCCCGGCGGCGACGTCCCGGACCAGCACGGCCTCCCGGCCCCCGCCACCCTCCCCGCCCCCGATCCGCGCGGACCCCCCGACGGCCCGGCCGAGCCAGCCGAGCACCCTGCGCACGGCGACCCGGCTCCCGTCGGGCCCGACACGGGCGGCCCTGAGCAGCCCGGCGACCGTCTCGGCCTCCCGGACCGCACCGACTCCCCACCCGACCACGTCGGTCACCGCCACCCCGCCTTCCCGGTCCACCGGCCTCCGGCGCGCATGCTAGTCCCCTGACCTGGGGCGGCTGTGGAGGCCGCCACGGGAACGGCCCCGGGCCGCCTCAGAGGAGCTCGGGCATCCCGTCCAACGGCACCACGACCCCCACCGCCTCTGCGTCCTCGGAACGCCCCACCCGCACGGGGCAGGTCACCTCCGTGCCCGCCGTCGCCGCCCCGGCCATGCCGCCACCGCCCAGATCTGCCTGATACTTACCGCCACGGTAGCGACCGCCACGGACAGCGGCCGCCGGGGAGCCGACGGGAGGACCCGATGCCGGGCCAGCGCAAGCGGAAGGCACAACGCCGCCGGGAGGCCGACGCCTGGAACCGGCGGCCGGCCGGGGCGCAGTGGGAGCGCCGGTTCTCCACTCAGGACCGGGACGAGCTGCGCGCGTACCTGGACGGGCTGTCCCGGTCCGGGGTGCGGGCCGACGAGATCCGGATCGACATGCCGTGCGGGCGCCTGGAGCACCCCACGTGGTACACCGTCAGCGTCCTGGTCCCGACGCCGGACCGGCCGTCCTGACCGACGCGGAGTCGCCCACGGCCAGCTCCGCCCAGACCGTCTTGCCGATGATCCGGTCCACCACCCCCCAGTCGGCCGCGAGGCCGTCCACGATGCGCAGGCCGTAGCCCGACTCCGCCTGGCAGGCCGGCTGCCGGACGGCGGGACGGCGGTCCCGCCGGGGATCGGAGACCTCCAGCCGCAGGACCCCGGGCGCGTGGGGGTCGTCGCCGCCCAGCAGGGTCATCCGGAGCTCGAAGTCCCGCCCGACGACCCGCCCGTGCGTGGCGGCGTTGGAGGCCAGCTCCGCGACGACGAGCCCGGCGTCGGCGGAGGGGGCAGTGCCTTCGGGGACGCCCCAGTCGTGCAGGCACACCAGCGCCAGCTGACGGGCCAGCCGGGCGCCGCGGGGGGGGGGGCAGCTGAAACGCTGAGTGAACACGCGTACGAGGGGTGGGGTGGGGTGCGTGGGGCGGGAGGGTGCGGTCATGGGGAAGAACGTCCCGCGTGGGCTGGGGAGTTCCCAGCACCTGCACTGCTACTGGAGAAGAGTAGTAGTCCACGACCTGGACACGCACGGTGACGGCCCGTGAGCATGGTGGCGGGGAGGTGACCGCGATGACGGGCGCGACGTCCAGGACGACTGGTGACCAAGGCGGCGGCGACAAGGAGGCGGTCAGACCGGATGCCGACCTGCGGAACTTCGGGGAGATGGTGAAGGCCTTCCGCAAACGCGCGGGCCTGACGCAGGAGGAGTTCCGCGCCGAGGTCGGCTACTCGGTCCAGTACGTCGCGGCGGTCGAACAGGGCCGTCGACATCCTTCGGCGACGTTCGTCCGGGAGGCGGAGCGGGTCCTGGACGCCTTCGGCGTCCTGGAGATCGCCGCGAAGCAGCTCACGCGACGGCGGGGGCTGGCGTCCTGGTTCAGGCAGTGGGCGGAGCTGGAGGAGGAGGCGATCGCGCTCAACACGTACGAGTGCCGGTCGATTCCGGGGCTGCTGCAGACGGAGGCCTATGCGTGGGCACTCGTCGGAGACGTCCTGCCGCTCCCCGCACCCGACGTGGCAGAAGTCCGCATCACGGCCCGCCTGGAACGCCAGAACCTCCTGACGAGGATCCCCTATACGGCGTTCAGCTTCATCATCGACGAGGCGGTGATCTGTCGGCAGACAGGTGGGCCGGAGGTGACGCGGGAGCTGATCGACCACCTGCTGTCGGTCGCAGAACTACCCAATGAGCCTTTTCCAACCTGCGGGCCGGGTTGGTCAGTTCGGCTGACAGGCGGGTGAAGCCCCTGGTAGATGGGTTTTCGACCAAGAAGAACCCGTGCCCACCAGAGGCTTCGCATGCCTGTCTACCCGTCGGGGCTGGACGTGT
>NZ_JBIAWQ010000029.1:0-45672 GCF_042895815.1 Streptomyces sp. NPDC001373
GAGGTCACACAGAACCTCGTACCGAAGGTGTCGGCGGCCCAGGTGAGGATCTCCGGCGCGGAGGCGTCCTCCAGCTCCCGGCCCGCCCGCTCGGCGAGTTCCTTCAGTTCTGTGAGACGCGCGTCTTGAACGGTGGTCATATCTCGTTCCCTCCAGCAGCGTTGGACTGAACACCCCGGGACAGCAGCCCGAGGTACTTGAGCTGGAAGGCCCGGTTGCAGGCTCTGCACTCCCAGGCGCCGTGGCCCGTCTCGTGGGGAAACAGGTCCTCGTCGCCGCAGTACGGGCAGTGGAACGGTGCGGCGCGGTCGCTCATGAGAGGCTCTCGTCGTTCGCGCGGCCGACCCAGGCGGCGAAGCGCTCGCCGTCCTCGCGCTCCGCCTCGAAGCGCGTGACGACCCGCTCGACGTAGTCGGGCAGTTCGGCCGAGGTGACCTTGAGGCCGCGGACCTTGCGGCCGAAGCCGGCCTCCAGGCCCAGGGCGCCGCCCAGGTGGACCTGGTATCCCTCGACCTGGTTGCCCTCGTCGTCCAGGACCAGCTGGCCCTTGAGACCGATGTCCGCCACCTGGATACGGGCGCACGCGTTCGGGCAGCCGTTGATGTTGATGGTGAGCGGCTCGGCGAAGTCCGGAAGGCGGCGCTCCAGCTCGTCGATCAGCGAGGCCCCGCGTCCCTTGGTCTCGACGATGGCCAGCTTGCAGAACTCGATGCCGGTGCACGCCATGGTGCCGCGGCGGAACGGGGACGGCTTGACCCGCAGGTCCAGCGCCTCCAGCGCCCCGACGACGGAGTCGACCTTGTCGGCCTCGATGTCGAGGACGATCATCTTCTGCTCGGCGGTGGTGCGCAGGCGGCCGGAGCCGTGCTGCTCGGCGATGTCCGCGATCTTGGTCAGGGTGGCGCCGTCGACGCGGCCGACGCGGGGCGCGAAGCCGACGTAGAACCTGCCGTCCTGCTGCTGGTGGACGCCGACGTGGTCGCGCCACTGGCCGCTGGGCTGCTCGGGCGCGGGGCCGTCGGTGAGCTTCCGCTTCAGGTACTCGTCCTCCAGGACCTGGCGGAACTTGGCCGCGCCCCAGTCGGCGACGAGGAACTTCAGGCGGGCGCGGGTGCGCAGGCGCCGGTAGCCGTAGTCGCGGAAGACCGAGATGACGCCCTCGTAGACGTCCGGGACCTCGTCGAGCGAGACCCAGGTCCCCAGGCGGACGCCCAGCTTGGGGTTGGTGGAGAGGCCGCCGCCGACCCACACGTCGAAGCCGGGGCCGTGCTCCGGGTGGTTCACGCCGACGAAGGCGAGGTCGTTGATCTCGTGCGCCACGTCGAGCAGCGGCGAGCCGGAGACCGCGGACTTGAACTTGCGGGGCAGGTTGGAGAAGTCCTTGTTGCCGACGATGCGGCGGTGGATCTCCTCGATGGCGGGGGTGCCGTCGATGATCTCGTCCTGGGCGATGCCGGCGACGGGCGAACCGAGGATGACGCGGGGCGTGTCACCGCAGGCCTCGGTGGTGGACAGGCCGACGGCCTCCAGGCGGCGCCAGATCTCCGGGACGTCCTCGATCCGGATCCAGTGGTACTGCACGTTCTGACGGTCGGTGAGGTCGGCGGTGCCGCGCGCGAACTCCTCGGAGATCTCGCCGATGACGCGGAGCTGCTCGGTGGTCAGCCGGCCGCCGTCGATGCGGACGCGCAGCATGAAGTACTTGTCGTCCAGCTCCTCCGGCTCCAGGATCGCGGTCCTGCCGCCGTCGATCCCGGGCTTGCGCTGGGTGTAGAGGCCCCACCAGCGCATACGGCCGCGCAGGTCGTTGGGGTCGATCGAGTCGAAGCCCCTCTTGGAGTAGATCGTCTCAATGCGTGTCCGCACGTTGAGACCGTCGTCGTCCTTCTTGAACTGCTCGTTGCCGTTGAGGGGCGTGTGGTGTCCGACGGCCCACTGGCCCTCACCGCGGTGACGGCCGGTCTTGCGGCGCGCGGCGGCTGCGGGCGTTTCGGGGGTGGCGGCCATGGCGGGTACGTCCTTCTTCAACGGCTGGAGGCGGGGCAGGGGGAGCGGCGGCGCGCCCCTGTCACGCTGGAATCTCCGAGCAGGTGTGGCCGATGTGCGCCGTTTCGCCAGGGTTTCCGGCGTGCGGGGGCAGGGTTCAGCCTTCAGGGGGCTTGCGGGTGGTCGACGCGTCCGCGGCGGCGGGGGTGACGGCGACGTGCGGCGAGGGCTGGTTCCGTCAGCTCGCCGGACACATGGCGCTGGACATGCGGCCGAGGTCGACGTGGCGTCGACTCACCAAGGCAATCCCAGCTCCATTCATGGCCGAAGCGTGTCATGGGCCGATTGGAGGAGTCCACTACTGTCCATGATGCGGACGCACTCGTCCCGGATCGCGAGACGGCGTGACGGGGGTCACGCCGCGCGGGCCTTCCGCTCCCGCCCCGCCCCGCGCCGCCGGACGGGGCCACGGCGGCGCGGAAGGGGCCTCGTGAAGCCCTGCCGGGGCTTACGCGCCGGGCCAGGGACCCGGGGTGGGGGTGTTGGGCTTCTCTTCCGTTTCCGTCCTGAAGAGCTTGAAGCCACGGCGCTGGTAGTTGTCCATCGCCGTGGGGCCGTCCTGGCTGCACGTGTGCAGCCAGACGCGGCGCGTGGGCTCGCGGTCCGGCCAGCGGTCCGCCAGGTCCCAGGCGCGGGCTATGCCCACCGAGAGAAGGTGTCCGCCGATCCGCCGGCCCCGGAAGGCGGGGAGCAGGCCGAAGTAGACGATCTCCACCACGCCGTCGGGCTGCGGGTCGAACTCCACGTACCCCGCCGGGGTGCCCCGGTCGTACGCCACCCACGTCTCCACGCCCGGGCGTTCCAGCTGCTCCACCCACTGCGCGCGGGTCAGCGACAGACGGTCCGTCCAGTGGATGTCCTGGCCCACGGAGGCGTACAGGAAGCGGCTGAACTCGGGGGAGGGCACCTCGGCCCGGCTGATCGTGATCTCGGGGCCGGGTCCGGCGGCCGGGACCAGGTCGGCGGGCGAGGTCATCTCGAGGGACCAGGTGGTCAGTGTGATGGTGCTCATGCGCTTCAGGGAACCACATCCCCCGGCCGCCGCCGGGGGGTCCCCCAGGGCCCGCCGAGGCCCAGCCGGGCCCGGACCACCCCCGGGGCCGTCGAGTGCGGCAGCAGCCCGGCCGGGTCCCGCGGGCGGATCAGCTCCACCTCCACGTCCTCCGCGAACCGGTACGGACGGTGGCTCAGCACCCCGGCGAGGTGGCGGCGGACCCGGGAGAGCTCCGCGCGGACCGTCACCGTGCGGGTGGGGTCCCCGAACAGCTCCTCGGCCAGCTCCGCCGCCGTCCGCCCGCGCGGGGTCTGTGCCAGCAGGAACAGCAGCTCCGCATGGCGCGGGCTCAGCTCCTGCGACCAGCTTCCGGCGGCCCCGTACACCGTCGCCGACCAGGACCGGGGCCGGCTCAGGTCCAGCACCACCCGGCTCACCGCCGCGGCCGCCGTGGACTCCGCCAGGCGAAGCAGCCAGCCGCCCGGCAGCGGCTCCGCGACGCAGTCGCCCAGCTGCGGGATCCACAGCCGCCCGGGGCCGAGCGCCTTCGGCAGCTGCACCCGGTCCGCGGGGGCCAGCCCCGTCACCGCCGCCGTCCAGCCGTGCGGGTCCACCGCCACGGCCCGCCCCGGGAGCCGGGCCAGCAACGGCGCCGCCACCGCCCGCAGCCGCTCCAGGGACTCCAGGTGGCGCACCCGCAGCTCCCGCTCGGCGAGCCGGGCCACCGAGCTGACCCAGGCCAGGGTCGCCGGGTGCATCGTGGCGAGCGGACCGCTGACGTCGACCACGCCCAGCAGCTGCCCGTCCCGGGGGTCGTGCACGGGGGCCCCGGCGCAGGTCCAGTCGTGGTGGCTGGAGACGAAGTGCTCCGCCGAGAACACCTGCACCGGCCGCCGGGTCACCAGCGCGGTACCCACCCCGTTCGTGCCGACCACCGCCTCGCCCCAGTCGGCCCCCACCGCGAAGCCCAGCCGGTCCGCCTTGCGCAGGACGCCGCTGTGCCCCTCCCGCCACAGCAGCCGCCCGTCGGCGTCGGCGACGACCATGATGTGCAGGGACTCGTCCAGCGCGGGCAGCAGCCCCTCCCGCAGCACGGGCAGGATCTCCCGCAGCGGCGAGACCTGCCGCCGCTCCTCGGTCTCGGCGGCAGACAGCATCCGCGACCTCGCGTCCCGGTCCGGGTGCACCCCGCCGGCCATCATCCGGCGCCAGGACTCGGCGATCTCCGGGCGCGGGGCGGCCGGCGGGCGGTCCCCGGCCAGCGCCGCCGCCCGTACTCCCTTGAGCAGACGTGCGGCGTCCCGCGCGTCCATGGCCGAGATGTGCGCCACGTCGGCCGTGCTGCCTGCGGTGTTGGCCACCGGAACCTCCCCGTGCTGAACAGGACGTACGGCGGAAGCCGCCGAGGCCGGCGTACGCGCCCCTTCCCCGGGCACGTGCGGCGGGCACCTGCGACCACCTGTGGACCGAAGCGTTGCAACGGTATGCAACTCTCGCCAACCCCCGGCCGCGCGACCGAAACTATCGGCACGCCGCAGAGCGGCGTGACAGCTCCTTCCTCGGGGCTCT
The DNA here is from genome assembly GCF_042895815.1 of Streptomyces sp. NPDC001373. Taxonomy (NCBI): domain Bacteria; kingdom Bacillati; phylum Actinomycetota; class Actinomycetes; order Kitasatosporales; family Streptomycetaceae; genus Streptomyces; species Streptomyces sp. NPDC001373. Next base: position 4,610 of record NZ_JBIAWQ010000029.1, read on the forward strand.
TGGGACCGGGGGTGGTGCCGAGTCGGCGCGGCGCCACCCCCGGACCCACCTGGACGGGTTCGGATCCCGGCGCTGAACGGTTCGCGGTCGCGGTGGTTTGGGGACCGCCGCGGCCACGCGGTCCCGGGTGGTTTGGGGACCACCCGCGAACCGCAGCGGTCAGGGGACCGCGCTCAGCCCGAGATCCGCGCCCGTGCCACCACCGCACCCAGGTCCAGGCCGTGCGGCAGCGTTCCGAAGGCCGACCCCCGGTCACCGCCGAGCCGCGACGCGCAGAAGGCGTCCGCCACCTCCGGTGGCGCCCACCGCACCAGCAGCGCACCCTGGAGCACCAGGGCCATCCGCTCCACCACCCGGCGGGCCCGGCCCTCGATCCCCTCCAGGTCCGCGAGGTCCGTGAACAGGTCCCTGAAGGCCACGTCCAGCCGGTGGTCGGCGCCCCGCGCGAAGCCGACCTCCTGGAGGAAGGCGTTCAGGGCCTGCGGCTCCCTCTGGAGGGCGCGCAGCGCGTCCAGCGCCTGCACGTTGCCCGAACCCTCCCAGATGGAGTTCACCGGGGATTCGCGCAGCAGTCTCGGCAGTCCGGACTCCTCTACGTAGCCGTTGCCCCCCAGACACTCCAGTGCCTCCGCCACCATCGGCGTACAGCGCTTGGTCACCCAGTACTTCGCCACGGGCACCGCCAGGCGCAGGAAGGCCGACTCCTGCTCCGTCCCTGCGTCGCAGGCGGCCGCCAGGCGCAGGGCCAGCACGGTCGCCGCCTCCGACTCCAGGGCGAGGTCGGCCAGGACGTTGCGCATCAGCGGCTGCCCGATGAGCGGCGCTCCGAAAACAGAGCGGTGCTCCGCATGGTGGACGGCCTGCGTCAGCGCCTGCCGCATCAGCGACGCCGAGCCGACCACACAGTCCAGCCGGGTCGCCGCGACCATCCCGATGATGGTCCGCACCCCCCGGCCCTCCTCGCCCACCCGCCGCGCCCAGGTCCCGTCGAACTCGACCTCCCCCGAGGCGTTCGACCGGTTCCCCATCTTGTCCTTCAGCCGCTGGAGCGCGAACGGGTTCCGCGCCCCGTCCGGCAGCACCCGCGGCACCAGGAAGCACGTCAGCCCGCCCGGCGCCTGCGCCAGCACCAGGAAGCCGTCCGACATCGGCGCCGAGCAGAACCACTTGTGCCCGGTCAGCAGGTACTCCCCGGAGGCGTCCAGGGGCACCGCCGCCGTCGTGTTCGCCCGTACGTCGCTGCCCCCCTGCTTCTCCGTCATCGCCATCCCGAACAGCACCCCGGCCTTCAGCCCGGCCGGCCGCAGCCCCTCCTCGTACACGTGCGAGGTCAGCTTCGGCTCCCACAGCGCGGCCAGCTCCGGATCCGCCCGCAGCGCTGGCACGGCCGCGTGCGTCATCGACACCGGACAGCCGTGCCCCGCTTCCGCCTGCGACCACACGAAGAAGCCCGCCGCCCGGCGCAGGTGCCCCGACGGCCGCCCCCAGGCGTCGGTCAGCCCGGCGCCCACCGCGTGCCCCAGCAGCCGGTGCCACGCCCGGGGGAACTCCACCTCGTCGATCCGGTTGCCGTAGCGGTCGTGCGTCCGCAGGACCGGCGGGTTCTCGTTCGCCTCGCGGCCCCACCGCTGGGCCTGCGCCGAGCCCGCCGCGCGCCCCAGCTCGGCGAGCTCCCGCCGCACCTCGTCGCGGACTTCCGGAGCCGCGTCCGCGAGGTGCCGCTCCACCGCCTCCGTGAGGGCCCGGTCGCCGAGGTACACCTCGTACCCGACGAGCGGCGGGGCCTGGTTGCTGACTGTGTGGGTGGTGGCTGCCATGCGGCTACCGTAATGACGTGCAGCCGGCAAACGAAACACCCGAGGGGACCCCGGTACGCCCGGGAAGGCTCCATCGGGCCCGCGTCCTCTACCGCAACGTCTCCAAACGCAAGATGGGCTGGCTGCTCCTCAAGGACACCGTCAACTCGTGCGTCGAGTACCGGATCCTCGGCCTCGCCGCCGAAGCCGCCTTCTTCACCCTCCTGTCCCTGCCCCCGCTCTTCCTCGGCCTGCTCGGCCTCCTCGGCTACGTGGACGGCTGGACGCACACCCAGTCGGTGGCCAGCATCGAGGAGAACATCCTGCGCGCGGTCGGCACGGTCCTGTCCGACCGGGGCGTCAACGACATCGCCAGACCGATGCTCGACGACGTCACCCGCGAGGGCCGCCCCGACCTGATCTCCCTCGGCTTCGCCTTCGCCCTGTGGTCGGGCTCCCGCGCCGTCAACGTCTTCATCGACACCATCACCGTCATGTACGGGCTCGACGGGCAGCGCGGCATCGTCAAGACCCGGCTGCTGTCCTTCCTCCTCTACGTCATCGCCCTGGTGATCGGCGCGATCGTGCTGCCGCTGATGGTGGTCGGCCCCGACGCCGTCGTCCGGCTGGTGCCCTGGAGCACGGAGGTGATCGCCGTCCTCTACTGGCCGGTGGTCACCCTGCTGTCCATCGCCTTCCTCACCACGCTCTACCACGTGTCCGTGCCGGTCCGCTCGCCGTGGATCGAGGACGTGCCCGGCGCGCTCGTCGCGCTCGCCATGTGGGTGCTCGGCTCCTTCCTGCTGCGGATCTACCTCACCAACACCGTGGAGGGCCCGACCATCTACGGCTCGCTGGCCGCGCCCGTCGCGATCCTGCTGTGGATCGGCATCTCGGCCTTCGCGGTGCTCGTCGGCGCGGCCGTCAACGCCGCCATCGACCGGGTCTGGCCCTCGGTGGCCACCGCCGCGGCGCGCGAGGCGAACGAGCGGGCCCGCGAGGCCGAGGCCGCCCGGCTCGTCGCCCGGGCCGCCGCCTGGCGGGCCCTGGCCGAGGGGGAGTCCGAGGACGACGAGGACGCCGGGATGCCCTCCGAGTTCCCGGAGCGCTGGTCGAACTTCCTGCCCCCGGACGACTACACCTCCCGCCTGCGCAAACACTGACCGGCGGGCCCAGCCGGGCGCGGCCCCGCCCAGGCTTGCGCTGTGTACGAGGAAGCGCCGTCCCGGTCCGTCCCCGGAGCCGTGCTCTGGCGGGCCCGGGGTCCCGGCGGGCCCGTGCTGCCCGACGGGTGCATGGACCTGCTCTGGATCGAGGGCCGGCTGCTCGTGGCCGGCCCCGACACCGGCCCGCACCCCGTCGGAGAGGTCCCCGGCCGCTCCTTCGCGGGACTGCGCCTCGCCCCCGGCACCGCGCCCGCGCTGCTCGGCGTACCGGCCCGCGCCCTGCGCGACCGGCGGGTCGAGCTCGCCGACCTGTGGCCCGGCCCCGAGGTGCGCCGGCTGACCGGGCGGACCGCGCGGTACGCGGACCCGTGCGCGGGCCTCGAAGCGCTGGCCCGGACCCGGCTCGACGCCATGGGCCCGCCCGACCCGCTCCCCGCCGAGGTGACCGCCCGGCTCCGGGCCGGGCAGCCCGTCTCCGCCATCGCCGCCGCCCTCGGCATCGGGGAGCGCCGGCTGCACCGCCGCTGCCTCGACGCCTTCGGATACGGCCCCCGCACCCTGGGCCGGGTGCTGCGCCTCCAGCGGGCGCTGGCCCTGACCCGGCGCGGGCTGGCGCAGGCGGAGGTGGCGTACACGGCCGGGTACGCCGACCAGGCCCACCTGGCCCGCGAGGTGCGGGCCCTGGCCGGGACCACGCTGGGGGCGTGGGCGGCGGCTCAGACGCCGCCGGGTGCCCCTGCGGCCCCGGGGTCCGCGGGGGCGAACAGCGAGACCTGGCAGCCGTCCGGATCCAGGACCACCGCGTAGCGCTGCCCCCAGAAGGCGTCCCAGGGCTTCAGGTGCCCCCCGTACCCCGCGTCCGTCAGCTCCGCGTACAGCGCGTCCACCTCCGCGGGGGAGTCGCACAGGAAGGCGAGCTCGCGGCGCGGGCCCCCGGAGGGCGGGGTCCACGAGGGGTCGAAGGAGCGGACGACCTCCTCGGTGTCCCAGCCGATCCGCAGCCCGCCGGGCAGGACGGCCTCCACGTGCGGCAGACCGTCCGCGTCCGCGGGGACGTCCAGGCCGAGACGGCGGTAGAAGGCGAGCGAGGCGGCCATGTCGGAGACGACCAGGCCGATCATGTCGAGTCGTGGGGTCATGACGGCAGGCTAGGCGGGGCCCGTGCCGGCGGTATTGAAGGAAACGGACACGGCGGCGCGGCGGGCCGGCCTCCACCCGTGGGTGGAGGGGGAACCTCCACCCGGGATCCACCCCGGCGCCGATCACAGCGGGGCGGCCCGTTCCTAGCGTGAAGGGCATGGATATCGCACGCGTTCTCGTCATCGCGCTGGTCGTCGTCTTCGTCCTCGTACGCAGGTTCGGCGGACGGCCCGTCAAGGACCGGGACCGCGTGTGGGTGCTGCCCGCGGTCCTCGCCGCCGTCGGCGTGGCCGAGGGCGGACTGATCACCCCCGCCCACCCCGTGCTCAGTGCGGTGCTGCTCGCCGCCGGGACCGCCGCGGCCTTCGGCACCGGCCACCTCATGGGCCGCGCCATGACCCTGCGGCGCGAGCCCGACGGCACCCTCTGGGCCAAGGGCAACCGCACGGTCCTCGCCCTGTTCGGGTTCTCCCTCGCCGTCCGCGCGGCCCTCGCCCTCCTCGGGTTCGCCGTGGGCGTCCCGCCGAGGAACGGGGCGCTGCTGGTGACCCTCGCGAGCTGGATACTGGCCCAGGGCCTGGCCCTGGCCGCCCGCTCCGCCTACCGCCACGGGCGGGTGACCGATTCCGGGGATTAATCCGGTGGTGCCGCCGCACGGGGCCGGGTTATGGTTCCCGGGTACGGAGGCGCGGGGCACAACCGCCCTCCAGGAGAGCCGCGTTGGCTCGTCGAGACACCGCAGGAGGTGAGGACGTTGATGACTGTCACTGTGACGGGCGTTGCCCGCGTTCAGGAGTTCGTCCTCGTTTCCACCTCTGTGGCCTCCGGCTGACCCCGTACCTCTCCGCGCGCCGCCGCGTGTGCGCTGCCGGGGCCACCCTGTGAAGGGTTCCCCTTGACTCTCCCGTCTTCTTCCCCCTCCTCCTTCTCCTCCCTTCCGCACGCCCTCGCGGCCTACGGCTGGGACGACGCCTGGGCGGCGGAGTTCGCCCCGTACGGCGCCGAGGGACTCCTCCCCGGCCGGGTCGTCCGCGTCGACCGCGGGCAGTGCGACCTCATGACCGAGGACGGCGTCATCCGTGCCGACACCGCCTTCGTCACCCCCCACGACCCGCTCCGGGTCATCTGCACGGGCGACTGGGCCGCCGTCGAGGCGACCGGCAGCCCGCGCTACGTGAAGGCGTACCTGCCGCGCCGCACCGCCTTCGTGCGGTCCACCTCCTCGCAGCGCTCCGAGGGGCAGATCCTCGCCGCCAACGTGGACCACGCGATCATCGCGGTCTCGCTGGCCGTCGAGCTCGACCTCGGCCGGATCGAACGCTTCCTCGCCCTGGCGTGGGAGTCGGGCGCCCAGCCGCTGGTCGTCCTGACCAAGGCCGACCTGGTCCCGGACCCGGACACGCTCGGCCACCTCGTCCGGGACGTGGAGACCACGGCGCCCGGCGTGCAGGTCCTCACCGTCTCCTCCCACACGGGCGAGGGGACCGACGTCCTCGCGGCCGTCGTCGCCGGCGGTACGAGCGTGCTGCTCGGCATCTCCGGCGCCGGCAAGTCCACGCTGGCCAACGCGCTGCTCGGCGAGGACGTCATGGACGTGCAGGCCACGCGTGACGTCGACGGCAAGGGGCGCCACACCACCACGACCCGCAACCTGCTCGCGCTGCCGGGCGGGGGCGTCCTGATCGACACCCCGGGGCTGCGGGGCGTCGGCCTGTTCGACGCGGAGGCGGGGGTCGGGCAGGTGTTCTCGGAGATCGAGGAGCACGCCGCCGACTGCCGCTTCCACGACTGCGCCCACCAGGCGGAGCCGGGCTGCGCGGTGCTCGCGGCGGTGGCCGACGGAACGCTGCCCGAGCGGCGCCTGGAGAGCTACCGCAAGCTGCTGCGCGAGAACCAGCGCATCGTGGCGAAGACGGACGCCCGCCTGCGGGCGGAGATCCGCCGGGACTGGCGCGCCAAGTCGGCCGAGGGCCGCGCGAACCACGCCGCGAAGCGGGGCGGGCGCGCCTGACCGGGGAGGGGGCGGCGCCCCCTCCCCGCCCCCCGGGGCCGCGTTCCGAAGGGCCGGGCGGACGTGCACGGCACGGCGGCGTTGTGCCGCCGAAGCCGGACGCGTTCGCCAGAGCCGCCGGCACCGGCATCCGGCGCGGCCCCCCGCCCGCGACCACCTCCAGCCCCGCCGCCGGGTCCAGGGACTCCAGGTCGCGCGTCCCCGGGGCTACCTGGCCACCCAGCCCCGTTCGTACGCGTGCCAGCCGAGCTGGAGCCGGGTGGTCACCCCGGCCAGTTCCATCAGGCCCTTCACCCGGCGCTGGACCGTCCGCAGGCCCAGCTCCAGGTGCTTGGCCACGCTCGCGTCCGTCATCCCGGCCAGCAGGAGGGTCAGGATCTCCAGGTCGGTGCTGTCGGGCACGCCGCCCGACTCCTCCGGGGTCCCGGTCGCCCCCAGCACCAGCGGGACGGCCTCCCGCCAGACCGCCTCGAACAGGCCCATCAGGGACTCCAGCAGCCCCGAGGCGTGGACGACGAGCGCCGCGGGCTCCGTGCCGTGCGCCGTGAGCGGCACCATGGCGAGGGCGCGGTCCGCGATGACCAGGCTGGTGGGGACCCGGCCCGTCACCCGGACCCGTGCGCCCCGCACCAGCGCCGTCGACGCCTCCCGGATCCCCGTGGGCAGGCCCAGGACGTCCCGCTCGACGACCACCCGGTACCCGACGCCGCGCACGGCGGCCTGTTCCTCCGTCGGCTCGTTCTCCATCCCCGACACGACCAGTGGGCGCGCGCTCGCCAGCGCGCACACCTCCTCCACCGCGCCGAGCTGGATCTGGTGGAAGCGGTGCGCGACCGCGCTCGCGCCCGTCACCACCTCCACGAGGTCGTGCACCGCCGCGTCCGCCGCCTCCGCCCGGTACTCCAGCGCCAGCAGCTCGGCGGCCACTTCGGCCTGCTCCAGCCCCTGGCGCTGCCGGGAGAGAAGGGCGCCCAGCGCCACCGCGGGCGGCGCGGCCACCCACCGGCCGGGACGGGCCGAGGACTGCGCCGCCAGACCGTGCCGCTCCAGGTGCCGCAGGGTCCGCTCGGTCTGCGGCACCGGCAGCGTCAGCCGGCGGGCGAGGTCCGGCACCTCCGCCGCCCCCAGCGCGACCAGTGCGCGGTACGCCGACTCCTGCCCCTCGTCCAGGCCTATTGCCCCCAGCAACCCGTCCACCCCACTCTCCGACCCGTTCCGGCCCATCTTCGCCGCACCCGCGGCCCGTTTGCCAAGGTGGCGATCCCGGACCGGGGGACCTTTTCGTGCATTCGGGGTTTTCCGCCGCCCGGTGCGGCCGACAATGAGGGCATGAGTCAGCAGGGCGCGCAGGACTGGTGGCAGAAGCTGTACGAGGACCCGGACGCGGGGACCGGACCCGACCCGGGGGACACGCTGGACCAGCGCTTCCGCTCGGCGTCGGTCATGGTCGGCACGGACGGTCCGGCTCCGCCCGGGCCCCCGTCGCTCCCCGGCCCCCGGACGGCGGACGCCCCGCCCGCGGCGCCCCCGGTGGCGCCCGAACCGCCCCCCGCCGCGACCGCGCCGCTGCGGCTGGACAAGCCCGCCGCGCCCGTCCCGCCGCCCCGCCGCGACTCCCGGGTGACGGGTGCCACCGGGTACGCGGAAGGGGACGTGGCGGTGCCGCCCGCCCCGCCGCGCCCCGGCACCCCGCCGCGAGCGGAGCGGGAGCTGCGGCCGGGGCCCGTGCCGGGGCCCGAGCCGGAGCCCGCCGGGCGGCCCGTGGTCAGTCATCTCGGCGACCGGGCCCCCACCTACGCCGCCGAGCCGGGAGCGCTCCCGGCCGCCGACCCCGCCGCCCTGGACTCCCTCACCCCCGACACCGTTCTGGAGGGGGCCCGCTACGGCACGTACACCCTGCGCGCCGCATCGCTGCGTGGGGACTCCGCCCGCTACCGGGGTGACGCCCGCCGGGACTTCCTGCTCACCGCCCGCTTCGGCAGCGGGGACGACGCCCTCGTCCTGGTGGTCCTGGCCGGCGGGGACCGGGCCGCCCCCGGCACCCGCGAGGCCGCCGCCGAACTGGGACACTCCGTCGCGGCGGCCGTCGGGCGCAGCCGGGAGCGGCTGGCCGAGGACATCCGCACGGGCCGCCGCGAGGCCCTGCTCTCGGGGCTCCAGCGGCTCACCGACCGGGGCTACGGGCGGCTGCGGGCCCGGGCCGCCGAACTCGGGCTCGACGAGGAGGCCTACACCGCCGGGCTGCGCGGACTGCTGCTGCCCCTGGACCCCCAGTGCCCCCACCGGATCTGCTTCGGCGCCGGTGCGGGCGGGGCCTTCCGGCTCCGCGGGGGCCGCTGGCAGGACCTGGAGCAGGACACGGACGGGGCCGCCGGCTTCCGGTTCCGTGCCTCCGCGGCCCGCCCGGGCGACACCCTGCTGCTCTGCTCCGGCGGCCTCGCGGAGCCCATGCGCGAGGAGGGCCTGCTCCCGGCCGAGCTCGCGTCCCGCTGGTCCCAGGGGGACCCGCCCGGTCTGGCGGCCTTCCTCGCGGACACCCAGATCCGCCTCAAGGGCTACGCCGACGACCGGACGGCCGCCGCCGTCTGGGAGGCGTGAGCCGGTCCCGTCAAGGGGGTGCGGAGGCCTGACGGCGGCGGTTCCCCGTGGTGGGTGCGAGTTTTCCTCCCCCTCGTGCAGTACGGCCCGCCCGTCGAAGTGCCCTTCTCGGGCGTTCCGTGGGCGGAACGGGCGGGCGGCACCGCCGGTTTCCGGCCTCCGTCCCCGGACGGGGCCGCGTGGCACGACGGGACGCGCGCCGCCGGGCGCCGCCCCGGTGAACGCGGTGGCGGGGTGCGCAGGGCTGTCGGTTCCACCGAAGGACGGTGTCCGTGGGGTGACCGGATTCGCACCATCGGACAGCGGGACCGTGTCGGCCGGGGGGTGCCCCGGTGGGTGCGGCTGGCCGGATCCCGGCGGTGCGACGGGCCCGGCGCCTGGGGGTGAAGGAGTGTGAACCCGCCCCGGGGGCATGCATTCCGTAGGCCTGTTCGAGAGGCGGGCACAGGAATACGGGGAGGTACATCGCCGTGCGCGTGGGGGCGAAGACCGGGAAGCCGTGGCGGAGGGGGCGACCGGTGGCGCGCGAACCGTCGCCGGACCGGGCGGAGATGACGCGCAGCGTCCGCCGCGCCGACCTCAGGCAGGTGGGCGAGGTCCGCAGGGAGTTGCGGGAGCTGCTCCGCCACCGCTGCGGGGCCGATACGGCCCAGGTGGCCGAACTGCTGGTCACCGAGCTCGTCACCAACGCCCTCGTCCACACGGAAGGGGGCGCCGAGGTGTCCGCGAGCGTCAAGGACGCCCGGCTGCGGGTCGAGGTCCGCGACGGCGCCGCCCGCCGGCCCCGGCCGCACGTACCGTCCGCCGACGACGGTACGCACGGAAGGGGGCTGGTCCTGGTGGAGGCGCTCGCCGACACCTGGGGCGTGGACCCGCCGGCGCTGGGGCCGGGCAAGGTCGTCTGGTTCGAGCTGGAGGACGCCGGGTAGCCGCGGAGCGGCCCGGGGCGTGCGACGGCGGGGCCGCCCGAAGGCCGCCCCGCCGAGGCGTGCGCGGGCGTCCGGCTTGGGCCGGTCAGCCGAACTGCTGCTCCAGGTCCTTCAGCTTGCGCTCCAGTGAGTCGAGCCGGGGGATGGTCTGGGTGTCGTCCTCGGCGGTGAGGTCCACCGTCCGGGGACCGGCCGGGTCAGAGGACTCGGTTCCGTTCACGGCCTGCAGGGAGGGCCTTCGTCGCAGGGGCAGCTGTCCCGCTTCCGATATGGCCGGCTCCGCGCCGACCGGCGCGGAGCCCGTCCCGGGGGTCAGCCCCGGCAGGTCGACCTGACGCGCCCGGGCCCGCCCGAACGCCCTGTGCTGCCGGCCCAGCGCCTTGATGCGGGCGCGGTCCAGACGGTGCTGCTCCCGCCTGCGGTGCCGGTCCTGCTCCCGCTCCTTCTTGTCCTCGCGCACCTCGTCGACCGCCTCGTCGAGCGTGCGCACGCCCTCCAGGAGCATCAGCGACCAGGCGCCGAAGGTCTCGCGGGGGGCCCGCAGCCAGCGGACCATGCGGATCTGCGGCAGCGGGCGCGGGATCAGGCCCTGCTCGCGCAGCGCGGCCCGGCGGGTCTGCTTGAGGGCGCGGTCGAAGAGCACGGCCGCCGAGAGCGACATCCCGGCGAAGAACTGGGGGGCGCCGTCGTGGCCCGATCCCCGGGGCGCGTGCACCCAGTTGAACCAGGCGGCCGCCCCGGCGAACAGCCAGACCAGCATCCGGGAGCCCAGGGCGGCGTCGCCGTGGCTGGCCTCGCGGACGGCGAGCACCGAGCAGAACATCGCGGCGCCGTCGAGGCCGAAGGGGACCAGGTACTCCCAGCCGCCGGAGAGGTTGAGGTTCTGCCGGCCGAAGCCGACCAGCCCGTGGAAGGAGAGCGCGGCGGCCACCGCGGCGCAGCAGAAGAGCAGGACGTACGAGGCGGTGCCGTAGACGGCCTCCTTGCGCCGCCGCCGCTCCTCGCTGCGTTCCCAGCTGTCGTCGGCCGCGGCCTTCTCGCCCTCCCGCTTGCCCCGGGCCAGCACCGCCACTGCCGCAAGCACGCCCAGGATCAACAGGCCGCCGGGCAGCAGCCAGTCCAGCGATATGTCGGTCAGTCTCATGCGGTTGTCCCTTGCCTCGCGTATGCGGCTTTCCGGGCGCCATAGTGGCGCAGCCGATCTGTGGTGCACGTGGGTTTCGGGTCAAGTGGACGCCAACGGGGGGCGGGGTCCGTCGGATAGGGCGTTGTGTCTCGAACTGCTTTCCGGGTATTCCGAGTTGAGTTCGAATGCGCTTCATCCGGCGGGGTGGGTTCAGCCGACGGCTGACGTGAGCCGGGCGATCCTCTCCGTGTCGCGGGTGCGGGGGCAGGTGGTGCAGGTGTCCTCGGGGCGGACCGTGTAGAAGAAGCAGCAGCCGGCCCGGTCCCGTGTGGTCAGCTCCGTCCCGCAGGGCCCGGCGAGCGTGCGGAAGCGCGCCCCGGCCGGGTACGGGGCCAGCGCGCCCGGCAGGAGCAGCTCCAGCTCGCGCACCGCCCGCCGCTCCTCGCCGAGCAGACTCCCGACGTACCAGAGGCCCTCGACGACCTCGTCGGCGGCCGCGGCCCACAGGGCACGCGGGCCCCGCCGCATCCGCGGGCCGAACCCCTCCAGCAGTGGACCCACGTGCTCGGCCACCGCCGCCCGCACCTCCTCGCGCAGCGCCTCCTCGCCGGCCACGGTCCGCGCGCCGGGGAGGGCGGCCGCGGGATCGCCGGGCAGACAGGCGAACTCCTCGACGCGCACCGACATCCGCCCCTCGGTCCGGTGGAAGGCCACCCGGTCCACGGGCAGCCGGGGCACCCTGCGCTCCAGGAACCAGGGGACCGTGATCAGCAGGCAGGCCGGCCAGGCGTAGCGGTGCAGGCCGAACCCGGCCACGACATCGGGCCGCGCCGGCCGGCCGTAGTCCCGGACCACCTGGGCCGCGTCCCAGGCGAGATGGGAGTCGAGGGCCCCGCCGCCCGCCGCGAGCTCGTGCGCGCCGACCCATCCCGCACCGCCGGGGAGGGGTTCGTGCGCGGCGTGCTCGCGGATCCGCAGGCCCGGGTAGACGGCCGTGAGGCGTGCGTACGCGCGCGCCACCGGGGAGCCGGCGGGGGCGGGTGCGGGCGGGGCGGGGAGAGTCGGGCCGGGCATGGCGGACCGCCGAATCGCACGTCGGGGACGAGGGGCAAGGTGAGCCTAACCTAAGTTGATTATGGATGGGCTGTCCGCCCCCCGCCTCGCGCCCGGAGCCGCCCCGGGACCGTCGCCTATCCTCGGAACCGGTCGAGACCCGGAGGAGGACCGAGTGCGCGAAGCGGCCCATGCCCTGGTGTCCGAACACCCCGTACCGACGGAAGCGGAAGCGGACCCCGCCCCGGGCGGACCGGCGCCGGCCGGTCCTCCGGTGCCGGCCCAGAGGGTGCTGCGGCACTCGGTGCGCAGCCAGGTCCTCGACGCGCTGCGCGCGGCCCTGGTCGCCGGAGAGCTGGTGCCGGGGGAGATCTACTCGGGTCCGGCGCTCGGCGAGCGCTTCGGGGTCTCCGCGACCCCCGTCCGCGAGGCGATGCAGCAGCTGGCGCTGGAGGGGGCGGTGGAATGCCTGCCCAACCGGGGCTTCCGCGTGCTGACCCGTACCGCCCGGAGCCTGGCGGAGCTGGCCGAGGTGCGGTCCCTGATCGAGGTGCCGGTGATGCTCCGGCTGGCCCGCTCGGTACCCGTCGCCACCTGGGAGGCCCTGCGCCCGGCGGTCCTCGCCACGGCCGAGGCGGCCGCCGCCGGGGACCTCCCGGCGTACGCGGAGGCCGACCGGGCCTTCCACGGCGCGGTGCTCTCGCTGGCGGGCAACGCGCAGCTGGTGCGGATCGCCGAGGAGCTTCACCGGAGGGCGCAGTGGCCGCTGCCGGGTGCTCCGCGGGTGCGGCGGGCCGATCTGGTGGCCGACGCGGCCGAGCACTCGGCCCTGCTGGAGGCCCTGATCGCCCGGGACCTCCCGGTGGTGGAGGCCCTGGTCCGCGAACACTTCGCGGGCGCGTGAGCGCCGGCGGGGCCGGACGGATCCACCCCGCACGGCGTTCGAGCGGCACCGGGGCGCGGAGTGCCCGGTATCGGGGTCAGGGGCGGAGCCCCTGGGAACGGGCGAAGGGCGGGCAGGGGTCATCGCCCCGCGCAGCGGCCCGCCGCCCGGGTCAGGGCGTGGCGGGGTGGAGCTGGTCCGCCAGCCAGGTGGGGATGCCGCCCAGGAGGTGGAACAGGCGCCGCGCCTCGTCCCGCAGCCGCCCGGCCTCCGGCTCCGGCTCGGCCTCGGCCAGCGCCGCCAGCGCCGGGGCCGTGCCCACCAGGAAGCCCAGGTCCTCCCGGATCCGCAGGGACTCCGCGAAGCCCTTGCGGGCCTCGGCCACCTCGCCGTCCCGCAGGGCCAGCGCGGCCAGGTGCCGCCAGGTGAAGGACAGCAGCAGCGTGTCCCCGTGCGCCTCGGCCCCCGCGTGGGCGCGGCGGTAGGCCGGCCGGGCCGCCTGAGGGGCGTCCGCCAGGTGTTCGGCGACCAGCCCCCGCCGGAAGTCCAGCAGCGGGCGGGTCCGCGACCCCGCCGACAGCAGTGCCGCCGCCCGGCCGAGCGCCGAGCGGGCCTCGTCCGCCCGGTCCCGTACGCCGAGCACGGTCGCGGCGTAGGCCAGCTGGCCCCGCTCGCAGGCGGCCGCCCCGCGCTCGTCGTCGTCCCGGGCCGTGGCCTCCGCCACCCGGAGCGCGTCCTCCGCCTCGCCCCAGCCCTGCCCGGTGAACAGGCACCGCTCCACCAGGAGCGCGGTCCGCTGGACCGCCGCCCCGGCCTCGTGCGCGTGCGGCGTCAGCAGGGCCGCCGCGTCCGTCCAACAGCCGCGCGAGCGCAGCCGCCATATCGCCCGCTGGAGGGGGTCGTCGCCCCCCGTTGATCCCGCACCGGACATGGCGGTATCCGCCACATTGCCCTCCCCGAAGCAACCAAGCAGCACATCGTTGAGCCCTGGGGCGAAATGAGAGCACGGATCGGCTGCCTCGGCCAAGGGGTCGGGTGAACTCTTTCACAAAGTCCGGACGGTTCGTCAGCGTTTCCCGTCCGGCCCCTTCGTGGCGCCCGGCTCCCCGACCTGCGGGGCGTCAGCTCATGCGCAGTGCCAGGAAGAAATCCAGCTTGTCCTCCAGGCGCGAGAGGTCACGCCCCGTCAGCTGCTCGATTCGCCCGACCCGGTAGCGCAGCGTGTTGACGTGGAGGTGCAGCCGCGTCGCGCAGCGGGTCCAGGAGCCGTCGCAGTCGAGGAACGCCTCCAGCGTGGGGATGAGCTCCGCCCGGTGCCGGCGGTCGTAGTCCCGCAGCGGGTCCAGCAGCCGGGCCGTGAAGGCGCGGCGCACGTCGTCCGGCACGAACGGCAGCAGCAGCACGTGGGAGGCGAGCTCGTGGTGGCCGGCGGCGCAGACCCGGCCCGGACGGGCGGCGGCGACCCGGCGGGCGTGCCGGGCCTCCTCCAGCGCCCCGCGCAGCCCCTCGGCGGAGTGCACGGCCGCGCTGACACCCAGCGTGAGCCGGCCGTCGTCGGCCAGGCCGGCCGCGAGGGGCTCGCGCACGGCGGCCAGCAGCACGTCGGCGTGCAGGGCGGAGTCCGGGCCCTTGTCCTCGCCGGCTTCGCCGGGGAGCGCGGGCAGCGGCACGAGGGCGATCGCCTCGTCACCGGCGTGGGCCACCGCGATCCGGTCGGACGGCTCCGGACCGGACAGCGACGGGTCGACCAGGATCTCCTCCAGCAGCGACTGGGCCACCGGGCCGCCGGGGATGTCCCCGCCCTCCCAGTCCACCCGCGCCACCACGACCTGCCAGTGCGGGGCGGAGCCCAGCCCGGGCAGCAGCACCGGCGCGGCCACCCGCAGGCGGGCGGCGATCTCGGCGGGCGGCGCGCCCGTCTGGACCAGCTCCAGCACCTCCTGCGCCAGCCGGCGGCGCACCGTGCGGGCCGCGTCGCGCCGGTCCCGCTCGACGGCGATCAGCTGGGTGACCCCCTGGAGCAGGTCGAGCCGCTCGGCGGGCCAGTCGCCCGCGTCCGCCTCGACGGCCAGCAGCCAGTCGGACAGCACGCTCTCGCGCACGTCACGGGCCCCGGGGCCCTGGCCGCGGCCCGCTCCCCTGATCGGGAAGAGGGAGTAGGTAATACCCTGGACGGACAGCCGGTGCGGGCCCCTGCGGCCGGTCCGGATCGCCGCGAGGTGTTCGCTCGCCAGCGTCGCACAGACGCCCGGGGCCAGGGGTTCGCCCGCTCCGGCGATCTGCCGGCCGGTGGGGGAGAGCACCCAGGCCCGCAGATCGAGGTCCGTGGTGAGGAGATCCAGCACCACATCGGGTCCGCCGCCCGCGGGGCCCGAGGTCATCAGCCGCCGGTGCCGGTCGACGACCGCAGCGAGGTCGCCCGCACGCTCGCCGGACACCTGCCGCACGACATACTCGGTGATCGTGGCGAATGCAACGTCTTCGTTCACGGCGAACAGCGGGAGCCGGTTGCGCCGACAGGCTGAAACGAGATCATCGGGGATGTCCCCGAGTTCCGCCTCGCCAGCCGCGAGACCGGCCACGCCCGCGCTCGAAAGAATTCGTACGAATGGCTCGGAGTCGGCTGAATTTCTTCGCCATGCCAGGCCGGTGAGGACGAGTTCTCCTCCCGAGAGATACCGGCTGGGATCCCTCAGGTCGGTGGTCATGACCCCGCGGACCGTCCGGTCGAGTTCTTCCTCGCCGCCCAGCAGCCGCAGCCCCAGCGCCTCGGTTTCCAGCAGTGCGCGCAGCCGCATGATGTCGCCGCCGATCTGTCTCGAATGTTGCCGTTGGAAATCGGGCAGGTCGTCTCATCCTGCCTTTCATACGAATCTACAAGACGAGGGAGGCACCCAGCCAACTCCTTCATGGTTTCGGTGACTGCACCCCGGGACCCCGGGCTTGTGTACTGGCTCCACACCGCGTTAACAGCACGTGAACGACCAGTCGAGGGCCCCTAGGCCTCCTGGCTTGAAGTGAACGGCCCGACTAAGAAGAAGAGAGCCGCACATGGACTTCCTTCGCCCCGCCAGCTGGGAGGAGGCACTCGCCGCCAAGGCCGAGTACCCCACAGCTGTGCCGATTGCGGGTGGCACCGACATCATGGTCGAGATCAACTTCGATCACCGCCGTCCGGAATACCTCCTGGACCTCAACCGCATCGAACTGCTGCGGGAGTGGGAGGTCGGCGAGGAGGTCACCGAGCTGGGCGCCTCCGTTCCGTACACCCAGATCATGGAGAACCTGCGCGGTACGCTGCCGGGTCTCGCGCTCGCCTCGCACACGGTCGCGTCCCCGCAGATCCGCAACCGCGGCGGTGTCGGCGGCAACCTCGGTTGCGCCTCCCCCGCCGGTGACTCCCACCCCGCCCTGCTGGCCGCCGGCTGCGAGGTCGAGGTGGAGTCCGTACGCGGTTCCCGCCGGATCCCGATCGACGAGTTCTACACGGGTGTGAAGCGCAACGCGCTCGCCGCCGACGAGCTCATCAAGTCGGTGCACATCAAGAACGCCACGGGCCCCCAGCAGTACTCGAAGGTCGGCACCCGCAACGCGATGGTCATCGCGGTGTGCGGCTTCGGTCTCGCGCTGCACCCCGACACCCGCACCGTCCGTACGGGCATCGGTTCGGCCGCCCCGACCCCGGTCCGGGCCAAGGCCGCCGAGGAGTTCCTGAACGCCGCGCTCGAAGAGGGCGGCTTCTGGGACAACGGCAAGGTCATCACCCCGTCGATCGCCAAGCAGTTCGGTGAGCTCGCGTCCGCCGCGTGCAACCCGATCGACGACGTCCGCGGCACGGCGAAGTACCGCCGTCACGCGGTTGGCATCCTTGCTCGCCGCCAGCTCGTCTGGACCTGGGAGCAGTACCGCGGCACCAACGGCCGCTCGCTTGAAGGGGCTGCGTAACCATGCGCGTCAATTTCACCGTCAACGGTCGTCCGCAGGAAGCCGACGACGTCTGGGAGGGCGAGTCCCTCCTCTACGTGCTGCGTGAGCGCCTGGGCCTGCCCGGGTCGAAGAACGCCTGCGAGCAGGGCGAGTGCGGTTCCTGCACCGTCCGCCTCGACGGCGTGCCGGTCTGTTCCTGCCTCGTCGCGGCCGGTCAGGTCGAGGGCCGCGACGTCGTGACCGTCGAGGGCCTGGCCGACTTCGCCAAGCAGCGAGAGGAGCACGGCCACGCCTGCGGCACCGGCGCGTGCGGCGGCGGCAAGGGCGTGTCCACGGACGAGGCCAGGCAGTGGTCCGCCAAGGGCTCCGACTCCCAGACGGGCGAGGGCGTGGAGCTCTCCGCCATCCAGCAGGCGTTCATCGACGCCGGCGCCGTCCAGTGCGGTTTCTGCACCCCGGGTCTGCTGGTGCAGGCCGACGCGCTGCTCGAGAGCAACGCGTCCCCGTCCGACCAGGACATCCGTGAGGCCCTGTCCGGCAACCTCTGCCGCTGCACGGGCTACGAGAAGATCCTCGACGCGGTCCGCCTCGCGGCCGCCCGTCAGGGAGAGGCTGTCTGATCATGGCCAACACCCGCACCACGCCCTCCGGGACCCCGACGAACGTCACCCAGAAGCACACCAAGGGCGGCATCGGCGAGTCGACGCTCCGCCCCGACGGCACCCTCAAGGTGACCGGCGAGTTCGCGTACTCCTCGGACATGTGGCACGAGGACATGCTCTGGGGCCAGACCCTGCGCAGCACCGTCGCCCACGCCGAGATCGTCTCCATCGACATCTCCGAGGCCCTGGCCATGCCGGGCGTCTACTCGGTCCTGACGTACGACGACCTGCCGGCCGAGATGAAGAACTACGGCCTGGAGATCCAGGACACGCCGGTCCTCGCCAACGGCCGCGTACGCCACCACGGCGAGCCGGTCGCCCTCGTGGCCGCCGACCACCCGGAGACCGCCCGCCGCGCGGCCGCCAAGATCAAGATCGAGTACAAGGAGCTGCCGCTCGTCACGGACGAGGCCTCCGCCCTCGCCGCCGACGCGCCGCTGATCCACCCCGGCCGCGACGACCACCACTCCGGTCACGTCCCGCACCCGAACATCGTGCACCGCCAGCCGATCATCCGCGGCAACGTGGAGGAGGCCCGCAAGCGGGCCGACGTGATCGTCGAGGGCGAGTACACCTTCGGCATGCAGGACCAGGCCTTCCTCGGCCCGGAGTCCGGCCTCGCCGTGCCCTCAGAGGACGGCGGCGTCGACCTCTACGTCGCCACCCAGTGGCTGCACTCGGACCTCAAGCAGATCGCCCCCGTCCTCGGCCTGCCCGAGGAGAAGGTGCGCATGACGCTCTCCGGCGTCGGCGGTGCCTTCGGCGGGCGCGAGGACATCTCGATGCAGATCCACGCCTGCCTCCTGGCCCTGGCCACGGGCAAGCCGGTGAAGATCGTCTACAACCGGTTCGAGTCCTTCTTCGGCCACGTGCACCGCCACCCGGCGAAGCTCCGGTACGAGCACGGCGCCACCAAGGACGGCAAGATCACGCACATGAAGTGCAGGATCGTGCTCGACGGCGGCGCCTACGCCTCGGCCTCCCCGGCCGTCGTGGGCAACGCGTCCTCCCTCTCGGTGGGCCCGTACGTCATCGACGACGTGGACATCGAGGCGATCGCGCTCTATACGAACAACCCGCCCTGCGGCGCGATGCGCGGCTTCGGCGCCGTCCAGGCCTGCTTCGCGTACGAGGCCCAGATGGACAAGCTCGCGGCGAAGCTGGGCATGGACCCGGTCGAGTTCCGCCAGCTGAACGCCATGGAGATGGGCACGATCATGCCCACCGGCCAGGTCGTGGACTCCCCGGCCCCGGTCGCCGAGCTGCTGCGCCGGGTCAAGGCCCGCCCGCTGCCGCCGGAGCGCCAGTGGGAGACCGCCGGCGAGGCCGCGGACCTCCGCGCACTGCCCGGCGGCCTGTCGAACACCACCCACGGCGAGGGCGTCGTCCGCGGCGTCGGCTACGCGGTCGGCATCAAGAACGTCGGCTTCTCCGAGGGCTTCGACGACTACTCCACCGCCCGCGTGCGCCTGGAGGTCATCAACGGCGAGCCCGTCGCGATGGTCCACACGGCCATGGCGGAGGTCGGCCAGGGCGGTGTCACCGTCCACGCGCAGATCGCCCGCACCGAGCTGGGCGTCACGCAGGTGACCATCCACCCGGCCGACACGCAGGTCGGCTCCGCCGGTTCCACGTCCGCCTCGCGGCAGACGTACATGACCGGTGGCGCGGTGAAGAACACCTGCGAGGCGGTGCGCGAGGCGCTGCTGGAGATGGGCCGCCGCAAGAACGGCTCGTACCACCCGGCGTGGGCCCACGCGGAGCTCCTCCTGGAGGGCGGCAAGGTCGTCACGGACGGCGGTGAGGTCCTCGCGGACATCGCCGACATCCTGGAGAACGAGGCCATCGACCTCGAGCTGGAGTTCCGCCACCGGCCGACCGCGGCGTTCGACCTGGTCACCGGCCAGGGCGACGGCCACGTCCAGTACACCTTCGCCGCGCACCGCGCGGTCGTCGAGGTGGACACCGAGCTCGGCCTGGTCAAGGTCGTCGAGCTGGCGACCGCGCAGGACGTCGGCAAGGCGCTCAACATGCTCTCCGTGGTGGGCCAGATCCAGGGCGGCACCACCCAGGGCCTCGGCGTGGCGGTCATGGAAGAGATCATCGTGGACCCGAAGACCGCGAAGGTGCGCAACCCCTCCTTCACGGACTACCTGATCCCGACCATCCTCGACACCCCGACCATCCCGGTCGACGTCCTGGAGCTCGCCGATCCGAACGCGCCCTACGGCCTGCGCGGTCTGGGCGAGGCCCCGACCCTGTCGTCCACTCCGGCCGTCCTCGCGGCGATCCGGGCGGCGACCGGTCTGGAGCTCAACAAGACGCCGATCCGTCCGGAAGCCCTCACCGGGACCCTCTAGGAACGGCACGGTCCGGGGGCCGCGAGGCCCCCGGACCCCCTCGACTCTCCGGGCGGTGCGACACGGGAACGTCACACTTGCCGCCCACACCGCCCGGAGCACCGAACCAACCGCACCGCTCGCGGTCGGCTTCACCCGGCAGTACCCCTGCGAGAACCCCCACGTAGTACCAAGCGGTCACCCCCGCACTACCCGCAGTACACGCAGTGCACCTTTCGCGTCGCCTCGGGCCGTCACCCCGGGTCGTGCAGCCAGCGCAGTTTCCCAAATCCCGCGTCTCCAATCTTTTTGCGGGTGCCCCTTTGAACCTTGGGAGTCAGGCACCATGACCCAGTCGTCTGTGGAGCCCAAGACCACCGCGGAAGAGGCCGGCGACGGCTCTCTGAACCCCGCCGGGCGTTCTTGGCTCGACCGTTACTTTCACATCACCCATAGAGGGTCGAGCGTCGGCACCGAAATTCGTGGCGGCGTCACGACTTTCATGGCGATGGCCTACATCCTCCTGCTCAACCCGCTGATCCTCTCCGGCAAGGACGTCGCCGGGGACACGATGAGCCAGAAGGCCCTGATCACGGCCACCGCCTTCGCCGCGGCGGCGACCACCCTCCTGATGGGCTTCATCGGCAAGGTCCCGCTGGTCCTCGCCGCCGGCCTCTCCGTCTCCGGAGTCCTGTCCTCGCAGGTCGCCCCGCAGATGACCTGGCCGCAGGCCATGGGCATGTGCGTGATGTACGGCGTCGTGATCTGTCTCCTGGTCGTCACCGGCCTCCGCGAGATGATCATGAACGCGATCCCGCTCGCGCTCAAGCACGCGATCACCATGGGCATCGGCATGTTCGTCGCCCTGATCGGCCTCGTGAAGGCCGGCTTCGTCGGCAAGGGCCCCGAGTTCGGCCCGCCGGTCCAGCTCGGATCGGTCGGCGAGCTCGCCGGCTGGCCCGTCCTGATCTTCTGCGTCACCCTGCTGGCGATCTTCATGCTCCAGGCCCGCAAGGTCCCGGGCGCGATCCTGATCGGCATCGTGGGGGGCACCGTCCTCGCGGCGATCCTGAACGCCGTCGTGGGCATCGACCCGAAGGCCTGGAAGAACGGCCCGCCGGTCCTCGACGGCTCCGCGATCTCCATGCCCGACTTCTCGCTCTTCGGCAAGGTCGAGTTCGGCGGCTGGGGCGACGTCGGCGTCATGACGGTCGGCATGATCGTCTTCACGCTCGTGCTCGCCGGCTTCTTCGACGCCATGGCCACCATCATCGGCGTCGGCACCGAGGCCAAGCTGGCCGACGACCAGGGCCGCATGCCGGGCCTGTCGAAGGCGTTGTTCATCGACGGCGCCGGTGGCGCCATCGGCGGCATCGCCGGCGGCTCCGGCCAGACGGTCTTCGTCGAGTCCGCCACCGGCGTCGGCGAGGGCGCCCGCACGGGCCTCGCCTCCGTCGTCAGCGGCCTGCTCTTCGCCGCCTGCCTCTTCTTCACCCCGATCACCCAGATCGTCCCGGGCGAGGTCGCCTCCGCGGCCCTGGTCGTCATCGGCGCGATGATGATGCAGAACGCCCGCCACGTGGACTGGGCCGACACGGCGACCGCGATCCCGGTCTTCCTGACCGTCGTGGTCATGCCGTTCACGTACTCGATCACCCCCGGTGTCGCCGCCGGCGTGCTCTCCTACGTGGCCATCAAGGTCGCGCAGGGCAAGGCCCGCGAGATCGGCGCCTTCATGTGGGTGCTCACCGTCGTCTTCGTGGTCTTCTTCGCCCTCCACCCCATCGAGGCGTGGCTCGGCGTCAAGTAGTCCGGCGAAGATCGGTACCGGCCCGTCCGGCATCCGGCCCCCGCGGCCCGCTGCCGGCCGGGTCACCGCCCTTCACGCATCCCATACTGGAAACGAACCCCTCCGAGGAGGCCGCACATGCTGGACATCGCCGAGGAACTGAACCGGTGGGTCGAGCAGGGACGTGACTTCGCCGTGGCCACCGTGGTGGCGGTCGGCGGCAGCGCGCCCCGGCAGCCCGGAGCCGCCCTCGCCGTCGACGGCGAGGGCACGGCCATCGGCTCCGTTTCCGGCGGATGCGTGGAGGGTGCGGTGTACGAGCTGTGCCGGCAGGCCCTCGAAGACGGCGAGACCGTCCAGGAGCGCTTCGGCTACAGCGACGACGACGCCTTCGCCGTGGGTCTGACCTGCGGCGGGATCATCGACATCCTGGTCACCCCGGTCCCGGTGGGCTCCCCGCAGCGCGAGGCCCTCGCCACCGCCCTGCGCGCCGCCTCCCGGGGCGAGGCGGCGGCCCTGGCCCGGATGGCCGAGGGCCCGGCGGAGCTCAAGGGCCGCGCCCTGGTCGTCCTCGGCGACGGTGCCCACGAGGGCGGCTTCGGCGGCCACCCCGAGCTGGACCGCACCATCGCCGAAGAGGCCCGCGCCATGCTGGACGCCGGGAAGACCGGCGTCCTGGAGATCGGTGCCGACGGCCGGCTCTGCGGAGAGCCCCTCAAGGTCCTCGTCGAGTCCAGCGTCCCGCCCCCGCGGATGATCGTCTTCGGGGCCATCGACTTCGCCTCCGCCCTGGTGCGGATCGGCAAGTTCCTCGGCTACCACGTGACGCTGTGCGACGCCCGGCCCGTGTTCGCCACGAAGAAGCGCTTCCCCGAGGCCGACGAGATCGTGGTCGACTGGCCCCACCGCTACCTGGAGGCCGAGGCCGGCACCGGCGGCGTCGACGGCCGTACCGTCCTGTGCGTCCTCACCCACGACGCCAAGTTCGACGTGCCGCTCCTCGAACTGGCCCTCAGGCTCCCCGTCGCCTACATCGGCGCCATGGGCTCCCGCCGCACGCACGAGGACCGCAACAAGCGGCTGCGCGACGTCGGCGTGACCGAGCTCGAACTGGCCCGCCTGCGCTCCCCGATCGGCCTGGACCTGGGCGCCCGCTCCCCGGAGGAGACCGCGCTGTCCATCGCCGCCGAGATCGTGGCGAACCGCCGCGGCGGCACCGGAGCCGCCCTGACCGGCGCGCACATCCCGATCCACCGGGACTCCTCGAACACCGTGATCGGCCGCATCGGTTCCGTCGCCTGAGGCGGCGCCCCACCGGCCCGACTCCGCCGCGACGGCGGCCCGATGACAGAAGGCGCAGCCCGAGGGTTGCGCCTTCTCGCCGTCCCGCCTACTTTACCGCCCGGTAACGGCGCTACTTCACAACGGAGTTGAGCGGATGTCCCGGTACGGTCGCACCTTCCCGCGCATCCCTTCGCGCACCCTCCGCCTCGCCTGCGCCCTGGCGCTGGCGGGCCTCGCGGCCGCGCTGGGCCCGGCCGCCGCCGCGTCCTCCCCGGCGGCGGCGCCACAGCCCGCGGCCGCCGGACTGCGGGAGGTGCTCTTCGTCGGCAACAACTGGGAGGGTACCGCCGACGTCCTCGCCTCCACCGGCGACCTCGCCCGCGTCGGCAGGATCAACGTGATCCCCGACAAGGAGGAGCGGCTGCGGGAGATCTACCTCAACCCCGTGAAGCTCGGCTTCTTCCTCGGCGTCCGGGCCACGGCCGGCGAGGGCCACGACCAGTTCGTCGACGACATGTACACCACCCCGGACGGCACGGCGGTGGTCGTCTCCCGCCCCAGCTTCGCCGACGTCGTCTCCGTGGACCTGCGCTCCGGACGGATCAACTGGCGCTTCCCGGTGGCCGGTTACCGTTCCGACCACATGGCCGTCTCGCCCGACGGCACCCGGGTGGCCGTCTCCGCCTCCACCGCCAACACCGTGCACGTCCTCGACATCGCCACCGGCCGGCAGGTCGGCTCCTTCGCCACCGGCGACAAACCGCACGAGAACACCTTCACCCAGGGCGGCCGCCTCCTGTGGAACAGCTCCATCGGCGACGTCACCTCCGCCCTCGACGCGCCCTGGCTGGACTGGACGAAGGGCGACCGCAGGCTCACCGTCGTCGACGCGCAGACCTTCCGCACGGTCCGCACCGTCGACATGCGCGAACGGCTGGACGCCTTCGGCCGCAAGGACCTCTCCGACGCCGTCCGCCCGATGGCCTTCACCCCGGACGAGTCCACGCTCTACTTCCAGGTGTCCTTCTTCAACGGCCTCGTGGAGTACGACGTCGCCTCCGACCGGATCACCCGGGTCAAGACCCTCCCGGTGAACCCCGCCACCAGCACCGACCGCACCACCTGGGTCAACGACTCACGCCACCACGGGCTGTCCATGAGTCCCGACGGGACCAAGCTCTGCGTCGCCGGCACGATGGACGACTACGCCACCGTCGTGGACCGCGCCACCCTCGCCGAGGGTGCGCTCGTTCCCGCCGACAAGCCCTACTGGGCCACCGTCGACGGCGACGGCAAGGGCTGCGTCATCTCCGAGAGCGGCGCCGACCGGGTCACCGCCATCGACTTCGCGACCGGGGCCAAGCGGGTCTCCGTCCCCGTCGGCGACCACCCCCAGCGGGTCCGCCTCGGCCGCGTCCCGGCGGACTGGAACGGGCCCGGCGCCCGGCAGGCCCCGGCAGCCGCCCGGGAGTAACGTGAAAGGGGGGGGATCATTGCGTCTCGTGCCCACCCCGAGGAGAGCCGCGCGTATGTCCACACTGCCCCGATCGCACCGCCGCGCCGCCCGCGGCGCGGCCCTCGCCCTCACCCTGCTCCTGGCGGCCCCCGCGACCGGCACGGCCCTCGCCGCCCCCGCCGCCGCAGACCCCGGCGACATCGCGGTGGGGGACTGCTTCAACAGCGCCGCCGACGTGAAGGACTACAAGACCGACGAGGTGGCCCGCGGGCCCTCGTCGGTGGACATCGTGCCCTGCGGCCAACCCCACCAGTCGGAGGCGTTCGCCGTCGTCACCCTCCCCGAAGGGCCGTTCCCCGGCGACAAGAAGATCATCTCGCTCGCCAACGAGAAGTGCGGCGCCAAGGAGGTCGCCGCCTACGCGGGTGCCGGAGCGAAGATCCCGGACACGATGGCCGTGTACTTCTACCTCCCCACCTCCGCCACCTGGGACCAGGGCGAGCGGCGTATCACCTGCTTCCTCGCCGACTCCGCCGGCCGGACCGCCGGCTCGGTCCGCGTCGGCGCATCCTGAGTTCGCACAGATCAGGCCACTATGGTGCGAGCGGTCCCCGATGGCCGATTGGTCTCCCGATCATGGTGGACATCCGCGAGGTACCCGAGGACGACATCGCCCGCGCCCAGGAGCACGCCTCCCTGGCCTTCCACGACCGGCCCGAGCCGGAAGGGCGCGAACGTACCACGCCCTGCTCAGCCGCTGCGACCGGCTCGGCGCCTACGACGGGGACGCCCTCGTCGGCTTCATGGCCGCGCACCCCTTCCGGCTCTCCGTCCCCGGCTCCGAACTCGCCTGCCCCGGCCTCACCTTCGTCTCCGTCGTCCCCACCCACCGGCGGCGCGGCGTGCTCACCGCCCTCATGGACGAGCAGTTCCGCCGTGCCGCGGCCGCCGGCAGCCCACTGGTGTGCCTGTGGGCCTCCGAGGCCGCCATCTACGGCCGCTTCGGCTACGGCCCCGCCACCCAGGGCCTCACCGTCGAGATCGACTCCAGCCGCCCGCTCGCCCTGCGCATCGACCCCGACTCCCGCCCCCTGCGGCGGGTCGACCCGGCCGACGCCCTCGCCGTCATCGGCCCCTGCCACGAGGCCGCCCGCCGCACCCGGGCCGGCCGGCCCAGCCGCTGCCCCGCGCGGTGGACCCAGGAGTGGCTCTGCGAACAGGACGAGGAGGAAGAGGAGTTCGGCCCGCCCCGGATCGCCGCCCTCGGTGCCCCCGGGGAACCGAGGGCGGGATACGTCCTCTACCGCACCAAGCACGAGGACGGCGCGGGAACACCCGCGGCTGCGCCCTCGTCCGCGTCGACGAACTGGAGGCCGAGACACCCGCTGTCGCCGCTGCCCTGTGGGACTTCACGGCCTCCCTCGACCTGACCGGTACCGTCCGGGCCTGGGGCCGACCGGCGGACGACCCCCTCCTCCACTTCGCCGCCGACCGCGACCAGGTCAGGGGCACGGCCCAGTTCCCGGCGCTCTGGCTGCGCCTGGTCGACGCGAAGGGGGCACTGACCGCGCGGTCCTGGGCCGCGCCGGTGGAACTCGTACTGGAAGTGGCCGACGTGCGACTGCCCGTGAACTCCGGGCGGTTCCGGCTTGAGGCGGGGCCGGACGGAGCGGCGTACGAACCCGCCCGCGCGGACCCCGACCTGACCCTCGACGTACGGGAGCTGGCCGCCTGCTACCTGGGCGGTACCCGGGTCGCGGAGCTGGTGGCCGCCGGGCTGGTGGCCGAGCACACCCCCGGCGCGGCGGCGGCCCTGGACGCGGCCCTGCGCACACGGCTGCTGCCGCACACCGCCGACGAGTTCTGACGGAGCGGCCCTGACGGCGGCGCCGAAGGCGGGGCAGGGGGGCGGGGGCGGGGGCGGGGGCGGGCGAGCGGACCGCCCCCGCCCCCCGGCTCAGGCGGACTGCCCGATCCGCGCCGCCGCCATGCCGAAGCCGCTGCTCAGGACGGCGGTGGACAGTCCGTCGCCCTGCCGGCGGAGATCCTCCTCACGATAACGCCGCGCCTTCAGATGCCAGTTGAGGACCCCCGCGAGCCAGTCGCCCAGTTCACCCGCGTAGGCGTCGAGACCGGCCCGGGCGGCGGCGTCCAGCTTCCGGTCCTCGCACAGCCGCGGCAGCCGGGTGGCGACGATGTGCTGGAACTCCTCCACGCGCCGCTCCATGAGGGAGTGGCAGATGCGCAGGGCCTCGGGATAGCCGATGTCGAAGAAGTTCCGGGTGACCACCAGGTGGTTGTGCAGGTCGCCCTCGAACTCCACCTCCTTCTGGTAGGAGAAGATGTCGTTGACGAGGCAGCCGATGTCCGCGGCCGCGTTCTCCAGCGACCGGACGGTCCCCGAGCGGTAGATCTCCTCGGGGACGCCCCGGCCCTCGTGCCCGAGCCGGCACATGTACATGGTCAGTTGCGAGCCGAAGGTGCGGCGGCGCATCTCCGCGTAGTCCACCGGGTCCGGGACTCGACGGTGGGCCAGGTTCTCCACCTCCCACACCCAGCTCTGCAGCATGTCCACCATGGTCGCCCGGAACTCGGCGCGGGCGGCCCCGGTCATGCCCGCGACGGTCCGCTCCCACAGGTCGGCGAGGGACCGTTCCATCACGTCCATCACGGTGACCGGCTCCGGCCCGGGACCGGCGCCGTCCGGAGGCATCATCGACAGGAGCCGTGCCGTGGTGGCCTTGGCCGCCGCGATGTTCCCGGACCGCCCGAACACCAGCGGGTAGTAGTCGTCCGCGTACGTCCCCCAGGTCAGCCAGCAGGCGCTGAGCAGCAGTTCCCCGGCCGTGGCGTCGGGGTCGATGCCGGCCGCGCAGAGGGCGAAGTCGTAGCCGCGCAGCTTCTGTTCGGTCCAGATCGCCGAGCCGGGGTCACCGGGCTGCGGCTCCAGCAGCCCCATGCTCCGGGCCCACTGCACCGAGCCCTCGCGGGCGTGCGCGAGGTGCGGGCTCAGGGACAGCTCGAACGGTAGACGGATGTCGGGGATCACCGAGGGGCCGGTACGTTCGAAGGGGGTGAAGGAGAAGGAGCGGCGGCGCATCTCCACGGACCGCCGGGTGAAGACCGAGCCCAGGTCGAAGGCGCTGGTCCCGAGCCCGCTCGGCAGGAAGGGCAGGGACAGCCGGGCGGTGGGCCTGGCCCCCTCGTTCATGTAGCGGCCGGAGACCATGTGCCACTCGTGTCCGCCGGACTGCCAGTCCTGGAGGCCCTTGACGTAGGCGAGGACGGCGGCGATCTCGTCCGGGGCGAGGGCGTGGTCGGCGAAGAGCCGGGGGAGTTCGGCGAGGGCGGTCTGTTCGAACTGCAGGAGGCGGGAGGTGATCAGGTCGTTGGAGATCTCTGCGGCCTGCTGGGTGGAGCAGCCGAGGAAGGTCTCCAGCACCAGCACGGCGTTGGAGAGTTCGCCCTCGTCGGTGACCTCGCGCTGGTAGGAGAAGATGTCGTTCCTGACGTGCACGGCGTCGGAGAAGGCGTCGCGCAGGACGGCCAGCGGGCGGGCGTGCGCGACGCGCGCCGGCACCTCCGCGGCCACGTACTCGACCAGCCCCGCCGACCAGGGGGCGCCGCCCACCTTGCGGCGCATCTCGATGTACTCGAGGGGGTTCGCCACCCGCCCGATGTCGATGTTGGCGAGCTCCCACATGGACTCGTCGAGCAGGTTCTTCGTGGACAGGGCGAACCGCTCGCGCCAGTCCGCCGACATGGCCGGCACGGTGCGTGCCCACAGGTCCGCGAGCCCGGCCTCGACCGGATTCGTCGCCTCGGGGAAACCTTCCGCCAGGTCCATGGGCATGAAGGCGGCGAGCCGGTCGAGATACGCCGTCGCGCCGTCGCGGTCCTGGGAGCGCTTGTACATCTCCAGGAAGTGGTCGTCGAAGAAGAACACCCACACGTACCAGTCGGTGACCAGGGACAGCGCCGCGGCGTCGCAGTCGGGGTGCGTGTACGCGCAGAGCAGGGCGTAGTCGTGCGAGTCGAGGTCCCGCTCCTCCCACACCCCCGACCCCTCCAGCATCCCGAGCCCCCGCGCCCAGCCCTTGGTGCGGGTCCTGGCCTCCTCCAGGTGGGGGTTCAGCCGCGCCGGATACGGCACGTAGAACTCGGGCAGTTGGAACGGCTGCTGCGTCACGACGGGGCGGGCCTTTCGTCCGGTGCACGGGGGCCGAAGGACCCGCCCCCGCAGGAGATCAGCAGTGCCCTACCCCCGGCACCCGGCGGACACGTCCCGCTTCACCGCTTCAGGTGACACCCGCCCCGTTCCCCGGCGCGCGGGGTCGAGGTGGGATAGGTGACGCTGCCTGCTGCTCGTGGACGCCTCGCACGACCGGCCCGGCCCCTCTGCGCGAGGGGCCGGGCCGGTCGGCGGTGCGGTGGCCCGGTCAGGGGGCCGGGACGGGCAGAGGTGCGGTGTTGAGGGTGGGCAGGTTCCAGCGCTGGGGGTTGCTGCGGTTGCAGTCCCACAGATACGGCTGCGTGCCGTCGTTCATGTCGCTCGCGTCGACGCAGCGCCCCGAGACGGGGTTGTAGAGGCTTCCGTCGGCGCGGGGCAGGAACTGCTGGGCGGGATGGTCGTGGCAGGTGACGAGCTGGACGAGCGTGCCGTTGGCGGTTCCGGCGTTGGTGGCGTCCAGGCACTTGCCCGCGGTGCGGACGGTCCCGTCGCCGCGTACCTCGAACTTCTGGGCGTCGCCGCCGTTGATCTCGTTGCAGTCCCAGATCTGGATCTTGTTGCCGTCCGTGTCGCTGCCGTGCTCGTTGTCGAGGCACCGCCCGACGGCGCTGATGGTGATCTTGCCGGCGGTCGCCGGGGCGGTGGGGGAGGCGGCGTACGGGTAGACGGCCAGGTTGCTGATCCCGCCGGTGAAGCCGCCGTAGAACCAGTCGGGCTTGGCGTCGGACTGGTAGCGGCCGAGGACGAAGGGTCCGGTGGGCGCCGGGCTCGTGGCGGCCTGGTGGTTGCCGCTGGAGGCGAGGGTGCCGTTGACGTACAGGCTCATGAGACCGGTGTCCGCGTTGTAGACGGCGGTGAGCAGGGACCAGGCCCCCGGAGCGTAGCGGGCGGCCTCGTTGACGGCGTCCGTCCAGTCGTACGGCCGTCCTCCGTCGTCGGCCTTGGCCAAGGCGAAGCGCCAGTTGCTGTTCGCGGGGTCGGCGTACAGGGTGAAGGCGCTGTTCTTGAGCCCGTCCTGGCTGGCGATGAGACCGCCCTGGGCGCCGGGCTTGGCCCAGGTGGTGAGGGTGAAGCTTTTGCGGGTGTCGACGACCGGCCCGTTGGTGGTGATCGTCGCAGGGCTGCCGGTGAAGGCCGCGTGGGTGGTGTCGCGGCCGCCGATCCTCTCGGTGGGGAAGGTGACGCCCGCCGTGGTGGCCGGGTAGTTGCCGACGGCGCTTGGGGTGCTGTTTCCCGTCTGCCCGGTCAGCTTCCACTGGGCCTTGGGGGTGTTGAGGTTGCCCAGGAAGACGGGGGTCTGGTCGACGCTGGTGACGGACGGGTGTGGCGTGGCACTGCCGACGCCGTTGAACGCGACCAGCTGCTGGTTGGCATCGACAGCCCAGAGGTCGGGGACGCCGTCACCGCTGATGTCGCCGTCGGATCCGACGCGGGGGTAGAGCTTGGGGTCCGCCTTGCCGGTGATCAGGCCGCCGGAGGGGTCCGTGAAGCCGGTGAGGTCGGGGGACTGGGCCGTGCCCTTGACGGAGAAGGCGTGCAGGCTGCCGTCCGTCCGGGAGCGGGCCCACAGGGTCGGGAAGGCGGTGCCCTGGGCACGGCCGGGGGTGATCAGGTCGTATCCGGACCAGCGGGTGTCGTTGGCCGACAGGAGGACGGCCGGTGACGTCAGCTGGTTGGTCGACCCGGGCGAAGCCAGCCACAGGCGGCCGTTCTCCAGGAACAGCAGGGAGGCGCGGGGCAGCGCACCGCTCGCGTCCACCACATCGCCGTTCGGGGCGCCGAACGAGGCGATCTGGGTGACGTTGGCCCAGGTCGTGCCGTAGCCGTACGCGGCGCAGTCGATGGTGCTGCCGGAGGGCAGGGCGCAGGAGGTGGGCTTGACGACCCGGCTGGGGGCCTGGCCGTCGAACTGTCCGCCGTTGCCGTCGTTGAGGTACTGGTGCAGGTCCGGATTGCCGGGCTGGTGCGCGAGCAGGTCGTCGACGGTCTTGAGGCCGAGGCTGCCGCGGTGGCTGATCTGGATGCCGTTCCAGCCGTTGCCCCCGGGGGCCGGCCGGATGCGGGCGTTGGGAGCCGCGGCGGGGTCGGTGCCGGCGCCGAACTGGCGCAGGTTGCCTGCGGAGTCGGGCAGCAGGAGATCGGCCTTGCGGTCGCCGGTGACGTCACCGAAGACCGGGTCCGGGCTGTTGGGATTGGAGGGGGCGTAGTAGGCGTAGGCCACGGGCTGCGAGAGGTTGCCCGCGACGTCCTGGGTCTGGACGTAGAGGTAGTTGGTGCCCCAGCGCTGCGGGGTCAGCTTGACGGTCCCGGTGCCGTTGGCGAGTTTGAGGATGCCGGTGTCGCTGTCCGTGCACTTCCAGCTGGTGGAGGCCGCCTTGATCGGGTCGGTGGTCCAGCGGGCGCAGGCGAGACCGGACGTGCGGCTGCCGTTCAGAGGGGTGGGGTCGGTGCCGGTGAGAGTGAAGACCCCCTCCTGGCCGACGAGCTTCGGGTGGGCGCCGATGGTGCCGGATGCGGGGAAGTCCGCGGAGGTGACGGCGGCGGTCGGCGGGGTGCTGTCGACGCGGAAGTAGCACCGCTCGGTGTTGACGCTGGTGAGCGTTCCGTCGGTGGTGTTGGACCACCATCCGTAGAGGTGCCCGTCGGTCAGCCGGCCGATGTCCACCGTGTGGTCGCCGCTGCCGAGCCAGCCGGTGCGTACGTACACGGAGTTGTCGCTGTCGGCGGTGTCCCAGTACTGGAACGTCGTCTGGAGCTGCTGCCCGACCGGAGAGTTCGATGCGGTCGTCAGGGTGACGTTGTGGTTGGCGCCGATCCACCCCGCGTTCTCCAGCGGATTGGGCGTGTTGGGGGTGTTGCAGTCCGCGTAGGCGGAGGTGTCCGCGAACCCGGGGGTGGGGCGGATACGGGGAGAGGTGCTGGTGGGACGGATGTCGTACGTCACCTTGATGTGCGGGTTGTTGCTGAATCGCTGGCGGTAGTACTTGTTGCCCTCGTCGTCCGGCGCGAAGCCGAAGGTGAAGTTGGGCCACCGGTCCCGAGCGGCGGCCTGCATCTGGCTGGTGACGTCGTACTGGATGTCACCCGTGCCCGAGATCCAGTTGCCGCCGATCTTCGGGCATCCGCCCATGAGGGAGTTGCGGTCGCAGGGCTGGTTGTTCCAGCTGGTCGGGTTGCCGATCATCCCGGTGTGGTAGAGCCCCATGGGCGTGGGCTGGCTGGGGCTCGAGGAGGTGACGACGGTGGCGTTGAGCCTCGCGTCCAGCACCTCGGCGCCGT
The DNA here is from genome assembly GCF_042895815.1 of Streptomyces sp. NPDC001373. NCBI lineage: Bacteria > Bacillati > Actinomycetota > Actinomycetes > Kitasatosporales > Streptomycetaceae > Streptomyces > Streptomyces sp. NPDC001373. The sequence continues at coordinate 36,279 of NZ_JBIAWQ010000029.1, forward strand.
AGATGACGGAGTTGACCCCGACCTGGAAGTAGGCGCGCTCGCGGCCGAACCGCGCACATGCGTACGGGGCTCCACTGAACCCGCAGTAGCCGGCCGCCGGTTTGTCCTGGCCGCTGGCCGTACCGTTGTACTCGTTGGAGTCGGGGTACGCCTCCTGGACCTGCGACCAGGCCTGCGTGCCGTTGTCGACATCGGGGTTCCAGCCGGGGTCGATGTACCAGGGGCCGGTGCCCCGGCCGAGCAGCGCGACGTCGGGGACGAGCTGGATGCCGCCCGTGTCGACGGTCGTCGCGATCTGTGCGACGGCGGCACCGGCGCCCGGGCCGGCGGAACTCGATGACGTGCCCTGCTCTGGCGCCGGTTGCTCTGCCGGTGCTGACCGTTGGGTCTTCGCGCCGTCGGTCTTCACGGCGGGCGTCTGGGCGGAGCCGTTCGAGGAGTCCCACATGAGGGGGGTGGGGGCGGAGAAGCGGCTCTTCCCCTGGGCGTCGGTGGCCCTGAGGTTGCCGGCTCCGTCCGCGGACACGGCCAGCCCGTTCGCCTCGATGCCGAACCGGAGCCGACGGACCGCGGGATTCGCGGCGGCAGCCGCCGTGTGGACGACCAAGACCTGCCGCCAGCCGCCGACCGGGGTCGCCGTCAGCTCGAGGTCGACGTCCGGAAGGACTTCCTTGTACAGGGCGCCGTTGCCGTTGAGGACCGGCTTGGGCATCGGGAACGGAGCCTTGAGGGCCAGCTGCTTCCCGTCGGCCGTGACCATGGCCGCCATGGGGCCGCTTCCGCCGCCGGAGAAGCTGAGCTGCGAGGCCGTCGCGATGGGGGCGACAGATCCGTCGGGCTTGACGCGAAGGGTCGCGTCGAGCCCGCGCCACGTCCCGTCCGCGCCTTTGACCCGTTCCGGGACAGGGGTGGAGTCGCTGGTCAGAGTGCCGTCGGGGTTGGCGACGGTCTGGGAGTTGCCCGTGGTGAGGTGCTCGATGGGCACGGGCTTCCCACTGCTCCTGGCAGCACTACGGGCATTCTCCACGGCCGTCTGCTCGGCGGTCTGTGCGGGTCTGGGCGTGGGTGCGGGCCATGTGGTTTCGGTCGGCCCGTCATCAGCCCCCTCAGCGGCGACGGCTGGTGGGCCGAGGAGGAAACCGGACCCGACGGAGAACACGACAGCAGCAGCGACGGGCAGCATCGCGACGCGACTGGCTCCCCGCCCGTGGCCCCCCGGCCTGACTGTGCGCGATGGAAGAAACGGCCTCACGTTGAGAGCCCCCCTGAGCTGTGAGACGGACATAAACCAGCCGCACAGTTCCTTCACTGCCGCAACCTTGTCAACAACCAGGGAAGGGTGAATGTCGCTTTTGGTGGAGTAGGTGGACTTTTGGTGCCGGGGTGATGTTGGTCATGTAAGAAAACTCTAAGAATTTCCTATGTGGATCGAACGTGCATTCCCTAGAGTGCCTGGGATCTGGGCCGTAGTGCCCGTCGTCACGTCTATCTGCATCCTGTGGGGGGATCCAGTTGTTCAGTAGGGGTGGATTTCTCGTGCGCTCGCGCACCGCGAGATCGCGCGTCGCGATCTCGGCGGTGATCGCAGTGCTCGTCTCTGGCCTGGGACTTCCCGTGGCCGAGGCGGCTGACAAGCCGCCGAAGGTGTGGACACCGCCGAACACGCCATTGGCCGGAACCAAGCCCGTAAAGGGCTCGGCCGCCAAACTTTCGGCCGAAAAGATACCGAGTGGCCGAAAGTGGTCTCCGCAAACGGATAATAAAATTCCGGCCGGTGTCGCGAATGTTTCGTTGAATGAGAAGACTAATCTTCGAGGACTTCTCGGCTCCGCTTCCGTTCAGGCTGGATCCCTTCCCGTCTGGGTCGCGACAGGAAAGGGAGCAAACAGTCCGGCAGTGGCCAAGGGCCTCGGGCCGGTCACGGACCAGGGTGACGGTCTGCGCGTCGAGGTGAAGGACGAGGCCAGGACCCGGGCCGCCGGAGTGAACGGCGCCCTCGTCTCCCTCACCGAGAACACGGCCGGCGCTGCCGAGGGCAGGCTGCGGGTCGACCTCGACGTCTCGGCCTGGGCGAAGACCTCCGGTGCCAACTGGGCGGACCGCGCCCGCGTCGTGCAGCTGCCCGCATGCGCGCTCACCACCCCCGGAGCGGCGGGCTGTACGACGCGTACGCCCGTCGATGCACACCGGGACGCTTCCGGGCGGCTGGCGGCCGATGTCGCCGTACCGCAGAGCCCGGGAACCTCGGCCGCGCCGCTGAAGCCCGGCTCCCGGTCGAACGCGTCCCGGTTCTCGGTACCGCAGGGTGTCGTCCTCGCCGTCGAACCCGGTCCGGCCGGTGCCAGCGGTGACTTCACCGCCACGCCGCTCCTGCCCTCCGCTTCGTGGCAGGCCGGGGCCAACGCGGCCAACTTCACCTACGGCTACACGGTCGAGATCCCGTCCGCGATCGCCGGCCAGGCGCCCGACATCTCGCTGGGCTACGACTCCTCCTCGATCGACGGCCGGACCGCGTCCACCAACGCCCAGGCCGGAATGATCGGCGAGGGCTGGGACTGGCATCCCGGGGCGATCTCCCGTACCTACAAGAGCTGCAAGGACGCCGGGATCAAGGACTCGGGTGACGAGTGCTGGGCCGGCGACGTTCTCTCCCTCAACCTGGCCGGTCACTCCGGCCAGATCGTCCGTGACGACGCCACCTGCGTCTACCACGTCAAGGGCGAGGACGGCACGAAGATCGAGCGGCTGACCGGGCAGCGCAACTCCGCCTGGAAGGGCGAGGCCTTCAAGGTCACCACCATCGACGGCACCCAGTACTACTTCGGCGCCAACCGGCTGCCCGGCGGCGACGGCACCGACCCGGAGGCCAAGTCGGTCTCCACCGTGCCGGTCTACTTCAACAGCGGCCAGGACAAGTGCCTGGGAGCCGAGACCCCGGCGAACGGCTCGTGGGTGCAGATGGGCTGGCAGTGGAACCTCGACTACGTCGTCGACACCCACCAGAACCTGATTTCGTACCGCTACGAGCAGGAGAACAACTACTACGGGCGCGGCGGCGGCCAGAACGGCGGCAACGGGACGCTGACGCAGTACCAGCGCGGCAGCTACCCCACCTGGATCGGCTACGGCCAGCGCCTGCCGGAGCAGCTCGCCGCGAAGGGAACGGCCAAGCCGGCCGCCCAGATCGTCCTCAAGAACAACGAACGCTGCGTTCCCGGCGGCACGATCACCTGTGACCCGGCCCAGCGCACCAAGGCCAATGCCAAGTCCTGGCCCGACACCCCCGTCGACCAGGAGTGCGCGGCCACCGGCCAGTGCCTGAACCTGTCGCCGACCTACTTCAGCACCAAGAAGTTCTCCGAGATCTACACCGAGGTCCGCGTCGGCGCGGCCTACGTCAAGGTCGACTCGTACGCCCTCAAACAGTCCTTCCAGGACCCGGGCGACGGCACCTCGCCGACCCTGTGGCTGGACTCGATCCAGCGCACCGCCTCGAACGGCAAGACCCCGCAGACCCTGCCGGCGGTGTCCTTCGCACCGCTCCAGATGGCGAACCGCGTCGACGGTGTCGTCAAGCGGCCGGACGGGACGCAGGCCTCGGCCCCGTCCTACAACCGCCCGCGCATCCAGACGATCACCACCGAGACCGGTGGTCGGATCAACGTCGTGTACAAGCCCGCGGAGTGCTCGCGGCTGAAGAACACCATGCCGCCCTCCGAGGACGGCAACACGATGGCCTGCATGCCGGTCAAGTGGTACCTGCCCGGCCAGTCCTACGACAGCCCGGTCAACGACTGGTTCAACAAGACCGTCGTCCAGTCCGTCACCCAGCAGGACATGGTGGCCGGCCAGGTCGCCACGGTCACCGAGTACGAGTACGGCGGCGGCATCGCCTGGCACCGCAACGACTCCGAGTCCGCCGACCCCAAGACCCGGACCTGGGACCAGTTCCGCGGCTTCGCCACCGTCACCACCCGCACCGGCAACGGAAGCCCGGGCGATGGCCCCCGCACCAAGTCGGTCACCACCTTCCTTCGCGGCATGGACGGCGACGTCCTCGCCAACGGATCGAAGCGCAGCGTCAAGGTTGGTGACGCCCAGGGTGGCTCCATCACGGATGAGGACGTCCTCGCCGGCTTCGTCCGCCAGACCGAGACCTACGACGCCGACAGCGGCAGCGTCGTCGGCGACGAGGTCACCACCCCCTGGCTCGGCCCCGTCACCGCGACCCGCGCCCAGTCGGGCGGCATGCCGGCGATCACCGCCCGCGCCATGAACACCGGCAAGGTCACCAGCCGGGCCAAGCTCGCCAACGGCAGCTGGCGCACCAGTGAGCGCACGTCCACCTACGACGGCAGCCTCGCCTCCCGGCCGCTCCAGGTCGACGACAAGAGCGATGTCTCCCGTGCCGACCAGCGGCTCTGCACCACCTTCGAGTACGCCACCGGGCCGGGCGGGGCGATCACCGAGCTCCCGTCCCGCACCCTCGTGCTCTCCGGAGCCTGTGGCCAGACCCCGACCGCAGCGAACACCGTCGGCGACACCCGGGCCTACTTCGACAACCTGCCGCTCGGCCAGGCGGCCGCGACCGCCGACCAGACCGGCAACGAGGTCCTCGAGAAGTACGACGCTGCGGGCAAGCCGGTCTACCGGTTGAACTCGACCTCCACCTTCGACGCCTACGGCCGCGTCACGAGCACCACCAACAAGGTGCGCAAGGACGCGACCCACCCGGACGGCGCCGTCACCAGGACCGAGTACAAGCCGGCCACCGGCGTCCTGCCCACCGAGGTCGTCCACACCAACCCGATGGGCTGGAAGGCATCCAACACCCTCGACCCGGGCCGCTCCCTGCCGCTGAAGACCACCGACGAGAACGGCCGGGTCGGCGAACGCGACTACGACGCCCTCGGCCGGGTCGTTGCCGTCTGGCAGCCGGGCCAGGAGCGCGCGAAGTCCTTCAAGCCGGTCCGTGAGTTCTCGTACGCGATGAACGGCACCAACGCGCCGTCCCTCGTACTGAGCAAGGCCCTCATGACGGACGGCCAGACCTACTCGTTCACCTACACCCTCTACGACGGCCTCGGCCGCATCCGCCAGACGCAGGCCACCCCCGGCTCGGGCGTCACCGGCCGCCTGATCACGGACGCCTTCTTCGACTCGCACGGCCGACAGTCCAAGACCAGCGCCGCCTACTACAACGACGAGCAGGACCCGTCGGGTTCCCTGTTCCTGCCCAACAGTGGAGTCAACCCGGACAGCAAGGTCCCGGCGCAGAGCGTCAAGGTCTTCGACGGCCTCGGCCGGACCACGGCCTCCGTCTTCCAGTCCTTCGGCGTCGAGCAGTGGCGTGCGAAGACCGAGTACCCGGGCGCCGACGAGGTCCGCTCCATCCCGCCGAACGGCGGCTACGCCACGGCGCGCATCACCAACGGGACCACGTCCGTCCTGCGCCAGTACAAGAGCAACAGCCCCACGGGCGCGTACGACGAGACGACGTACGAGTCCAACGCGCAGGGCCAGGAGTTGCGCCGGAAGGACTCCGCAGGCAACGAGTGGACCTTCACCTACGACCTCCTCGGCCGCACGGTGCGGACCACGGACCCGGACGCGGGCACGGCGACCACGTCCTTCGACGACAGCCGCAACCTCGTCACCGCCACCGACGCCCGCGGCAAGAGCGCGACGACGGTCACCGACCTCCTCGGACGGACCACGGCGACCTACGAGGGCACGGCCGTCGACCCCGCCAAGCAGGTCAGCGGATTCACGTACGACTCCCTCGTCCTCGGCAAGCCCACCGCCAGCACCCGCTACGTCGGGGGCGCGGCCGGCAGCGCCTATGTCACGGAGGTCACCGGCTACGACGGCGGCTACCGTCCGCTCGGCACGAAGATGACCATCCCCGCCAAGGAAGGCAAGCTCCAGGGCGTCTACGAGACGACCAACACCTACAGTCCGTACGGCGAGCTGGAGAAGACCAAGCTCCCGGCCGTCCCCGAGGCAGGCCTCAAGGCCGAGACCCTCACCTACAACGTCGACATCGTCGGCAACCTGCTCGCCCTCGACAGCACCATCGACACGACCTGGACCCCGTACCTGGTCGACGTCCGCTACGACGCCTTCGGCCGTCCCATCCGGAACACGGTCGGCAACTCCGGCAGGCAGATCGTCTCGACGGTCGACTACGACGCGGCGACGGGCCGCCCGGTCCGCTCGACCCTGGACAAGCAGACGTCGACGCGCACGAGCGTCGACGTCCTGGACTACACCTACAACCAGGTCGGCCAGCTCACCTCGATCAGCGACACCCAGGACGGCGCCGCCCGCGACCTGCAGTGCTTCAACACCGACTACCTGGGCCGGCTGACGCAGGCCTGGACGGACACCGGTACCCAGGTCACGGCACCGCAGCCCAGCGTCCGAGGCATCGGCGGCTGCGCCAACGGCTCAGGTCCGGCGGTCGACGGCACCGGCAAGCCCAGTGTGGGCGGCCCGGCGCCGTACTGGCAGCAGTACGAGTACGACAACCTCGGCAACCGCAAGAAGCTGGTCAAGAAGGACGTCACGGGCAACCCGGCGAAGGACACGACGGTCACCCAGACCTTCGGCTCCGGCCCCAACACCCCGTCGACCGACCCGAAGACGGGAGGTGGCACCGGTGGCCCGCACGCCCTGATGACCTCCACGGAGACCGGCCCGTCCGGCGCGAAGGTCACGTCCTACACCTACGACGCCACCGGCAACACGGCGTCCATCACCAGCACGCCGGGCACCAAGACCCTCACCTGGAGCGACCAGGGCAAGCTGGACAAGCTCACCGGCACCGGCGAGAGCGCGGGCACGAGCTACCTGTACGACACGGGCGGCAACCAGCTCATCCGCCGGGACCCGGGGAAGACCACCCTCAACCTCGGCACCGACCAGATCACCCTGGAAGCCGGCTCCAACAAGGTCACCAACGTCCGCACCTACCCGGCGGGCGGCGGCCTCTCCGTCACCCGCACCACCACGGGGGGCACGTCGAACCTGGCGTACCAGTCCTCGGACCACCACGGCACGAACGGCATCCAGTTCAACGCCACCGACCTGGCCCAGGTCCGCCGACCCTCCGACCCCTTCGGCAACGAGCGCGGCAACCAGCCCACGCAGGGCACCTGGGCCGGGGACAAGGGCTTCGTCGGCGGCATCAAGGAGGCGGCCACCGGCTTCACCCTCCTCGGAGCCCGCGAGTACGACCCGATGACGGGCCGCTTCATCAGCCCTGACCCGCTGATCGACGCGGGGGATCCGCAGCAATGGAACGCGTACGCCTACTCGAACAACAACCCCGTCAACGCGTCGGACCCGAACGGCAAGATGTTCAGCTGCGAGGGGAGCGCGTGCGACAGCCATCCGGGCTGGGAGTCGAGCGAGTCGCACGTCAGCCACTGGTACGACGATGACGACGGCGGCGAGTCCGAGGCCGGCCGGGTCCTCACCCGGGCGAACAACACCCTGTCGGCAGCGAAGAAGAAGCGGGACGAGCTGGTCCACCAGGTCATCGACCTGGTTGCCGACCTGATCGGGTTCAACGACGCCCGCGACTGCTTCACCAAGGGCGACGTGATGGCCTGCATCAACACGGCCCTCAACGCCGTCCCGTGGGGGAAGCTCTTCAAGGCTGTCAAGATCGGCATCAAGGCCTTCAAGATCTACAAGGAGGTCAACAAGGCCTACGACGCCATCCATTCGGCGGAACGGGGTGCGGCGGAGGCCGCGAGCGCGTACAGCAAGGTCAAGAAGGCGGTTGCGGAAGCCCGGACGGCGGAAGCGAAGGCGGCGAAAGCGGCTGAAGAGAAGGCCGTGAAGGAGACGGCCAGCGACGCCGCGGGAACCGAGAGCAAGGCGGCGAAGGGCGAAGCGGACGCGGCAAAGAGCGAGTCCGGCTCGGGCAGAGGCGGCGAGTCCGACGCCTCTTCAGCCCCGACCAAGTGCAACAGCTTCCCCACCGGCGTCCGGGTCCTGATGGCCGACGGCACCACCAAGGCCATCGAGGACGTCCACGACGGCGACACCGTCATCGCGACCGACCCTCAGACGGGCGAAACCACTCCCAAGACCGTCACCGCGACGATCACCACCCCCGACGACAAGGACTTCACCGACCTCACCCTCACCGACGACGCCAACCCCCGCGGCCCGCCCGCGAAGATCACCTCCACCTACCACCACCCCTACTGGAGCGAATCCCGCCACCAGTGGGTCGACGCCGGCGAACTCACCCCGTCCGAACAGCTCCGCCAGCCGGACGGCACCACCCTCACGGTCGAATCGGTCCGCAACTACCCGTACGCCGTCGCGACCCACAACCTCACGGTCAGAGACCTCCACACGTACTATGTGCTGGCGGGGGCCACTCCCGTACTGGTACACAATTGCGGTGGCGGCGGCTTCAAGAATCCCGTTTCTCCAGATGAGATAACTGAGCTCAACCGCGGATTCGGCGGGATGGTCGCGGAGCGCGGTACTCCCGAGAACGTAATGGTCAACGCGAGTCGCTATGGCAGCTTCTGGGAGAAGTCGGCCGTGGTGATTCGAGACATTGCCGGTAGTCACATGTTCGACAATGGAAATAAGCGAACTGCGCATGCTGTGGTATCCCAGCTAATGGATCGCAACGGCATCACCAGCGGGCCAACATCGGATGAGCTGTGGAGTGTTATAGCCAGAGTCGCTACTCCTAAAAAGGCAGGCCACAGCATGGATGTTGGGGAGATTGCCTCGATGTTGCGAGGGTATTGAGGGGAGTAGTGATGGTGGATATTGAGCTACTAATGGATCAGCTGGGGAGGGCTGGCGTCAGCGTCCTCCTCAAGGTTGACCATGAGCGCATGCAAACAGGACATAAGCCCTGGACGATGGTGATGTCAGGTCCAGGGCTGGGTGGGCGTGCTTTGATTCGCACGGACGCGCCCACTCTTCAGAATTGCCTGAAGTACTGCCTTCGAGAGCTGAGCACCTGTCCCGGTGATTGGGGGTGGCTGGAGCTGTATTCGTAGGTGAAATGAGAGGCCCCGCCGGAAAGAATTTCCGGCGGGGCCTCTGCCGCGTTTGACGGCAACGGTGACGGCAACGTCAGTGGACGACGGCTGCGGCGGGTGGGTCGTCGGAGTCGTTGTCCGTCGGGGTGAAGGCGTTGCCGAGGGCGTCGATGGCTTGGCGTTGGAGGCGAAGGCGGACGTGGGCGTAGACGCCGGCGGTGACGCCTATGTGGGCGTGGCCGAGGAGTTCCTTGATGACGACGAGGTCGACGCCTTGTTCTATTGATCCGAAACGGTTTGGGTTCTGGGTCGTTGGTGGGGTGTGAGCGATCTGGTGGGGGACGCGCGGCATCTGTCGCCGTCGGCGCAGG
>NZ_JBIAWQ010000030.1:0-38549 GCF_042895815.1 Streptomyces sp. NPDC001373
GCAGGGCCCGGTCCTCCAGCGGAAGGCTCCACGGCCGGCCCTTGCGGACCGCGTCCGCACCCTCACGGCGCAGAACCGTCACCAGCTTCCCGAAGACACGCGGGCTCAGCCCGGTGAACGGGGCTATCCAGGACGGCTCGGACGCCGTGATCACACCAGCCACAGCAAGATCATCTCATCTGTGGCCAGCAGTTACGGGACACCCCTTAGCCCTTGCAAGGCGACGACGGGTTGTGGGCGGTGCACGCTGCGCCGCGGGAAACCCAAATGCGTCGACAGCACCCCTCGGCACCCGGCACAGTGGCCACTCGTGACGAGCAGTGAACTGTGGACCCGCGCGACCGCCGACCGCTACGACGCCGAGGAGGCCGAAGCGTCTTCGGCTGCCGTTCTCGGACCGGCCCTCGCCTTTCTGGCCGAGCTCGCCGGAGACGGCCGGGCGCTGGAGTTCGCCATCGGGACCGGACGGGTGGGAGTCCCGCTCCGGGAACGCGGCGTGCCGGTGGTGGGCGTCGAACTGTCCGAGCACATGGCAGCGGTGCTGCGGCGCAAGGTCGACGAGGACTCCCTCCCGGTGGTCATCGGGGACATGGCCACCACCGTCGTTCCCGGCGGGTTCACCCTGGTCTATCTCGTCTACAACACCATCACGAACCTGCTCACGCAGGACGAGCAGGTCGAGTGCTTCCGCAACGCCGCACGGCATCTGGAGCCCGGCGGTCGGTTCGTCATCGAGCTGGGGGTGCCGCCGCTGCGGCTCCTGCCGCCCGGCCAGGTCGCGGTGCCGTTCGACGTCTCTCAGCAGCATCTCGGCTTCGACACCTTCGACCTGGTCGAGCAGGTGCTCGTCTCGCACCACTTCACCCGCGACGGCCACTACCGCCGCGAAAACTCCCGGCACCGGTACGCCTGGCCGGCCGAGCTCGACCTGATGGCGCGGATCGCTGGGCTCGAACTGGAACGTCGCGTTGCGGACTGGGACGGGTCCCCCTTCACCCAGGACTCCGCGAAGCACGTCTCCGTGTGGCGCAAGCCGGCCTGAGGCCGGCCACCGGGCCGCAAACGCCGGCCGTGCCTGTCTTGAACTTCTATCGGGAGTTCAGGCGGCGCCAGCAGATCATTGCGCATCCGAGGGCGAGAGGCTTCGTGGATGTCGTCGCGGATCTCCCAGCGGATCCGCAGGCGGCCGAACCAGTGCGGGTGGGCGAATGCTCGCTCCACGACCCAGCGTTGCGCGCCCAGGCCGGAGCCGTGCTGCGTGCCCCGGCGGGCGATCAGCGGCTTCACGCGTCGATCCCGGACGAGGCGACGACTTCCCACAGCGCCATTCCGCCGAGCCGCTTCTGTGTTCGTGCCAGCAGGTCGATCCTCCCCACCCCCGGCGCGCCACGACTCCACGGCCGCGCCGTCCAGTTCGGGCACGGGCCGGCCGCCCGGTCCGTTCGGCTGCTGGGGGAGCTGCGCGGGGGCTGCGTCGGTGGCCACGGGGCTTCTCCTGTCCGGCCGGCGGCCCGGCCGCCGAGAGGTGCGGGTCAACCACGGACTGTACGCGGACGGATGCCGCCCCACCCGCCGTACGGATCTTCCGGCGCGGCCCCGGTCCGCATACGATCCTGCGCGTACACCGGCGTAGGAATCAGTCGGGCCCGAGTGTCCGGCGTGCAGACCGAACTCGACGAGCTGATGGGCGTGTTCTCCGGCGCGCTCACCTCGGCTCCTTCATTGACCCCCGGCGCCGGATCCTCACCGACGGAACGCTGACGGAGTTCTCGGAGTGGGAGGTCGCCGAACGCACCGAGATCTTCGGGTCGATCGCGCACCGCTTCAACGAGTACGCAAGTCCGGCCGCCTCGGCGGGCAGTGGTGCGAGGGCGAGGGCCGCAAGGCCACCCGGTTCGTCCGCACCCGGACGGCCGGCGGATGAGCTCGATGGCCTGGGACGACCTCTGAGGTGGCCGTATGGGCCGGGGTCACTCCCGGCCCTCGGCGGCCTCCGGCAGCTCGTAGATCCTTCCGTCGACACCCGCCCGGTACAGCCGCCCCGCCGCGAAGCCCTCGCTGCCCCGCCCGTACGCGATCTGCGTGGACAGCCGCAGCTCCGGTCCCGACGCGGCGGCGCACAGGGCCGCCCCCTCGACCCGCCAGACCTCTCCCGCCGCGTGCATGGCGATCAGCGGCCGCCCCCGCCCGTCGAGGGTGAGCCCGTCCGGCAGCGCCAGGGCGTCGGCCCCTTCGGCCGCGACCCACCGCCGCGGCCGCCCCGGGTCCCCGACGGGGATCCGGTACACCCCGGGCGCGAGGGTCGTCTGGACCACGTACACCTCGGCCCCGTCCGGGGACACGGCGATCCCGTTGGGCTGCGGGATCCGCGCCCACGCCGGATCCACCCGGCCGTCGGGGGTGACGCGGCCGATGCCCGAACCGCCCAGGGTCGTCGTGTACACGGTCCCGTCGGGTGCCAGCGCGACCCCGTCGACACCGCCGAGCCCCGAGGCGTACACCCGGACGGCCCCGGTCTCCGGGTCCACCTCCAGCAGCTTCGAGACCGGCAGCAGGTCCCCGGTCAGGGAGTGCGCCAGGTCGTTACCGGTGCCGACGAGGAGCCGGCCGTCCCCGCGCACCACGATCCCGCCGTTGGCGCCGATGTTCCCGGTGAGCGCGACGGGGGCCGCCCCCGGCGCGTCGATGCGGTACACGCGCCCGCTGAAGTACGCGGTGGCGAACATCCGGCCCCGCCCGTCCACCGCGATCGACTCGACCCAGTCCGGGACGTACGCCACCTGCACCGGCCCGCCCGCCGAGGTGGCCGCACACCGCGGCGCGGCCTCCGCCGGCGCGGCGGGTACGAGGACCCCCGCTCCCAGCGCCCCCAATACGGTCAGCAGCGCGACACCCCGCCCGCGCCGGCGCGCGGCCGTGCGCGAGACCCCGTTCGCCCCCATCGCTCCCCCTCCCCGGGCGCTGCGGTCCGCCCCCGTGCAGTATCGGCCCGCACGCCGTCGCGGACGACCGCCTCCCGGGCCAACTCCCGCCGCCGGGCGGCCGGAACCGCTCGCCCGGCCGCCGCCCACCGGGCGCCTGCTGCAACCACAGGGACGCATGTGACGATGGCCCCGGCACATCCGCACGACATGGGGGGACCATGCGCACCCGTACCACCACCGCCGGCCTCGCCGCCACCCTCGCAGCGCTGCTCGCCCTCTCCGGGTGCACCTCGTCGGGCGGCTCCCCGCACGCGTCGAGCCCCCCGGCGGCCGCTCCCGCACCCGTGCAGGGCGGCGGCTCAGGGTACGAGGGCCCGCGCCCGCAGGACCAGAACCTGCTGGCCTGGACCGGCGACCCCAACGACGCGGGCCACGTCACCGCCCAGTCGGCCGCGGGGGTCGGCGGCCGGATCACCCTGGTGCGGATCGGCCTGCGCGAGCAGATCACCTGGTCCAACGTCTGGCTGGGCCTGGCCGGCCTCGACCCGAACGCGCAGCTCTCCAACTGCTACCTCGGCGTGTACGACGCCACCGGCAAGCTGGTCGCGTCCACCGCGGACATCTCGCCGCAGCTGATGACCGACGCCGTGGCCAAACCGCTGCCCTTCACCAAGCCGTTCACCGCGGCCAGCGGCACCTACTTCATCGCCCTCCTGCTGAACGGCAACTGGGCCACCAACGCCCTCACCCTGAAGGCCACCGGCGCCGGCATCTCGGTGAACGCGGGCCTGACGCCCCCGGCCCTGCGCTACAGCACGGTCCTCACCGGCCAGACCTCGCTGCCGCCGGCCCTCAACCTCTCCGAGCAGTCCACCAGCACGATCAACACCGGCTGGGGCAGCCAGTGGTACGGCATCTCCTGACGCCGTACCACCGCCGGCCTCAGGAGGGCTTCGTCAGGGAGAAGGGCGTGACCGTCACCTTGTTGTCGCACTCGGCGAACTGCCCGTCGTCCATGCCGATCTGGTGCGAGCCCGCGCCCGGGACGCGGATGACGAGGCTGGGGAAGACGACGGGCGTGGAGCCGGACACGCAGTAGCCGTCCGCCTCGCCCTGGACGTTGACGAACGTCAGCTTCGTCCAGGCGCGGGCGCCCGGGGTGAGCGACACCGGGGTGGCCGTACCGCTGTTGGCGGTGGCCAGCGGCAGGTTCTTGTCGGGGGAGCCGTTGCCGGCGCCGGCGACCTGCGGGAACCCGAGCAGGGTGCAGGTGGAGTGGCTGGTGACCGACACGACCACCGCCCCGGTACCGGTGCCGGGCGGGCGGACGTCGGCCAGGTGGGCGGGCGAGACCTGGACGTCCTCGATCGTGCAGGGCTTGGTCTTGCCGCCCCCGCCCCCGCCCCCGCCCCCGCCGGCCGCCGAGGGCGTCGGCTTCGCGGAGCCCCCGCTGCCGGTGGAGGAGCCGCCGGTGGAGGAGCCCCCGGTGGAGGTGGAGCCCCCGGATCCGCCCGCGGGCGTCGCCGGGACCGTTGCCGCCGCCGGGGGTGCGGACGGCGGGGCGGCCGCGCCCGCGTCCCCGGTCGGGCCGCACCCCGTCATCAGGGCGGTGGCCGCCGCGGCGGCCACCAGCGCCGTGGCGGTGCGCCGAGGACCTGCTGTGTAGTGCATGGGATGCTCCCGTGGCTCACGACCGGTTCCGCGCCGGCTCTCGCGTCGACGGACACGCGCCGCGGACCGCCGGGGTTGCGCAGGCGGGACGCTGTGGCGGTTTCGTGACACGCCCCCGCCTGCGTGCGGCCGGCGTGTCCCCGGTGGCCCCGGCCCCGGTCTCAGCCGCCCCCGCCCCCGCCCCCGCCGTCCCCGGCCACGCCCAGCCCGGCGTCCCGGGCGCGCGCGACGGCCTCGGCCCGGGTGGCGACGTCGAGCTTCTCGAAGATGTGGGTGATGTGGTTGCGCACCGTCTTCTCCGCGAGGACCAGCTCGCGCGAGATCCGGCGGTTGTCATAGCCCCGGGCGACCAGGTCCAGCACCTCCACCTCGCGGGCGGTCAGCGCGGGGAGGACACGCTCGGCTTCGCGCCGGGGCCCGCCGGTGACCAGGGCGGCGATCCGCGCGGCCACGTCGGGGCCGAAGGCCGCGCCCCCGGCCGCCACCGTGCGCACCGCGTGCAGGACCTCGTCCCGGCCGGCCCCCTTGACCAGGTAGCCGCGCGCGCCCGCGTGCAGGGCGGCCACGAGGGTGCCGTCGTCGTCCGCCATGGTCAGCACCAGTACCTGGAGCTCGGGGTGCTCCCCGGCGAGCCGCCGGGTGGCCTCGATGCCCGAGCCGTCCGGCAGGGACAGGTCCATCACCACGACCTGCGGCCGGCCCGCCGCCACCGCGGCGGGCAGCTCGGAGAGCGTCTGCGCCTCGCCCACCACACGGATGTCTTCGGCGCTCTCCAGCGCCGCCCTCAGCCCCTCGCGAAACAGCGGGTGGTCCTCGACGATCGCCACGCGGACCTGCGTCTTCTCGGACTGCATGCACCCCACTATGGGCGATCACGGCCCGGATCCCCGGGAAGGCCCGCCAGGGCGGCCCGGTAAGGGACCGTTTCCGGACATCGTGTTCCGGCCACCCGGCACATGTGACCCATCCGGCGATCTTGTAGGGGAAAGGTGTCATTGAGCCAGGGAACCCGTCTGATCATCACCATGCAGGGCAGAACAACAGCCGCGCACGTCACAGCTGTTGACTGGGGCAACGTCTGCGTCCAGAAGCCGAGACGAACTGTGCGGTAATCCGACCGGAGCCGTGCTTTGCGGCTAGGTTCTGAACGTCGCCGCCGCACCCGGGACACGGGGTCCGAGCGGGGAATCGCGGCGACGGGGACGTGACCACTCCCATGACCACAGCAACCCGGACCAGCGCCTTCCGCGTTGACCCCTACACCCCGCACTGCCAGGTCATCGCCGGTGAGGGCGACCACGCCGTCATCGGCATCTCGCCAGGCAACTCCTATTTCTCCGCCCGGCGCGTGCATGCGCTCGCCGAATGGGCCCTGGACAACTTCCGGCAGGCCGACCTCGTCTACACCGACCTGCACGTGGCCGAAATGTATGTGGCCATGGGCTATCCGGAGGACGAGGCCCGTCGAAAAACAGTCAAGAACCTGCGCGGTGTACGCGCCAAGGTGACCAACGCCGTGGCCGATGTCGACCCGTCGGGCACCCGACTGCGCGGCAGGCCGATGTCCTCGCTCCAGGGCATCCCCGCGTACGACCGCATGCACGCCGACCTGCTGGAACGGCTCGGCACCGATCCGGCGTTCGCCCAGACCGCGAACCAGCTCGTCGACATCTTCCTGTCCTCGAAGGTGCTCGGCGGCCGGCAGCCCACCGCGCACCAGCGCAGGGTCTGCCTCGACTACGTGTGCGCCGAGGCGCCCCTGTTCCTCGACACCCCCGCGATCCTGGGCGTTCCCTCGTCGCTGAACTGCTACCACCAGGCGCTGCCGATGGCGGACCTGCTCTACTCGCGCGGCGCCGGACTGCGGGCCTCCCGCAACCAGGGCCACGCCGTCGTCACTCCCGCCACCGAAGGAGACCAGCTGTGACCACCCACGCGGAGCCGATCCTCGACTTCCCGTTCACGTGGGACGGCACCCACCTGCCCGCCCAGATCGACGAACTCGCCCCCGTGGTGAAGGTGCGCACCATCGCCGGGGCCGAGGCCTGGCTGGTCTCCTCGTACGAGCTCGTCAAGCAGGTCCTCGAGGACGACCGGTTCAGCCTCAAGAACACCTCCGACCCCGGGGTGCCGCGCCAGTACGCCCTGACGATCCCGCCCGAGGTCGTCAACAACATGGGCAACATCACCGGCGCCGGCCTGCGCAAGGCCGTCATGAAGGCGATCAACCCCAAGGCCCCCGGCCTCCAGGAGTGGATGGAGGGCCACGCCGCCGAACTGGTCGAGCGGATGGTCCGGCACGGCGCCCCCGTCGACATCCGGTCCCTGTTCACCGACCCGTTCTCGGAGGCGGTGCACTGCCGGATCCTCGGCATACCGCAGGAGGCGGCCCCGCTGCTTTCCGAGTCGCTGCCGATCGCCTTCATGAACAGCCCCCGGGAGATCCCGGCGGCCCGCCTGAACTGGGACCGCGACATCGCGTACATGACCGCCCGCCTCGACGACACGGAGCAGGGCCTCATCGGCGACCTCGCGAAGCTGCGCGGCACCGAGGGCTACGAGCACGTCAGCGACGAGATGTTCGCGACCGTCGGCGTCACCCTGTTCGGCGCGGGCGTCATCTCCACCGCCGGGTTCCTGGCCATGGCACTGGTCACCCTGCTCACCCACCCGGAGGAGGCCGACCACCTGGCCGACCACCCGGAGCTGATGCCCCAGGCCGTGGACGAGCTCCTGCGGATCAACCTCTCCATCGGGGACGGCCTGCCCCGGCTCGCCATGGAGGACATGACCCTCGGCGACGTCGAGGTGAAGAAGGGCGAGCTGGTGCTCGTCCTGCCCGAGGGCGCCAACTTCGACCCCTCCGTCTTCCCGGACCCGCACCGCCTCGACTTCACGCGGGCCAACTCCTGCGCCCACTTCTCCTTCGGCGGCGGCTCCCACTACTGCCCCGCCACCGCCCTCGGCAAGAAGCACGCGGAGATCGGCCTGCGCGCCGTCCTCGCGGCGATGCCCCGGCTGCGGCTGGCCGTCCCCGTCGAACAGCTCGTCTGGCGCACCGGCTTCATGAAGCGGCTGCCCGAGCGCCTGCCGGTGATGTGGTGACCGCCGCCCGGTCCCGCTGACGGCGCGACGAGGCCCCCCACCCCCGGACGCGGGGTGGGGGGCCTCGGCCGATCAGCTGCCGGCGGACAGGTTGCCGGAGAGGACCGGGATGTTGTCCAGGATGTGCGACAGGGACTCGTCGCCCTTGGCCTGGGTGGAGTTCTCGGTGCACTGCTGGTTCTGCGGGTTGGACAGGACGTTGACGTCCTGGACGCCGACGTTGGCCAGGATGGCGATCAGCGACTGGGCGTTGACCTTGACGGGCAGGCCGATGCAGGGCTTGTTGAGGGTGCCCTGGATGGCGCTGAACTGCGGGCTCATGTCGCCGGCGGTCTTCTGGTTGCCGTAGATCTGCTGGGCGCCGTTGCCGTTGACGGTGTTGACCCCGTTGTCGTTGCCGATGGCCATGGCCGGGGCGGCAACGGCAGCACCGGCACCGACCGCGGCGGCGGTGGCTGCGGCGGTGACCATCATCTTCTTCAGCATGCTCGAAAGGTTCCTTGTCTGGCGGAGGACCGGCCCCGGCTGGGGAGGTCGTCCTGGTAACGGGGTACCTCCCCGCGAGGTGGCGCTAGATCACCCGATCGCCTGGCAGGAGGCCCGCGACCGGCCCGGCCCTGTTGACCGGCGCGTCCGAATGTGACGGGGAAGCGTCATTGCGGCCATGCCGCGGCCGCGGCGAGGATGGGGCCATGCCCACCGCACACCGTGTCGTCATCGCGGTCTTCCCCGATGTCGACCTCCTCGACGTCACCGGCCCCGCCGAGGTCTTCGCGCTGGCCAACCGCGAGACCGCGGGCCGGGCCGGGTACGAGGTCCGCCTCGCCGGCTCCGCCGCCGGGGCGGTGCGCACGTCGGCGGGCGTGCGGCTGCTGACCGACGTGGCGTTCGCCGACGTCGGCGCGGAGGTGGACACCCTGCTCGTGCCGGGCGCGGTCGACATGGCCGAGGACGGTCCGGTCGCCCGGATCGACGAGGAGGTCGTGGCCTGGGTGCGGGAGACCGCGCCGCACGCCCGGCGCGTGGCGTCGGTGTGCGTCGGGGCCCATCTGCTCGCCGCCGCGGGGCTGTTGGACGGGAGGACGGCCACCACCCACTGGTCGACCGCCGCCCAGCTCGCCGCGGACCACCCCGCGGTCACCGTTGACCCGGCCCCGATCTTCGTCCGGACCGACCGGGGCCGGCTGTGGACGGGGGCCGGGACCAGCGCCTGCCTGGACCTGGCGCTCGCCCTGGTCGCCGCGACGGCGGCGAGGGCAGCCCGTACGACGTCCGCGAGCACGTCGGCGCCATCCCCGACGACGTCGCCCCGGCCGACGGCGAGCCCGTCGTGGTCGAGGGCTTCCCCGACGCCTTCCGCGCCACCGGGCTGGAGGAGACCCTGACCGGACTCGGCTTCGAGGCCGGCAACGGCAAGGACCTCGTCCTGGCCGGGTTCATGACGCCCATGTGCATCGCGTTCACCGCCCAGGAGGCCTTCAACCTCGGCTACCGGCCCACGGTCGTCGCCGAGGCCACCGCCACCCGCGCCCTGGCCGCCCCGGACGGCACCGTCCAGCCCGCCGCGGCCCTCCAGGCCGCCGCACTGACGACGATCACCGACCTGTTCGGCGTCGTCGTCCCCACCGCGGAGGGCCTGCGCGCCTGAGCGGAGGCTAGGCTGCCGCCGTGACCGACGCAGCGACCGGACGCCGACGCCTGATGGGCGCGGCGCTCGGCGCGGTCGCGGCGGCCGCCCTGGCCGGATGTTCCGGGGGCTCCGGCCCCGCACCGCGGCTCCGGCTGGCGACCGGGCCGCCGGGAGGCCCGTACAACGCCTTCGGACAGGCCCTCGCCCGGGCCGCCGCCGACGGCGGGAGCCGGCTGGAGATCGTGCCGGTGGCCACCGCCGCGAGCGTGGACAACCTGCGCCGGCTCGCCGAGGGCTCCGTCGACCTCGCGCTGTCCATGGCCGACGTGGCCGAGGACGCCGCCCTGGGGCGCGAACCGTTCGCCCGCCGGGCCCCGGTGACAGCGCTGGCCCGCGTCTACGTCAACTACACCCACCTCCTGGTCCCGGCCGCCGGGCCGGTCCGCTCGGTGGCGGACCTCGCCGGACGCCCGGTCGCCGTCGGCGCCGCCGGATCGGGAGCGCAGGTGGTGGCGGCCCGCGCCCTGCGCGCCGCCGGGCTGTCCGAGGGCCCGTCGGCGGCGGACGAACGGCAGCTGGGCCTGGCCGAGTCGGCGACCGCGCTGCGCGGGGGCACGGTCGACGCCGTGTTCTGGTCCGGCGGTGTGCCCACCCCGGCCCTGACGGAACTGGCCCGCGCACTGCCCCTGCGCTTCCTCGCGCTGGACGGCTTCGCGGACGCGCTGCGGCAGCGCTTCGGCCCCGTCTACACCACGGTCACCCTGCCCACCGGGGCGTACGGACTGACCGCCCCGGTGGGCACCATCGGCGTCGGCAACTACCTCCTGGCCCGCGAGGACGTGGCCACGGGCGCGACGGCCGAGCTGCTGCGGGTGGTCTTCGACCGCCGCGGCGACGTGCTGGGCGAGGTGACGGCGGGCGTGCGGCTGGAACCCCGCTTCGCGATATCCACGGGCGCCGTGCCGCTCCACCCGGGCGCGGCCGCCTACTACCGCTCGGTGTACGGCTGACCGTCCGCCGGGCGCGGCAGCCGGAACTCGAAGGCCAGACCCCGCGGGAGGTTCGGGGCGACGCCGAGCCCGCCCCCGCTGATCCGGGCGATCTCCTCGGCGATGGCCAGCCCCAGCCCGCTGCCGCGCACGTTCTGGTGCTCGGGGGAGCGGGCGAAACGCCGCAGCAGCAGACCCAGTTGGTCCGCCGGTACCCCGGGCCCGTCGTCCGAGACCCGTACGACGGCCTCCCCGCCCCGCGCGCCCCACGCGCGCACCTCCACGCGGCCGCCGCGCGGTACGAACTTCACCGCGTTGTCGAGGAGCGCGTCCAGGATCCGCCCCGCCGCGTCGGGCAGGGCGCGCACGGACAGCTCCCGCGGGAGGCCGCCGGCCGCCAGATCCAGGCCCGCGGCGCCGAAGACCGGTGCCCAGGCCTCCACCCGGCCCCGTACCGCCTGCGCCAGGTCCTGGTCCGTCAGCTCCGCCGCTCCCGCTTCCACCCGGGCCAGCGACAGCAGCCCGTCCAGCAGCTCCTCCAGCCGCTCCGCCTCGTCCAGGGCCCGGGCGTGCTCGGCCAGGCCCGGGCCCGGGGCGACGTACGGTTCGACGTTCTCCAGCTGGAGGACCAGCGTGGCCAGGGGGTTGCGCAGCTGGTGGGAGGCGTCGGCGACGAAGTCCCGCTGGCGGCCGAGGGAGTCGGCGACGGCCTCCGCCATCCCGTTGAAGTGCCGCCGCAGCCGCCGCAGTTCCGGCGGACCCGTGTCGGAGACGGCCCGGGCCCGCAGGCTGCCGGCTGCCAGGCGCTCCACCGCCCGGTCCAGATCGAGGACCGGCCGCATGAGCCACCGCGCGATCCCGGCCGCGACCAGGGCCGCCGCCGCGAAGGCGGCGACCGCCCCGGCGGCGATCAGCGACCAGCGGACCGCGACGTCCCGGCGGGCGGCGTCCGTGGGCACGGCCATCAGCACCGCCCCGCTGACCCGCTCGTCCCGCCCCACCGGCTCGGCGAGGACCGCGCTGTCCGGGCCCCAGGGGCGGATCGTCGGCAACCGGTCGGTGGAACGCCCGGTGAGGGCCCGCCGGCGGGCTTCCACCGCCCCGGACAGCGGGGTCCGCGCGGCGGGCCCCGCGCCCGCGGCCCGCGCCACCGTCTCCCCGGCGGCGTCGACCACGAGCACCGAGGCCCCGTACAGCTGCGCGTACCGGCCGATCTCGGCGGACAGCTCCGCCCGGTCGGCGTCGCTGTCCGTCCGGTCCGCGAGGTCGGCGAACCGTACGGCCTCCGAACGCCGCTGGAGCAGCAGGTGTTCGGTCCGCCCCCGCGCGTACGCGTCGGCCAGGGGCACGCAGAGCAGCAGCGCGGCGGCCCCCATGAGTACCATCAGCACCGCGAGCAGCCTGCGCCTCACCGGCCCGCGTCCCGCTCCCCGAGCACGGCGGCGGCCGAGCCGAGCTGGTAGCCGAACCCGCGCACCGTGCGCACCAGGCCCGGACGGCCCGTCTTGGCACGCACGCCCGCCACGTGCACGTCCAGGGAGCGGGAGGCGGCGAGGAAGGCGTCGCCCCAGATCCGGTCCAGGATCTCCTCGCGCGAGTGGACCTCGTCCGGACGGGCGGCCAGGAAGGCCAGTACGTCGAACTCCCGGCGTGTCAGCCGGACTTCGCTCCCGGCCACCGTGACGGTCCGCCCCGCCGGGTCCACCTCGACGTCCCCGGCGCGCACGGTCCGGGCGCCGCCGTCGGCCTCCCCGACGCCCGGACGGACTCCGTACGCCCCCGTCCGCCTCCGCACGGTGTCGATCCGGGCGATCAGCTCCGCCATCCGGAACGGCTTGACCACGTAGTCGTCGGCGCCCGCGCGCAGCCCCTGCACGACGTCGCGCTCCTCGCAGCGCGCCGTCACCACGATCAGCGGCGCCGCGCAGACCGTCCGCAGCCGCCGCAGCAGTTCGAGCCCGTCGAGGTCGGGCAGGCCGAGGTCGAGCAGGACGAACTCGGCTTCGTGGACGTGCCGCAGGGCGTCCAGGGCCCGGCCCACCCGGCGGACGGTGTGCCCGCGCCGGGCGAGGGCGGTGCCCAGGGCCCGGGCCATGCGGTCGTCGTCCTCCACCAGCAGCGCGTGCACCGGCAACCTCCCCGCACCCCGACCCCCGGACCGGCCGGCAGCCTATCGCGCCGCCCCCTCGGCGGCCGTCGCCGCGGCGGACCGCGCCCCGGCCTCCTCCTCGGCGCGGCTGAGCGCCGCGTTGCGGGTGTCCGGCATCAGGACGTACGTCACCAGCGAGACGAGCGCGCACCCGGACACGTACCAGAAGAACATCTTCTCGTGGCCGCCGTTCTTGAACCACAGCGCCACGTACTCCGCCGTGCCGCCGAAGAGCGCGTTGGCGACCGCGTACGGCAGCGCCACGCCCAGCGCGCGGACCCGGGTGGGGAACAGCTCCGCCTTCACCGCCGCGTTGATGGACGTGTAGCCGGTGACGATCACCAGGGCCAGCAGGGACAGGCCGAGCGCGGACCAGTACGAGGACGCCGACCCGAGCGCCGTCATGATCGGGTAGGTGCCGACGGTGCAGCCCACCGCGAAGGTGATCAGCAGGGGCCGGCGGCCGATCCGGTCGGACAGCATCCCGGCGAGGGGCTGGAGCGCGGCGAAGAGCGCCAGCGCGGTGAAACTCACCAGCGTGGCCGTGGTCTTGGCCATGCCCGCGCTGCCGACCAGGTACTTGGTGAGGTAGGTGGTGTACGTGTAGTACGCGACCGTGCCGCCGAGGGTGAGGGCCATGACCAGCCCGGCCTGCCGCCGGTGCTCCCACAGCGCCTTCAGGGAGCCGCGCGCGCTGTCGTCGTGTGCACCGTCCTCCTTGAAGGCGTCGGTCTCCTGGAGCCGGCGCCGCAGCCAGAACACGACGACAGCGAACACCGCCCCGAGCGCGAACGGGACCCGCCAGCCCCAGCTGCCCAGCTGCTCCTTGGTCAGCGTGTGCTGCATGGTGATGAGGATCCCCAGGCCGAGGAGCTGCCCGCAGGTCATGGACACGTACTGGAACGAGGACCCCAGCCCGCGCCGGTCGCGGGCCGAGGCCTCGGTCAGGTACGTCGCGCTGGCCGCGTACTCCCCGCCGATGCTCATCCCTTGGAGCAGCCGTGCCAGCAGCAGCACGACGGCGCCGAAGTAGCCGGCCTGGCCGTAGGTCGGGGCGACGGCGATCAGCAGGGCGGCCACCGACATCATGGTGACGGTGAGCGTGAGCGCGCTCTTGCGCCCGTGCCGGTCGGCGGCCCGCCCCAGGATCCACCCGCCGACGGGACGCATCAGGAAGCCGACGGCGAAGATGCCCGCGGTGTTCATCAGCTGGGTGGTCGGGTTGTCGCCGGGGAAGAAGGAATCGGCGAAGTAGATGGCGAAGCTGGCGTAGACGAACCAGTCGTACCACTCCACGAGGTTCCCGAGGGACCCGCCGACGAGCGCGAGACGGCGCCTGCGGCGTTCGTCCGAGGGCGGCGGGCCGAGCGTGACGGCGGACGGGGGCATGGCGGCTCCAGACGGAAGTCCCTGATGGGGAGGGGTGGCTCCCCCGGATCCGGGGGAGTGCCCAGACTGGATGCGTCACCGCACCCGGACAAGGCCCGGCACCCAGATCTAACGTTCCGCTAAGAAAGCCGCACACGCCCGGGGGGGGTCAGTGCCCCCCGTGCCCGAGGAGGGCGATCTCCGCGTCCACGGCGTCGAGTTCCTCCCGGCGGGCCAGGAGTTCCAGCTGCTTCCGGTAGCGCACCAGCGCGGAGTGCAGCAGGGGCGTCCGCCCGGCCTCGAGCGCGCACATCCGGCGGGCGGCGGCGACGGCCTCGGCCCGGAGGGCCAGGGCTGTGCCGGGCTGGTGGGCGAACTCCTGGCGGCTGTACTCGTACAGTGCCTCCGCCAGGCGCGGCAGATAGGCCAGCGGGCTCACCTGGACCAGCAGGCGGTAGGCGGCGACCTCCTGACGGACCGGCAGGGTCCCGGATCCGAGGAGCGCCACGCGAGCTCGCAGGAGGGCTTCGTGATGGATGTGCGCCGTGGAATTCATGAGGGAGATTCTGAAAGCCGCACAGGACCCCGAACAAGGGCAAAGCGCTGTGCTTTCGGTCCTACGAAAACCCCCTCTGACCTGTCATGATGGATACGTCTTCACCCCTGTGCCCCGAGAGTTCCGCAGGGGGGCCGCGCGGCGGTCCGAGGGGGGACGACGGCGAGGCGACACGGCCCGCCGTCGCGTGAACCACCGACGCCGCCCCCACGACCGCGTACACCGGCCGGGTCGGAGCGGGCGTGCCGGAGGCCGCCGTCACGAGGTGGAGGAACGGCGGCGACCGCCGCGGCGGTCGTGCTCGGCGGCCCGCTGCCGCGTCCAGCGGGTGCGCGGCCCGCCCGGATGGGGAAAGCTGGAGAAGGTGGCAGTGATGCCGACCGCGGAGCCGACTGGTGAGGAGGGGCTCGTGGACGCTTCAGGAGACGGGCGGCGCGCCCGCCCGGCCCGGCAGTGGGGGCGGAGGGCCGGTTTGCTGTGCGCGGCCGCCGCCCTGGCGGCGGTGGCGGCGCCCGCGGCGGCGCAGGCCCCGCCGAGGGATCCCTACCCGGTGGTGGTCGTGGACTGTTCCTCGGCGGCCCAGGTGCGGCCCGAGGAGTTCGTCCTGGCCTGCGGTGACGGCAACAACCGTCTGGTCGGACTCGACTGGGACAGCTGGGGCGCGAGCGCGGCGAGCGCGACCGGCACCGACCTGGTGAACGACTGCCGTCCCTACTGCGCGGCGGGGCGTTTCCGCCCCTATCCCGTGACGGTCACCCTGAGTGATCCGCTTCCCTGGCCCGAGCATCCCGGGGTCCAGCGCTTCACCAAGATCCGGCTGCTGTACACGGACACCGCGCCGGCGCCCGTGCACAAGGACGTCACGTACAAGCTCGTGTACTGAACCGGACCGGCGGCCCGGGCCCCCGGGCCCCGGCTCACGCGGAGGCGTCCGCCTCCGTGGCGAGCAGCTTCTCGCGGAACAGGTCGAGCACGCTGTCCAGCGCCTGCCGTGTCGGCTGACCGGGCTCGTCGACGAGGTGCTCGGTCAGGACGGAGTGCGCGGGCAGGGGGCTGTGCGTGGCCGCCGCGCCGTCCTCCAGCTCGACGGCGACGAACGCGTCGCCGAGCTCGCGGCGCAGGAACGCGAACCGGTCCCCGGGGACCAGGCGGTCCCCCTTGAAGCGCAGCCCCATGACCTGGAGACCCTCGCGCTCGCAGCGGCCGCGGACGACCGCCAGTTCCTGCGGGCTGATGTCGATCGAGCCCGCACGGCCGGCCGTGCAGGGCAGCGGGAGCGAGGGCTGGGACAGCACCGGCGCGAGCATCCGTTCGTCCGTGGCCATGGCCAGGGCGAATCCGCCGGTCAGGCACATGCCGACGGCGCCCACCCCGGGCCCGCCGCAGCGCTCGTGCTCGGCGGCGGCCAGCGCCCGCAGCCACCGCACCACGCGCGAGCTGCGTCCGGTCGCCAGCAGGGTGAACTCCCGGCTCACGCACACCTGCCACATGGTCGTGGCCATGGCGCGGGCGGTGTCCGCCCAGCCCGCGGTGGCGGGGTTGGCGTCGCGGCCGGGCGTGCCGAAGAGCACCGGGAGCACGGCCGTGCAGCCGGCGTCCGCCACGCGCTCGGCGAACTCCAGGACCTTGGGGGTGATGCCCGGCACCTCGGCCATGATGATCACCGCCGGACCCGTGCCCCGGCGCAGTACCCGGCGGGTGGCGCCGTCGTGGGTGAACGTGCTCTTGGTGAAGCCGGTCAGGTCGTGGTCCGCCACGTGCCTTCCCTTCCGTCGGAAGTCCAGGACGGCCACAAGTTACCGACACGTAGAGCCCGTTGGTCAAGTGGCTCCGCGGCGGGCGGGGACCGAGGGGTCCGCGCCCGCCGCGGAGCCGGGGCTAGCGTCCGGCGCTGCCGCTGACCAGCGGCCACTCGCGGTGCAGGGAGCCCAGCGGGATGCGGCGCTCCAGGACGGGCGTGCCGAACAGGGACAGCTGGAGGTGCAGCTGTCCGTTCAGGTCGAAGCCGCCGTACAGGGCCCAGGCGCCGCTGACGGAGGTCTTCCCGTCGGTGGACGCGGACGCCTTGGCGTCGGCCTCGCCGCGCAGGTAGGGCGCGAAGTCGGCGCCGACGCCGACGGCCCCGTACAGGCCGACGGAGGCCTCGGCGCCCAGGGCGCCCTTGACCCGGCCGGCGGCGGCGACGGTGGCCTTCACCGGGGAGCTGTCGACGGCCGAGGTGCTGACCGGCTGCCAGCCCTTGCCCGCCGCGTAGCTGCCGCCGACGCGGAAGTCGCCCTTGACGTCCTGCTGGACGTCGAGGGTGACCTGGCCGTCGGCCTCGACCTGGATGTACGTGGTCAGGTCGAGGTTGACCACGACCGGGACCGGGCCCACCTGGATGACGGGAGCGCTGTGGAGCTTGGCGAACGGGATCCGCTTGGGTGAGCCGGTGCTCGCCGCCGCACGGCCCTTGAGCGCCCACTGGGAGGACCAGTCGCCGCTCATGCCGAGGAAGGCGGCGCTGGGGGCGGAGCCGATCTTCGTGCCCGTGTACGAGAACTCGACCTGGGGGGCGAGCTGGACGAAGCCGGACACCGAGGCGCCCGCCGAGGCGGGGGCGTCCTTGGCGGTGTCGATCGCCGCGTTCACGTCGAGCCGCAGGTTGCCGAGGGGCAGCTTGGCGCCCTCGGGGCCGAAGCGGGCGCCCTCGCCCTTGGCCCAGGAGAAGGTCACCCCCTTCATCAGGGGTTCGACGACCATGGCGGAGGGGTCGACCTTGACCTTGCCGTCGGCCTTGGCCTCGCCCAGGGCGGCGGAGAGGGTCGTGGGGGCGGTCTTCACCTCGGTGCCGCGGTCGGTCTTCCCGACGACCTCGGTGACCTTCGCGAGGAGGCCGTCGGGGGCGCCGGGAGCCGGGGCGCTGGCGATGACGTCGCCCACGGCGACCGGCTTGGCGGGGGCGGGGGAGTCGTTGGAGGGGGCGTTCTGGCCGCCCTTCGGCGGCTTGGGGGCCGGGGCTATGACGGCCCGCTGGCTGTTCTTGTCGTAGGAGGCGACCCGCAGGGAGGACTTCTCCGGCCGGCCTTCGCCGGTGGAGGTGCGGGCCAGCGGCGAGGGGTCGGCCGGTCCCTGGGGGGCGGCGGCCACTTCGAGGTGCTGGTTGCCGCCTGCGGCGGGGGCGCCGGGGGCGGCCGCCGGGCCGGCGGAGTCGGTGTGCGCCGGCGAGGAGCAGCCGGCGGCGGCGAGCGCCAACGTGGTCAGGCCGGGAAGCAGGAGGCGTTGGGCGAACGTGCGCACGTAGGGAGAACCATTCGGTAAATGGGGGGAATTGAATGCGTTACCGAGAAGTAACGTGAGGGTTGATCATGACATGGGCGGACCGCGTCAGTCATCTCGGGTTCCGGCCAACTCGCTTGCGCCATCTGAAGGTTGAAACTTCAAAAGCGGTGGGCCGCTCAGGCGATGCCCACGGTGTAGGCGGCGCGGTACCCGGCGCCCTCCGCCACGGGGGCCAGCGTCATGGTGCCGGCGGCGGCCCGGTACCGGTCGTCGTGCGCGTTGGGGTTGCGCGGGGCCTTGCGCAGGGCGTACGGCTGCCGGGCGTAGACCTCCCGCAGGAACTCCTCGGGCAGGAAGAACTGCGAGGTCGTCTCGGTGCCCGCGTCGGGCCGCACCTTGAAGTGGATGTGCGGGGCCAGCCCCGCGTACCAGCCGGGCACGATGGTCCGGAACGTGCACCGCCCGGCCCCGTCGGTCACCTGCACCCCGCGCAGATAGGCCTCCCGCCCCTCCGAGTAGACCCCGGCCGCGTCGGCCTGCCAGATGTCCACGGCGGCGCCGGCGAGCGGCCGGCACCCGGCCGAGGCCCGCACCACCGTCAGCTCCAGCCGCAGCGGTACGCCCGCGCGCCCGTCGGTGACGTCCGGGCGGGTCCGGCCCGGCCCGGCGTAGTTGGGTCCCGCGCCCGCCTTCACGGCCAGCACGCAGTCGGGCGTGGCCCCGCTCGCCGGCGCCGAGGCCGGTCGTGCGCAGCCGGCTGCCAGCGCGGCGAGGGAGGCGGAACCGGCCGCCAGCAGGAGGGCGCGGCGACTGCTCGGGAGGGTGCCGTCGTCGGTCATCCGAACCTCTCACGCGTGCGCCCGGGACGGCCGACCCGGACGGCCGCCCACCGAAGCCCACCGTGCCGCAGCCCGCCGCCCCGCCCCACGACCGACACGCGGCCGACCGGGCGTTGCCGGCCTCCCTTCCATGGGGCGGGACGCCACGGTGGTCATGGGCGACCGGGACCCGCTGGGCCGCATGTCGGCGGCCGAGCGCCGGCGGGTGCCGGACGGCACCGCCCGCCGCGGCCGGGGCCTGATCGGCCGCCCGTACCGACCCGTCCCCGGCGCCCCGCGCCGGGGACGCCACGGGCACCCGCGCACGCCGCACCTCCTCCGGCGCGACGTCATCACAGGGGGGAGGTAACGCCGTTGTCTTTGGGTTACACTGTTACCCATGACCACGACGCTCTATCAGGACGCCCTGCGGTCCGGCCAGGAGGCCGCGCGCACCGCGGTCCTCGACCGCGCCATCGGCCTCCTGGTCACCGAAGGCATCCCCGCGCTGACGATCCGCCGGATCGCCACCGAGATCGGCACCTCGACGAAGGTGCTGTACACGATGTTCGGCGGCAAGGAGGGCCTGATCGACGCGCTGTACCAGGAGGGGTTCGCCCGGCTGCGCCGCGCACAGGAGGACGTGCCCGGCTCGCCCGATCCGCTGACGCACCTCGGCGACCTCGGGACCGCCTACCGGGCGCACGCGCTGGCCGAACCGGCCTACTACCGGATCATGTTCGAGCAGCCGGTCCCCGGCTACCGCCCGGGCGTCGCGTCCCTGGCCGTCGCCGAGGAGGCCTTCGGCGTCTCCGCCGCCGCCGTCGCGGCCTGCATCGACGCCGGGGTCTTCCGTCCCGGCGACGCCCGCGAGATCTCCAAGCTCCTGTGGGCCGCCGCCCACGGGGCCGTGAGCCTGGAACTGGGCGGCCACTTCCCGCCGGACACGGCGGCCCGCCGCTACGAGGCACTGATGACCGCCGTCGCCGGGGCGTACCTGGCCCGGCCCGCCACCACCACGGACGAAGGACGCCCCGCATGACGAATACCAGGACCTCCGTTTCCAACCGTTACCTGTCGGGCAACTTCGCCCCCGTCACCGAGGAGGTCACCGCCCACGACCTCCCCGTCACCGGCCGGATACCGGCAGAGCTCAGCGGCCGCTATCTGCGCACGGGCCCCAACCCGCTGGGCGTGGAGGACCCTGCCGCGCACCTGTGGACCCTCGGCGAGGGCATGGTGCACGGCGTCCGCATCCGCGACGGCCGCGCCGAGTGGTACCGCAACCGCTGGGTCCGCTCCGCCTCCGTCGCGGACCGGCTCGGGGAGCCGCGGCGCGGCGCGCCCGTCGACGAGCGGACCGACTTCGCGCCGAACGTCCAGGTCGCCGGACTGGCGGGACGCACGTTCGTCCTGATCGAAGGGGGATTACGGCCGTACGAGCTCGGCTACGACCTGGACACGATCGGCCCCTGCGACCTCGGCGCGACCCCCGAGGGCTTCAACGCCAACGCCCACTCCGTGTTCGACCCGCGCACCCGCGAACTGCACTCCCTCGCCTTCCGGTACGGCTCCGAGCACGTCCAGCACATCGTGACGGACGACACCGGCACCGTGCGGCGCGCCACGACCATCGCGGCGCCCGGCAGCCCCTACATGCACGACTTCGCGCTCACCGACCATCACATCGTCCTCTACGACGGTCCCGTCGTCTTCAGCGCGGCCCACCTCTCCACCGGGGTGCCCTTCGTCTGGGACCACGACCGTCCGGCACGCGTGGGCGTCATGCCCCGGGCCGGCGGCGAGGTGCGCTGGTTCGAGGTGGCGCCGAGCCTGGTCGGCCACACCCTCAACGCCTACGAGACCGGCACGGACCTCGTCGTCGACATCGTCCGCCACCCCGAGGGCTTCGACATCCGCGACTTCGGCAACAGCCGCCCCACCCTGCACCGCTGGACCGTCGACCTGGCCGCCGGCAGGATCCGCGAGGAGTGCCTCGACGACCGTGTCCAGGAGTTCCCGCGCGTCAACGCCGCCTTCACCGGCCGCCCGTACCGCTACGGCTACGCCGCGGCGGTCGAACTGTACGCCCCGCCCGCCGGCCCCGGGGACCCGCGCCCGGCCGAGGGGTTCAGCAACGCGCTCCTCAAACACGACCTGCTGCGCGGGACCACCGAGGCCCACGAGTTCGGCCGGTTCGCGGCAGTCGGCGAAGCCGTGTTCGTCCCCGCCGGACCCCCCACCGCGTCGTCGGCCGCCGCGCCGCCGGCCGACGAGGACGACGGCTACCTCATGGCCTACGTGCACGACCCCGACCGCGGCGCGGCGGACCTGGTGATCCTCTCCGCCCAGGACCTCACCGGCCGCCCCCTCGCCCGCGTCCACCTGCCCGTCCGGGTGCCCCTCGGCCTCCACGGCAACTGGATCCCGGACCTCTGACACCGGCAACGAGCGGGCAGCGGCCCTCCACCGCCGCCCGTACCTCCTCGCACAGGGCGGGGCCGTTCTGAGGTACATCAGGCCTGCCGCCGGCCGGCCTGATGCCCAGGAGCTGTTCGCCCCGGGTGCTCAGTTCCCGCCCCCGAACCCCCAGGACTCGATGTCGCGGTAGTGGATCGGCCCCGGACCGCGCCCGATGTTGCTGCCCACCAGGTGCAGCCGCCCCGCGTGCCAGGGCCGGCCGGAGAACGCGGTGAGGCCGGCGGCGGCCTCCGGCACGCTGGCGGTGTCGCTGCGGCGGGAGCGGGCCAGCGTCAGGTGGGGACGCAGGGGTCGGCCCTCGTAGGGGATGCCGCACTCCTTGACGAGGGAGCGGACCTCGGAGGCCAGCAGGTGCAGCCCGTCGAGGTCCCCGTCGATCCCGGTCCACAGCACCCGCTCGTCGAAGTGGCCCCCGCCGCGCAGTGCGAGCCGCAGGGGCCGGCGTATCGCGGCGAGGCCGGCGAGGGGCCCGCGCAGGCGGGGGACGGCCGCGACCGGGAGTTCGCCGAGGAAGGCCAGGGTGATGTGCCAGTCCTCGATCCGGTTCCACCGCATGCGCGGGTACGCCTCGTAGGCGGGCAGCAGCTCCCGCTCCAGCTCCTCCTTCGCGTCGTCGGGCGGGGCGAGGGCGATGAACAAGCGGACGGTCGCGCTGTGGGTCTGATGGTTCACAAGGGACTTCGTACCGTGCCGGGGCCGCCGGAACCAGCTGACGGTCAGTCGGACCCGGTACGGCCTCCGGCAGCACGAGCCGGCGGGGCGGCGAGCCGCTCCCGTACGTCCGCCACGGCCCCGGCGCCCACGGGTGCCGGCCGCCGACGGCCGCCGGCCGGCAGCTCCCGCCCCCGGCCCGCTCGCAGCCCGTGCCCATGCGACCCCTGCTCCTCGCTCCGGCCGTGACCACGGATCGTGTCACGGCCGGCGCGGGCCGGGGCCGGTGGAGCCGGCGTGGCGCGTGGTTCGCGGTGCGCGCCCTGCGCGCCGCGAACGGGGCGGTGTGCGCCGCTTGGCCCGGCCCGGATGTGGGCAGGGTGGGTCGAGAGCATGCGGCCGCCGCTCCCGGCGGGGCGGCCGCGCGGGACGGCTGACGGGGAGTGGGCATGGGGTGGACGGCGGAGGAGTTCGGGGCCTCGCACGAGGGCTGGGCCGGCGCGCTCCTGGCGGACGGTACCGAGCCCGGCCCGGTCTACCTGGACCCGGGCACCGGCTCCGACTTCCGCCAGACGCGGGAGTGGTGGGCCTACAGCGGCATCCTGAACCGGCCCCGGGCCGCCGCCGCGCGCGCCGCCTGCGCGTGCGGCTGGCGCGGCGCCGCGCAGTACCCGATAGACCGCGCGACCGAGGAGTCCGACAGCCTGTACGAGCAGGTCATCGAGGGACCCCGCGGGGACTGGGAACGCCACCTCGACGAGGTCGAGGCCCGGACCGTACCGCTGCCCGCCGAACTGGCCCACCTCCTCGAGCGCGTGGAGGACCAGCTGAACAACCTGGCAGGCCAGGCCCCGGTGGCCGCGCTCAAGGCCGTGGCCGCACTGGAGAGGGTGACCAGGAGCGTGGCCCGGGACGCCGCCTACATCGCCGAGGCCGACGACCTGTCGTGGGAGTCCATCGGCACCGCCCTCGGGATCTCCGAGAAGGAGGCCCGCTCCCGCCTGACGCACTACACCTGCCGGCGCTGACCGGCAGGGCCGCGTCACGTCCCCAGGGCGCGGCGGGCCCGGCGGAGCCGCAGCGCGAGCCGCACCTCCCGCACGCGGACGGGACCTGCCGGCGCGGATCCAGGAATTCGGCGATCCGCTCCGTCCGCGGCAAGGGTCGTCGCCGCCCTGACGGCCGTCCCGCTACCGGCGGACGGTGCGGTCCCGGAGGCCTGGCGGCTGCTCCACCGCGCCCGCCGGCGGACGGCACGGCCGCCGCCCCCGTGGGCCGCTGACACCGGACGTCAGGGGGCCCCGTCCGCGGAGTTCCCGAACGGGCCGCCCGGGCCGAAGGCCAGCCGGGCGAAGCGCTCGCCGATCCGGCGGTGCGTGGCGGCGTCCGGGTGGAGGGCGTCCGGCAGCGGCAGCTCGGCGGCGTCGGCCTCGCCGTAGAGCGCCCGGCCGTCGAGGTGGTGCAGGTGCGGGTCCTCGGCCGCCCGCTCCCGCACGATCCGCTCCAGCACCTCGCGGACGACGGTGAGCGTCAGCTTCCCGGCGGCGCGCTCGGCGGGGTCGCCCGCCGCCCGGAACAGCAGCCTTCCCGTGGCCAGCGCGGCGGTGTCGAAGGCGGTGGGACCGGGGGTGTCCTCGTGGAGGGGGCACAGGAGCGGCGAGACGACCAGCAGCGGGGTGGCCGGGTGCCCCTCGCGGACCGTGTCCAGGAAGCCGTGGACGGCGGGGCCGAAGGCGCGCAGCCGCATCAGGTCGGCGTTGACCAGGTTGATGCCGATCTTGAGGCTGATCAGGTCGGCCGGGGTGTCGCGCAGGGCGCGGGCCGTGAACGGGTCGAGCAGTGCACTGCCGCCCAGACCCAGGTTGACCAGCTCCACCCCGCCGAGGGAGGCGGCGAGCGCCGGCCAGGTGCCGGTGGGGCTCGCGGCGCCGGAGCCCTGGCTGATCGAGCTGCCGTGGTGCGCCCAGACCCGGCGGCCCCAGTCGGGGGCGGGGGCGACGGGGGCGTCGGTGCGCAGGGCGAGGAGCTCGGTCGTCTCGTCGTGCGGCAGCCAGATCTCCACGTCCTTCGTCCGGCCGGGCAGGCCGGTGAAGCGCAGGGTGGCCGGCTGCCCGCTCCGGTGCTCGGTGCGGCCGGTGGCCAGGTCGACGGTCACGGTGTCGCCGCCCGCCGCGCTCGCCCGTCCGGCCGGCAGGCCGTCGACGAGGAGGTCGTAGACGCCGTCGGGGCGCGGCGGCGCGCCCGGGTAGATCCGTTTGACGGGCAGGGTGTCCAGCTCGACGACGGTCGCCGCGCTGCGGAAGGCCAGCCGCACGCCGGAGGGCTGGGACTCGGCCATGGCCAGCTGCCCGTCGGTGTTCTGGGCGCGGGCCCGGGCGGGCAGCCGGTGCGGCAGCAGGCCGCGCCCGGTGCACTCGGTGTCGAGGGCCCCGCGCAGCAGGTCCGCGGTCACGGGTGTGGTGTGGGTGGCGGCGGGGGCGGGCGCCGCGTCGCGGTCCGGCCGGGCGGCAGGGTGTCGGGGGTCCATGGTGGGCCTTCCTGGGGGTGCGGGGGCCGGGCCTCCGGCCCGCTCCGGGCTGACGCGGGGTCCTTGGGACGTCGACCGCCTGCCTGCATCGATTATTGTTTTCCCTAAATCCTTTAGGCAAGTTAGCGTGCTGCCCATGAAGCCACTGACCGAGCAAGAGATCCGCGCCGCCTTCGTCAACTGCACCAAGGGCGAGGCCAGGCGCCTGTCGGTCCCGCGCGACCTGGGCGAACGCCCCTGGGACGACCTGGACTACCTCGGCTGGCGCGACCCCCAGTCCCCGGGCCGCGCCTACCTGGTGACCGAGGTCGACGGCCGGGCCAGGGGCCTCGTGCTGCGCCGGCCCGCCCGGCCCGCCGGGCAGGCACGGCGCAGCATGTGCTCGATATGCCTGACCGCCCACGACGGGGGCGTGGCCCTGATGGTCGCGCCGAAGGCCGGCCGGGCCGGACAGGAGGGCAACTCGGTCGGCGCCTACCTGTGCGACGACCTCGCCTGCTCGCTGTACGTGCGCGGCCGTAAGGAGACCGCCGCGGGCGCGAGGCTCCACGAGACGCTGACGGTGGAGGAGAAGGTCGCGCGGACCGCGGCGAACCTCGCCGCCTTCGTCGCCCAGGTGACCGCCTGAGCGTCGCCCAGATGACCGCCTGAGTGGCGGCCACGGCCGCACCCGTCGTGGCGAACACCTTCCCGCGCGCCGGGCAGTCGCGGCGGTTCTCGGCGAGCAGCCCGTCGACGCCCGGGATGCCGGGCCCCACTGGGCGTGCCGGTACTCGGGCTTGCGCATGATCTCCGCGATCCGCGGGTCGAGCCGCCCCGCCTCCCCGGAGCCGGAGGGCGACGGAGACGGGGACGGATCCGCGGCCCGCACGGGCCACCGCACCCGACCCGGACAGCGCCGGCCGCAGCCCGGCGCACCCCGCCGCCACACGCCGCCGCAGTGCGGCCCGACGGATCGGATGTCCCGCAGCACGCTCCGTTCGCCGTGGCTGCCATCGGGCGGAAGGCCGACATCTCAGCCCCGCTGGCACACCCCACCGCACCCCGCACGTCACCCGTACGGCCGTCAAGCCCCGAAGTCCAGGGACGTGACGGCGGGCCTCCCTCCGGAGCCCAATGGAGGAGAGGAAGACGGTGCCGCCCGAGGCGTCGGCTTCTCGAAACCATCGGACGCATGGCGGACGGCCAGGCCGCGCCTCGTATTCCAAGGAGAACCCCATGACCCGGATCCACCGCGTCTCCCTCCTCGCCGCCGCCATGGAAGCGGGGGCCGTGCGCGTGGCCCCCGGAGTGTTCGCGGCCTCCCGCGTGCCCGGCTCCGGGAACACGGCCGTGCCCCCGAGCCCCCGCCCGCCCGCCGTCCCCCCTCCGGCGCCGGCGTCGGCCCCGGCGGCGGAGGGGAGGTGGAACGCCCTGGTGCGCAGTGGCAGGGCGACGGCGGTCATCGTCGTCGCCCTGTGAGGGGCCCGGATCACGTCGCCTCCGCCCCGGCCCCCGCGTCCGACCTGGCCAGGGCCAGGACACCGGCGCAGATCAGGGCCAGGCCGAGCAACTGGGGGAGCAGCCACCAGTGGGTGCGCAGGTGCTCCTCGTACAGCAGGACCCCCAGGGTGACGCTGACTCCGGCGTCGCCCAGGGTCAGGGCGGGCTGGGAAGCGACCAGCGGGCCGCCCTGCATCGCGTGTTCGAGGAGCAGGACCGCGCAGATGCCGCTCGCGCCGAAGGCGTACGTCTCCCAGGCGGTCAGGAACGCCCCGATCCCGCCCTCGCGCAGGGTGTGCACGGCCGACTTCATCAGGGCGGCGGTCAGCGCGTAGCAGACGGCGGTGGCCGCGCCCAGACAGCCCGCCCGCATCCGGCCGGGCGGCCGCCGCAGCCCCGCCACGGCCAGGGCGGCCACCGCGCCCGCGGACGCCGGCAGCGCCAGCGCCCAGCGGTCGAGCGGGACGTGCGTACGGTTCCCCGAGGGCGCGGCGGCCACCAGGACCACCCCCAGCCCGGCCACCACCGCCGCCACCGCCAGCCACACGGCCCCCGGCAGCCGGCGGCGCGCCACCAGCGAGGCGATCAGCAGGGCGAGCGGCAGCTCCAGCACGAAGAGGGGCTGCACGAGCGACAGCGCGCCCGTGGCCAGCGCCGCGGCCTGCCCGGCCCCTGCCGCGACAACGGCCAGGATCCCCCCGACCCACAGGGGCCGGCGCAGCAGGTCGAGGACCAGCCCGAACCGGAAGCCGTCGCTCTGGGGTACGGTCAGCGAGGCCCGCCGCTGGAGGACCGTCGCGAGCGCGTTGCTGAACGCCGCGAACAGCGCGAAGAGGACCGGCAGCACGAAGCCCATCCCCCGATCCTCACCGCACCGCCCCGGCGCGCGCCCCGGCGCCACCACCGTGTCCCCCGTCCGGTCCCCCCGGTCCGGCCACGCCGTGACGCGGAATTCGCGGGGGCGCGGCCATTGATCGATGGGCCGTCCTGCGGCGAAGGTGGTCACCGCACCCCGGGGCCGCCCGTCCGCTCCGGACGTGCTCCCCCTCGCGGCGGCGTCGTGGACCCCGGTCCCGCCCGTTGCGTCCCCGTCGGAGAGGAGCAACGCGCATGTCCACCTTCCCCTCGCTGCCCCGCAGGAATCCCGGTGCCAGCGGACGGACCTTCGACCTCCAGGAACCCGACGCCGCGGCCCCGGGCCGGGCCCCGCGCGCCCGTGCCGCCGAAGGCTGGGAGAGGTTCATGCGGCGCGCCGACATCGACACCCGCCAGGAGGCCGAGGAGTGCCCTTCCGAGGGTCCCCGGTCGCCGGCGGCGTAGGGGCGGGCGAGCGGTCCACGGGTGCCAGGGTGTCAGCCGGCGTTCTGCGCCGCGGCCTTCTTCCTCTGCGCGGCCCTCGGCACCCGCGAGGGTCGCGGCGAGCGTTTCGGCGGGCGGGGCGGGGCCTTCGGCACGTGCGCGATCCCGTAGCTCCGCGCGTCACCGTCGGCTCGGCCCCGCCGGCGCCCGACCGGCAGGCGCGGGCCGCGCCCGGCCGGTCCGCCCGCCGAACAGGCGGATATGCACTTGCGGTTGGGGATCCGGGTGGATGCAATGGCCGGCATGAGAGACACCGACGCATGAAGACGCCGCCCTCCACGCCGGGAACGCGGCCGGCTGACGGGCCGTCCGTCCTGATCGGCGCCCTCGCCCCGCTGACCCGGCCGGGCTGGGTCGAGGCGGGCCGCCACCTGCTCGCCGGCCTCCGGCTCGCCGCCGACGAGGTCAACCTCGTCGGCGGTATCGCCGGGCGCCCGCTCGAACTGGTGGTCCGCGACACCGCGGCCGACCCGCAGAAGGCCGTGGCGGCGGTGGACGGACTGGCGGGGCTGGGGGTGGCCGCCCTGGTGGGTGAATACCACAGCGTCGTCGCCCGCGCCGCCGCCACCCGCGCCGACGCCCTCGGTCTGCCGTTCCTCTGCTCGTCGGCGGTGCTCGACGAGCTCACGGAGGGGCCCACGGAACGGGTCGCCCGCATGGCCCCGGCACAGTCCCACGGCTGGCGCTCCTACGCGGACTTCCTCCTGGCGGCCGGACACCGCCGCGTCGCCGTCGCGGCGGACGCCAGCGTTTACTGGGCCTCCGGGACCCGCGTCCTGCGGGACCACCTGGCCCCCCGCGGTGCCACCCTCGTCGAACTCGACATGCGCACGCTCACGCCCGCCGCCGTGTGCGACGCACTCCTGGCCCACCGGGCGACCGCCCTCCTGCTGCTGGTGGGGCTCCCGGAGCCGGCGGTGCCGATCGTCCGTGCCGTCCGCCGCGACCGGCGACTCACCGGCCTCACGATCGGCGCGCCCGCCGGACAGCCGGAGTTCACCGAATGGGACGCGCTGCTGGGCGAGGACGGGACCGGGGTCCCCTTCCTGCGCTACCTGCCCGAGCGGCTCAGCCCCCTCGGGGCGCGGGTCGGGGCCGTGCTGCGCGAACGGCTCGGTGAAGCCCCCTCCTTCGTCGCCTTCGAGGGCTACGACACGGTCACCGTCCTGGCCGACGTGCTGCGCTCGCACGGCGCCGGAGACTGGGCGCGCACCGCCGGGGCCTGGCCGCACGTCGCGGTCGAGGGCACCCGCGGGGAGATCCGGTTCTCCCGGGTGCCGGGCATCGGCGTCCGGCAGTGGGCCTGGCCGCCGGTCCAGGTCGTCGACCGCGACCCGGCCGACCGCGACCGCTTCCGCGTCCTCCACACGGCCTGAAACGGCCGGCGCCCGCACAGCCCGGGACGGCCCGCGCCCGCGCCGGCCGTCCCGTCGGGCGACGGCCCGCGCGCTACCGGGCGGGGGCGGCGGCCGCGGACGGCGGGGCCCGGGCTCGCGCAGGAGTGATGCCACAGGCCATGTGATCCGCCGGCGGCCCGCCGATGGGTCCGGACGCACCGCGCGACCGCGGCGGCGTCGGCCCGTCGGCGTCAGGCGACCCGGTACTCCTCCGCACCGCTCCGGCGCAGCGCCAGCCCCAGACCGGGTGCCCCGGAGGCGGCCGGACGCACCGTGCCGCCGGACGGGTCCAGCAGGCCCTCGCCCTCGAAGAGCAGCGACTCCAGCCGGGCGTGGTCGTGGAACCACCCGATGTGCCGGAAGCCGGGGACGGAGGCGGCCGTATGGGCGTGGACGTGCGGCGCGCAGTGCGCCGACAGCTCCAGGCCCTGGGCCCGGGCGGGCGCGGCGACCCGCAGCCACTCGGTGATCCCGCCGCAGCGGGTGGCGTCGGCCTGGAGGCAGTCCACGGCCCCGGCCTGCGTCATCCGGGCGAAGCAGGGCAGGTCGTACCCGTACTCGCCGGCCGCCACGTCGCAGTCCAGGCGGTCGCGCAGCAGCCGCAGCCCGGACAGGCCGTCCGAGGACACCGGCCTCCTCGCCGTGGTCGCCGGGCGCCTGCCCCCGTGCACCGTCCGCAGTCCTGCCCCGCGGGGCGTGTGCGGGCGGGGACGAGCGGGTAGGCGCGGAGCCGACCAGTGCCACGCCGTACGGGAGGAACCCGCAGGGATGAACGAGCGGCACGCCGCCGCTCCGCCGGACGGCGGAGGGCGAACGGACCGGGGCCGGAACGAGACCGCGGAGGAGCGGGCCGACCGGCAGTGGCAGGAGCTGATGCAGGAGATCAGGGTCGCCCAGACGGGCGTGCAGATCCTCTTCGGCTTCCTGCTGACGGTCGCCTTCACCCCGCGCTTCCAGAGGCTGTCGGAGACCGACACGTCGATCTACATCGGCACGGTGGTGGCCGGCTCCCTGGCCGCAGGCGCGCTCATCGGCCCGGTGTCCTTCCACCGGATCGTCTCGGGGCGCCGGATCAAACCCCAGGCGGTGGTCTGGGCGGCGCGGCTGACCTTCGCCGGCATCGTGCTGCTGCTCGTCACCTTCACCTCCGCCCTCCTGCTCGTCCTGCGGGTGGCCACCCACGGAGTGCTCGTCCCGTGTCTGGTCAGCGGGGTGGTGGCCTGGTACCTGCTGTGCTGGTTCGCCCTCCCCCTGTGGGCGCGGGAGCGGCACACGGACGAGGAGTGACTCACCGTCCCACCGTCCCCGGCCCCGCGCACCCGCGCGCACGGCCACCGGGGCGGCCCCCCAGGGCCCGGCCGGGCCCGGGCCCTGGGGGGTGCGGCCGGCCGTCACCGGCCCGCTCCCCCCGGCGAGCGCCACCACCGGGACGCGGTCGAGCTTCGCGTCGTACAGCCCGTTGAGCGGGTGGATCGCCCCGGGCACGGACGTCGCCGCGCAGACTCCGGGTCCGGCCGGCGAACTTGGCGTAGCCGACGGCCTCGAAGGCAGCCATCTCCTCGTGCCGGGCCTGGACGTACAGGGGTGCTTCCTTCGCCCGCCCCCACGCGGCGAGCAGCCCGTTGATCCCGTCACCGGGATAGGCGAAGACGTGCTCGACGTCCCACTCCCGCAGGCGCTGCAACACGTAGTCGGCCACCTTCATCGTCCCGCTCCCTCCTGCTTGCTGTCGTCACGGCTGTCCGGCGCCGGCCCGGTGCGCGGCGCCGGGGCCGCATGCCGCCCGGGAGTGTGGGGAACGCTCCTCCGCCCGTCGAACCGGCGTCGGCCTCGGGCTGCGCCCGCCCCGGCCCGCGCACCCGAAACGACGCCGCCCGCCCGGGCCGGCACCCCGCGCGACCGGCACATACGGGCCTCCGCCGCGTCGGCCGACGCGGCGGAGGCCCGTGGCGACGACGGCCTCGCCCGCTCAGGCCGCCTTGTCGTCCTTGCCGCGCCCCGACAGCAGGTCGCGTGCCCGGTCGACCAGCCCGATGCCCGGGCCCAGCAGCTTGTTGGCCGGCGGTGTGGACGGTGCCCCCGGGTGCGGGCGCGTCGGCGCCGTCTTCTTGGCCCGGCGGGTCTTGTCGCCCAGGTCGTCGAGCACGTCCCGGGCGCAGGCGTGCCGCAGGGCGGGGAAGAGGTTCCGCTCCTCGTCGTGGATGTGGGCCAGTACGTCCGCCTCCAGCTCGCGCACGAGGGAGGTGAACCGGGTCCCGGCCGCGTCCTCCTCCTGGAGCTGCTTCATCAGGCGCTCGGCCCGGCCGTGGTCGGCGATCTCCTTGTCGGCGATGAGGTCACCGTCCTGGAGGTGTTCGCGTACCGCCGGATAGAGGTACTGCTCCTCGGCGACCGAGTGCCGTACCAGTTCGATCGTCAGGAGGTCGGCGAGGTTGCGCCGTTCCTCCGGGGCGACGGTCCGGCCCAGCCTCTGGAAGTAGTCCCTGACCTCGTCGTGGTCCGCGGTCAGTTCCGCCACCACATCGCCGCCGTGTCCCATGGCTCAGCATCCTTCCGTTCGTGGGGTCTTCGCGTTCCGGTCCTCACGCGCCTGCCCGTGGTCCGCGCTTCCATGCCTGCCGCCCCGCCGGGCGACCGCGGCCCGGCACCCGCCCCCGGGGACGGGCCGCGGCCGGGACCGGCCGGCTTCGTTTCCCGGACGGGAGACTTCGCCCACGGGGCAGCGTCGCCGTCGCCTTCTGCCGGACGCTGGCACCAGCGCACACATCCGTCCGGCCCGCTCCCCGTGGCCCCGCCGCCC
This sequence comes from Streptomyces sp. NPDC001373, assembly GCF_042895815.1. Lineage (NCBI taxonomy): Bacteria > Bacillati > Actinomycetota > Actinomycetes > Kitasatosporales > Streptomycetaceae > Streptomyces > Streptomyces sp. NPDC001373. The sequence continues at coordinate 31,169 of NZ_JBIAWQ010000030.1, forward strand.
GGACCGGGCGGCGCCGGCCCGCCCCCACGGAAGGCCCCGCATGCTCGACCCGGCTCTTGTACCCGTCTCCCTCGACCGTCCGGCAGGGCCCGGCGGGGTGGTGGTGTGCCGGCTCGCCGGGGAGATCGACATCGACGACCGGCCCGCGGTGCTCACGGCGTTCGCCCGGGCCGTCGACCGGGCCACCACCGCCGTCGTGGTCGACTGCGAGCGCCTGGCCTTCTGCGACTCCACCCTCCTCAACGCCCTGATCGGGCTGCGCAGGGACACCGCCGCGTCCGGCCTGGGCCTGGCCCTGGCCGCTCCCACCCCGCAGCTGCTCCGCCTCCTGGAGCTGACCGGCGCCGCGAGCCTGCTCCCCTGCCACCCCACGCTCGGCCGGGCCCTGGACCGCCTGTGTGCGGACCGGACCACCTGATCCGCGGACGTCAGTCCGGGGGCTCCGCCGGCGGGGGAGTGGCCGGGACGGCGTCGGCGGCTCCGTCACCCGTGGCGCCGGGGCCGGCCCGGTCGGCGCGTTCGCGCTCCTCGGGGCCGCCCGCCTCCCCGGGGTCCCGCGAGGGAGGGGCCGGCCGCTTCCCGTCGCGTCCGGCCCGGTCCTCCCGCCGCTCCGTTCCGCCTGTTCCGCTTCCGCGTGTCATCGGGAGCCTCCTCCCGCTCTCGGGATACCTCGCCGGGCGGCTGCCCGGATCGCACCGCCGGAAACGAGGTTCTCCGCCCGCCGCCGGGCGGACGGGCGTTCCCCGCCGCAGGCCTCCGGGGAAGCGGGCGGGCCGCTGCGCGGGGAGGGGCCGTCTCGCGAATAGGAGCCGCCCGCACCCGGGCCGCGCGGGGCCGTGCGCTTCACCGGCATCACCCCGCTGGACGACGCCCACCCGGCCCGCCCGGCGCTGAGACCGGGCCTGCCGTGAAACCGGGCCCGCGCCATGGGGCGGGCCCCCGGCCGCGGCCCTACGCGCCGTCGTCGTAGGTGCCCGCCTCGATCTCCAGGGCGAGTTCCTGGAGCACCTCGATCGAGGAGACGTCCGTACGCCCGGCGTCGTGCGCGATCGCCAGGCTGGTGAACGCCAGGCTGAACCCGGAGACCATCGTGTGCAGGGCCGGGCCGAGGGCTTCGGCCACCAGCGCCGCCACCTGCTGCGGCGACGCGTCGGCGGGGACCCGGATCGACGGCAGCATCTCGTTGAGCAGCAGCGTGGCCACTCCGGGCTCCTCCGCCCGGCCGGGGTCCTCGTCCCGGCCGTTCTCCACGGCCCGGCGGACGTCCTGGGCCTCGGTGAGGATGCCGATCACCCGCTTGAGTATCTCTGCGCGCTCCATCCTGCGGAGCGTAGTGCCGTGCAGTGCGCAGCGCCCCGGGAAACACGCGGTTGCCCCGGACCCGCCGTCAGCCGGACGGGGGCAGCAGCGGGCCCAGGGGCCCCAGATCGAGGTTGAGGTCGGCGAGCTCGTATCCGTGCTGGGCGCACAGTTCGGTCATCCGTTCGTGGAGGGCGAGGAGCGTCGCGCCGAGTTCCTCCTCCTGCGCGTCGCTGAGGCCGCCGGCCTCGACGCGGCGCAGTGCCTGGCGCTCGATGAGCTGGCGCAGCAGTTCCACCAGGGTCAGGACGAGCTTCACCAGGTCCTCCGCCGCGCTGTCGGCGCCCGTGCGGACGCGCCGGCCGGGGGTGGACGGGCCGGCCGTCTCGGCGGGGGTGGCAGGCAGCAGGCGCAGCGCCCGCGCCATCGCGTCACCGACGCCGTCCAGGTCGGGGACGGCGGGGCGCCGGGAGGAGCGGCCGTCAGAAGCCATCGCGGATCCCGTCCGGTGGCCGGGGGCCGTCGGTGGTGGCGACGGAGCAGACGAGGGCGCGCAGAGAGATCCGTACGAGGTCGATGTCGGCGATCGAGATCACGATGTCGCCCGCGATGACGACCCCGCCCGCCAGGAGCCGGTCGAGGAGGTCGACGAGGGCGACCTGCCGGCCCGGCAGGGCGGCGTCACGGCGGTCGGCGGCGCTCATGGCGGTCACGGTGCCTCGGGCGGGGGCGGCGCGACGGCGAAGGAGTACGGCGCCCAGGGGCCGGTGACCTCGACGCGCACGCCCGGAAGGCCGCTTGCCGCACCCGCCAGCGCCGACAGGAAGGCCTCCGCGTGGGCGTCGGCCACCAGGTAGGCGTCGTTGAGGACGTTCTCCTCCGGTGACGCGGCGGTGAGCGGCCCGTTCTGGGCGGGGTGGCTCACCCGGTCCGCGGTGAAGCGGCGGGCGACGGCGGCGACGCGTTCGCCGGCCAGCCCGGCCTGCCGGTGGTGGTCCTCGTGGGCGTGCCGCTGGTTCTGCCGGGCCTGGAGGTAGGCCCGGCCGGGGCTCGCCCCGGCAGGCCGGGCGCCGGCGTCCGGGGCGGGGGCGGGCCGTACGTAGACCTTGACCCCGTACTCGGTGTGGCCGCTGAGGCGGGCCAGCAGCGTGGCGAAGTCCTGGCCCCGCCCGCGCAGGGCCGCCAGCGCGGCGGCGTGGTCCTCGTAGAGGGTGGCCAGGCGCAGGGGCAGGACGGTGGTGTGCGCGGCGAGGGCCTCGACGACGCGGTGGTGGCAGCGGGCGGTTTCCTCCAGCCATCCCAGGTCCTCGAAGCGGGCCCTGAGCGCGTCCTCGTCCCATGCCGGGCGCGGGACGTCGCTGATGACGAACGCGACCGGCCCCGGATCGCCGCCGGGCGGCTGGAGCAGCGTGACGGGGCGGCCCGACACGCCAGTGAGGCCGGGCAGCAGCCGAAGGACGGCGGGCGCGGGCGGCGTGACGGCGTAGACGTACGTGAGCACGGGCGCGGGCGGGGCCGACGGGGCGTTCATGACGGCGGCCTGCGCCGGGCGCCGCGTGCGGGGGCCGCGTCCTCCCGGCGGGCGGCGCTCTCCGGCGCCGCCGCACGGGTCATGGGCAGGGCGGACGTGCGGCGCAGTTCCTCGAGTTCGGCGCGGAGCCGTTCGTTCTCGGCGGCCAGCGACCGGTTCCCGTCGCCGGAGGACAGCGACGCGTCGTGCTCCCACCAGTCGATGCCCATCTCCTTCGCCTTGTCCACGGAGGCGATCAGGAGGCGCAGCTTGATGGTCAGCAGCTCGATGTCGAGGAGGTTGATGCGGATGTCGCCGGCGATCACGATCCCCTTGTCGAGCACGCGCTCCAGGATGTCGGCCAGGCTGGCCGAGGAACCGGGCGGGTAGCCGCCCATGGCGGGTTCCGAGCCGAACCTGCGGGCCATCGGGTCGGTCACCGTGCTCACCTCCGGCGGGTCTCGTGGGGTCACGTCTGGTCTGGTCTGGTCGGGGGTCGGGGGCTGGTCACCGGTCGGGGCCGCGGAACTCCTCGATCTCCCGCAGGCGGTCGAGCAGCACGTCCTCCTCGCGGTCGAACGTCTCCTCGTCGATCTCCCCGGCGACCAGCCGGCGTTCGAGGGCCGCGAGCTCGGCCCACACGGGACCGGGGTCGTAGTAGCGCGCCTCCGCCTCCTCCGCCACGCGCTCCGCCACCCAGAGCGTGGCGCGCACCGGGAGCAGCGGCGCGGTGATCAGTTTGCCGAGCAGTCCCATGGCCGTGCTCCCTCCTACGGAACGAAGCTGTACGGCGGGAGCGGCCCGGCCACCCGGGTCCGGACGCCGACGTCGCGGGTGAGACCGGCGTGCGCGTCGAGGAAGGAGTCCTCGCCGTCCCGGGGGACGAGCAGCGAGAGGTTGAGGAAGTCCTCGCCGGTCGGCGGGTGCACGACGTACATGCGGGCCAGTGGCGCGAGGGCCCGGATGAACTCCTCGGACGCCTTCGCGCGCCGCAGGTCCGCCTGGGTGGCGACCAGCTGTCCCAGCTCCAGGGGCAGCCGCGGATCCGTGTCCCCGGCGAGGATCTCCTCGTTCAGCCTGCTCGCGCGCGGTGACTCGTCCAGGATGCTGCGCAGGAGCAGTCCCTCCTCCTGCTCGGCCTTGACGTTGAACTCGGCGCACCCCTCCACGTCGGCCAGGGCGGCGAGGTAGACGTCCGCGCGGTCGTCGAGGACCCGCCGTACCGTCCCGTCGTCGGGCGCGGTGTAGCCGAACTGCAGCGGCAGCGGGGTCCCGTCGGCCAGGAGCCGGTCCAGGACCGCCTGATGGGCGGTCACGTCCCGCCTCTTGGGGCGGACCTCCCCGCTCACGTCGCTGACCACGGCCCGCAGAGCCCCGCCTTCCAGCGTGCGTACGGCGGGGGCGTCCGGGCCGACGCCGGTGAGCCCGTCCACCCGGCAGGGGTGCTCGCGCCGGGTCACGGCGTACACGTAGACGGCCATGGGTGGTCACTCCCTCTCGCGGCGCGCCGGCCGACGCGCGGCCCTGCGGCGCCGGACGGGCTGCGCTTCCTCTTCCCGCTCCTCGTCGGTGTCGTCCTCGTCGTCCTCCGGCTCCTCCTCGCCCCCGCCGGTGAGCGACTCCTTCACGGCCTCGACCGCGCCGCTGAGTGCGCCCTTGCTCTTGCCCTTGCTGCCGCCCTCGAGGACGTCCCCGACCACCTCCGGCAGCTGTGCGGGGGCCTTGCGTCCGGCTTCCAGATCGAGCCGGTTGCACGCCTCCGCGAAGCGCAGATAGGTGTCGACGCTCGCGACCACGATGCGCGCGTCGATCTTCACCAGCTCGATCCCGACCAGCGAGACGCGTACGAAGACGTCGATCACCAGTCCGCGGTCGAGGATGAGTTCCAGGACGTCGTAGAGGCTGCTGGTGTTGGCGCCTCGGCCGTCGCCCCTGACGGTCGTGCCCGCTCCCTGCGGCATCATCGTCATGGCGTCGCTTCCCTTCCCTGCCGTCACCGCCGTCAGCGGTCCGGCCGGTCGACCATGCCCCGGCTGTACCTCCGGGTCCTCTCGTAGGAGATCAGCTCGCCTTCCTCGTCCAGCGCGACGGTGTAGCTGCCCATGATGCTGGTGGTGTCGGGGATGCGCTCCAGTTCGACCACCTCCACGACCGCCTCCCAGCCGTCCTCCGTGGGTTTCACGGAGGACACCGATTCGGGCGGGCGTCCCAGCAGCTCTGCGAGCTGCTCGGCGGCTGCGCGCAGCACCGCGGCCGCTCCGGGCGCACCGCGCCTGCGGGCTGGTCGTCGCGTGGTCATGTGCTCCCCTCGTGAACGAATCTCCATGGACTAGCGCCCCTCCCCAGGTGTGCGCGCGGCACACCTCGAAAACAGAATTTTTTGGCATATGTCCGCATATTCCGTTTCGGTGCGAGCAGGCCCTTAGGTATCGCACGCACCGATTTCGGAAGGGACCAGGCTGATGGACGACGCGAGCAAGATCGCCCTGGCGGCCGCCATCGCAGGAGGCTACGTACTGGGCCGGGCGAAGAAGGGGCGCATGGCCCTGTCCCTGGCCACCTACCTCGCCGGCCGCAGGTTCGGACTGGATCCGGGACAGCTCATGACGCAGGGCCTGAAGAAGCTCGGCGAGATGCCCCAGGTCGCGGAACTCGGCGAACAGCTGCGCGGCGAGGCCTTCGACGCGGGCCGCAAGGCCCTCGCGGCGGCTGCCAACCGCCAGCTGTCCGGCCTGGCCGACACGCTCCACGAGCGCACCCTCGAGCTCACCCGGGGACCCAAGGACGAGGACGAGGGCGAGGACGAAGCCGGATACGACGAGGACGAGGGCGACGACCGGGCCTACGAGGACGAGGACGAGGAGCCCTACGAGGAGGAGGCCGAGGACCAGGACGAGGAGGCGGCCGAGGAAGACGAACCCGAGGCGGAGGAGGACGAAGGCGAGGACGAGGACGAGGGCGAGGCCGAGGAGGAGAGTCCGCGCAGGACACGGGGCGCACCGCACGCCCGCCGGGCCTCCGCGCGTTCCTCCGCACCGGCCGGCACGTCGTCCCGCGCCTCCTCGTCGTCGAGCAGGACGGCCGGGCCGGCGAAGAAGACCGCTTCCCGCGACACGTCGTCCAGGAAGACGGCCGCCCCCGCGAAGAAGACCTCCTCCCCGCGGCGCGCTCCGGCGGGGAAGGCAGCCGCGGACCGGCCGGCCGCCAAGCGGCCGGCGAAGAAGGCGGCCGCGAAGAAGGCCGCCGGGAAGAAGGCCGCCGCGAAGAAGCCGCCGACGAAGAAGGCGGCGACCCAGCGCGCACCGGCCAAGCGGGCCCCGGCGAAGAAGACCGCTTCCAGCCGTGCCCGGAGCGGCACGGCGAGGAAGACCGCCGCCCCGGCGAAGAAGACGACGACCCGCAAGACGTCGACCCGCAAGTCGTCGACCCGGAGGTAGCGCCATGGCCATCACCGAACGCTCCCGCTCCCGGAGCAAGACGTCTCCCATGGACCAACTGCTGGGCGAGGTCGGCGACTACCTCACGGCGCAGGCGGGAAACCTGGTCGACAAGGCCGCCGACAAGATCGACGACCTCACCGACCAGCTCTACGACGTGGCGGACGGCGGGGGCTCCCTCGCGCAGATAGGGGGTCGGCTCCTCCAGGGCGACTCACCCGTCAAGGCCGCCGTGGGCGGCACGGTCGGCAGTCTGGTCGACAAGGCCAAGGAAGTCGGCAGCGGACTGCTGGGCGGTAAGGGCAGAAGCCGCAAGAGCGGTTCCAAGCCCACCCACATCGCCGAGTCCGTGGACGTCGGCCTCCCCCTGCGCACCGTCTACGACCACTGGACGCAGCTGGAGGAGTTCAGCGGCTTCGCCAAGGGCGTCCGCAGCGTCTCCCAGGGCGACGAGACCAGCTCCGACTGGAAGGTCAAGGTCGGCCCCTCCACACGGAGCTGGAAGGCCACGGTCCAGGAGCAGGTCCCCGACGATCGGATCGTCTGGAGCTCGGAGGGGGCCAAGGGGACCACGCGCGGATGCGTCAGCTTCCACGAACTGGCCCCGTCCCTCACCCGGGTGCTGCTGGTCGTCGAGTACTACCCCTCCGGCCTGTTCGAGAAGACGGGCAACCTCTGGCGCGCCCAGGGCCGCCGTATGCGCCTGGACCTGAAGCACTTCCTGCGCCACGTGACGCTGTCCGGCGATGAGGAAGTCGAGGGGTGGCGCGGCGAGATCCGCGACGGCGAGGTCGTGACCACCCACGAGGAGGCCCTCGAACAGGAGCAGTCCGAGCAGGAGGAGCCGGAGCAGGAGGAGGAGCCGGAGGAGAACGCGGACGAGGCGGAGGACGAGGACGAGGACGAGGAGTACGAAGGGGAGTACGACGAGGAGGACGTCGAGCCGCAGGACGAAGGAGAGGACGAGGAAGAAGGCGGCGAAGCCGAGGAGGAGCCGGAGGAGGAACGCCCCCGTCGGACACGCCGTCGCTGACCGTGCCCGGTTCGTGTGGAGGGCGCCCCCCCCCCCGGGGGGGGGCCCCCCACCCAACCGGCCGCCGCGGGGGGGTGAGTGCGGGCGATTGCCTGAGGCACG
>NZ_JBIAWQ010000030.1:38558-41666 GCF_042895815.1 Streptomyces sp. NPDC001373
CCCCGCCGGGCGCCCCCCCCCCCCCCCGCCCCCCCCCCCCGCGCCCCCCCCCGGGGGGGGGGGCCGCCCCCCCCCCCGGGGGGGGGCCCCCACCACACGAACCGGGCGCCGGCTAGTGCTTCAGTGCGTCCTTGGCCTTCTGCCCGGCCTGCTTCGCGTCGGCGATCGACTGCTCGGTCCGACCCTTCGCTTCGAGGCTCTCGTTGCCGACGGCCTTGCCGGCGGTCTCCTTGACCTTGCCCTTGACGTCCTTGCCGATGTTCTTGGCCTTCTTGCCCGCTGCCATGCGTGTTCACCTCCTCGGACGGAGCTTCACCACCCCGCCTGCCCGGAAGCACCCCGGATACGCGTCCGCCCGCGGTCTTTCTGCCGCGCCCCCACCGAGACGCGTCGCCGTGCGGCCCGGGCGGCGGCGACCGGCCCGGACGGGTCACCGCTCCCCGGTCGTAGAGTGGGGACCGCGCGGCGGCGAGGGGCGTCCGGTGCGGGCGGAGGGGTGTCGGATGGCGGAGCGTCACGCGGTGGTGGTCGGGGCCGGGATCGGCGGTCTCACCGCCGCCCTCGCGCTGCACCGGCGGGGCTGGGACGTCACCGTCTGCGAACGCGCCCCCGAACCGCCCGCCACCGGTGCCGGGATCGGCCTCGCCCCCAACGCCCTGCGCGCCCTGGAGGCCATCGGCGTCGACGCCGCCCACGCCGTCGGCAGCGCCGTGCCCGTGTGGATGGGCGTGCGTCGCTCCGGCGGCCAGTGGCTGGTCCGCACCGCGACGGCCGACCTGGCGTCCCGGTACGGCATCCCCCCGATCGCCGTCCCGCGCCCGGCGTTCACCGCCGCCCTGGCCGCGGGACTGCCGCCGGGCACCGTACGCCACGGCACCGCCGTGACCGGTGTCGGCCTGGCCGGCGGGTGTGCGACCGTACGCACGGCGGCCGGCCCGGACCTCCCCGCCGACCTGGTGGTCGCGGCCGACGGCATCCACAGCCCGCTGCGGCGCGCGCACTTCCCCGGCCATCCCGGCCTGCACTACCTCGGCGAGACCGCCTGGCGAACGATCGTGGACGCCCCGGACCTGCGCGTCCCGGCCATGAGCGAGACCTGGGGGAGGGGCGCGCGCTTCGGAGTGACCCCGCTGTCCGACGGCCGGTACTACCTCTACGCCACCGCCGTCCTCCCCGCCGGAACCCGGTCGGCCGACCCGCGGTCCGAACTCCTGCGCCGGTTCGGCTCGTGGCACGACCCCATCCCGGCCCTGCTGGAGCGCGTCGGCCGTCTCGCCCCCGCCGACGTCCTCCAGAACGACCTCTACGACCTGGCCGCCCCGCTCCCCGCCCTGCACCGCGGCCGGATCGCCTGGCTCGGCGACGCAGCCCACGCCATGGCCCCCAACCTGGGCCAGGGCGGCTGCCAGGCCATCGAGGACGCGGTGGTCCTCGCCCGTCTGCTCCCGCGCGGTGACGGCGCCCACGGCGCGGACGACCCGGTGGGCCCGGCCGGGCCGGACACCCCGGCCGGCGCCGACCCGGTCGCGGCCGCCCTGGCCGCGTACACGGCGGCCCGCCGCGACCGCAGCGACGCCGTACGCGTCCGCGCCCGCCGGGTCGGCCGCCTGGGCGCCCTGCGCAACCCCGTCGCGGCGGCGGCCCGTGACCACGCGGTCCGTGCGACCCCGACCCGTCTGGCCCTGCGGGGCATGGACGACCTCTTCAACGGGTTCCGCCTCCCGGGGTAGCCGGTTCCCGTACTCCTCGGTGGTCCGCCGCCCGCCTTCCGTCCCGGAAATCGCCGACGGCCGGCGTGAGCAGCCCGTAGCCATGGTCGGCTGCGCGAGTCGGCGTGGCGAGCGTCCCCGGGGCCGAGGGCACCCGCGGACTCCCCTGGGCCCGGTGACCCGTCCGGGCTAGGGCCTGTTGTGAAAGTGCTGTTCACAGCCATTCGTTGATGGCTGCGACCAGCACGGTCGCTTCGTAGCGGACGGCGAGTTTGTCGTACCGAGTGGCGACGGCCCGGTGGCGCTTGAGGCGGTTGATCCCGCACTCGACCGCGTGCTGCTGCTTGTAGTCGTCCTTGTCGAACTTCGGCGGTCGCCCGCCGTGTGAGCCGCGATTGAGTCGGTTGCGGACACGGTCCGCAGGCACCGGGATGGTGGCCTTGATGCCGCGTCTGCGCAGGTAGGAGCGGTTGCTGCGGGAGTCGTACGCCTTGTCGGCCCGCACCCGGTCCGGCCGCTTGCGCGGCCTGCCCACGCCGAGCCGCGGCACCCGGATCGCTTCCAGGACGGGCTCGAACTGCGGTGAGTCGCCTCGCTGCCCGGCCGTGATCACCACCGACAGCGGCTTTTGGCCCTGTTCGACGGCGAGGTGGATTTTGCTGGTCAGGCCGCCGCGGGACCGCCCGAGTCCGTGGTCGGCCGGCTCGACGGCGATCCCGCCGGGCGGCTCCTTTTGGAGATCCCCCTTTCGCCGCCCCGGCCGCGTGCTGATGGGCCCGGCACACGGTGGAGTCGACGTTCACCTCCCAGGTGATCAGGCCCTTCGCGTCGGCCTCGGCCTGGAGCTGGGTGAGGATTCCCGCCCAGGTTCCGTCGCGCTGCCAGCGCCGGAACAGGTCATAGACCCGGTCCCACGGCCCGTAGCGTTCCGGCACATCGCACCACGGGGCACCGGTCCGGGTCCGCCACCGTATGCCGTCCATCAGCTGTCGCCGCGTCCATACCTGCGGCCGGCCCGGCTTGATACCCCGCGGCAGCAGCGGCTCAAGCCGGGCCCACTGGCCGTTCGTCAGATCCCCACGTCCCACAGGACGTGATCACGAACGAACGAGATCCACTTTTGCAACAGACCCTAACTGCCCGTCACCAGCCATCGTGCACACCCGTCACCCCACCCACCCCAACCGGCACTCCCTAGACCAGGGAGGACAACAGGAAGGTCAAGGGCCTTACTGAACTTGATTGGGTGATGTCGGAGCCGTTCGCCTGACGGCGGCCGGTCCGTTCCGGTAGCCCTGGACCGTGAGATACGCGCAGGGTGGCGGGTTGACCGACGCCGGGAGGGCCGCGAGGGAGCGGGTCCGGCTGCAGGCCGTGGAATGCTTCGAGGGCGGGCAGA
>NZ_JBIAWQ010000031.1:0-41370 GCF_042895815.1 Streptomyces sp. NPDC001373
AGCCAGGGCCGGCCCTTCGGGCCGGGGTCCTCCGCTTCGCTTCGGACTGGGGGGTTCCGCTTCGCTTCACCCGAGCGGCCTGGCTTCGCCAGGCCTGGACCTCCCGTGCTTCGCGCGGGAGGTGACCTCGTTTCACGAGGTTCAGGCCTTCGGCCTGTTGGGTGGGTTCGCTTCGCTCCCCCACCTGGTCCTTCCGGCTTCGCCTCCAGGACAAGCCCGCTCCGCGGGCGGCTGGCTACGGGAAGCCGGTGGCGGTGTGCTGCGGGGATCCCGCCTGGGGGTTGTAGCGGGGCGCTGGTTGTCTACAGCGTGCCGTCAGAGATACGTTCGGCCGCGTCCTGCGCGACCTCGTTGGCGATGCGCACGCCATGCCTCTCGCCAGCGGCCAGGAGGGCTTCCCTCACCTCCGGTACCGGTCTGCCGGCATGCGTTGTGCGGATCTCGGCCAAGGCCCTCTCGTACCGTGCCACGTGTTCCTGAACCCGGGGCATGGCCTTCTCGTAGTCGGAAACGTTAGCCACACGGACAACCTACCTCAGCCAGCCGGTGCTTCATTCTCTCTTTCGGATCGACTCTGGAACCGATGGACTGCACCACTGGCTCGCTGCGTCGCCGATCGGTGAAGCTGCGGAGTCCTTGGTGAACCCCGAGTGGGGCAGCAGGGTTCGGCTTCTCCTGCTCTCGTCCCGGGCTACAGGGGCGGCTCCAACAGCCAGTGTGGGGCCTGGAGTTCGCGCAGACCGTAGTCAGGGGGCAGCCATCCCTTCTTCCTCCTGTCGATGGTCCTCTGAGTGTGAGGAGGCGGGTACGGGCAGCCGTACATCCGCTCAGGTTCAGGCGCGGCCCAGGGCCGTCGGTAGTGGACGGTGCACACAGGCCAGACCGTCTCCTGGTGCGGTCTCGGTACCGGCGTCGTGCCTTTGCGACGGCGGCGTTTGGGGCGTGGTGGCTGGGGCGGGCGCAGCTTGCAGCTCTCGGCGAAGGCGGTCAGCGGCGGTAGGCCGGTGCTTCCCAGCGGATCGGTGAAGAGCGGACCGTTGGTGCCCGCCTTGAGCCTCCAGACAAGGGCTGCGGCCCGCAGCAGGGAGCGGGCCCAGGTGGGAACGGGGTGGGTCATGCAGCCCCGGCGGAGGCCATGGTCGTGAAGCGTGAGGGTCGAGCCGTCCAGGGCCAAGTCGTGGACGTGGACGGTATCGAGCTGGGTGGTGCAGGCCGCGGTGAACACCGCCGTGGCGAGCTGGGCAGCCAGGTACGGATGCGCGGTAGCCCGGTGAAGCCGCCAGGCGACCTCCGCCTCGGTGAGGGAAGGCATCACCGGCGGGAAGAAGTCCCGTTCGGCCGCCAGGGGCGCGGCGCACTGGCAGGGGCTGGCCAGCTCATCGTCGGTCATGAGGGTGGTCAGGGCCGGCAGTCCGATCCAGCGGTTCGCCAGCGGGCGCAGCGGCCCCGGCGCCTGCCGACCGGGGGTGGCTGGCTCGGGTGCGGGTAGCAGCGCGGATGCCTCGCTGATGGTGTGATCCATCTGCTGCAGTTCGCGCTCCAGGAAGGCGCGCACGGCGCGGTGGTGGCAGACAAGGACCAGCCGCACCCCCGTGCGTCGGCGCAGGGCGAGGAGCTCTTTAAACCGGTGCGGGGTCAGGAGATGTGCGCGCAGGAGGGTGAGGTGGGTGATGGGGGTGGCGAGGACCCAGGCGGCTGCGATCGACCAGGCCGGGGCGGTATCGAGCGGGCGGTAGCCGTCCAGGGGGACGGGTTTGCCCAGGGCGGCGAGGATGTCGTAGGCGAGCGCGATGACGGAGTCGGTGCCTGGGGTGGGGTGCACCGTGATGCGTCCGTCGTGCGGGGCGTGGGAGGCCAGGGCGGCGCGGGTGTGGACCACGTCGTCGTACGGATCCCGCGAATCCAACGCCACCAGACGCGCCACCGCGCCCTCACGCCCCGCACCCGGCCGCAGCGGCATGCCCCCAGCAGCCAGCCCCTGATCGGACACCCCTCACCCCCAGCCGCAACCCCGCACCATGCGGCTGTCCACACCCGAGGCTGTCCATCCCGACACGCTGGTCAGACCAATACAAATGAGGGAAGCGGGAGGATCTGAGTGGGCGTTAAGTCCGATCTTCCTCGGTTCGTGATCGCTCGATCGTGGTACTGATCGCGGTCCGGATCGCCTCGTGGGCATGTCCATGTTGAGATGCGGGGCGTGAAGAGAGAGCCGTACCTCAGCGACTTGTCGGACGAGCAGTGGGCGTTGATCGAGCCGATGATCACGGCCTGGAAGCAGGACCGGGTGGCGCGGTCGGCGACCGGAGATCCCGGGTCCTGCGACCTGCGGGAAGTCGCGAACGCGATCTTCTACCAGAACCGGACGGGCTGCCAGTGGCGCCTGCTGCCGCACGATCTACCGGCCTGGTCGGCGGTGTTCTACTACTTCAGCCTGTGGCGCGAGGACGGGCTGGACCAGCGGATCCAGGAACTCCTGCGCTGCCAGGTACGGGAGAAGGCCCGCCGGTTAGAGGACCCGTCCCTCGTGATCATCGACACCCAGTCCGTCCGCGCGGCCGCCGGTGTCCCCAAGACCACGACGGGGCTGGACGCGAACAAGAAGGTTTCGGGGCGCAAGCGGGGACTGGCCGTGGACGTTCTGGGGCTGATCATCGGTGTCGTCGTGCTGGCCGCCTCCGCCCACGACAACGCCGCCGGCACCGCGCTGCTCGACCAGGCCGCCGAACGGTGCGGGATGCGTCTGGAGAAGGCCCTGGTGGACCAGAGCTTCAAGGACGAGGTCATCATCCACGGCGCCCTACTGGACATCGACGTCGAGGTCGTCCGCCGCAACCCTGCTGACCAGGGCAAAGGCTTCGTCCCTCAGCCAAAGCGGTGGGTGGTCGAGCAGACGAACGGCACGCTGATGCTGCACCGGCGTCTGACCCGTGAGTACGACCACCGGCCCGACACCTCCGCCTCACGCGTCTACTGGGCTTCCACCGCGAACATGACCCGCCGCCTCACCACACCGATTCCCGCCTGGCGCGACACCCTCGGACTGGCCGCGTGAACGTCGCCGACCTCCTCGCCGGCCTCCAGACCCAGCACGACGAGGCCACCGCCCGAGCCGGGGAACTACGCGGCCAGATCGAGCACCTCACCGCCGCCCTGGCCGAGACCGAAGCGCGACTTACCGATCTGACCACCACCCAGAAGGTCATCGCGGAACTCGCGCCGACCGGAGACGAGCCGGATCCGACCGAGACGAACACCGCCTACCAGGCCATCGTGAACGCCTTCAACCAGCACCCCGACCAGGCATTCAGGGCTCGTGAGCTGCACGAACTCCTCGGCATGCCCACCCACGAGACGTCCGTCAACATCACCCGCAGCCGCCTCGGACGCCTCACCCGCCAAGGCTTCCTCACCCAACCCGAACGCGGCCGCTACCAGAAACGGACTTAACGTCCACTCAAAGCCATCACCCGATCGGTGGCCAACTCGAAGAAGCTCAATGATTCACGACCTGGGCCCTGCAAGAGGTGCATGTCACCTGTTCCGCTGTGCTTGCCCGAGACGGCCCAGCTCCTCGAGCTGGGCGGCGCGGGCGGGGTCACACAGTTGCTGCCAGCGCCGTTCCCGCTCGACCTGCCAGTCGGAGCGGGTGTGTTCCTCGGCGGCGGCGAGTCGGTCGGGGGTGGTGGCGAACTTCGGGGCGGCCCATTCCTCCCAGGCCAGCCAGCGTCCCTCACGGGGCTGTAGCGGCTGGCGGCGACACCACCCCCCGACGCCTCAAGTAATCCATCTGCCGGTCGGCCTCAGCCCCAGTCCTGCAGCTGCTGGAGCAGGTCGGCGTCGCCCGCGATCCGCAGCGAGCCGGCCGGGATGCGCATGTACATGAGCAGGGCCATCTCGCTCGCCGTGCCGTAGATGGCGGCGGTGGGCTTGCTCTCGGCGGCCTCCGCCGCGGTGAGGCGGGTGAAGCGGGAACCGGTGGCGTCCACCGTCTGGCGCCAGGAGCCGGCCTCGGCTGCGTGGTAGTCCATGGTGGCGGGCTCGCCCGGCCACGGGACCGTGCCGGTGCAGACGGTGGCGAGGAACTCCTCGATGGCGTCGACCGCCTCGGTCGTCGGCAGCTCCTGCGGGGCACCGGAGGCCAGCTGGGCGTCGTAGGTGTGGATCAGCGATTCCGGGACGCGGCGGCGGGCCACGGCGGCCACCGTGTGCGGCGAGGCCAGCGGCTCCCACCAGGCCCAGCAGCCCCGGTCCGGACCGGCCTCGCGCAGAGCAGCAAGCAGCTGCTCCGTCGAGTCGGCCAGCCAGGCTATGAGGGCCTCGCGCTCCCTGGGCGCCGCCAGCCCGTCCTTGCTCGGCCGTTCGTCGCCCGGCGCGGTGTTCAGCACGATGTAGGCCCAGAAGCGGTCCCCCTCACTGAGGTGGTTCGCCAGGTCGTACAGCGTCCAGCCCGGGCAGGACGGGACGTCGGCGTCGAGGCTGGGGGCCGCGGCGACGGCGGCGCGGAACGCGGCGGAACGCTCGCCAATCATCCGCAGCAGGGTGGGGAAGTAGAGATGATCAGTCACGCGGACCTTGTATCACCCGGACCGGGACTCTCGCACTCGCTTAAGACCGACCGGCAGATGGATCACTTGAGGCGTCGGGTGGTGGGGCGGCCGTCCCAGCGGTAGCGGCTCGTCGAGCGTCGGATGAGCATGCGGAGCGTGACGAGAGTCGCGGCAAGGTGGAGGTAGAACTCGACGACCGCGCCGTTCCTCTCGGTGCAGCGCCGGAGCTTGCCGTAGCCGTTCATCCACGAGTGCGTCCGTTCCACGGCCCACCGCTTGCCGGCCTGGATCGGGGCGGGTACGCCCTTGCGGGCGATCTCACCGGTGAAGCCCAACTCCCGAGCAGAGTGCGGGACTTGTTGTTGTCGTAGCCCCGGTCGAGGTTGACGTTCACATCCTCGGGCAGGGGTCCCACCTGTCCGATGGCCGCTTCGAGGGTCGGGCCGAGGAGGGGTGAGTCGTGGCTGTTGGCCCCTGCGGCGACCAGGCCGAGCGGGACGCCGCACGCGTCGGAGGCGAGCGAGCGCTTCAGGCCCTGCTTCCCGCGGTCGACCGGGGACCGGCCTACGCACTCGCCGCCGCACGGGGCCTTGGTGATGCAGCCGTCGACGGATATCTCGGACAGCTCCAGGCCGATCATGCGGTCGTACGGCTGGAGCGCGATGGTGTGGACGGCCTCGGAAATGCCTTGCGCGGCCACTCTTTGAGCCGTCGGCGGATGGTGCGGTCGGAGCATCCGGGACTGGACAGGCGCTCGTAACCCGAGCCGTGGACCAGCGCGAGCACCACGTGTTCGAACACGGTCCGGTCGGGGATTCTGCGGCGGTGGCAGCCGAGCGGGTGCCCCGCGGCGAACTCCGGCCGTGTGGGTAGGAGTGCGGCGAACTGGTCCCAGAGGGGTTCGACCAGACCAGATGGCAGCGCGGGCACGGCTGCCCTTCGTGATCACTGAGCGTAGAGAACTCCATGATCACGTGGACCCGTGCCCGTTCTGCCACCCGGGCCACCTCGCCGACAGACCGGGGGGCGCTGCCATGCCGACCGGTGGGCGGTGCTCGATCGCATACCCGCCCGGAAGGGCCGTACGGGCAGAAGGGGACCTGGAACGCCGGAGGCCCGCCGGTCTCTCGGCAGGGCCTCCGGCTGATGTGTACTCGGCAGGCTTCGCGCTCTCTGGAAGGCGCTTCCCTTTGGCGTGCCGGGGCCGGCATGCCGCCGCGCCGGTCGCCGTCTCGGTGGCGCCGACGCCGGCCACTCCACGTGGTGGATTCCGCTGTCCTTTGCGATCCGGCGCTGAGCATGCGTGCGGCCCTCGTTGTCCCTCGGTCACACACCCAACCGAGCCTCGAAGATCACGACCCCGACGTTGTGCAGCATCAGGAGACCGTCATCGCCCGCCCTCGCCGGAAGAGCGGCGGCTCTGACCGGATCCGCCGACGGTTTCGTGGGTGGCGCCTCTTTCGGAGGCCGCGTGGTGGTCCAGCACCTTCATGATCTCGGAGGCCAGCACATCTGCCAGGGCGGGCGCGAGAGCATCTGCCAGTGCGGTCGCGAGGGCCTGCGCGAACAGCACCCTTTCAATTTCCGAGGAACCGGAAGGCGGCTGGGAAAGGAACGCCACGGCCGCTTCCATCAGGGGTCCCGCCAGCGGATCCTTTCCATACTTGGCACCGGTGCCGGTATGGGGGATTCCGGCATCGCGCACGATTTCCTCGAAGATCTCGTCGACGAAGGTCTCCAAGGGATCCCGTTCCGATTTCTCGCCGGACTCAGCTGCCATTGTTTCTCCTCATGTCTTCGGTTGGCCGTACGGGACCTGCCCCCCGATCCCGGCGGTTGCCGGGATCGGAGGGCAGAGTGTCGCTTCCTGTCAGCGGCGCATGAGCGCGGCGAGGAGAAGGGGGTGCTCGATGACCGACTCCCCGTCACCCTCCTCACCACGGCGACGCGCGAGCGCGGCCAACAGGAGCGGGTGCTCGATGACCGACTCCCCGTCACCCTCCTCACCACGGCGACGCGCGAGCGCGGCCAACAGGAGCGGGTGTTCGATGACCGACTCCCCGTCACCCTCCTCACCACGGCGGTGCATCAGCGCGGCCAGCAGGAGCGGGTGCTCGATCATCGACTCCCCACCGCGCTCCTCGCGACGGCGGTGCATCAGCGCGGCCAGCAGGAGCGGGTGCTCGATGATCGACTCCCCACCGCCCTCCTCACCACGACGGCGCATCAGCGCGGCGAGCAGGAGCGGGTGCTCGATGATCGACTCCCCACCGCCCTCCTCACCACGGCGGCGCATCAGCGCGGCGAGCAGGAGCGGGTGCTCGATCATCGACTCCCCACCGCCCTCCTCACCACGACGGCGCATCAGCGCGGCCAGCAGGAGCGGGTGCTCGATCATCGACTCCCCACCGCCCTCCTCACCACGGCGGCGCATCAGCGCGGCGAGCAGGAGCGGGTGCTCGATCATCGACTCCCCACCGCGCTCCTCACGACGGCGGCGCATCAGCGCGGCGAGCAGGAGCGGGTGCTCGATGATCGACTCCTCACCGCCCTCCTCACCACGACGGCGCGCGAGCGCGGCGAGGAGAAGCGGATGCTCGATCATCGGTTCCTCGCCGCGCTCCTCACGCCGGGCCAGCAACGCTGCCAGCAGAAGCGGCCCGAAGGCGGATTCCTCGCCGAACTCTTCCTGGCCCACTCCGGCCTTTGCGCGAGTGCGAGTCTCCGTCGCTGCTGTCATGGTTCCCTCTTTCTCTGACGCATGACTCAGCGGAGCACTCGGCTGACACAGGTCGGCCCTCGCGCTCCGCTCTTCGACGCCATCGTCGAGGTGCGTCACGCCGACCGCATTTCGATCTTGCTCCACACGGCCGCAGAACTCACGAAACTCGCGCGAGCGGAGTACCCGCCCGGCGCCCTCGCCACCGGCATCGACACCCCCGGCCTGCTCGGCTTCCGCTGAACCCCGGGCAGGGCCCCGGTCACCGGCTGTCGGCGGCAGTGGGGTCGGCCGCTCGCGCGTGCCCGGAGCCGTCGGCCGGCGCCGGGTGCGGTGCGGTGAACACGGCAAGGGCGCAGGCAGCGGCGAGCGCGGTCATCGCGTGCTGCACCAGGACAGACCGCTGCGTCGGCGGCCGCGTCTCTGCCCCGCCGCGGCCGCGCTCACCCACGCCAGGCAGTCGGTGGTGCCGAGCAAGGCGTCGAGCAGCGCGCCCGGGTGGGCGTCGTGCTCTGTGCGAGCGAACATGTCCGGCCCAACGGTCCGGCCCCGGCCAGGGTGACAGACAGGGGGCGGATCGTAGTGACATCGTCACCCGTTCACCAAGCCGTGGAGGGCCCGGCGTCGTGGTCGGCCCCCGGAGCGCAGCTGATGGCCGGGCCGGCTGCGGTCGGCGATGACCAAGGTGCTCGCCTCCGGTTGAGCGCTCCTTGCCGGCCCACTTCGGCGAGCAGGGAGCCTGCGAGCTGAAGCTGATGGTGGCCAGTCGCGAAGCCGGCAGCCGTGTGGTGCCGAAGCGCGACCGTGTGGGTCAGGCGGCCTGCTGTCCGCGTACTCGCCTGAGCACGGCCAGCCCCCGGACGGCACAATCCCGCACAGTCCGTGGACGACCCGGACACCGTTGAAGGTCCCAAAGGCCCGCCTCCTGGTGGTGATCTGCCCGTCGGTGAGCGCCGACGCCCCTCAGCGCGTTGTGCTCGTCCGGGGGGACGCACCCGCCTGAGGCATCCCCGGGAGTGTGGACACTCTGACAATGGATCTTGATGGTCCAAGAACAGGGAGGCGCCCAGGCTCCACACGTCGGTGGCCGGCTGCGCCTGAACGTGTGTGTCGGCTGGGGTCGCGAGGACGGCGGCGGCGATCTCGGGGGCGGTGGTGTGGGTCAGGGCGCCGCGGTACGGCAGGCGCCCATCGGGTTCGGGGTTGCAGGCGAGGGCGTAGTCGATGACCTCGGCACGGCCGCCTTCGGTGATGAGGGTGTTGGTGGGCTGGACGTCGGCGTGGGCCCATCCGGCGGCGTGCATGCCGGCCAAGTGCTCGGCCCAGGTGCGGGCGATCTTCTGGAGCCAGGGCCGGACCGAGGGGCGGTCGCCTTCGGGGCCGCGGGCCAGGGCGAGGGCCCGCCACAGCGGGACGCTGTCGATCCAGCGGACCGCGAGCCATCGGCCGCCGTCCCAAGGGCCGGCGTCGATGCGGTAGTCGGGCCGGAGGGCCCCGGCCGCGGTGAGGCGGAGGAGGTGCTCGTCTTCTTGAGTCATCTCGGCGGCCTTGTCCCGGATGGTGTCCTCGTCGGGGCTGTTCGCCTTCAGGGCCACAGTTCCCCGAGTCCCTTGGATCTTCCAGGCTCGGGAGCCGCGCCGGTCGCTCAGGAGGCTGGCGGTGAGGGGTTCCCCGAGCTGTTCGGTGAGGCGGTGAGGGCTTCACCGGGGGGAGGAAGCGCTTGGCCCATGTCCTGATCTCCTTCCACTGGTCGGGGACGTGCTCGAGGAGGTCGCGGCCGTCGTCCTCGGCGACGGCGAGCGTGGCCGCCAGGTCGGGGGTCGCGGTGAGGAAGCGGGAGTCGCGGCGGCGTACGGCGGCCCTCACCGGGAGGAACGAGACGGGGGCGGCCGGGATCCGGTGGCCGGCCCGGGTGGTTTCCTCCTCGCCCGCGTGGAACTTGCCGAACATGATCCCGACGGGGCCGTAGATGTTCTTCAGGACCCAGTGCGGCCAGGCCAGCAGGTTCCGGTGCTGGGCGCCGGGGACGTCGCCGAGGAGGACGATGTTCTCGCACCGCAGCCCGCCGTGCGGCCTCAGCAGCGGCCGCAGCCACTCCGCGGCCTGGACGCCCGCATGGAACAGCTCCGCCTCCACCGCAGCGGGATCGCCGTCGGCCCGATACACGGTCCAGGTCGTCAGGCCCTGCTGGAGGGACGGAGCCAGGTAGGGGCAGTGGGCGGTCATCTGCCGCACGTACGCCGTGATGTCGATGGTGGTCGGGGTGGTGGTGCTGGCTTCGACGAGGCGCAGCGCCCCGGCGGTGGCCGGGGCGCTGGCGTGGTGTGGCCGGTGGTCACCGGCGGGCGGTCTCCGGCTGGTCGGGCGCGGCGTCGTCGCCGTCGCCGCCGGCGGGGCCGCAGTCCCACTCGGCGACCACGGTGCCGGTCTCGCGGTAGCGTGCGAGGGCCGGCTCGTCGACGGTGCCGTGGGCGTCGGTGAACCAGATGTCCGGCAGCGGACCGTACGCGGCTTCGTAGGCGGTGACCCAGGCGATCGGGTCGTGGCCGTTGTTCGCGACGTGGCGGATCGGCTGGCCGGCGGTCTCCTGACACAGGACCTTGTAGGCGGGGGTGCCGAGCATCTCGTGCCAGGCGGCGTCCACGGCCGGGGAGAACATCTCGGGCGCGGACTGGCCGTCCTTGAAGCGCTGGCCGGTGATGGTCAGGAAGCGGCGCAGCTCGATGGTTGCGGTGCTCATGGTGATCCTCTCGGTGCCGGGTGGTGCTTCGGTCCCGGGCCGGATCCGGCCGGGACGGTGCCAGCACCGCGCCTTCGGGAGCCGGTCTCCGGGCGCGGTGGCTCACAGGGACCTGAGGGGCCTGGGTGCGGCCTTGGTGAGGCGGTCGAGGCGCTCGTAGAGGGCGCGGATGAGGCGGGCCCGCCTCTGGGCGCAGTGGACGGTGCCGTGCGAGGCGGTGGCGAGGTCGCGGTCGGCTTCGGCGAGGACGACGTCGGCCACCAGTCAACGCCCGGCGGCCCAACCGGGTCGGTCCGCCGCCCGACCGACCGTGTCGGTGGGGTTCCGTCGCGGCGTTCCGGGCGGGACTCTGGCTCCATGAAGACAACGGGGCGGGTCATCAGGAGCTTGGGGTGCGCGGCCGTCGGAGTGTACGTGGCCTCAGAGGTTGTGGGTCAATTACGGGTGGGTGGCACCGTGGGCGAGCGGGTGGGGCTCGTGGTCGGCCTCGCTGCTGTGTTCACCGCCACCGTCATGCTGGTGCCCATGCCCCTGGAGCGAATGCTGGGGCGGGCCATGGTGCGAAATCAGCGGCGCATCGCGGAGGAGCCCGATTGGGATGGCTCCGATTGGAAGTTCTTCGCGCCTCTGCGCAGGCATTTCGGCCATGTCGGGCTGGGCATGGTGTTGTCGGCCGTCGTCCTGACAGTGGTGGGGCCTGCGGGGTTGTGGGCCGGGGTGAAGCTGGGTGCCCTGCTGGGATTGGACGTTGAGCTCGGCGGTGGGCTCAAGGCCCTCGTCACCGCCGGGCTCGTCGTCTCGGCCGTGAAGACAGTGCTGCTGCTCGTGCTCGCCGTGCCGGTGAAGCGCCGCCGCCCCGGGGCCCTGCGTTCGCTCACCGGCTACCTCTCGTGCTTGGCGGGCCTGGCACTCGCGGCAGTGTGGCTGGACGGCGTGGAAGCCCCGGGCACGCAGTGGCTGACGCTCGCCGTCGTCGCCGCCCTGTTCCATCTGCGGTTCCGGCTGACCCTTACGCTGCCCGTGCCCGGAGTGGCGTCGCTGATCCTCGTGTCGGTCAACGCGCTCGTGCTCTGGCTCATCGTGTGGCTCACCGGCCTGCTGCACATCGCCGGCTTTTGGCCCCTCGTCGCAACGGTCGCCCTGATGTGGGCAGTGGAATGGCCGAGCCGTCTCGCGGAGGCCGCTGCGGAGTCCAGGGCCAACCCACCCCAGCCTCCGCACGACCCCTTCTGGCCGGAGCACCACATGCCGCAGGCGCCGCTGTACTGACTATCACCCACCCAGGTGAGGAAGCTTCGCCTGATGGCGGTGGACCGCCGAGTCGGCTGTCCCAGGACGAGCGGACCATCGAGCGGAAGAAGATCAGGAGCACGAGCGAACTCACCGGCCCCTGACCGCCGACCCGTCCGGGTGTCGCAGGCGCTGCTCAGGGGAACCACGGTCATCACCTCTGGGCCTTCCCATTCCCCCGGAACTCCCGTGCACGCACGGCCCGGCCGAAGGCCCCCGCACCGTGTCGGCAGAGCCGCCTCAGAGAAGGGGGCGACACTGATGGGCGCTCCTACTCAACCACCGGCGGTTCCCCGCCGAACCCGGCTTTCCGATCCGACGGCCGGTACGGGGAGCTGGCCGCCGGTGCGAGCCCGGCGCTCCGTCGGGTCGGTGACCGGTGGGCCGGACAGCAGCCGCGACGCAGAGGCCCACACCGGCGGCTTCTGTGACGGGCCCTGGCCGCGCCCGGCGGGGTTGCGCACCGCCGCAGCGGCACATGCACCACGACGGGCCCACACCCGGACAAGCCGACCGGGGCGGGCCCGTCGTACAGGCACAGGCCCTGCCTACAACGGCCCCTCGTCCCGCTCGATGTCCTCGCCCGAGCAGTCGAAGTCGCCGACCACCGCAAGGTGGGCTTCGCGGTGCTCGTGGGCGACGCGGTCGCGGACAACGCCGGTGTAGGACTGGGAGCTGAAGCCGCGGACCAGCACGGGGGTGCCTGCGAACTCGAGCCAGCCGGTCAGCTGCTGCCGGAGAGTGTCCTTCTCCGCCGCGACGTACAGGGCCTGCTCCTGGCCCGCCGTGCGGTCCAGGCGGAACCAGGTGGGCATCTCGGCGACGAACGCGTCCGCGTCCGGCCAGGCCGGCGGGACGTGGACTTCGCGGACGGTGTCGATCAGGTCGGGGAAGCGGCCCTCCCGCCGGGCCTGGGCCAGCTGCGCGGACAGCCGCCGGTACATCGGCGGTGTGTGCGGCAGCACGCCCTCGGAGACGAGCCGGTACATCACCTGTCGCAGCGTGACCTTGAGCGGCGCGTACCCGTCCACGATCTCCCGAGCGCGGTCCACGACGAGAGGCCACCGGATCCGTTCACGAGCCATACCCGTACATGTACCCCTCCGCGCGGCCGCCGGCCCCCGGGATACGGATAGACCTCTCCCCTCGGCTATCGCGAGGTAAGAGGTGTTCTCGCCGAAAGCAGGCTTGCCCACCAAGGCTGACCAGGGACGATGAGGGGTGTCCGATTTGCCAGGCTCCCACTGCCGGTCACACCTCCGGTCCCCCGCTGAAGGCAGCCGTCCAGGCAACTCTCCAGCCCGCTTCCCGCGACGGAGACCCGGCCGTCACCGCCACCCCCATGACCGTGTTCGCAGCACAGCGGAACAGGTCACGGACCCGGCCCCACGGCCCGTACTCGACAGGCACGTCCCGCCGCGGCACACCCGTCCGGACCTGAAGCCGTATGCCGTCGATCAGTCGCCGCCGAGACCGAACCGGCGGCCGACCCTCCCTCGTCCCCTTCGGCAACAACGGCTCCGGTGCCGCCCGCTGGTCGTCCGTGGGATCTCCCCGACCCATGAACCGTGATCATTCATAGCGGGCGTGTTCTACAGCGACGGCGGGAAGATCCTGCGCGCCATGCAGCGGGCCTCCGGCAACGGCGGGCTGATCACGATGCAGGCCGGGAACGGCATCGCAATCGACCTCCTCGTCGACCAGGCCATGGCGCGCGGGGAGACCGATCCCCGCCACCACGGCGAGGTCCGCAATACGCTGCTGGAGGCCGAGGCCACCTACCGGGCCAGCCAGCTCGCCCGGGTGGCCGGCTCGCCGCCGTGCGTGGTCCACGTGCCGGCGCGTACGGACAGCGCGTCATCCCGGCGGTCAGGGAACGACTGACGTCACCGACTCCATAGCCGGCCCCTGCGCTCCGTCAGGGCCAGGGAGATCGAGACCAGGAGGTCGCGGTCCTCGGCCTCCGCCGAGCGCATGGCGGCCACCACGAGGTGGTTCTGCTCCTTTTCGGGCGTCGCCTTGCGGGCGCGGCCATCGGCCGCCGCCTCGAACATGACGGCGAGGCCGGCGGCCACGGCTTCGCGCTCCGTGGCCCCGTCCTCCTTCCTCTGCCGGTAGACCAGCTCACGCGTCTCGTCCGCGCAGTAGGCGCACATTTCGAGCATCCAGTCGTGAATGGTGGTCATCCGGTAGAGCAGGACCTGCTCGGGTCCGGCATACCAGGGGGGCGAGAGGAACAGGCCGCTGCCGGGGCTCGGCCCGGTGCGGCCGACCAGCTGCCACAGGGGCCTCAGCGCGGAGATGCCGACCAGCGGGTGCCACACCCGGTCGATCAGCCCGGGTCCGTACACCGGTACGAGGAGCCCGATGCCGATCATCATCCCGGAGACCGAGATGAGGGGCGACAGGCCTTCGTTGAGTGCGTCCCAGTCCCGGCCCGCCCAGCGCGCGGCGATGGCCGCCAGCTTGAACGAGCCGAAGGCGATGTTGACCACTGACGCGATGACCAGGACGATCAGTCCGACCCGGAGGGACCGCTCGACCGCGGTCCTGGCCCCGGGCGTCGGCCTCGTGCAGACGTCACGCATCCAGTTCCCGCACATGATGGTCATGGCCACGGCGGCGAAGACGTAGGCGAGCAGGTAGAGCACGAGCATCGCGCTGATGAACGGGGTGGTGGCGTAGTAGGTGTCGAAGTCCCGCGGCCGCTCCACCGGGGCGTCGCCCAGGGCGAAGAGGACCACCAGGGCCGTGATCACGGCGCAGCAGACCGCTGTGCACGCCCGCACGCGCCGACGCGTACGGGCGCGATCTCCCGACTCCTCCCGCCAGTAGGCCAGCAGCATCAAGGACGCGCACGAAAAGGCGGTCATGATGCAGTGGACGAGGAGAGCCGAGAGGTTGCTGATGCCGGAGAGCCGGTTGACCGCCGCGACGGTCGGCGGGGAACTGAGGACGAAGCCCGCGCAGGGCAGGAACAGCAAGGCGTTCACCAATCGCACCGTCGCGCTGCGCCACCCGCGCAAAAGCCCGGGCAGCCTCGCCAGCAGGGCGGCGCCCAGTACGGCGGCGGGAATGTAGTAGCTGACACCTTCCCGCATCATCAGCCCGCCAGGGATGCCCAGATGCGGCCGGCCACGTCACCGGGGGGCAGGCTGCCGCGCGTTCCGGTCAGGAAGGGCCGGAACTTCGCCGCCAGCATGCGGCCGAACCTCTCCGCACGCCGCTCCTCCTCGAGGTCGTAGTCGGTGCGCGCCGCGACATGGGCGACCGCGTCGCCGAGGTGCCACCGGTCCCCGAGCGTGCGCGCGGCAGCGGCCTCGCCGGCCGCGTTGCCGGGGCGGTCTTCCTTGCGATGCCACAACTCGTGCCCGAAGATCACCATCTGATGGATCGCCAGGGTGTTCTTCTCCACCGCGATCACCTCGTGGTCACCCAGGTCGAGCCACAGCCCGCTGACCGTGTCAGGAGGGAACGCCTCCAGCATGAGACGGACCTCGCGGCCGCTGCTCTCGGTCAAGTACGCGCAGATCGCCCGCAGCAATCCATGCGGATCCTGTGCAAAGGGTCGCTCCGCTCCCGCGAACAGTTCGTCCCGGTGACGTCTCATTTTTCGGGATGTGTCCATCGCGTCCCACATGTTTCCCCCACCCGGACGCATCCCCTCGCGGGGTGCCCCGTTCCGCCGACTCTGAGCGGACGCACGGCGTGCTGGTCAGTGCACACCGCTTTCCCGTCCGCGGGAGGGACAGGTCCTGGGGCCGGTCCTCACCTGTCGGCGACAGTAGCCACTGCCATGATCGCAAGCAACTGCGGCCCGGAACCCATCATCCCAGGCCAGGGACTATTTAAACGGCTACCGGGCGAACGACCGCCGTGCGGAAGGGAGATGGCCGTGAGGGTCGGATACGGGGGCGACCCGGCGCGAGACCGGTGGTCCGGGCCCGGCTATCCGAGGCCGTCGGCCCGGCTCTCCTTGGCCCGCTCCTCGCGCGAACGCCGGGCAATGGATTCGATGAGGGCGATGATCGGCTGTGCGGTGTCGTCCGGAACATCGGCGAGTGCGCGTGCGGCGTAGCCGACAACCCCGAGATCGCTACCGGGGGAACCGGCGGCGCCCGAGTCCTTGAGACGCCGGATGTCCCGGTCCTGACGGGCGACGGTCTGCTCCAGAAGGTCCTTGTGGATTCGCTGCAGCACCCGGTCCAGAGCCTCGGCGGGCGGAGCGAGCAGGAACTCGATGCTCTCTCCGAAGAAGCTCGCGATACCGGCCGCGTGATCGAGGTTCGGGGCTTTCCCCGTCTTGATCATCTTGTCGAGCCACTGCGCGCTTGTTCCCGCTCCCGCCGCGATGTCCGCCAGCGAGTACGCACGCCGCTGCCCATCGGCGGAGGTCCGGAGCCGGGTGCGGCGCAGGAAGACGATACGGGCGACCACGCGGCTCTGGCGATCCTCCGCATGATCCGGCCCACCGCCGTCGCTCTGCGGCGGCTCACCGCGCAGCAGCGACCGGACATCCTCCTCGGGCAGTCCCGAGGCGTACGAGAGCCCGCCCTCGCCTTCCACGCGGAGAACGTCCCCGGAGTCCAGCCCGGCGCGCTCAAGCAGGGAGGTGATGAGCCGGACGGTCCTGACGGGGTCCACAGCGAACCTCTCGTTCATTCCCGCTCCTCACTCGATGTCGACTCGTAGCCGATGGCGTACTTGAATGCCGAACAGTAGCGACTTCAGCTCGGTTTCATCAACCGTGGATTACAGGGATCAGCCCACGTTTGAGCGGTTGTGCGTCACGCTGCCGATGCGGCGAGGGCTCCGCCCCGCATCGTGGGAACGAGATCCCGATGCGGGGCGGAGCCGGTTCGGCGCGGTGTCACCTGGTTGCGGTGGCGGTGATGGCAGTGGGACTGCTGAGACTGCCAGGGACCTGGCGCCAGCTGGTCCAGCCGGCCGTCGCGGTGTCGAGGATGGTGCTCTGGACCCTGCCGTCGGCTCCGGTGGCGTAGACGTGGACGTTGTTCGAGGCCGAGGCGCTGGTGACGCGGGTCAGGCCGCTGCCGCCGATCCTGGTCCAGGACGGCTTCCACGCCCCGGCCAGGTAGTCGGCGCTCTGGTTGTACAGCGCCCCGTCCGCACCGATGGCCTGGACCTGGACAGTGTGGCCGACGCGGGCGGCGGCGATGTCCTTGGCGTCGGTGATGGCGCCGGGGATCTCTCCCCATACGGACCAGGTGCCCTTGCGCGTGTCGAGGTCGCGGCCGTAGGCCTTGCCGTTGGCGAGGCCGTACAGGCGGACGAACGGCCCTGCTTTGACGCTGGTGACGGCGGTCAGGCCGGTGACTCCGGTGACCGGGGTCCAGCTGTCGTTCCAGCGGCCCGCGTTGTAGTCGCCGGTCTGGGTGTAGAGGTTGCCGTCCGAGCCGATGATCTGGACGTACAGGACGTTGTCGATCATGGCGGCGGAGACGCCCTTCACACCGGCCGCGCCGCCGGGAACGTCGTACCAGTTGGCCCAGGTGTTGGCCCGGGGGTCGTACACGCGGTCGTAGACCTTGCCGCCGGCGACGCCGACGTAGCGGATGACCGTGCCGGTGTCGACGCTGGTGAGTGCCGTGATGGGGGCGCCGCCGACGCCGTCCCACCGGGCGCCGAAGGCGCCGGTGGCCAGGGTGCCGCTCTGGGCGGACATCGTGTCGGCCGCACCCGCTGCCAGGGTCACCTTCGAGGGGGCGGCCGAGACCGCCACCGCGATGTCAGAGGCGCCCGCGAGGCCGCCCGACACGTCGCGGAAGGCGGTCCAGGCCCCGTCGGCGGCGTTCATGGTGGCATGGGTGATCTTGCCGTCGGCCCCGACCGCGTAGAGCTCGACGGAGTCACCGGAAGCAGCGCTGGTGATGCGGGTGAGGCCGGTGCCACCGGCCTTGGTCCACTTGTCGTTCCAGCGGCCCGCGTCGTAGTTGCCGTACTGGGTCCAGATCGCGCCGTCGGAGCCGATGATCTGTACGTGGACGTTGTTGCCGGTGGTGCTGGAGGCGATGTCGACGGCGCCGGCCGCGCCTCCCGGGACCGCGCCCCATGGGCTCCAGCTGCCGTTGCGGGTGTCGAAGTCGCGGTTGTAGACCTCACCGCCGCCGATGCCCACGACGCGCACCGTCGTACCGGAGACCGCGCTGGTGATGTGGGAGAGCCCGGTCGCCCCGACCGCGGTCCAGACGTTGCTCCAGCGGCCGGCCCGGTAGTCGGCGGCCTGCGCGTACAGGTTGCCCTCTGAGCCGACGATCAGCACGTGGACGGTGTCGCCGACGAGCGAGGCCGTGATGTCCTTCGCGTCGGCGGCGCCCCCCGGGACTTCGCCCCAGCCCGACCACTTGCCGGTGCCGGTGTCGAAGTCCTGGCCGTAGACCCGTCCGCCGGCGATGGCGTAGGCGCGGATCTGATCGCCGTGGCGAACCGTGCTCACCCGGGAGACGTCCAGCCCGTCCGCCTTGGCCCAGGACTGCTCGTACTCCCCGTACGCGAGGTCGCCGGTCTGCTTCCACATGGCCCCGCCGCCAACCGCGAGCAGGGAGACCTGACTGCTGTTGCGGGGGGCGATGACCTGGTCGATCCACTGACCGATGTTGTCGGTGCGGGCGGAGACGGCTCCGGTACGGGTCTCCGCCTCGCCGAAGCAGCCTCCCTGCCAGGAGCGGGAGTTGATGCCGACGAGTTCGCCAGCCGCGTTGAGGAGCGGGCCGCCGGTGTCGCCCTTGCAGAGGGCGTCGGTGCCCTTGCCGGTGATGGCCAGGGTGGCGGCGTCGGTGGTGTTGGTGGTGAAGGTGCCGGTGTGGAGCTTGCCGGGGACCCACTCGGCCTTCGTGCGCCCGAATCCGGCTGCGGTCAGGTCCGCTCCGACCACCGGAGCGGCGGCGGCGCGCTTGACGGGGGCGATGTCCGTGACGGGGGCGGACAGACGGGCCAGGACCAGGTCGCGGTCGTCGGCACCCGCGGAGACCTCTACCACCTGGCGGGTCTGGCCTCCGGCGAAGGTGGCCGTGGTCGCCAGCGCGGGCCGCCCGGCCGCGATCGCGTCACCGGGCTTGGCCGCGAGGCACGCGGCGGCGGTCAGGACCCAGCGGGCGTTCACCAGCGTGGCGGTGCAGGCCCGGCTGTCGGTCTCGGTGCCGATGGTGAGCTTGGCGGCGTAGGCGTACTGGCCGGGAGCGGGTTCGGGGCCGGCGAGGGCCCGGGCGGAGCCGGCTGAGATCAAGCTGGCGGCGACGGCGGTGGCGGTGACGAGCAGGCAGGTCATCCGTACCGGGCGCGGACGGGTGTCAGACATGGGGTTTCCTTCAGGACGGGCTTCACGGCCACGCGCGGATTCCGGAGAGGTGCGGGATCGGAGGGTGCCGCCCGGTGGTGATGCCGACGGCCGGCCGGCATCACCATCCGTGCCGCTGTTACGGGGTCCAGGTCGGGGTGATGGCGATGCTGCCGGGGGCTGCGGGCAGGCCCTGGAGGGGAACCGTGGTGGGGGCGTCCCACGTGCGGTCGGTGTGGCGGGTGGTGTGCAGGACCTTGTTGTCGGCGGTGGTGACGGCGAACTGGAGTTCACCGTTCACGGGGGCCGCGGCGATGGACTTGGCGGTGACGGTGCCGATGATGGGCTTCAGGTCGCCGAAGGGGGTCCAGGTGCCGTTGCCGTTGCGGATCGCGTGGTACTGGTGGGTGCCGTCGTCGGTGGCGATGACGATCTGGGCGTCGTTTCCGGTGCCGGCCATGGTGACGGCGCTGATGGGGCCGGTGGTGGAGCCGACAGCCGCGGCGACGTCGCCCCATCCGGTCCACTGCCCGGCGGTGTTGCGCAGGGTGTGGTAGGCCTTGCCGCCGCTGATGGCGGTTACCTGGAGCTGGCCCCCGGTGCTGGCGGTGGCGGCGGCCGTGACGTTGCCGATCGGTCCGGCGGCGCCGGCGACGTCGCCGAACTTGCTCCACTGGCCGGCGGCGTTGCGCACGGTGTGGAAGACCTTGCCGTCGGCGACGGCGACGACGTGGAGGTCGTAGCCGATGTTGGCGGCGGTGACGCTTGTGAGGTTGGCGAGGGCGCCGGCCTCGCCGAAGACGTCGCCGAAGGTGCCCCAGGTGCCGTCTTCCTTGCGGATGGTGTGGAAGAGACCACCGTTGTTGCTGATGGCCAGAACGTGGGTGTCGCCGTTCATGCCGACGACGGCGGAGGAGCGGACGCCCCCGATGCTGCCGGCCTGGCTCTGGACATCGGCGAAGCCGGTCCAGGAGCCGTCGGGCAGCCGGATGCCCTGGTAGAGGCTGCTGCCGGACTGTACGGCGGTAGCGGTCTTCCAGCCCGAGGAGCGGGCGCGGTACCCGTCGATCCACTCGCGGAGGTCGTCGGTACGGACGGAAACGGCGCCGGTGCGGGTCTCGGCGGCGTCGGTGTCGAGGCATCCGCCCTGCCAGGAGCGGGAGTTGATTCCGACGAGTTCACCGGCCCGGTTGAGGAGCGGGCCGCCGGTGTCACCCTTGCACAGGACGTCGGTGCCCTTACCGCTGAGGGTCAGGGTGGTGGTGCCGATGGCGCCGGCGGTGAAGGTTCCGGTGTGGAGCCTGCCGGGGACCCACTCGGTCTTCGTCCTGCCGAACCCGGCCGCTGTCAGGTCGGTCCCGGTAGCGGGGGCGGCGCCGGCGCGCTTGATGCCCGTGAATCCGGCCGCGGGGGTGGCCAGGCGGGCTAGGACCAGGTCGCGGTCGGTACGCGGGGCGAGCTCGGTGATCTCGATGGTCTTCGTGTCGCCGAGGGTGACGACGCTCTTCAGAGCGGGCTTGCCGGCCGGGACCGCGTCACCCGGCGTGGCGGCGAAGCAGCTCGCGGCGGTCAGGACCCAGGAGGCGTCGACCAGGGCGCCCGTGCAGCCGCGGCTATTGGTCTCGCCGCCGACGTTCAGCTTCACGACTGACGTGTACTGCCCCGCTGTGGCATCCGGGCCGTTGAGTGCCTGAGCGGGGCCGGCCGATATCAGGCCCGCGGCGACTGCGGCGGCAGCGGCGAGAAGGCAGGTCATCTGCGCGGTGCGCGGACGTGGAGCATGCATGTGGGACTTCCTTACGAATCGGGATTCGGTGCGCGACCGTGAGCGCCAGGGCGGTCGGTGCTTCAGGGGCTACTTGGCTGCGGTGATCTGCAGCAGGGTGAAGTCGCGGCCCTGGGGGTCGGCCGTCTCGCCGATATTGGTCCAGGCGTTCTTGTTGAGGTCGAAGGACTTCTCCTCCGTCGACGTCTCCGTCGGGGTCACCATGTTGACCTTGACGGCGTAGTCGTTGCCCTTGGCGCCGATGACGGCCGGGAGTTCGAGGTCGAGGCGCCCCGTGGTGCCGGTGACCCGGAAGCAGAAGAGGCCGTGTCCGACGGTGTCGATGTCCTGCATGCGGCGTGCTCGGACCTCGATGAGACCGGGCTCGCCACAGGCGGCGAGCATGATGTGCCCGTCGCCGCTCTTCAACTTGATGCCGCGCTGCTGGAAGATCTTGGCGGCATCCGGGTACTCGAAGGTCTCCACCGCGACCGGAGGCAGGGGATCACCGGCAGCGGCGGCACTGGCCACGAACACCCCGCCCTGAATCGCCACGCCAACGGCGATGGCCGCGACACCTGCAACGACACCCGCGGTAGTCCGTGAGAAAAGCTTCATGCGCATGTGTCCTCGTCCTCGTCAACTCTACAACTTCTGGCCGCACACGAAGGCGTGCGAAGGCGCACGCATGGCCGTGTGACGGAATTGGCGGGGCAGGCCGCAGCCGTGCCGTGACCCGTGCTCGGGTCCGTGGCAACCGGGTCCGAGGGCACTCGAACAGCCGGACCTGTCCATCGACGGCCGGCGAGGGCCTTCCCCCGAGAGAAGGTAGCGACTGAACTCAGCTTTATCAACGCTGGATGATGACCAATCAACTTCAGTTGATTTTCCGTGGCTTCGGGCATACGGTCGTGCCAGCCCGGGGGGAGTCCGCGTTCCGGCGCCCGGGTCACGGCCCGTCTCGGGAGCGGCCGGCTCCGCCTGCCGTCGTGGACGGCGGTCGCCGTCCTCGGGGTTGTCCGGTCCGGCTCGTTCCGGCAGGGCTTCGTCGTCGCGGAGGCCCATGAGCGCGCGACTGGCGTCATGACACATGCATGCGGTCCGCGTCCCGTTGCGCTTCTTTTCGCTCCTTTGGAGTTTCGGCGTGGATGCGGCCAGCCCTGCCAATCCCGTTTGCACGGGCATGCGTGCGCACTCCCCACCACCCATTTCACCCGTCAATCGAGACAACGTGGAGTCAACTCAGTTATGAGAAACGGAAGTCGCCTCAAACGGCGACGCGGTACTGGCATATCCGGGATCGCCCTCGGTGTGGCCCTGAGTGTGTTCGGCACGGCCTGGGCGGATTCCGCGGCGGCGGCCGAGGTCGGCCTGCCCGACGACGCGCGCGCCCAGGTCCTCGACGCGTGGCAGCTCGGTGGCCGCGCGGTGCGTCAGGAGGCCGAGGCCGCCCTCGTCGGCGGCAACGCCGACCTCAAGTCCTTCCTCGACACGGGGATGGCCCGTGCCCGCACCGAGGACGAACGCGTCGCCGTCCTGTCGATGCTCAACTACGCCGGCCCCGGTGTGAGGGCGGCGGTCCAGAAGGCTCTCTCCGGCACGGACGCGCAACTGCACACCTTCGTGACGGAGGGCTACAAGGCCCCCCTGGCCGACGACCGCAGGGCCGCGGTGCTCACCGTCATGGGCAAGGGCGGCAAGGCGGTCGCCCGCGAGGCGAACAAGGCGCTCAACGACGGCTCCGCCACGGCCCTCGACGCCTTCCTCCAGTCGGGCCAGTACAAGGCGCGCGAGGAAGACCAGGGCGTCGAGGCCCTCACCCTGCTCAATGGCGCCGGGCCGAACCTGACCCAGGCGGTCAACCGGGCCCTCGACGGGACGCCCGCCGACGTCACCCGCCTGCTGGAGAAGGACCAGTACCTGGCGCGGGCGCGTGACCAGGAGTCGCTGACGATCGGTCAGCTTGTGGACCAGGCCGAGAGCGCCGGACGCCGGGCCCTCGAAGCGAAGGTGGCCGCCAAGGAGGCTGCCGAACGGGCCGAAGCGGCCTCCGCCGAGGCCAAGAAGGCGGCCTTGAAGGCTGCCGAGGAGAGCGCCAACGCGCAGGCGGATTCGGTCAAGGCGTCGCGTGCCGCCGGACGCGCGGCGGACGCCGCCCAGGGCGCTGCCGATGCCGCCCGAACGGCGATCTCGGCCTCACGGACGGCGATCTCCGCCGCGCAGACGGCCTCCAGTGCAGCCCAGGCCGCGGCCGGTGCGGCGGCAGCCGCGTCGAAGGCGTCCGTGCGCGCCTTCACCGCGGCGTCCGAGGCCTCCAAGGACGCGAGCAAGGCGGGCGCGGCCAGCGAAGCCGCCAAGACCGCCCGCGACACGGCGAAGCTGGCCCGCCGGGCCGCCGACGCGGCCAAGTACGCCGCCGACGCCGGCGTGTCGGCCCAGGAGTCGGGCAACGCGGCGGCGCGCGCGGGGCGCAACGCCGCCGATTCCGCCGAGGCGGCAGCAGACGCCGCCGAGGCCTCGGGGGTCTCCCAGGCGCAGGCCGAGCGCGCGAGGAAGGCGGCTGCCCTCGCCCGGTCCGCCGCCAATACCGCGACGGCCGCGGCCAACCGGGCGGCGACCCTCGCCGGCCGGGCCGCGGCCGCGGCCCGCGAGGCAGGCACCGCCGCCAGCAGCGCGGCCATGCACGCCGACGCCGCGGCGGCGGCGGCCGAGGACGCGGCCGCACACGCCGGA
This sequence comes from Streptomyces sp. NPDC001373, assembly GCF_042895815.1. Lineage (NCBI taxonomy): Bacteria > Bacillati > Actinomycetota > Actinomycetes > Kitasatosporales > Streptomycetaceae > Streptomyces > Streptomyces sp. NPDC001373. Next base: position 23,095 of record NZ_JBIAWQ010000031.1, read on the forward strand.
CAGGCGGTGGAGTGGGCCAACAAGGCCACGGCGAACGCCAACGCGGCCATCGCCGCCGCCGCGGAAGCGGGCGGCGCGGTCGAGAAGGCCAAGAGCATCGCCCAGCTCGCCCGCGACACCGAGGCCGCCCAGCTCGCCGAGGAGCGTGCTCTGGCCATCGAGGTGGCCAAGGAGCTCAAGTCCCAGGAGGGCCAGTACCAGGCCCTGACCCAGAAGCTCCAGGCCCAGGAGCAATCGACGAACAAGGAGACCCAGGACCTGCTGGCCCGGGCGAAGGCCGAGACGGATTCCGCGAAGGCCGCCGCGCTCGGCCGCAAGGCCGCGCTCACCCTGATGGACTCGGCGGGGGCCTGGACGCGGCAGGGGGCACAAGAGGCTCTGACCGCGGGCGACCAGGGGGTCGTCGACTGGGCGAAGAGCGGATACACGAAGGCGGCGGGACTCGACGACCGCGAGAAGGTCCTCACGCTGGCCAAGCAGAACAGGGTCGTACTCTCGGAGGCCGCGCAGAAGACCCTGGAGAGCAGCGACCCCAAGGCCGTCAGCAACTTCCTGCTCCAAGGTGCCATGGACGTCCAGGTGGACGACTACCGGGCGGCCGTGCTGAAAACCCTCAACGGCGCGGGCAAGGCTGTCACCGCCGCCGCCAGCGCGGCGCTCGACAACGGCAGTGTCCAGGCCCTGCACAAGTTCCTGCTCGTCGACTACTCGACCGCGAAGACCGAAGACGACCGCGCGGCGACACTGGCCGCGCTGAACGGCGCGGGGCCCAATGTGGAGGCCGCGGCCCAGGCCGCCCTCGAGGGCCCGCAGTGGATGGTGCAGCAGTTCGTCACCTACGCCTACTACAAGGCGCAGGAGGCGGACCGCGACACCACGACCCATGTGGAGTCCATCAACACGCAGATCAACTCGGCGGCGCGCATCGCCGCCGACGCCTACAAGGACGCCGCCGAGGCCGCCCAGGCGGCCGCCCTGGCGCGGCAAGCTGCGACGGAGGCACAGGGCTGGGCCTCGAAGGCCGCCAAGTCGGCGCAGGACGCGAAGGTGTACGCGAACCAGGCAGCCGCCGCGTCCGCGTCCGCCGACAAGTCCGCCGCGGACGCGAAGAGCTCGGCCAACACCGCGGCGTCGGCGGCGGCGTCCGCACGCACAGCGAGCCGTCAGGCCAACTTCTCCGCGAACCAGGCCACGGCCTCGGCCCAGGCTGCAGTGGCCTCGGCCGACAGCGCCAAGGCCTCGGCGGCCCGCGCGTACGCGTCCGCGACGGCCGCCGGCAAGAGCGCCGGAGAAGCGAAGGCCGCGGCTGTCGAGGCCAAGCAGTTCGCCGAGCAGATGCGAAAGGACGAGATCACTGCCGAGGCCGCGAAGGCGGCGGAACAGGCTCGCCAGAACAAGGCCAACAATGTCGATCCGGCCAATACGGCGGCGAACGACACCGTCAACCCCGGTGAATTCAAGGACGAGGCCCAGGCGTCCGCCGCCGCAACGGCCACGACCATGGCGAAGATCAGCGCGGGCCTGGGAGCGGCCGCGGTCGTCACGGCGTTCGTACCCGGCCTTCAGCCCCTGGCGGCCGCGCTGGGCGGGGCTTCACTGGTCTTCGCGGGGATCAGCACCCTGTACAACGCCAAGGCGTTCGGCTGGGGGAGCAAGCAGGTCGTCGTCGGTGTCGCCGGTATGGCTCTGAGCATCGGTCTCGGCGGCGTGGGAAGTCTGGCGAGCTCCATGGCCAAAACCAACGTGGGTAGGGCTGCGGTCAGCGGGATCAACAACGCGACTTCGGCCATCGTAGGCTGGTTCACAGCGTAGGACGATCGAATGGATTGGCGGCGAGTGAGAACCTCGCCGCCATTCCGCCGCACGAGAGGCTCGTCCGGCCTCCATGGATGAAAGGATATCGATGCTAGAAAAGACCTCTCCACTGTGGTGGGTGTTCGCGGCGGCCGGCGTGGCGCTCTATTTCGCGACGCTGTTCCCGGGGATGGCCAACCGAGGGCAGAAGATCTTCGTGTCCTGTGGTCCGGTTGCGGGGTTTATCGCCATCATGACCTTCACCTTTAATTACAAGTGGCCCATCACCGAATTGCTCCCCGTCTACTGCGCGATCAACTTGGCGATCGCCACGGGCTTCCTGGGGCACGGTAAGGCGCTTCGCGCGTACATGGCCGACCGGGCGGAGAACCCGGACCTTCCGGAGGACGGGACGGCCACCCCGTGGGCCCTCCAAATAGCCTTCACCCTGCCCGTGTTCCTCGGTGCGGCCTTCTGGTACGTGGGCAACTGAGCTCGCCGTTGCTGCTTGCCCATGTCCACTACGTGGCCAGTGGTCAAGACATCGCCGACCTGGGTCCTCTTACTGAGCCTTTTCAGCGTTGGCTCTCCAGGGCGAGGACGGCCTTGGCGATGACGGTCATGCGGTTGGGGCTGACGCGGGATCTGGGGAAGTTCTGCCGGCACTTCAGCCGTGCCATGCCGCGTTCGGCAGGGGCCCGGGTTTGCGCGAGGGTGCGGTTGACAGCGCGCTGAGTGGGAGTGGGCTCCCCGCCGGGCGGTCGTTTGAGGCCGGTGGTGGGCCGGCGCCCGTGTAGGCGCGATCGGCGAGGATCGGGACGCCCTGACGCTCGCAGATCCGGATGATCCGGTGGGTGCGGGCCGCGGTCAGGTCGTGGGTGCGGCCCGGCAGCGCGGGCGAGATCCACAGCACCTCACCGGAGGGGTCGGTGACGACCTGGACGTTCACGCCGTGCCGGCGGTGCTTGGCCGGGTAGTCCGCCCGGCTGTCGCCGACGCGGTCGCACGCGGTGAGGGTCCCGTCCAGCAGGACGAACTCCGGATCGTGCTCGCGCAGAGTCTTGAGCAGGCCGGGAGCCCGTTCGGCGAGCAGGCGGGTCACGGCGGTGACATACGCGTGGGCGGTGCCGGCGGATATCCCGAAGCCGGATGCGTTGCGGGAGAGGGTGTCGTGGCGGCGCAGGTACACCAGAGCGACGGGCGCACGCCGGTGCGGCGGGAGTTTGCACCGTCGTTCACCCTCACGGGTGACGATGAGCATCGTGACCCACTCGACCAGGGCGTGCGGGAGGTCGAGTGCGGCAGGATTCGGAACCAACAGGGCTCCTGTGCCGATGGGTTGAGACTTCGAACACCTCCCTCAACGGCACGGGAGCCCTGTGCGTTGCGAACCCCTCCCTCACTCCCGCCCCCGTCACCCGATCAGTGGCCACGCTGAAAACGCTCACTGTCGCGGGCTGCGCTCAGGTCAAAGAGGACGGCGGACGGGGTGTGGGGATTGGTTGCCAGGGCCTGCCAGACGAAGGGGTACGGACACTGCGCGAGACCCTGCAGGGCAGAGACGTCCCTCTCTGTACGTGCAAGGGCAAGGTAGTCAGTGGGGGTGGGCACGAGAGCGGCCTCTCGGGGTGGTCGAAACCGTCATCTTGCCACCGCTCGTCCGCTGCCAGCTCGGGCAATCGTGTCCCACCTGCCTCGGCCGCCATTTATGGGACAGCCCTCAGATGTCCGCTTTCGGTGACCCGAAAAATATCATAAATCCCCTCACATGAAAGAACATTTGACGGAAAAGAGGTGGCCATTTCCAGGTACCTGGCCGATGTTTTCCAGACGTATCGGCCGGATGGTTGTGCCGCCCGCACGCTCCGCATTGATGTTTCCGTGACCTTCGCCTATTTTATTTTCCGTAACGGCATATACCGGCACAGAGGCCCCGCATTTCCGCGGGCGCCTCACTCAACCGTGTCCACAGGCAGGGGTCACCCATGGCGCTGACGGTCGACGAACTGGTTGCACTGTTCCCGGCGGGGGGTGCCGGTACGTTCGAGCTCGACACCGGGCGGCTCGGGCTGACCGGCGAGGCCGGGTCCCTGGAGCACCTGCCCAACGGCATTCTGACCCTCAGTGAGGCGACTGCCGACAGCGCCGCTCTGACAGTGACCGGCAAAGTCACTTTGGCCGGTGAGGCGATGCCGGCCAGCGCCCGGTTCTTCGCCGCGGGCACCGCGGTCGATGCGCTGCTCTTCGAGGCGAGCCCGGCGACCTGGCTGCTCCAGACTGCCGTCGCCCGCGTCGACCTGACCGGGCTGTCCGGTGGCCGGTCACTGCGGGTCCTGCTGGCCGCCGGACAGGCCGCGGCCGCGGCCGGACGGTGCCCCGGCACCGGGCCCTGGGTGGGCTTCCAGCTTGGCGGGGCAATCGCCGACCCGCTGGAGTTCCGCGCCGAACTGCGCAAGGAGTCCATCGGCACGGCCCAGCCCCTCGACGGACCGCCGCTGCTGATCACCCCGCTGCTCGAAGCCCTCGGCGAGTACGGCGTCGAACTGCCCGGACCGCTGGTCGACTGGCTGGAGCGGGTCCAGCTGCACCAGCACCCGATGGGCAAGATGGACAACCTGATGGTCACCGCCGAAGCGCCGGTGGACCACGGCACCGGCGCGAACCCAGTGGAACTGCTGGTGCTGCGTACCACGGTGCTCGGCCGCACCGGCCAGGACGGCAAAGCCAAGGCCACCACCGTCGCCATGGTCCGGGCCCGCACGGACTGGGACGGTTCCGGGCTGCCGGTGGTCGGACCCATGATCGGCAACGGGCTGCTGTCCCTGCCCGCGCTCCAGATCATGTACGTCTCCGAGAACCTCAGCGCCGAAGACGTCATCAAGATCAACCGGGTCGTCACGGAGTACGACCTCGGCCCGCTCCAGCAGTTGCCGGTGGTGAACGCGGCGGCAGGGGTCCCGCTGGGCAAGAACGTGAGTGCGGCGGTCCACCTCACGGTCATGGGCCATCCGACCCCGGCGCTGGTGATCACCGTCCCGCCGAAATTCGGACCGGCTCCGGAGAGCCCGGACAAGCCGAAGCTCGAATACGAGTTCGTGATTGGCAAGCAGTTCGGGCCGGTCTACCTCTCGTCGATCGTATTTCGCTACGACCGCAAAAAGGGCCTGCTGATCGAGCTCCAGGGCCAGGTCACGATCGGTTCTCTCACCTGGCAGGTCGCCGGACTCGGCTTCTACGTCGGCATGAGCGGCGGCTTCCCGCTGCTGCCCTTCCTGCACGGCATGAACATCGAAGCCACTGCCGCCGACGGACTCATCGGCCTCAAGGGCGGCCTGCTCAACAAGACACCCGACGACCCCTCCCTCGACTTCGAACTCGCCGGACTGATCCTCGTCCAGGCGATGGCGGTCGAACTCGGCGCCCAGGCCGTGTGGGCACGCAGCGTCGAAGGCTGGCACTCCGTCTTCATCTACGGCGAGATCTCCCTCCTCGGCGGCGCCTCGGTCTTCGGCCCGCCACCCTTCACCGTCACCGGCTTCTCCGCCGGATTCGGGATCAACAGCTCCTTCAAGAAGGTCCCCACCGGTGCCGAGATCGCCGAATTCCCTCTGGTGGCACGACTGGACGCGGCCCAGGCCCTGCCGGGCATGCCGGCCCCGACGCCGTACACCCCCGAGGACGCACTCAAGGCCCTGACCGGACCCACCGGCTGGATCCGCCCCACCGAGGGCCAGTACTGGATCGCCGCCGGAGTGAAGTTCACCAGCTTCGGCTTCATCGAGACCAAAGCCCTCGCCGTCATCGAACTCGGCGACTCCGTCAAGGCCATGCTGCTCGGCCGCACCTCCGTCAGCCTGCCGCGCACCCTCAACCCGAACGCCCGGGCCATCGCCAGGGTGAACATCGGCCTGAGCCTCGGTTTCAGCTCCGCCGAGCACTGCCTGTCCATGGACGTGGCTCTGCTGCCCGGCAGCTACGTGCTCGATCCGTCCATCGAACTCACCGGTGGCATCGCCGTCTACGTCTGGACCGGCGGAGGCCGCGCCGGTGACTTCGCCATCAGCCTCGGCGGCTACCACCCCGACTACAACGTCCCCACACACTACCCCCGGCCCAGACGACTCGGGTTCGTGTGGTCCCCGGCCGGCGACATCACCGTGCGGGCCGAGGCATACGCCGCGATCACGCCCGCCGCGTTCATGTTCGGCGGACGCCTGGCCGCCGTTTACGACAAGGGCATCTTCTCCGCGTGGTTCACCGCACACCTCGACGTGCTGGTCCAGTGGAAACCCTTCTACCTCGACGTCCGGCTCGGCATCAGCATCGGCGTCGCGGCCACCATCAGAGTCTGGTTCGTCCGGGTCCGCATCTCCGTCGAGGTCGGCATCGACCTCCACTTGTGGCTGCCGCCCTTCGGGGGCCGGGCCACCGTCAAACTCTGGTTCATCTCCTTCAGCTTCGGCTTCGGCTCCTCCCGCGACAGCACCCCCGCCGTGGACTGGCCCGAGTTCCGCACCCAGATCCCCGCACCCGCCCGGGTCATCCCCAACGAGGGCCTGCTCGCCGACGCCGATCAGGGCGAGATCACCCGGCGTGCGGCCGCCAAGGAGCCGACCCTCGTCTCCTCGGCCGGATTCACCTTCACCACCGAAGCCGGCATCCCCGCCTCACACCTGTACATCAACGAACGGCTGATCAAGCAGTCCGACGAGGGGACCATTGACATCCGCCCCATGCGGAAGACCGGTGTCACCTCAGCCCACCGGGTCACCATCACCAAGGACGGCACGACCTTCCACCCCACCGACCATCACTGGGTGGCCAAGCCGGTCACCGGCACGGTCGCCCCCGGCCTGTGGGGCAAGCCCCTGGCCAAACCCGGTGATGCACTTCACGGCGACCAACTGCTCGAAAACCGCCTCACCGGCCTGAGGATCACCCTCCCCAAGCCGGACTACGGCACCGACACCGGGCCCGTCACCTCACAGGCGCTCTCCTACGAAGGACTCCCGGACGGCCGCATGCCCCTGCGCGTGTCCGCCCCCGCCGGGCCCGAGCCGCGGGCCGACGACCAGAGCATCCGGACCATCGTCAAAACCGTCGCCGCCCCCACCGTCAAGGACCTCCGCACCGCCGCGCTCAGCACCCTCGCCCGGCTCGGTGCCGGCCCCGGCGCCGGCACCGACAGTCCGCTCACCGGCTACGCCGCACTCGCCGGCCGCAGCCTGACCACCCCGCCCCTGACCACCACCGCGACGAGGTGACCGGCCGTGACCGCTGAACCGGATCTGCGCATCCACTTCCTCGACCACCTGATCCCGCGTGCCACCCCCGGCGACTACCGGGTCGTGGTCAAGAACACCCTCAGCGACTCCGACGGCGAACTGGACGCCCAGGACAAGCTGCTCCCGTCGGAGGAGACCTTCGAGATCAAGGCCATCCGCTTCGTGCTCAGCGAAGCGTCCGTCCACGCCTACTACCCGCCGCGCGAAAGCACTGGCGCCTACACCAGGACCCTGCCGCACATCACCCTCAGCCGGTCGATCCTGCCCTGGGAACGCAACCTCGCCGGAACCCTCGCCGAGCCGCCCCCGGCCCGCCCGCCCTGGCTCGCCCTGCTCGTCTTCGGCGAGAACGAACTGCCCGACGACCCCGCCGCGTCCGGGGACACCGTGCTGCGCACCGTCGAGGAGCTCCGCAACCCTGCCGAGGCGGGGGTCAAGGGCCCGAACCTGCCGCCCGGCGGCGTCGACGAGGCTGAGGCCCGGAGCAAGTGCCAGACCATCGACGTCCCGGCGGACCTCTTCAACGCGGTCGCCCCGCGCGACGACGAGATGTACTACCTCGCCCACGTCCGCAAGGTCGTCGACGCGAACAAGACCCGGGCCGACGGCGAAGTCCTCGAAGAAGGTGAGTACGCGGTCGTCAACGCCAACCGCTTCCCCCACAACCCCGGTAACTACGCCGTCCACCTCGTCTCCCTCGAAGGCTTCGAGGGACGCCTGTCCGGCACCCTGCCCGGCGGCACCACGGCCGTCCGCCTGTGCTCGCTGCACAGCTGGAGCTTCACCAGCAGCGAAGGGCCCGCCGCCGACCCCGGAACGCTGCTGGAGAACCTCGTCGCCCCCGGCGCCGAGGAGCCCGAAGAGCTCGCCCTGCGCCTACCGGTTACCGCACCGATCACCGACGACCCCGAGGACGACTACGTCCGCGAGCGCCTTGCACTCGGCTACACCGCCGTCCCTCACCTGACCCTCTCCGGCGAACGCACCTTCGCCTGGTACCGCGGCCCGGCCACCCCGGTCACCGCTTTCGACGTCCCCACCGAGCACAGCCCCGGCCCACACACCACCTCCGACCACGCGCTCATCTACGAGCCCGAGCACGGCATCTTCGACGTCAGCTATGCCGTCGCCTGGACTCTCGGTCGCACCATCGGCCTGGCCGACCCCGAATACACCACCACCGTCGGCCGGGCCCGCCGCGAACTCGCCAACCGGGCGACGACACTGATGGCGCTGGCCGGAGACCCGGCGCGCGCCTCGGTCGACCCGGATGCCCCGCCCGCCCTCGGCGCACTGCGCGAACTCGCCTCCGCACGCTTCCGCGAGCGGCTCAGCACCGGCCTCAAGAGCCCCCAGCTCCCGGACGACGCCGGACGCAGGACACCACAGCCGAGAGTGACACGTACACAGTCAAGGTCCGTACTCGCGGAAGAACGCACCGTCTCCCTGCTGCGGACCACCGCGGAACGCAACGCCGAGGCCATCGCCGCCTGGCAGGCCCGCCTCGGCCTGCTCCAGGGCGTGCCGTTCCACCACCTCGTGCCCGACCCGCGCATGCTGCCCCTGGAATCCCTCCGGATGTTCCGCCTCGACCAGGGCTGGCTGGACGCGCTCGTCGCCGGAGCCGCCGACGTCGGTGTACACACCTCCGTCGACAGCCGCCTCGCCCCCGAACTCAACCGGGCCACCGCCCGGTCGGGCAACACGAAGCGGGCCGCCGGCGGGCTGCTCATCCACTCCGAACTCGTCCCCGCCTGGCCGGACATCAAGATCTCCGCCTACCTCGAGGACGGAACCGTCCTGAGCGAACTGCGCCGCGCCAAACCGGACAAGAGGATCCTGCTCGTCCTCTGGGACGGCGTTCCCGACAAGGTCGTCATCCGCGAACCGGGACAGGGCATCCACTACGGCATCGACGCCGGGAACCGCCTCGGCCTGCGCAGCCTGGCCACCGACCCGCCGATCGGCACCCCGCTGGAGACCTACTACCCGGCCACCGGCAGCCTCTTCGACCTCCACCTGCGCTCCAACCCGGACACCGGACCCGCGGTGCTCCGGATGTTCGGCACCGGCGGTCTGGTGCCTGCCCTGGCCCGGGAGTTCGGTCTCACCGACCTGGACCCCGGACAACTGGCCCTGGAACTCGTCAACGCCCCGCTGGAACAGGAAATCCTCAGCCCCACCGGCACCGCTGCCCGGACGGAGACCGCCCGATGAGCGCCACGGACCTGATCGTCCCCGTCAAGGTGAACGCCCTTGTCGTCAACCGGCTGACCCGCACCGCCGAGACGTTCAACCGGTGGACACCGAACTTCGACGCCATGGTCGAGGAGGGCGCGAGCGCGGAACCGCCCCCCGGCGTCGGCACCGAGACCATGGGCGCGGACAGCGAAGGCGTCTACGTCCAGTGGCAGCTGCCCGAGGCGCTGGCCAACGGACACCACGACCAGACGACGGGGGAGACGACCTTCCCCTTCGTCCCCAACCGCTGGCTGGTCGTGCGCTACAGCACCACAGAGGCGGAGGCGGACCGCAAAGCCGTCGGGTGGATCGTGCAGAGCGACTACCTGGAGAGCCGCCCGGTCCAGGACGCCGACGGCAACGACATCTACGGCACCAACAAGCACCCGAACCCCGATACGCCGGAGGGCGCTCCGCTGGAGCTGACCTTCCTCGGCCGCCGCCACGACCTCACCCGGGCACCGTGGACCGAACCACCCGCCCAGAAGCCGCACCTGACCGCGGCCGGGCCCGGACTGCCCGGCTTCGCGGCCTACCAGCCGTACAACAAAGACGTGTTCTCGATCCATGACACCCTTGAGGACCTCAAAGGCGACCTGGACAACTACCCGCCCGACGCGACACTGAGCTACTTCGTCGTCGGCTGGTACAGCGACGACGAACTCGACTACCTCAACCACGCCGCGTCCGTGCCCGGTCTGCTTCCGCCGGACGCGAGCGGGACGGCCAACCTCCTCGAAGCCCTCGGCTGGGACACACCCGACGGCACCGCCGTCGACGCCCTGGACCGCACTCTCTACAGCGGCTCGGCGCTGGGAGTCGACTGGCAGCGTGAAGGCGCCACCCACGAGTCCGACAAACCGAGCAACATCGAACTCAGCGAGATCCTCACGCTGGGCAGCAGCAGCGCCGAAGCCCTCGGCCGGCTGGCCGCCCGCCAGACCCGGTCCGCGCGCACCGGGGACCTCGTACGCTCCCTCTTCCACGGCACCCTCGAAACACTCGACACCGCCGACGGCGAAGAGGACCTCGACACCCTCACCCATCACTCCTGGTTCTCCGGCTCCGACGGCGGCCATGTCTGGAAGGTGACCGCGCGCCCCGTCGACGGCGACGACGAGCTGCCGCCCCCGCCGCCGGAACCCGGATGGCTGACCGAACTCAACGATGTCCAAAGGCAGTACGACGACCTCACGCTCAGGCTCCGCCACTCTCAGCAGCGTCTGTGGAACATCTGGTGGCTGCGCAACAAGCCGGTTCCCCCGTTCACCCCTGAGCACCCCGCAGGTTTCGACGCCGCAGCTGATGTCCAGCTCAACGAGAGCGATGCGACGAGCCTGGCCGGGCGGACCAAGGCTTTGCTCGACGAACAGTTCGTGCTGCTGAGGCAACTGCCCACCGGAGGCACCCCGGAGGAACTCGCGGCCGACATCGCGAAGTACGCGACCGAACGCGGACTCGACCCGCGCTACCAGCTGGAGCGCACCGCCCGCGAGTCCTACTACCGCCCCGCCGACCCGGTCGTGCTCATCAAGGACACCGGTGCCAAGGAGCCCCTCACCCGGGACACCCCGCTGCCCTGCCGCCTTCCCGAGGCCCTGATCACCCGGATCACCGTCGGCGGCACGACCTACGACCGGCCCACCACTCCGCCCAGCCCCGGACTGGCCGGTCTCCCCGACGCCTGTACCCCGCTGCTCGCCGAGTTCGCCCTCCTGGACCAGGTAGCCCGGGTCCCCGGCGCTCTCGACGCGGCCCTCAAGGACCCCGCCGCCGTCACCGGGCCCGTCCCCGAGTACACCGCACCATGGCGGCAGCCCTGGCTGCCTATGCACCTCGAATACGAACTGAAGTACTGCCCCACGCCCTTCCAGGCCGACGACACCACCTACTGGACCTTCAACGGCAGCCGCTACGAATGGTCCGGCCGGGGAGCCCAGCCCGGCGGTGGCGAAGCCGACCTGCGGTGGCTCGCCTTCAAGAACCGGGCGTTCCTCACCCCGAGCGCGCCGTTCGTTCTGCAGAAGCAGATCGACCACTACCTCGACACCTACTCCGGCGCTCCCACCGAGGGCCTGCTCGCCCTGCGCGAGGAACTCGGCGACCCGGGAATGCTCTCCCAGCGCCTCGACGGCTTCCACGACTGGCTCGTCCAGCAGGACGGCGCCGCCAGGACCACCGTGCACGTCCCCGAGGCCGTCGCCAGGCTCGTCGGTGACATCCAGAGCGTCCCGGAAGGCGGCCCGCTCGAACCACCCGCCGATGACCCCGGAACACCGTTCCAGCCCGTGCGCGCCGGCCAGTTCACCTTTCACGACCTGCGCATCGTCGACCGCTTCGGGCGCACCTACGACATCGTCAACAGCGGCAACTACGAACAGGTCTCCCTCACCCTCGCGGAGAGCGTTGCCCCTGACTGCGTCCTGCACGAGGACCTCATCGGCACGGCCCGCTTCGTCCAGCTCGGCCCGCGTCTCCTTCAGGGCGCCCGCGTGCGGCTGGAGACCGTACGCGCCGTGGACGGACAGCGGCTCTCGCCGATGGCCCGCGCGACCACGACGGAAAACCCCCTGGCCGGCTGGCTGCTGCTCAACCACCTCGACCAGACCCTCGTCGTCCACGGACCCGACGGCGTCTGTCTCGGCGAGCTCCGCGTCGTCAAGGACATCGACGGCGCGGACGACAGCGTGTGGCTACCGCTCCCCGGCTCGCCCCACCCCGACGTCGACGCCCCGGAGTTCGAGGACGCCATGCCGCACCTGGCCCGGTTCGTCCGCACCCTCAAGGACAAACCCGCCGCCGCACTCACCGGTCTGCTCGACACCATCGACCAGACCCTCGACACCATCCTCGACGACGCGGCGCAGGAGGACGGCTCTGCGCTGCGGCTCATCGGCCGCCCGCTCGCACTGGTGCGCGCCGATCTGGGCGTCGAGCTCGAGGGGCCGCTGCTGAGCAACCCGAGCTGGGACCAGGTCCTTGGAGAGTCGGAGGAGGAGTACGACGGCTACCGCTGGCCGGTCCGCCTCGGCAACGAGAAGCGGCTCGGCGACGGCCTCATCGGATACTTCGCCGGGGCGACCGGGCCCGACCAGGAGACCTCGTACGAACTCTTCCACGCGGTCATGCCGCAGGGCGGCGGGGGCTATCTCACCCCGATCGACAAAGGCCACGGCCTGGCCGTGCCCGCGCGCACCCCGGACCAGCCGGTGACGCACCACCTGACGCTGCTGATGGATCCGAACGCGGCGGTGCACGCCACCACGGACATCCTCCCGGTGACCAAGGTCCAGCTGCCCGACGACCTGGTGTCCGAGGCGATGCGGCGGATCCGGGCGTCCTTCCGGCTCGGTCCACTGCTCGCGGCCGAGCGGGTCGACAAGGCCGAGGAAGCCCGGCGGACGTGGACGGGGGAGGAGCCGACGGAGGCAGGTGTGGTGCTGCCGCAGCCCGCGTCGTGGCACGGAGCGTGGAGTTGGGCCGAGCCGCGTGGCTCGGAGACCGAGTGGGTGGAGCTACCGATCGTTCCGGCCGATTCCACGGCGCACTTCGGGGATCCGCAGGCAGAGGCCCGGTACGGATACCTGCTGCTCGACGCGACCGAGGCGTCCTGAACCTCCTTTCCAGAAGGGCTGTTGCATGAGCGTTGTCATGGTGAACACCACCAACCTGCTGCCATACGAACCGTCGACCGACCCAAAGCCGCTGCGGGTGAGCTCCGCTGAGGAAACCGAATACGGCTCCGTCAACATCAATGTCGGCAGCGGGATCACCACCCCGGCCTGGTGCAACAGAATCACCATCCGGGTACCGGTCGGCGCGGGAGCCGAGCACCTCACCACCGAAGGCGCCGGCATCAGGACCGGTGCCAGTACCGGCTGGACGCCGTCTCCCCCCACCGTCTCCGGCGGCTTCGCGGTCATCACCTTCACCCCGGCCCGCGCGGTACAGTTCACCGGACAGATCGTCACCCTCACCCTGTCCAACATCGCAGTCAACCGCACGGCGGGTCAGGTCTCCATCGAGATCATCGAAAGTTCGTCAACGACGAACGGGAGCTTCACCAACAAGAACGCCGCGGTCGAGGTGGACAAGTTCCCGGCCGGGTTCGTGTTCCGGAATTTCGCGCCCGAGAAGATCATGGTGGAGAACGGTGAGGTAGCCGTGCTCCGCTGGGAGGGCTCGGACGCGAAGTACACGCTGCACTGGGGCGACACCCCCGCCGGAGTCTCCCTTGACAAGGAACGTGTCTGGTCCACCCCGCGCGGCCTGACCACCGTCACCGGCTTCATGCTCCGCGCCGAGGTCACAGCCGGCGGCGTCACCCTCACCCACACCCTGACCACGGCCGTCACCGTACGCATTCCTGACCTCGTCGTCAGGAACCTCACCGTCCAGGGCCCGGCCACATTCGCCGACAGCGTCAGCCTCAGCAACACCGCCAAGGACCTGACGATCGCCGGATCGGTGCGCGGTGCGGGCAGCAACCCCTTGAGGGTCAGCCAGAACGCGGGCCTGAAGGTCGACGCGGCCCTGAACGTCACCGGGGCGAGCACCTTCAACGGCTCTGTCACCGCTGTCGGGACCGGGAAGATCGTCCGGATCGCCGACCTCCGCGGCCCGTACGGCGAACCGCTCAAAATCAACAGTCACGTCAACGTCTTGCCCGGTAACAGCGTCACCATCACCGACAATCTCACCGCCAACGGCAATATCAAGGCAGGAGGAAATCGGGTGCTCCGGGCGGGCGACACGCTCCGCTTCGTAAGTCACAAGAACAGGTACCTGCAGGAGGGGCCCGACTATGGCGGCGATAAGGAGGTAGCCCAAACCTCTAGGATCCTCTACAACAACGCCGCCTGGCGGACACAGCATGTCTCCTCTGCCAGCTCGTTTGGAAAGGAGCCGGAGGGAATGCAGGAGCCGGAAGACCTCTCGCAGGATGAGCAGACCGTCACCCCGGACCCGCAACTTTGAACCGGCCGCCGGGGGCGCCGGCGCAGGTCACGCATTGGCCCCGTCGCGGTCAGTTCTGTCGGCGCGGGCACCATTCTGGTCGGTGATGTGTAACAGTGAGCGTTTTCAACGTGGCCACTGATCGGGTGATGCCGGTCAAGTCGAGGTGAGGACCGCAACGCACAAGGCTCCCGTGCCGTTGGTGGAGGTGTTCGAAGTCTCAACCCATCGGCACAGGAGCCCTGTTGGTTCCCTATCCTGCCGCACTCGACCTCCCGCATGCCCTCGTCGAGTGGGTCACGATGCTCATCGTCACCCGTGAGGGTGACCGCAGGTGCAAACTCCCGCCGCACCAGCGGGCGCTCATCGCTCTGGTGTACCTGCGCCGCCACGACACCCTCGTCCGGATCGCGGCCGGCTTCGGGATATCCGTCGGCACCGTCCACGCATACGTCACCGCCGTGACCGGTCTGCCCGCCGATCGCGCGCCGGGCCTGCTCAAGACTCTGCGCGAGCGCGATCCGGAGTTCGTCCTCCTGGACGGGACACTCGCCGAATGCGACCGCGTCGGCGACAGCCGGGCCGACTACTCGGCCAAGCACCGCCGGCACGGCGTGAACGTCCAAGTCATCTCCGATCCTGCCGGTGAGGTGCTGTGGATCTCGCCCGCGCTGCCGGGCCGCACTCACGACCTGACCGCGGCCCGCACCCACCGCATCATCCGGATCTGCGAGCGTCAGGGCGTCCCCATCCTTGCCGACCGCGCGTACCAGGGCGCCGGCCCCTGGGTCACCACCGGACTCAAACGCCCACCAGGCGGCGAGCTCACCCTCACCCAGCGCACCGTCAACCGGGCCCTGGCCGCGGCCCGGGCACCGGTCGAACGAGGCATGACACGGCTGAAGTCCTGGCAGATCTTCCGCAGATCCCGCATCAGCCCCAACCGCATGACCGTCATCGCCAAAGCCGTCCTCACCCTGGAGCGGCAAGGCTGAAAACGCCCACTGATCCGCGACACCCCTGATGATGACTGCGAAGCCGTGCTGGGTGTGGCGTCGTCGAGCTGACCCGCGCAGCCGGTCTGGATCACTTCACTCCACCGCGACAGGTCACTAAATTTGGGCTTACGTAACCGTCACTGGTATGCGGTCACCATGCGGCGATGACCGGCGCGTCGGGTTCGTGCTGCCGCCAAGCCTCGTTGAGGCGCGCGAGCCGGCCCGCGGCGGCGATACCGCGCACCGCTGCGATCTTGTCTTCGGTGACATCGAACGTCACGGCGCCCAGAACTTGGCCGCCGAGGACGAAGAGGACGGCGGGGGCGCCGTTGACGAGCGCGTAGTGGATGGCGGGTGCGCCGCCGGCAAGGCGCCGTTTCGCGGGCGTGGGCCTGAAGCCGCCGCGCATGACGGCGGCTACGCGCTGCGGAGTGTCGTACCGCATGAGCTTCTCGGCCAGGCCGGCGCCGTCGGAGATCGCGATCACGTCGTCGGTGAGCAGCGCCACCAGGCGGTCGGTGCGGCCAGAGGTGGCGGCGCTCAGGAATTCCTCGATGATCCTGCGGGCGGATGCCGGGTCGACTTCGCTGCCGCCGCGGCGATGTGTGGCGCCGATGCGGGTCCGAGCGCGGTGGAGGTGCTGTTGGCTCGCGGACTCGGTGATGTCGAGGATGTCGGCGATCTCTGCGTGGCCGTAGGAAAAGGCTTCGCACAGAATGTATACGGCCCGCTCAACGGGTGAGAGTCGCTCCAGGACGGTCAGCATGGCCAAGGAGACCGATTCGCGCTGTTCGAAGGTGTCGGCCGGCCCAAGCATCGGGTCTCCGTCGAGGAGCAGTTCGGGGAACCACGTGCCGGCGGTACGTTCGCGGCGGGCCTGTGCCGAGCGGAGTCGGTCAAGGCACAGGTTGGTGACGACCTTGGTCAGCCATGCTTCCGGGGCCTTGATCTGCTGCCGGTCGGCGGCCTGCCAGCGCAAGAACGCGTCCTGCACGGCGTCTTGGGCGTCGGCGGCGGAGCCCAGCAGACGGTATGCCAGCGAGGCCAGCCGGTTCCGGCTGGCCTCGAACCGGCTGGTGTCGAAGCGATCGCTGACGGTGTCCATGTGGATCACCCTAGTACTGCAACGGTCTTTGCTGTGACGGTTGGGCAGTTTCTGGTGGTGTGTGGCCTCGTTGTTTGTAGTGGCTGATTCGGGCTTGGTGTTGTCGTCGTCGACGCCAGTGTGACCAGTGCAGGACGTGGTCGATGCTCGGGCGGGGTCGGGTGAAGCGGGTGATCAGGCGTCGGAGTTCGGGGAGGGTGAGTGGGATGAGCTGGGAGGATCCGTTTCTGCTTTCCCGGCATCCTGTTCGCGGGCCCGTAGGACGGTGAGGCAGGCGTGGGCGGCCATGGCCAGTGTGATGTGGCGGTGCCAGCCCGAATAGCGGCGGACCTGGTAGTCGTCCAGGCCGCACTCCTGTTTGGCGGTCTGGAAGCATTCCTCGACCGCCCACCGGCTGCCGGCGACGTGGATCAGTTCGTCGAGGGTGGATTCGGCGGGGCAGTAGGCGATGTAGTACGAGATCTCCTGGGGCTTGCGGACACTTCGCCGGGCGATCACCCAATGCCGTCGGTCTTCGCGGTGCCAGGGACGGACCTCCACTCGGGCCCAGTCGTAGACGCGTGGCCCGTGGGCGCCGTTGCCGCAGGAACGGCGTTTCCATTTCTGCCGGGGCAGGCCGGGAAACAGGTCGTGGACGGGGTGGTCCATGGCCCAGCGGGTGACGACGGTGTCGTGACGGGTGGTGGCCATGACGTGGAAGACATCGGCCCGCTCGAGTTCGCTCCGCCAGCCTTTGGAGTAGCCGTAGGCGGCGTCCGCGGTCACCCAGCGGAACGGGATCTTCTCGGCGATCGCCCGGCGGACCATGGCTTTGGCGATGGCCACTTTCGTCTCGAAGGCGACCGTGTCCTCGATGCCCGCGGCCCGGCACCGTTCCCGGTCCTCCGTCCATGACGTGGGCACATACAGACGGCGGTCGATCAACGTGCGGCCGCGTTCGCCGGCATAGGCGAGGAAGACACCGACCTGGCAGTTCTCCGTCCGCCCGGCGGTGCCTGAGTACTGGCGCTGGACCCCGGCAGATCGGACACCCTTCTTCAGAAACCCGGTGTCGTCCACGATCAGCACCGCACCCGGGTCACCGAGATGCTCGACTACATAGTCACGGACATCGGCCAGGACCTCATCGGCGTCCCAGTCGCACCGGTTCAGCAGACGATGGATCCGGTCCGGGCCACCATGACCGGCCTCCTCCGCGAGCGTCCAGCCGTTCTTCCGCTCCAACGGGGCTATCAGCCCCCGCATATACGCCAACGCCGACTCCCGCGGCTCCGACCGGGCGAACCGGTGCACGAACCGCTCGTGCAACTCACCCAGACCCGCCGCCCATGACCTGACATCCCCAAGCACCCCACCCATGACCAGACCAACGACCGCCCTGGCAACCAGTCACGCCAAACGCCGTTGCAGTACTAGGGCGCGTATTTGGTCGTGATCATTCTGGGAAGTTGCCCTCGCGGCGTGGCCTGATCCGGTAGACTGTATGCCGTGACGCGAGTGCAACTGTCAGATGCGGAGTGGGAGTTCATCGAGCCGTACCTGCCGATCGGCGAGTACGGCCCGTACCCCGAACGGCTGCGCCAGCAGTTCGAGGGCGTGATCTGGCACTTCAAGACCGGCAGCCAGTGGCGTGAGATACCCAGGGAGTTCGGTGCCTGGTCCACCGTCCACAACCGCTTCCGGCAGTGGAGGGACGCCGGAGTGTTCGAGGCCGTCCTGGAGGGCGCGATCGCGGAGGCCGCCAAGCGCGGCGAGGTGGACCTGTCCCTGGTCAGTGTGGATTCCACCACCGTCCGGGCCCATCATGACGCCGCCGGGATGCACCTGGAGCCCGATGCCCTGGCCGCCTTGGAGAAAGCCGCCGAGGAGGCGGAGAAGGCCCGGCAAAAGGGGGAGG
>NZ_JBIAWQ010000032.1:0-36915 GCF_042895815.1 Streptomyces sp. NPDC001373
ACGGGGCTATCCAGGACGGCTCGGACGCCGTGATCACACCAGCCACAGCAAGATCATCTCATCTGTGGCCAGCAGTTACGGGACACCCCTTAGCCGGGACCCCGCCGCCTACCCTCCCCCGCATGGACGACCTCACCCTGGTCCGGGACCACACGATCTACGCCTGCGTGATGGGCTCCCGCGCCTTCGGGCTGGCCACGGAGGCGAGCGACACCGACCGGCGCGGTGTCTACCTCGCCCCCACGCCGCTCTTCTGGCGGTTCGAGAAGCCCCCCACGCACGTGGAGGGGCCGCGGGAGGAGGAGTTCTCCTGGGAGCTGGAGCGCTTCTGCGAACTCGCCCTGCGCGCCAACCCGAACATCCTGGAGTGCCTGCACTCCCCCCTGGTGGACCGGCTCACCCCGGTGGGAGAGGAGCTCCTCTCGCTGCGCGAGGCGTTCCTCTCCCGCCGGGCCCACGCCACGTTCACCCGCTACGCGGTCTCGCAGCACCGCAAGCTCGTCGCGGACGTCCGCCTGCACGGCGCCCCGCGCTGGAAGCACGCCATGCACCTGCTGCGCCTGCTCCTGTCCTGCCGCGACCTGCTCCGCTCGGGCCGCCTGGACATCGACGCCACCCCGTACCGCGACCGCCTCCTGGCGGTGAAGCGGGGCGAGCTGACCTGGGAGGAGACCGACGCCTGGATGACCCTCCTCACGGAGCAGTCCGAGGCGGCCCTCACCTCCACCCCCCTCCCACCCGACCCCGACCTGCCCCGCGTGGCGGACTTCCTCCACCGCACCCGCCGGGAATCGGCCGCCCGGGCCTAGCCCGGGCCTGGCAGGCGGTACCGCTCAGGCGTCCCAGAGAGTGCCGAAAGCGAGGAGTTCCTCGCGGTATTCGATGCCGCCCTCCCAGTCCCGGGGCCAGGCGTCGGCGCCGAGGTGGGCGCCCGCGAAGGCGCCGGCCAGGCAGGCGAGGGAGTCGGAGTCGCCCGCCGTGCAGGCCGCGCGGCGCAGGGCCAGCAGGGGTTCGTCCGGGAAGAGCAGGAAGCAGTGGAGGGCGGTGGCCAGGGCCTCCTCGGCGATCCAGCCCTGGCCGGTGGCCAGGCAGGGGTCGGTCTCCGGGGAGGGGCTGCGCAGGGCCGCCGCGAGCCGGTCCAGGACGGTCAGGCACTCGTCCCAGCCCCGGGCCATGAAGGACTCGGGCGAGGCGTCGGCGGCGGTGCGCATCCAGAGGTCGCCGAGCCAGCGCTCGTGGTAGCGGGTGCGGTTCTCCAGGGCGTACGAGCGCAGCTGCCCGACCAGGCCCGTCACCTCGGTGCCCTGCGCCAGGAGGTGCACGGCACGGGCGGTCAGGTCGGAGGCTGCGAGGGCGGTGGGGTGGCCGTGGGTGAGGGCCGACTGGAGCTGGGCGGCGCCGGCGCGCTCCTCGTCCGTCCAGCCGGGGACCAGGCCGACGGGCGCGACGCGCATGTTGGCGCCGCAGCCCTTGGAGCCGGTCTGGCTGGCGTCGCGCCAGTCCCGGGCCGGGTCGTTCAGCAGGCTGCAGGCCACCAGGCAGGTGCGGCCGGGGGCGCGGTTGTTCTCCGGGGAGTGGTACCAGTCGACGAACTCCTCGCGGACCGGCCGGGCCAGGCGCAGCGGGCCGACGGGGCCGCGCTCGGAGGCCGTCCGTATCCCGCGGGCCAGGGCCAGGGTCATCTGGGTGTCGTCGGTGACGATCGCCGGGCGGGGCAGGCGCATCTGCCGCCAGGGCCCGGTCTTGGCCAGGATGGACGGGACGTCGTTGAACTCGGTCGGGAAACCGAGGGCGTCGCCCAGGGCCAGTCCGATCAGGGCGCCGGTCGCGGCGCGCTTCGGGGCACTCACAGGGTCGGTCCTTCCGTGGGGCGCATCAGGGGCGGGTGGAGGGTGTTCGCCGGTCCGGCCCGGTAGAGGGCGGCCGGCTTGCCGCGGCCGCCCGTGAGCCGGGCGGCTCCGGGCACGGCTTCGACGAAGCCGGGGGTGGCGAGTACCTTGCGGCGGAAGTTGGGGCGGTCGAGGCCGGTGCCCCAGACGGTCTCGTAGACGGCCTGGAGTTCCCCGAGGGTGAACTCGGGCGGGCAGAAGGCGGTGGCGAGGCAGGTGTACTCCAGCTTCGCGCCCACGCGCCAGCGGGCGTCCGCCAGGATCCGCGCGTGGTCGAAGGCGAGCCCCGACGCCTCCGCCACCGGCACCCAGCGCGCCCGGTCGGCGTCGCCGCCGCCCCGCTCGGCCGGCTCCGGCAGGTCGGGGACGAGCGCCGTGAAGGCGACGGAGACCACCCGCATCCGGGGGTCGCGGTCGGGTTCGCTGTAGGTGCGCAGCTGCTCCAGGTGCAGGGACCGGACCAGGGCCGGCGGCAGGCCCGTCTCCTCGGCCAGCTCGCGCAGGGCCGCCGTCTCGGCGGACTCCCGGGGCAGCACGAAGCCGCCGGGCAGCGCCCAGGCACCCGCGTAGGGGTCCTGCGCACGCCGGATCAGCAGGACGTGCAGGACGCCGCCGCGCACGGTGAGGACGGCCAGGTCGACGGTCACCGCGAACGGCTCGAAGGCGTACGGGTCGTAGGACGCGGCGCCCGCCGGCCCGGGGCCGCCGCGGGCCGGGACGGGACGCACCCCGCCCGCGCCGCCGGCCCCGGCGCCCGGCCCGGGGCCCGTCGGGCGGTGGCGGCCGCCATGGTCCGCCGCCGCGGCGTTCACCGGCGCTCCGGGAGGGGCGCGGTGAAGTACCAGCCCTCGGCCAGGAGGCCGTCGACGGCCGCGACGGCCTGCTCCAGCCGTGCGCGCCGGTCGCCGCCGACGACCAGGAAGCGCCGCCCCGTACGGGCGAGCTCCCGCCGGAAGCGGGCGGTCATCCAGGGCCTCAGCTGCGGCCCGTCGCGCAGCCCGTCGTCCTCGAAGGGGACCCCCTCGTGGTCCGTGAGCAGGTACAGGTCGCGCCGGGTCCGCGCGGCGATCCGCTCGACCTCGTGGTTGCGCCCGCCGACGTAGCGCTCGTGCCAGATGCCCGTGGCGAAGGAGTCCGTGTCGCAGAAGAGCACCGGGGAGCCGAGCCGGGCGGCCCGCTCCTCGTCGGCGTCCTGGCGGCGGGCGATCACCGGGAACTCCCGCGAGGTGAAGGACACGTCCTCCCAGGAAGCCGACGGGGCCGCCGCGCGGGCCGCGGCCAGCTTCTCCTCGCTGTACGCGCGCCCGTACTCGGCGACCCAGCCGGTCTTGGCCCACACCCCGCCGCGCCGCCGGTAGTGCGCGGCCAGCTCCCGCGAGAGGGTGGTGGTCCCGGTGGACTCGGCGCCGAGCACGACGACCCGCCGGGTCAGCGCGGCCCGCACGGCGGGCCCCAGGAACTCCCAGCAGCCGGCGGGGTCCGCCCGTACGGCCGTCCCGGAGACCGGGAACAGGGTGCGCGCCGGGTCGACGCAGACCTCCTCGGCGCCGAAGCGCCGGGCGAGTTCGGTGCCGTACTCCTCGGAGGTGAAGACGGCGTCCACGGGCCGGCCCACCGCCGCCCGGAAGATCGCCATGTGCGCCTCCCAGACCGCCGGGTCGTGCAGGTCGACGGGGACGTCGTCGACCGCGCCGACCACGTCCGCGCCGGGGTGCTCCTCGCGCATCCAGGCGACCCGGTCGGCGAGCGGCACCGACTCCACGGAGGCGGCGCAGACCAGCACGGTCAGCCGCTCGCACTGGTCCTGGGCGGTGCGCACGAGATGGTGGTGGCCGGCGTGCGGCGGGTAGAACTTGCCGAGCACCAGCCCGTGCCCGAAGCGCCTGCCGCCGCCGCTCACGCCGCGGCCCCCGCGGCCGTCGCCGTACGGGCGGCGCCGTGCGCCGGGAGGGCGCGCCGCCAGCCGAGGAACCCGGCCACGCACAGGGCGAGGAAGCCGACGTAGAGGACCGAGGTCAGGTACAGGCCCTTGTAGGCGTACAGCGGGACGTAGACGAGGTCGGCGGCGATCCACAGCCACCAGGACTCCAGGAGCTTGCGGCACTGCCCGTAGGTGGCCATGAGCGAGAGGGCGGTGGTGAGCGCGTCCCAGAGGGGGACGGTGGAGTCGCTGACCCGGCCGAGGAGCAGGGTCAGCGCGGCGGTCCCCACCGCCCCCGCCGCGAGCAGCCAGAGCCATTCGGCGCGCGTGGTGCGGCGCACCGGCAGGGCCTCGGCGGTTCCAGGTCCACCCCCGTGGGTCCAGGACCACCAGCCGTACGCGGCGAGGGCGATGAAGACGATCTGCAGGCCGGCGTCGGCGTAGAGGCCGGCCTGGGTGAAGAGGACGATGAAGAACACGTTGTTGGCGATGCCGACCGGCCAGTTGGCGACGTGCTGCCGGGCCACCAGCCAGACGCACAGGGCGCCCGTGGCGAAGCCGAGGATCTCGGTCCAGCTCAAGTACCAGCCCATGGGGCCACCCGCTCCCTTTAATAGTCAGGCTGACTATAAACAGGCGCGGGTCGCTCCGGCAAGGCGCCCGCGGGAACGCGGAAGCCCGCGGTGCCGGGGGCACCGCGGGCTTCCGTACGGGTCTCGGGGCGGCTAGAGGCCGACCTCGCGCATGAGCATGCCGACCTCGGTGTTGGTCAGGCGGCGCAGCCAGCCGGACTTCTGGTCGCCGAGCTCGATCGGGCCGAAGGAGGTCCGGACGAGCTTGTCGACCGGGAAGCCGGCCTCGGCCAGCATGCGGCGGACGATGTGCTTGCGGCCCTCGTGGAGGGTCACCTCGACCAGGTAGTTCTTGCCGACCTGGTCGACGACGCGGAAGTTGTCGGCGCGGGCGTACCCGTCCTCCAGCTCGATGCCGTCCTTGAGCCGCTTGCCGATGTCGCGCGGCAGGGAGCCGGTGATCGCGGCGACGTAGGTCTTCTGCACGCCGTACTTCGGGTGCGTGAGGCGGTGGGCCAGCTCACCGTGGTTGGTGAGGAGGATGATGCCCTCGGTCTCGGTGTCGAGCCGGCCGACGTGGAAGAGGCGGGTCTCGCGGTTGGTGACGTAGTCACCCAGGCACTGGCGGCCGTCCGGGTCCTCCATGGTGGAGACGACGCCGGCCGGCTTGTTCAGCGCGAAGAACAGGTACGACTGGGTGGCGACGGTCAGGCCGTCCACCTTGATCTCGTCCTTCGGCTGGACGCGCTTGCCCTGCTCCGTGACGATCTCGCCGTTGACCTCGACGCGGGCCTGCTCGATGAGCTCCTCGCAGGCGCGGCGCGAGCCCATGCCGGCCCTGGCCAGCACCTTCTGCAGCCGCTCGCCCTCCAGCTCGGCGCCGGGGAAGGTCTTCGGGGTCTTGATCACCGGCTTGTCGGCGTACCGGTCGCGCACGCGCTCCTCGATCCGCGCGTCCAGCTCGCGCGGACGGGACTGGCCGCTGCGGCTGCCCGGGCCGCGGCGCGGGCCGCCGGCGCCGCCGATGCCGGGGGTCTTGGAGGTCTTGGGGCCGCCCTTGGCACCACCGCGCGCCGCCGCGCCACGGGCGCCGCCGCCGCTGCGGCCGCTGCGCTCGCCCTCGGGGCCGACGTCGTAGCGGCGCTCCTCGGGGCGCGGGTTGCGGGGGCGCTGGGGTGCCTGGTCGCGGTCGCGCGAGCCGCCCTGGCCGCCGCCGGAGGAGCCGCGGTAGCCGCTGCCGCTGCCGCTGCCGCCGGATCCGCCCCGGTAGCCACCGCCGCCGCCGGATCCGCCGCGGTAGCCGCCGCCGGAGGAGCCGCCGCGGGCGCCACCCCGCCCGCCGCCGCCGCTGTTCCTGTTGCCACCGTTGCCGTTGCCGCTGCTTCGCATCAAAGTTCCGTCGTCTTGTCGTCGTCTACGTCAGTGTCCGGTGCGTCCGGATCGAACGACGGCACACCTTCTTGCGTCTCGGCTTCGATCGCGTCCGCCTCGGGGAGGAAGGGCGCGAGCTCCGGGAGCTCGTCCAGGCCGCGCAGGCCCATCCGCTCCAGAAAGTAGTTCGTCGTCCTGTACAGGATCGCACCTGTTTCGGGTTCCGTGCCCGCCTCGGCCACCAGACCCCGCTGGAGCAGGGTCCGCATGACCCCGTCGCAGTTGACCCCGCGGACCGCCGAGACCCGCGAACGGCTCACCGGCTGGCGGTAGGCGACGACCGCGAGGGTCTCCAGGGCCGCCTGGGTGAGCCGGGCCTGCTGGCCGTCCAGGACGAAGGCCTCGACGGCGTCCGCGTACTCGGGCCGGGTGTAGAACCGCCAGCCCCCGGCGACCAGGCGCAGCTCGAAGCCCCGGCGCTGGACGGTGTACTCGTCGGCGAGGGCGGCGAGGGCGTCGGCGACCTCGCGGGGGGTGCGTCCGAGCACCTTGGCGAGGTGGTCGGCGGTCGCGGGCTCGTCCACCACCATCAGGACGGCCTCCAGGGCCCCCTTCAGCTCCATCAGTCCCGTACCTCCACGACTCGGTCGAACTCGTCGGTCACTGTCGGCATGCCGTCGCCGTCCCCGCCGCACCAGCGGACGGTCAGGGTGAGCAGGGCCTCCTCCTGGTCGAGGACCACGGCCTTCTCCCGGTACAGCTCCAGCAGCGCCAGGAAGCGGGCGACGACGGTGAGGGTGTCCGGGGCGTCCTCGGCCAGCTCCCGGAAGGTCGCCTCGCCGCGCGCCTTGAGCAGGCGTACGACGAGCCCCGCCTGCTCGCGGACGCTGACGAGCGGGGCGTGGATGTGGTCGACGTAGACCTCGGGCCTGGCCCTGGGCTGCATGGCCTTGACGGCGAGGCGGGCGAGGCCGTCGGCGCCGATGCCGATGACCACCTCGGGCAGCAGCTCGGCGTGGTGCGGCTCCAGCCCCACGGTCCGGGGGAAGCGGCGGCCCTCCTCCTCGGCGCGGTGCTCGAAGATCTCGGCGATCCGCTTGTACGCCCGGTACTGGAGCAGCCGGGCGAAGAGCAGGTCCCGGGCCTCCAGAAGCGCGAGGTCGGCCTCGTCCTCCACCTCGGCGGCGGGCAGCAGCCGGGCGGTCTTGAGGTCGAGCAGGGTGGCGGCGACGACGAGGAACTCGGTGGTCTGGTCGAGGTCCCAGTCGGGGCCCATGGCGCGGATGTGCGCCATGAACTCGTCGGTGACCTTGGAGAGGGCGACCTCGGTGACGTCGAGCTTGTGCCGGGAGATCAGCTGGAGCAGCAGGTCGAAGGGGCCCTCGAAGTTGTCGAGCCGCAGGGTGAACCGGCCGTCGCCCCCGGCGGGGGGTGCCGCGGTCGTGTCGGGGCGCGTCTGCGCCGCGTCCGGGGCCGGCTCGCGCGCGGGGACCGGGGCCGGAGCCGTGTCGGTCACGTCCGGGGCCGCAGCCGTGTCGGTCACGTCCGGGGCCGGCTCGGGCGCGGGGACCGGGGCCGCAGCCGTGTCGGTCACGTCCGGGGCCGGCTCGGGCGCGGGGACCGGGGCCGCAGCCGTGTCGGGCGCGTCCGGGGCCGGGCCTGGCTCCGCAAGCCGTTCCGGAGGGTCTACGGGGCCGTCGGCGGCTTCGCGGCCGTGGCGGGGGACCTCGCCGCCTTCCGGGGCCCCTCGCCCCGCAGCGGGCGCCTCAGCGGGCTCCGGCGGGGTGCCGGGGCCGTGGCCCAGGGGCCGGCGGGGGGTGTGGTTCGGGGGCATGCGGGTCCAGAGTGGTGCGGGGTGGCGGCCGGGCGGCCCTTGCAGCCTAGGCCCTGGCCGGGCGTTTCCCCGCCCACCGCCGGGTGCGGGGCGTTCTCTGGGGACTCCGCACCCGCACCCCAGCGCCTCGGACGCCGGCGGGGCCGTGAAGAGCCCCGCCGGCGCCCGAGGCGTCGGGCGCGGAAACGCACGTACGGGGTCAGGGGCGGAGCCCCTGGGAACGGGGGAAGGGCGGGGTGGGGAAACCGCGCCGCAGGCCTAGCGTCCGCGCAGGCGGCGCACCAGGATGCTGGCGTCGCCGCGCGACTCCAGGTCCGCCAGGACGACCGCGACCGCCTCCCGGACGATCCGCCCCCGGTCGACCGCGAGCCCGTGCTCCCCGCGGAGCACCAGCCGGGCGTGCTCCAGGTCCATGAGTTCCTCGGCGGAGACGTAGACCGTGATCTTCTCGTCGTGCCGCTCGCGCCCGCTGGGCCGCCGGTTCGCGCCGCGGCCCTGGGCCTTGCCCTGCCGGGCGCCGGCGCTGCCAGGACCTTCCTGCGGCCTGCGCTGCGCGCCCACCGCCGGGGCGTCCCCGGTGGTCCTCGCCGTGCCGTCCGCCGGTGCGGCCGCCGTGTGCTCCGTAGCCGCGGGCTGCGGCGCCTCCTCGACGCCCCGCCGCGGCGAGGACGACTGGAGGGCCATCCCCCCGGTCGTGCGGAACAGTTCGTCGGCGCCGGGCAGACTCACTCGGCGGGACACCGGGCGAGCACCTCCCTGGCCAGCTGGCGGTAGGCGGCGGCGCCGACGGAGTTGGAGGCGTACGTGGTGATCGGCTCACCGGCGACCGTGGTCTCCGGGAAGCGCACCGTCCGGCCGATGACCGTGTGGTAGACGTGGTCGTCGAAGGCCTCGACGACGCGCGCCAGCACCTCGCGGCTGTGCACCGTGCGGGAGTCGTACATCGTGGCGAGGATGCCGTCGAGTTCCAGCTCCGGGTTGAGGCGCTCCTGGACCTTCTCGATGGTCTCGGTCAGCAGCGCCACACCGCGCAGCGCGAAGAACTCGCACTCCAGCGGGACGATGACCTTGTGAGCCGCGGTCAGGGCGTTCACCGTCAGGAGGCCCAGCGAGGGCTGACAGTCGATCACGATGTAGTCGTAGTCGTTCATCAGCGGCTTGAGCGCCCGCTGGAGCGTCGACTCGCGCGCGACCTCGCTGACCAGCTGCACCTCGGCGGCGGACAGGTCGATGTTGCTCGGCAGCAGGTCCATGTTGGGGACCGCCGTCTTGAGCAGCACTTCGTCCGCCGACATGCCCCGCTCCATGAGCAGGTTGTAGACCGTCAGGTCGAGTTCCATCGGGTTCACGCCGAGGCCCACGGACAGCGCGCCCTGCGGGTCGAAGTCGACGAGCAGCACGCGGCGCCCGTACTCGGCGAGCGCGGCGCCCAGGTTGATGGTCGACGTGGTCTTGCCGACGCCGCCCTTCTGGTTGCACATCGCGATGATCGTCGCCGGACCGTGGTCGGTCAGCGGACCCGGGATCGGGAAGTACGGCAGCGGGCGCCCGGTCGGGCCGATGCGCTCGCGGCGCTGGCGGGCAGCGTCGGGCGCGAGGGTGGCCGCGTACTCGGGGTCCGGCTCGTATTCCGCGTCGGGGTCGTAGAAGTGCCCCTCGGGCACCTGGTCGTAGTCGGCGAAACCAATGGGCGCATCGCCGCTGTGGTCGCCGGCCGTGGAGTTCACGTCTAGGCCGTCCATGCTCTTTTGGGGCGTCGTCATGTGCTGGTGGTTT
This sequence comes from Streptomyces sp. NPDC001373, assembly GCF_042895815.1. Classification (NCBI taxonomy): domain Bacteria; kingdom Bacillati; phylum Actinomycetota; class Actinomycetes; order Kitasatosporales; family Streptomycetaceae; genus Streptomyces; species Streptomyces sp. NPDC001373. The sequence continues at coordinate 9,364 of NZ_JBIAWQ010000032.1, forward strand.
GCGAAGGTGCGGACCGCGACGGAGCCGACAGCTTCGAGCCCGGCGGAACCCTGGTTCCGCTCGGGCGTCCCTGCTCGACCACCTCCGGGAGCAAATGTCGACTCATTCACAAGTCGTCTTACCTCCTCGGACGTGACCAGGACACTTATCGATAGGTCAGCGTTGCACCATGCCGACGGTTGGCGACTCTATGGCGTGTCACCGCCCAGCGGCAACACAATCCGCCGGACCCGGCACGATGTGTCGGCAACCGAACACCACTCTGTCAAGGGCGTACGGGCGGTCGTCATGAAGTTTCGCGGGTGCGCGAAAGGGTTAAAGGGTTACGTTCGAGGCGAGTTGAACGGCCTCCGCGGGCCCGCCGCAAACACCTCCGGCCGGACCTTGGGGGCAAGGTCCGGCCGGAGACGTGAGATTGACGTCAGTCGTTGACGGTTCAGCCGAGAAGGGCGCTGAGCTCGACGGACTCGAGGTTGTGGGCCTCGGCGACGGGGCCGTAAACGACCTTGCCGTCATGGGTGTTGAGGCCCAGCGCGAGCGCCGGGTCGCGACGGAGCGCCTCGGCCCAGCCGAGGTTCGCGAGCTGCACGATGTAGGGCAGGGTCGCGTTGGTCAGCGCGTAGGTGGAGGTGTTCGGCACCGCGCCCGGCATGTTGGCGACGCAGTAGAAGACCGAGTTGTGGACCTGGAAGGTCGGCTCGGCATGGGTGGTCGGACGGGAGTCCTCGAAGCAGCCGCCCTGGTCGATGGCAATGTCGACAAGGACACTTCCGGGCTTCATCTTGGCGACGAGCTCGTTGGTGACCAGCTTCGGGGCCTTCGCACCCGGGATCAGTACGGCGCCGACGACGAGGTCCGCCTCGACGACGGCCTTCTCCAGCTCGTAGGCGTTGGAGACGATCGTCTTGACCTTGGTGCCGAAGATCTTGTCGGCCTCGCGCAGCTTGTTGATGTCACGGTCGAGCAGGGTGACGTGGAAGCCCATGCCGATGGCGATCTGCACGGCGTTCCAGCCGGAGACGCCGCCGCCGATGACGACGCACTCGCCGGCGTGGGTGCCGGGGACGCCACCCGGGAGGACGCCGCGGCCGCCGGCCGAGCGCATCAGGTGGTAGGCGCCGACCTGCGGAGCGAGGCGGCCCGCGACCTCGGACATCGGGGCGAGCAGCGGCAGCGCGCGGTTGGCGAGCTCGACCGTCTCGTACGCGATGGCGGTGGTGCCGGACTCCAGCAGGGCGTCCGTGCACTCGCGGGAGGCCGCCAGGTGCAGGTAGGTGAAGAGGGTCTGGTCCTTGCGGAGGCGGTGGTACTCCTCCGCGATCGGCTCCTTGACCTTCAGCAGCAGGTCGGCGGTCGCCCAGACCTCGTCGGCGGTGCCGAGGATCTCGGCACCGGCGGCGACGTACTCGGCGTCCGTGATCGAGGAGCCCACACCGGCGTTCTGCTCGATGAAGACCTGGTGGCCGTTGCGGACCAGCTCATGCACGCCGGCGGGCGTGATGGCGACCCGGAACTCGTTGTTCTTGACTTCGCGGGGGATGCCGACCTTCATCGTCGATCACGGTCCTTGACTCAGGGGATGTTACGGGGCACTTCCATACATACCCGCCCACAAGAACGCGCAACGGGATGCACCACTGGATGTCGTGGTGAAGCCAGTCTAATGAAGGATGAGGCGCTGTCTAGCCTTGCAAACCAATAATTTCAGTCGGAGACACTGCGGATTTCGCAGGCTGCGGGGTCGTCTCCCAGCAATCTGTCGGCCGCTGACCGGTGCAGTCGGGCGGCCGCCGGGTCGCCCAGCCGGTCCAGGGTGTCGGCCAGCCGGACCTGGAGCGCGGCCTGCAGGCGCAGGTCTCCGGCACGGCGTGCGAGCTCGATCGCCTCGCGGCAGGTGTGCAGTGATTCCTCGGGCCGGCCGGCGTACTCCTGAACGCGTGCCATCTCGCTCAACGCCTTTGCCTGGCCCGGGACATCGGCCAGCCTGCGGTAGCCCGCGGCGGCCGCGCGCCAGCTGCGCAGGGCGTCCCCGTAGCGGCCCGCGTAGGTGTGCACGTTGCCGAGCCGCCCGTACAGCCGGGCCTCGTCCGAACGCTCCCCCCGGGCGAGGGCGTGGGCCAGGGCGCGGCCGAACCAGTCGGAGGCCCTGGGCCAGTCCGCCAGCTCCTGGTACGCACCGCCTACGGATTCCATCGCGCGGCCGGTCGCGTACGGGTCCTTCGCGGCCTTCCCGGCGGCCAGCGCGGCGCGGTAGCGCTCCAGGGCCTCGGCGGTGCGGCCGGTGGCCGCGTCCAGGTCGGCGAGGTTCAGCAGGGCCGCGGCCTGTTCCCGGTGCAGGTGGCGGCGCTCGGCCACGCCCAGGACGAGCCGGTGCAGCCCGTACAGCTCGGGGGCGGCGGCCTCGGTTCCCCGGTGTGCGACCAGGGCCCTGACCAGCGCGGAGACCAGCCTGCGGGCCAGGGTGTCCAGGCCGCCGTCGGCCACGGCCAGGGTGGCCGAGGCGGTCAGCGCGGGCAGGCGGGTGTCCAGCCAGGTCGCGGCGGCCCGGCGGTCGGGGAAGCGGAGGGCGCGCGGGAGCCCGTCCACGGCCTCCCGGGCCTCCGCCGCCTCCTCTTCGGGCAGGTCGGCCATGGCCTGGCAGGAGGTCAGCAGGCGTACGGTCCGCTCCAGCATCCGGGCCCGGGCCAGCTGCACCTCGGCGGGCCGCTCCCTGGCCTCCAGCAGGGACTGGAGGAAGGGTGCGAGGCAGCCGGGGAGCAGGAAGATCCCGTCCCGGTCGTGCCGTACGAGGCCCAGCCGGGCGAAGTCCTCCAGGGTGGACTGGGCCGCGGCCACGGAGCAGCCCGCGAGGGCCGAGGCGGTGTGCGAGTCGAGGATCCCGGCGGGCGCGAGCGGCAGCAGCCGCAGGGTGCGCTGGGCGGGCTGCGGGAGGGACTCGTAGACGATCCGGAAGGCGCGGCCGAGCGGGCCGGAGGTGCCCGGTGGCATCTCGTGGAGCTGCTTGGCCAGATCGGCCACGGCGGCCTTGGGGTGGGCGGCGAGCCAGCCCCCGGCCAGGGTGAGCACGGCGGGCAGTGCCCCGCACTCCTCGGCGAGGTCCTCGGCGGCGAGCGGGTCGACGGTGATCCGGGTATCCCCGATGATCCGGCCGAGCAGCCCGACGGCGGAGCCGGTGTCGAGCCCGCCGAGGGTGCAGGGGCGGACGTCGGGGATGCCGGTGAGGGGGCCCTCGGCGGTGACGACGACCAGACACTCGGGGGTGTCGGGGAGCAGGGCGTCGACCTGCTGGGGGTCCGCGGCGTCGTCGAGGAGCAGGATCGCCCGCCGCCCGGCGAGGGTCTCGCGCAGGGCGGCGCTGAGGTCGTCCTCGCAGGCGCCGGGCGGGGTGCGCTGTCCGAGGCCCTCCAGCAGGACGCGGACGGCCCGCTCGGTCTCCAGGGGCTCGCCGCCGGGGGCGGTGAGGCGGACGCGGACCAGCCCGTCGGGGTAGTCCGCGGCGACCTCGCGCACGAAGGCCTCGGCGAGGGCGGTCCGGCCGGAGCCGGGGCGCCCGGCGACGAGCAGCACCCGCGCGCGGGGCGCCTTGGCCTTGCGGCCGGAGAGGGTGTCGAGCCCGGTCCGCGCGATGTCCTCGCGCAGCTCCTTCAGCTCACGCCGCCGCCCGACGAAATCCGCCACGGATCCGCTCCTCTCCCTGCCTTCGGGTTGCTGAGCGTAGTTCACGCAGAGCGACGGGCCGTGTGGAGCGCGGCCTACAGATCGCCCGATCGGATCAGCGGATGGGCCTATTAATCAGCCGGGGCCCCACCGGTGCCCCCCGCGCGGGGCTCCACCCCGCCCCGCGCGGGGGGCACCCGCCGGGCCCGGCCGGAACAGCTAGGCCTCGTACGGGCGGGACGGCCAGGGGGCGTCGGCCGGGCGGAGGCCGTCCAGGCCGGCCTCGGAGGCGAGGGCCGCCGTCAGGGCGAGGACACCCGTGACCAGGGCCGGATTGCCGAGCTCGCCCGCGAGGACGCCCCGCACCAGGGCCTCCCGTTCCACCCACTCCACCCGCATGTCGGCCTCCTCCGACGAGGCCTCCTCGTACCGCTCCCCGTCCGCCTCGGCCACGTCCCGGGCCAGGAAGATCCGGATCGCCTCGTCGGAGCCGCCCGGGGAGGCGAAGAAGTCGGCGAGCACCCGCCAGTCCCCCGCCTTGACGTGCGCCTCCTCGTACAGCTCCCGCTGCGCCCCGTGCAGCGGGTTCTCGCCGGGTACGTCGAGCAGCCCGGCGGGCAGCTCCCACAGCCGGCGCCGGACCGGGTGCCGGTACTGGTTGATCACCAGCACCCGTCCTTCGCCGTCGAGGGCGAGGACGCACACCGAGCCCGGGTGCACCTGGTAGTCGCGGCGGGCCACCGTCCCGTCCGGCATCCGGACCTCGTCGGAGTCCACCGCCGTCTTGGCGCCCTGGAACGGCCGCCTGGTCGACAGGGTCTCCCAGGATTCCGCGGTGTCCTTGATGGCGATGCCCATGCCGATGTCCTCCACAACGCGCGACGGCCGGGGTACGGATCTCCGTACCCCGGCCGCCTACGTTACCGAGCGTCAGCCCTGCTGCTGGCGCTCCACCGCGGCCTTCACCAGGCCCACGAAGAGCGGGTGCGGGCGGGTCGGGCGGGAGCGGAGCTCCGGGTGGGCCTGGGTGGCCACCAGGTAGGGGTGCACCTCGCGCGGGTACTCGACGTACTCGACGAGCTTGTTGTCCGGGGAGGTGCCGGAGAAGACCAGGCCGGCCTTCTTCTCCAGCTCGCCGCGGTAGGCGTTGTTCACCTCGTAGCGGTGGCGGTGGCGCTCGTCCACGTACGCCTGGTCGCCGTAGACCTCGCGCACGATGGAGCCCTCGGCGAGCTTCGCCGGGTACATGCCCAGACGCATGGTGCCGCCCAGGTCGCCCGCGCCCTCGACGAAGGCCAGCTGCTCCTCCATCGTCGAGATGACCGGGTGCGGGGTCGAGGGCTCGAACTCGGTGGAGTTCGCCTCCTCGATGCCCGCGAGGTTGCGCGCGGCCTCGATGACCACGCACTGCAGGCCCAGGCACAGGCCCAGCAGCGGGATCTTGTTCTCGCGGGCGTAGGTGATCGCGCCGACCTTGCCGTTCACTCCGCGGTCGCCGAAGCCGCCGGGGACGCAGATCGCGTCCACGTCGGACAGCTGCGCGGCGGCGCCGGCCTGGGTCTTGCAGTCGTCGGAGGTGACCCACTTGATCTGGACGCGGGCCCGGTTGGCGAAACCGCCGGCGCGCAGCGCCTCGGTCACCGACAGGTAGGCGTCCGGCAGGTCGATGTACTTGCCGACGAGCGCGACCTTGACCTCGTGGTCGGGGTTGTGCACGCGGTCGAGCAGGTCCTCCCACACCGTCCAGTCGACGTCGCGGAAGGGCAGGTCGAGCTTGCGGACGACGTAGGCGTCCAGGCCCTCGGTGTGCAGCACCTTCGGGATGTCGTAGATCGACTTGGCGTCGATCGCCGCGACCACGGCCGCCTCGTCCACGTCGCACATCAGCGAGATCTTGCGCTTGATGGAGGTGGGGACCTCGCGGTCGGCGCGCAGCACGATCGCGTCGGGCTGGATGCCGATGTTGCGCAGCGCGGCGACGGAGTGCTGGGTCGGCTTGGTCTTCAGCTCGCCGGACGGGCCGATGTAGGGGAGCAGCGAGATGTGCACGACGAAGACGTTGTCGCGGCCGACCTCGTGGCGGACCTGGCGGACGGTCTCCAGGAACGGCAGCGACTCGATGTCGCCGACCGTGCCGCCGACCTCGGTGATGACGACGTCGACGTCGTCGGTCGCCATGCGGCGGATGCGGTGCTTGATCTCGTTGGTGATGTGCGGGATGACCTGCACGGTGTCACCGAGGTACTCGCCGCGCCGCTCCTTGGCGATGACCTGCGAGTAGACCTGGCCGGTGGTGACGTTGGCCGAGCCGTCGAGGTCGACATCGAGGAAGCGCTCGTAGTGGCCGATGTCCAGGTCGGTCTCGGCACCGTCGTTGGTGACGAAGACCTCACCGTGCTGGAACGGGTTCATCGTGCCGGGGTCGACGTTCAGGTACGGGTCGAGCTTCTGCATCGTGACCCGCAGGCCGCGCGCCTTGAGCAGCGCACCCAGGCTGGAGGCCGTCAGGCCCTTGCCGAGGGACGAAGCGACACCCCCGGTGACGAAGATGTGCTTGGTCGTCATGGATTTGGGCGGCATCGCCAAGAGGGGGCTCCCGTGGTCGCGAGGTGAGGTGCGTCCGGCGACTTCTCCCGTTTCCGGGGGCGCCGAAGCTGCGGTTTCGGGGCTCCTGATTCGCACAGGCAGACCACCGGTCCACGGGGTACCAGCGTATCAGCGCCCGGGGCGGTCCGCCTCCGGGCGCGCTGCGCGACGGCCCCGCCCGCGACCCCGACGGGCCGTCCCGCCGCCGCGTTCCCCCAGGTCACCCGTTCGGCCGAGTGACATTGTCCCCATACTTAAGGCGATCACTAGGGTGCGGACTTAGCTTGCTCGGATACCGCTGCACATCGCCGCCGAGCAGTCCGGCGAACGGCGTAACAACGCCGGTTCCGGCAATGTAGGACTCGACGCGGGGATCCCTGCGCACAGGAGACCGCGCGACAGCGCAATGCAAGCGCCCTACGGGGCGGACGTGGCCGTTCGACTGGAGAGCAACGTGTCCGGGCGCATCGAGGATTACGCACTGATCGGGGACATGCAGACCGCGGCGCTGGTCTGCCGGGACGGGGCGGTGGACTGGCTGTGCCTGCCGCGCTTCGACTCCCATGCCGTCTTCGCGAGCCTTCTGGGCACCGATGAACACGGGTTCTGGCGGATCGGCCCGTCGTTCCCGCCGGGGACGGAGCCGCCGAAGGCGACCCGGCGCCGCTACCGGGGCGACTCGCTGGTGCTGGAGTCGGAGTGGGACACCCCGCGCGGGACCGTCCGCGTCATCGACTTCATGCCGCCCCGCGAGGGGCACGCGCCGCAGCTGATCCGCATCGTGGAGGGCGTCAGCGGCCGCGTGCCGATGCGGTCGGCGCTGCGGATGCGCTTCAGCTACGGCCGGGTCGTGCCCTGGGTGCACAAGGTCGATGGACGCACGGTGGCCGTCGCGGGCCCCGACTCCGTGTGGCTCGACGCCGACGCGGACACCTACGGCAAGGACCTGACGACCTACTCCGACTTCACCGTCGCGCCGGGCGACCGGGTGGCCTTCACCATCAGCTGGCAGCCCTCGCACCTGGGCGCCCCGGAGACCCCGGAGGCCGAGTCGGCCCTGGAGGCCACCAGCGAGTTCTGGCGCGAGTGGGTCGACCTCTGTACCTACCACGGGCCCTACCGGGAGGCGGTGGTCCGCTCCCTGATCACCCTCAAGGCCCTGACGTACGCCCCCACGGGCGGCATCGTCGCCGCGCCGACCACCTCCCTCCCGGAGGAGATCGGCGGGGTCCGCAACTGGGACTACCGCTACACCTGGCTGCGCGACGCCGCCATCACCCTCTCCTCGCTCCTGCGCACCGGCTACCGCGGCGAGGCCGCCGCCTGGCGGGACTGGCTGCTGCGCGCGGTCGCCGGGGACCCGGAGAACCTCCAGATCATGTACGGGATCGCCGGCGAGCGGGAGCTGGGCGAGACCGAGCTCGACTGGCTGCCGGGCTACGAGAACTCGGCCCCCGTGCGCGTCGGCAACGGCGCCGCCCACCAGCTCCAGCTCGACGTGTACGGCGAGGTCACCGAGGCCCTGCACCTGGGCCACATGACCGGCCTGGCCCGCAACGACTACGCCTCGGTGCTCCAGCTCAAGCTGATCCGCTACCTGGAGATCCACTGGAACGAGCCGGACGAGGGCATCTGGGAGGTGCGCGGCCCGCGCCGCCACTTCGTGCACTCGAAGGTGATGGCGTGGGTGGCCGTGGACCGCACGATCAAGCTGATCGAGAGCGGGGACGCGGACGGCCCGCTGGAGCGCTGGCGGGCGCTGCGCGACGAGATCCACGCGGACGTGTGCGAGAAGGGCTACGACCCGGAGCGCAACACCTTCACCCAGTCGTACGGCTCCCGGGAGCTGGACGCCTCGCTGCTGCTGATTCCGCAGATGGGCTTCCTGCCCCCCGACGACAAGCGGGTCATCGGCACCATCGAGGCGATCCAGCGCGAGCTGTCGACCCCGGACGGGTTCATCCTGCGCTATCCGACGGCCGGCGAGGAGGCCGGCGTGGACGGTCTGGAGGGCGACGAAGGCGCCTTCCTCGCCTGCTCCTTCTGGATGGCCGACGACCTGGCGATGATCGGCCGGGTCGACGAGGCCCGCCGCCTCTTCGAGAAGCTGCTCTCGCTCCGCAACGACCTGGGGCTCCTGGCGGAGGAGTGGGACCCCAAGCTCCAGCGCCAGGTGGGGAACTTCCCGCAGGCCTTCAGCCACGTCCCGCTGATCGACACCGCCCTGCGGCTGACGGCGAGCGGCGCGTACGGGGGCTGACGGAGAGCCCACCGGCTGACGGGGCGGCCGGGGCCGCCGACGCGCGGCCCCCCCGGGTGCCCTGACGCGCGGCCCCCCGGGTGCCCGCCTAACCTGGAGGGGTCCATGCCCTTCTGGGAAAGGGGGGGTGGCGATGGCGCCCCTCTCTAAGGCGGCCACGGCGCTTGCCGCGCTCCGCGAGGACCTCGCCGGCGAGGTCCTCGCCCCCGGCGACCCCGGGTACGCCGAGGCCCGGACGGTCTTCAACGCGATGATCGACCGCCGTCCCGCGGTGATCGCCCAGTGCGAGAGCACGTCGGACGTGGTCACGACGGTCCGCTTCGCCCGGGAGCTGGACCTGCCGGTGGCGGTGCGCGGCGGCGGGCACAGCGTGGCCGGGATGTCGCTGAACGACGGCGGCGTGGTCGTGGACCTGCGCCGGATGCACGACGTGACCGTCCATCCGGCGGCGAAGGTGGTACGTGTCGCGGGCGGGGCGACGATGAGCCACCTGGACCGGGCCTGCGAGCCGTTCGCCCTGGCGACCACCGGGGGCCGGGCCTCCACCACCGGCGTCGGCGGCTACGTCCTCGGCGGGGGCACGGGCTGGCTGGACCGGGCCTTCGGCCTGGCGGTGGACAACCTGCTGGGGGTGGAGCTGGTCACCGCCCAGGGCGAGCTGCTGACCGTCACGGCGCAGGACCACCCGGAGCTGTTCTGGGGGCTGCACGGCGGCGGCGGGAACTTCGGGATCGCCACCGCGCTGACCCTGCGCCTGCACGACCTGCCGGCCCTGTCGATCGCGATGGTGTTCTACCTGCCGGAGCGCGGCCCCGAGGTGGTCCGCGCGTACCGGGACATCATCGAGTCCGGTCCGGACGAGGCCGGCGGCGGCGTCCTCTACCTGACCGGGCCGCCCGCGCCGTTCGTCCCGCCGCACCTGGTCGGCCTGCTGCTGGCCGGGGCGCTGGTGACCTACGCGGGCCCCGAGGACGAGCTCCGCAAGATGGCCGCCCCCCTGCTCGCGATCCCGCACGAGGCCGAGATCGTCACGGCGATCCCGTACGCCGAGCTCCAGTGCATGCTCGACGACCCGCCGGGACTGCGGAACCACTGGTCGGCGGAGTACCTGACCGGGGCGCCCGACGCGTTCGTGGACGTGTTCTGCGCCCGGGCCGCCTCGATGCCGGTGCCGAGCGGAACCCAGCACGTGCTCTGGCCGCAGGGCGGGGCGATCGCCGCGGGCGGGGAGGACTACCCGGTGCCGTACCGGGACGCGCCGTGGGCGGTGCACCCCTTCGGCATGTGGGAGGACGCCGCCGACGACGAGCGGGTCGTCCAGTGGGTCAGGGACGTCCGCGCCGACGTCCAGCCGTGGTCCACCGGCGCGGTGTACCTGAACTTCACCGGGAACGAGGGCGCGGACCGGGTGGTGGCCGGCCTGGGTGCCGACAACATGCGGCGGCTGGCGCGGCTGAAGCGGCAGTACGACCCGGACAACGTCTTCCGCTTCAACCACAACATCCCGCCGGTCTGAGCCCTTCTCAGGTGAGGGCGGCGATCACCTCCCGGGCCGCGCGTTCGCCCTCGGTGGCTCCGCCCTCCATGAAGCCCTGGAAGTCGTAGCTGCAGTGCTCGCCGGCGATGTGGACGTTGCCCTGGGCTGTGCCCTCGTACGCGGCGTAGCGGTGCAGGTAGCCGGTGGGCCAGTACGAGTAGGCACCCAGGGAGTACGGGTTGCGGTGCCAGGCGGAGAGCTGGGCGCGGCCCGTCCAGACGGCCTTGGTGCCGGGGAAGAAGGCGTCGATACCGGTCAGGACCCGGCCGGCCAGGTCGCGGACGTAGGGGTCGGACTCGGTGGCGAAGGGGGTGGCGGGGGTGAGCGCGTGGGCCAGGGAGCCGCCGCCGTACTGGAGCAGGATGCCGCCGGTGCCGGGCTGGACCTTGGTGGTGTCCCAGGTCTGCTGGACGTCGGAGTCGGTGAAGCAGTCACCGGCGGAGACTCCGGGCCAGGGGCCGGTGCCGCGCCAGGGGCGGCCGGTGAACTGCATGTTGAGCTTGGTGCAGCAGCCCATCCGGGCGTCGCGCAGCAGGTTGCGCATGAGGGGGTCGAAGCCCGCCCGCGAGGTGTCCAGGCGCTGGAGGATCGGCAGGGGCAGGCACAGGACCGTGTGGTCGGCGGTGGCGGTGCGCACCACGCCGGAGTCGTCGAAGGTGAGGGTCTGGGTTCCGTCGGCGTTGGCGCGTACGGCGGCCAGTGAGCGGCCCAGGACCAGGGTGCCGGGGTTCAGGGCGGCGGCGATGGCGTTCGGGAGCCGGTCGTTGCCGCCGATGACGTGGTAGCGCTCGTTGGACAGCCCCCAGACGTTGAAGTTGCCCGGGTTGGGCTGGTAGCCCATCAGGAGGACCAGGGCGAGGGCGGACTGCGCCTGGGTGTCGGCGCCGTACTCGACGTTGTAGGCGACGTCGATGAACCGGCCGAGCTGTGACTGGTGGCCGCCGGGGACGCGGGTCTCGATCCACTCGTACAGGGTCATCTCGTCCAGGGCGGTGCCGGCCGGGGTCGTGGAGTTCCAGGTGACCTCCCCGGCGTCCTGGAAGTCGCGGTGCAGGGCCTGGTAGACGGCCTTGAAGTCCTCGTCGGCCTGGGTGCGGGAGTAGTAGACGCCGTCGAAGTGGAGGATCTCCTCGGCTCCGTTGGGTCCGCCGCCCAGGAAGTCCTCGACGGGCAGGCCGAAGCGACGGCACAGCTCCAGGATCTTCTTGTGGCTGGTGTCGATCAGCTCGCCGCCGATCTCGGAGGTCTGCCCGTACGCCCAGTGGTCGCGCTGGGTCCACATCCGGCCGCCGACGCGGGCCGGGTTCGCCTCGTAGAGGGTGCAGGGGATGCCGGCGTCCTGGAGGGTGAGGGCGGCGGTGAGGCCGGAGATGCCGGCGCCGACGACGGCGACGCGGACGGGTCCGGAGGGTCTCTTCGCGGGGACGGGGGCGGGGGCGGCGTACGCGGCGGCGGAGGCGGCCGACGAAGCCAGCGCGGTGCCGAGGCCGAGGGCGGCGGCCCTCCCGAGGAGTTCGCGGCGGGTGGAGCCGCGGACCTCGGCGACGGGCAGGCCGAGCCGGCGGGCGGCGGCGTGCTCGGCGGCGATCCGGCGCAGGGCGTGCATGAGCGGGGTACGGGCCATGGCGGAGCTCCTCAGACGGTCGCGGCGGTCGGTCCGGAGGGGGCGGCGGGGTCGGACGGTGCTGCGGGGTCGCAGGGGCCTGCGGGGGCCGGCAGGGCGGTGGGAGCGCCGCGTTCGGCGGCGTCCTCCAGGACGATCCGGCCGATGATCTCGTAGCGCTCGGGGGCCCTGCGCTTGAGCCAGAAGCCCAGTCCCAGTCCGCCGAAGAAGACCGCGCCGACGATCCAGGGGATCAGCGTGAAGAAGAGGGAGCCGGCGGCGGCGCCTGCCGCGGTCTGCATGTTGAGCACCAGCAGGACCACGACGGCGGTCATCCCGATCCCGCCGAGCAGCGGGGCGGTGAAGGTCCGGAACCAGTGCCGGTCCTCGGGGTGGTTCCTGCGGAAGTAGCCGATGACGGCGAAGGAGCAGAGGGTCTGCACGATCAGGATCGCCATCGTGCCGAGGATCGCGAGCAGGGTGTACAGGTGCAGGTACGGGTCCTGGCCGGTGAGCCAGAAGCCGGCGACCAGCCCGGTGGCGATGACCGTCTGTACGACGGAGGAGACGTACGGGGAGCCGTGCCGGGCGTGGGTTCGGCCGAGGGCGGGGTGCAGGAAGCCCTCGCGGCCGATGGCGTAGAGGTAGCGGGCCGCGCACTGGTGGAAGGCCATCCCGCAGGCGAAGGAGCCGGTGAGCAGCAGCCACTGGAAGGCGTCGACGGCCCAGGTGCCGATGAACCGGTGGGCGGGGGCGAAGAACAGGTCCAGGGGGGTGGCGGAGGCGGACAGCTCCACCGACTCCGCCAGGCCGTTGCCGGCGATGGTCATCCAGGAGACGTAGATGTAGAAGAGGCCGACCCCGACGACGGAGACGAGGGTGGCCCGGGGGATGACCCGCTTGGGGTCGCGGGACTCCTCCCCGTACATGGCGGTGGACTCGAAGCCGACCCAGGACCAGAAGGCGAAGAAGAGGCCCAGTCCGGCGGAGGTGCCGGTGAAGGCGTGCGCCGGGTTCACCGGCTCGACGGGGATCCCGTCGGGTCCGCCGCCCGCGATCAGCACGGCCGTGGCCACGGCGAAGAGGACGGCGATCTCGGCGACGAGCATCACGCCGAGGGCCTTGGCGGTGAGGTTGATGTCGAAGTGGGCCAGGGCGGCGGTGACGGCGAGCATCCCCGCCGCGTACACGATCCAGGGCAGGTCGACGCCGATCTGGTCGTGGACGGTGGTCCTGGCGAAGTAGGAGAAGACGCCGACGATCGAGGCCTCGAAGACGATGTAGGCGAGGACGGCGAGCATCCCGGAGGCCATGCCGGCGATCCGGCCGAGGCCGTGCGAGATGTACCCGTAGAAGGCGCCGGCGGCGGTGATCCGCTTGGCCATCGCGACGTAGCCGACGGCGAAGACGGTCAGGACGAGGGTGGCGAAGAGGTAGCCGGCGGGCGCGCCGGTGCCGTTGCCGAAGCCGACGGCGATGGGGAGGTTGCCGGTCATCGCGGTGATCGGCGCGGCGGTCGCGACGGCCATGAACACGACGCCGACCAGGCCCACGGAGTTGGCCTTGAGGCGCTGGACCGGTGGTGCCCCCGGGGCGGGGGCACCGGGAGGAGGCGTGGCGCCGGTGCCGGTGCCGGCTCTGGATCTGCTCATGGGTCGTCCTCGTTCCTGTCGGGAGGCCGTTCGCGGGACCGTTCGCCGGGCCGTTCGCCGGGCCGTTCGCGAGGCCGCCACTCTCCACCCGCGTGACGTAGACCACAATCGGCATGCGGTCCGATAATCCCCGTGGGGGAACGACGAGTTGTCGGCCCGTCGGGGGGACATGCCGGACTCCGTGACCACCCGGTGATGTCCTCGGAACAACGCGGCCGGTAGCGTCCCGCGATATGGACAACCAGGGCGGGATCACCGTTCAGCGGGCACTGGAACTGCCGGGACTGCGCAGCGGACTGCCGGAGGTGGTGGCGTGCGCCGACCGCCTCGGCCGGACCGTCCGCTGGGTGCACGCGGGCGAGGTGCCGAACATCGCCTCGCTGCTCAAGGGCGGCGAACTGCTGCTGACCACCGGACTGGGGCTGGGCACCCGGCCCGCCGAGCAGCGCGCCTTCGTCCGCCGCCTCGCGGACCGCGGGATCGCCGCCCTGGTCGTGGAACTCGGCCCGCGGTTCACGCGGCTCCCGGCGACGCTGGTGGAGACCGCCCGGACGGCCGGGCTGCCGCTCGTGCAACTGCACCGGGAGGTCCCGTTCGTCGCGGTGACGGAGGAGATCCACACCGAGATCGTCAACCACCACTACGCGCTCCTCCAGCGGGCCGAGGAGGTCCACCGGCGGTGCACGGAGGCCCTGTTGGGCGGTGGCGGGATCCCGCAGGTGCTGCGCATCCTGGCCGACTTCACCGCCAACCCGGTCTTCCTGGAGACCCCCGACGGCCAACTGCTGTACGCGGCCGGGCCGGTGGCCGGGGAGGCCGCGGCGGACCCGCTCCAGGTCTGGGAGGGGTTGCGGGGCCAGCGCGCGGCCGAACCCCCGGCGAACGCCGTCGTGGTCGACGTGCCGGGCGGCGGCCACGGCACGGGCTCGGTGCGGGCCCGGGTCGTCCTGGTCGGGGTCTCGGCGCCGCTCCTGCCGGTCCACCGGATGGCGGCGGAGCGGACGGCGGGGGTGCTCGCGGTGGTGCTGATGCAGGCCCGGCAGGAGGAGGAGCTGGCCGCGCGCGGCCGGGGCGACTTCCTGACGGATCTGGCGGAGGGGCGGATCTCGGCGGAGGACGCCCCGGCGCAGGCGCGGGTGCTGGGCTTCCGTCCGGGAGCGGGGCCGCTGCTGCCCCTGGTGATGCGGCTGTCCTCGGACCTGGTGCCGTCCGGGAACTGGTCGGTGCTGGCCCGGGCTGTCCAGGAGGAGCTGTCCTCGGTCGGGGTCCCGGTGCTGCTGGGCGTCCGCCCGGTGGAGGGACGGGTGCCGCTGCTGGTGTCGCTGCGGGCGGAGTCGGAGCGCGCGGCGGTCGCCGACCGGGTCGCGGGCGCGCTGCGGGCCGGGGTGGAGCGGGCCGGCCTGGACCGGGCCGGGGCCCCGCCGGTGGTGGTGGTCGGCGTCTCGGGCAGCTGGGCTGCGGCCTCGGCGGGCCTGCGGCACGCCGCGGAGACCGCCACCGCCGCGCACGGCCTGCCGGCCCGCCCCTGGTACGACGCGCGCCGCCTGGACATCGACCTGCTGCTGTGGCGGCTGCGGGAGCACCCGGACCTGGCGGCGTTCGTGGACCGCGCGATCGGCGCCCTGCGCGTCCACGACGCCGCGTCCCGGCCGCCGCTGCTGCCCACGCTGGAGACGTACCTGGCCCATGCGGGCCGCAAGGCGGAGACCGCGCGCGAGCTGCACCTGAACCGGCAGACCCTGTACAATCGCCTGGCCCGGATCTCGGAACTCCTGGGCACCGACCTGGACGACCCGGAGACGGTCCTCTCCCTGAGCCTGGCCCTGCGCGCCCGCCGCCACGCCTCGCCGTCCTGAGCGGGCCCGCCGGTCAGGGGCGTCGGCGTTCCATCAGTTCGTCGTAGACCGAAAGGACCTGGGCCACCGTGTCGTCCTCCGACGGCCACGTCGCCGCCTGGGCACGGCCGGCGAGGGCGAGGGCCGCGCGGCGGTCCGGGTCGTCCAGGAGGGCGGTCACCGCTCCTGCCAGTGCGTCCGCGTCGCCGTACGGGACCAGGACCGCCGCGTCGCCGACCAGTTCCGGGACGCCGCCCACCTCCGTCGCCACCAGGGCGACCCCGGCCCGCAGGGCCTCCTGGGCCAGCAGGGAGCGGCCCTCCCACCGGCTCGGGAGGACGGCGACGTCCGCCGCCGCCAGCAGGCGGTCGGCGTCGCGGCGGCGGCCCAGGAGGCGCACGGGGAGGCCCTCCGACCGGATACGGCGGGCCAGTTCGGCCCGTAGCGGCCCCTCCCCCGCGATCACCAGCAGCGGTGCCGGCTCCAGCCCCCGCCAGGAGCGCGCCGCGTCCAGCAGGACGGAGTAGCCGCGCCGGGCGACCAGGCTGCCGACCGCGATGACCAGGGGGCGTTCCACCACGCCCAGTTCCGCCCGGGTCTTGCCCGCGTCGGGCGCCGCCGGCGCGGCCGGTACGGCGACCGCGGCGAGGCGGGCGTCCCGTGCGCCGCGGCGGCGTGCGAGGTCGACCTGGTCGGAGGAGGAGCCCAGGACCACGGCGGCGGCGCGGGCCACGTGCCGTTCCAGCAGGCGGGCGAGGCGCCCCAGCGGGCCCGCGTCGGGGGCGCTGCCGTGCCAGGTCACCACCAGCGGCGCCCGGCGCCCCGGGCCGCGCAGGGCCAGCGCGGCCCGCATCCCGGCCCGTACGCCGTGTGCGTGGACCACGTCCGCCCCGGCGCAGGCGGCCCGCAGCGCGCTCGCCGCGTCGGGGGTGAACTCCGCCCCGGCTCCGGTGAAGTCGTACTCCCCCTCCGCCGCCACGGGGGCGCACACGGTCACCCGCACGCCGCGCGCCGCGAGCCCCGTGGTGAGGGAGCGCACGTGCGCGCTGCTGCCGGCGCCCGCGCCGCCGAGGACCTGGACGGTGCGCAGCGGGGGCCGCCCGTAGGGCAGGGCGGGCGGCGGGACCGAAGCCGGGGAGCTGCTCACGGGCCGAAGCTCCAGGGTGAGGGGTCAGGGACGTCGCCCAGGATGCCAGTCCGCACGCGCGTTCCGGGACCATACGGGTGCGGATCTGGTGCGGGATACCGCAGTGCGCCCCCCAGCCTCACCCACACGGGCTAACGATCCGCCGTCTCAGCCGTCCGCCCTGGCCGCCGCGAGGAGTTCCTCGGCGTGGGCCCGCGCCGTCTGCGAGTCCTCCTGGCCGGCCAGCATCCGGGAGAGCTCGCGGATCCGGTCCTCGCCCTCCAGGACCGTGACCCCGGACCGGGTCACCGATCCGTCGACGGTCTTCTCGACCAGCAGCTGCCGGTCCGCGAAGGCCGCCACCTGGGGCAGGTGGGTGACGACGACGACCTGGGCGGACTTCGCCAGCTTGGCCAGCCGCCGGCCGATCTCGACGGCCGCCTTGCCGCCGACGCCCGCGTCGACCTCGTCGAAGAGGTACGTGGGCACGGGCGCGGTGCCGGCGAAGACGACCTCGACGGCCAGCATGACGCGGGACAGCTCGCCGCCGGAGGCGCCCTTGGCGATCGGCCGCGGCTGCGCGCCAGGGTGCGGGGCGAGCAGCAGCTCGACCTCGTCCGCGCCCGAGGGCCCGTAGGCGACCGGGCGGCCGCCCACCTCGACGCCGTCGGGGGCCTCGGTCTGGCGGATGTCGATGGTCACCCGGGCGTGCGGCATGGCCAGGGAGGCCAGCTCGGCGGTGACCGCGGAGGCGAACCGCTCGGCGGCCTCGGTCCGGGCGTCCGTGAGCGCCTGGGCCAGCTGCGAGAGCTCGGCGAGCAGGGCGTCCCGCTCGGCGGTCAGCTCGTCGATCCGCTCGTCGTCGCCGTCGAGCTCCAGCAGGCGCGCCGAGCCCTTCTGGGCCCATTCGAGGACGGAGTCGACCGAGTCGCCGTACTTGCGGGTGAGCTGGGTCAGGGCCGCCCGCCGTTCCTCGACGGCGGCCAGCCGCAGCGGGTCGGCGTCCAGGTCGTCGGCGTACCCGGCGAGCTCGCCGGCCACGTCGCCGAGCAGGATGCCCAGTTCCGCGATCCGGTCCGCGAGCGCGCCGAGCACCGGGTCGTGGGAGCGCACGGACTCCAGGGCGCGGTGCGCGCCGGCGACGAGGGTGTTGGCGTCGACGCCCTCCGGGTCCTCGACGTCGCCGGCGAGGGCCGCGTGCGCGGCCTGCGCCGCGGAGGCCAGGGACTCGGCGTGCCCCAGCCGTTCGGCCTCGGCCGCCAGTTCGGTGTCCTCGCCGGGCAGCGGCTCGACGGCGGCGACCTCGTCCAGGCCGAAGCGCAGCAGGTCGGCCTCCTGCGCCCGCTCCCGGGCGCGGGTGGTGATCGTGTCCAGTTCGGCGGCGACGGCGCGCAGCCGCCGGTAGGCGCCGGCGTACTTCTCCAGGGGGCCCGCGACGGCGGCGCCGGCGTACCGGTCGAGGGCCTGCCGCTGGCGGGCGGGCCGCAGCAGGCCCTGCTGATCGGTCTGCCCGTGGACGGCGACCAGGTCGTCGGCGAGCTCGGCGAGCAGGCCGACGGGGACCGAGCGGCCGCCGACGTGGGCGCGCGAACGCCCCTCGGCGGACACCGTCCGGCTGATCAGCAGGGCGCCCTCGTCGAGCTCGGCCCCGGCCTCCTCGGCGCGCACGGCGGCGGCCGCGTCCGGGCGCAGGACGACGCGGCCCTCGACCACCGCCGCCTTGGCCCCGATCCGTACCAGGGCCGGGTCGGCCCGGCCGCCGAGCAGCAGCCCGAGGCTGGTGACGACCATCGTCTTGCCCGCACCGGTCTCGCCGGTCACCGCGGTGAAACCGGGCGACAGCTCGACCACCGCGTCGTCGATGACCCCGAGTGACCGTATCCGCATCTCCTCAAGCACGGGACGACCATACCGAGGTTTCGCGGGTGTCATGCGACCTCACCCGCCCGGAGTCTTCCGAACGGGTGTGCTATTAGCGGGGTCGTCGGTGTCCTCAGTGCGGCGCGCCGCGCCAACCCGACACCGGGAGCGCGAACTTGGCCACGAGCCGGTCCGTGAAGGACGCGTGGTGCAGCCGGGCGAGCCGCACCGGCACCGTCCCGCGACGGACCTCCACCCGCGCCCCGGCGGGCAGCTCCAGCGTCCGCCGGCCGTCGCACCACAGCACCCCGTGCTGGGTCCCGGTCTGCACCTCGACCGCCAGCACCGAGTCCGGGGAGGTGACCAGCGGCTTCGCGAACAGCGCGTGCGCGCTGATCGGCACCATCAGCAGCGCCTCCACCTCCGGCCAGACCACCGGCCCGCCCGCCGAGAAGGCGTACGCCGTCGAGCCGGTCGGCGTCGCGCAGACGATGCCGTCACAGCCGAAACCGGTCACCGGACGCCCGTCGATCTCCAGGACCACCTCCAGCATCCGCTCGGCGGACACCTTCTGCACGGCCGCCTCGTTCAGCGCCCAGTCCTGGTGGGCCACGTCACCGTTGGTCCGTACGAGGACGTCGAGGGTCATCCGCTCCTCGACCTCGTAGGCCCTGCGCACCACCCGGTCCACGACCCGGTCCAGGTCGTCGCGCTCGGCCTCGGCGAGGAAGCCCACCCGGCCCAGGTTGACGCCCAGCATCGGCACCCCCGACCCGCGCGCGAACTCCGCCCCGCGCAGCAGGGTCCCGTCCCCGCCCAGCACGATCAGCAGCTCGCACCCCGCCAGGACCTCGGGCGTGCACGCGCCGACGAGCTCCACCTCGGGCGGCAGCGGCATGTCCCGCGCCTCCTGCGCGAGGACCCGCACCCCGATCCCCGACTTCAGCAGTCCCAGCACCACCAGCTCGGCGCTGCGTATGGCCGCCGGCCGCCCGGTGTGCGCGACCAGGAAAACGGTGCGCGGCCCGGTGGGCTCCCCCGCCCCCGGTCCCCCCGAAGGCGCGGGCCCCGTCGAAGCCGCTGCACCCGCTGACGCTGACGAATCTGTCACTGAGGCCCCTCCGCCACTGCACGGTCGACATCCCCCGGGTCGAGTGCCGGTGCCCCCGCCCGAAGCCACAGAAAGTATTCGACGTTCCCCGACGGCCCCGGAAGCGGACTCGCGGTCACCCCCAGCACGCCCAGCCCCAGCTTCCAGGCCTGCGCCGCGACCCCGCGCACCGCCTCCGCCCGGAGCTCGGGGCTGCGCACCACGCCGCCACTACCGAGCCGCTCCTTGCCCACCTCGAACTGCGGCTTGACCATCAGCACCAGGTCGGCGTCCGGCGCCGTGCACCGCACGAGGGCGGGCAGCACCAGGCCGATCGAGATGAAGGACAGGTCGCCGACGACCAGGTCCACGGGGACGTCGTCGATCAGTTCGAGCGTCAGCTCGCGCACGTTCGTGCGGTCCTTGACGGTCACCCGGTCGTCGCTCTGAAGCGACCAGGCCAGCTGCCCGTAGCCGACGTCCACGGCCACCACGTGGGCCACGCCCGCGCGCAGCAGCACGTCGGTGAACCCGCCGGTCGAGGCGCCCGCGTCCAGGGCCCGGCGGCCCTCGACCGCCAGCCCCCGCGGCCGGAAGGCCGCGAGCGCGCCGGCCAGCTTGTGGCCGCCCCGGGAGACGTAGTCGGGGTCGCTGTCGTCCTTGAGGACGACGAGGGCCGCGCTGGTCTCGACCTGGGTGGCCGGCTTGGTCGCGGTGGTGCCGCCCACGGTCACCCGGCCCGCGGCGATCAGCTGGGCCGCGTGCTCCCGCGAGCGGGCCATGCTGCGGCGTACCAGTTCGGCGTCCAGGCGGCGGCGTGCCACTCCTGCCACGTTCGGTTCAGCTCCTGTTTTCGTACGGTCCGGGGACGGGCTGTGCGTCCAGCGCGGTCAGCGCCTCGCGAAGTCCCCTGTGCACATCCTCGTACACCTCGACGTGTCCGTCCGCCGCGAGGTGGTCCGCGTCCGCGAGGCGCTCCAGGTGCGCGTCGACCCCGGGGTGCCCGGTGGGGGTGCGCACGAGGCCCAGCGGCGCGGCCCCGGCGGGTTCGGCGGACCCCGTGCCGGGCCCGCTCCCGGGCCCGGCCGCGGACTGCGCGACGGGCTCCTGGGGGACGTCCGGAACGCTCGCGGACACTTCGTCGGTCATGCCCCCGACGCTACCCCGAAGCACCGCCCCTGCCACGCGCGGCTCTGCGGTACGGTCGGGACACCATGGCTACGATCCAGGAGTGCCGCGCGGCACTCGACCGACTCTCCGACAACCTCGCGGGGGCCGACGGCGACGTGCGCGGCGCGGCCGCCCTCGATCGGTCCCTGAGCTGCCACATCACGGACCTCGACGTGACCTTCGCCGGCCGCCTGGAGGGCGGCCGGATCCGGGTGGACGCCCTCACCCCCGGCCCGCCCCGCGCCAAGGCCGAGATCCGGCTCGCGATGAGCGGGGACGACCTGCTCGCCCTGGTCGACGGGCAGCTGAGGTTCGCCAAGGCCTGGGCCTCGGGCCGGGTCCGCCTGGAGGCCGGCTTCCGCGACCTCCTGCGCCTCAAGAGCCTGCTCTAGGCGCTCGCGACGGCCGCCCCCGTGCGGGCCCGCCGGGCGGCCGGAACCACCAGCGGCGTGCCGGTCTCCGGGTCCTCGACGACCCGGCAGCGCACCCCGAACACCTCTTCCACCAGCTCGGCGGTGACCACCTCGGCCGGCGGCCCCTCGGCGACCACCACCCCGCCGCGCAGGGCGATCAGGTGCGTGGCGTAGCGGGCCGCCTGGTTGAGGTCGTGCAGCACCGCCACCAGGGTCCGGCCCCGCTCCTCGTGGAGCTCGGCGCACAGGTCGAGGACCTCCAGCTGGTGCTGGATGTCCAGGTAGGTCGTCGGCTCGTCCAGGAGCAGCAGCGGGGTCTGCTGGGCCAGCGCCATCGCGATCCACACCCGCTGCCGCTGCCCGCCCGACAACTCGTCGACGGCCCGGTCGGCGAGTTCGGCGACCCCGGTGGAGGCCATCGACTCCAGGACGATCCGCTCGTCCTCCGGGGACCACTGGCGCAGCAGTCCCTGGTGCGGGTACCGGCCGCGGGCGACCAGGTCGGCGACGGTGATCCCGTCGGGCGCGACCGAGGACTGCGGGAGCAGCCCCAGCGTCCGCGCCACCTGCTTCGCCGGCGTCGAGGTGATGGCCCGCCCGTCCAGCAGCACCTGCCCGGCTGAGGGCTTGAGCATCCGCGACAGGGCGCGCAGCAGTGTGGACTTGCCGCAGGCGTTGGGGCCGACGATGACGGTGAAGGAGTGGTCGGGGATCTCCACCGACAGGTTCTCGGCGATGACCCGCTGGTCGTAGCCGAGGGTCACGTTCTCCGCGGTCAGCCTCTGCACCTGGGTACTCCTCGTTTCGACCGGGCTGCGTTCGTTGCCGTGCACCGTGTGCACCGTGTCCGTGTCCGTGTCCGTGTCCGTCATATCCGTCCCGCCCTGCGCTCCGTGACGAGCAGCCAGAGCAGGTAGACCCCGCCGACCAGGCCGGTGACCACACCGACCGGCAGCTGGTCCGCACCGAACGCCCGCTGAGAGGCCAGGTCGGAGGCCAGCAGCAGGACGGTGCCCATCAGCGCGCCGGTCAGCAGGTTCGACCCGGGCGAGCGGGTCAGCCGACGGGCCAGCTGCGGCGCTGCCAGCGCGACGAAGCTGATCGGCCCGGCCGCCGCCGCGGCGGCCGTGGTCAGCAGGACCGCCGCCAGCATCAGCAGCATGCGGGTCCGCTCCACCGGCACGCCCAGGGCGTACGCGGCGTCGTCCCCCATCTCGATCACCCGCAGGGCCCGGCTCTGCCCGAGGACCAGCGGGAACAGCACCGCACAGGTGATCAGCAGCGGCCACACCTGCTCCCAGTCCCGCCCGGCCAGCGAACCGGTCAGCCAGACCATCGCCCGGGTCGCCTCGACGAGCTGCGCCTTGGCGATCAGGTACTGGATGACGGCCACGAGCACCGCCGAGGCGCCGATGCCGACCAGCACCAGCAGGTAGCCGTGGATCCCCTTCCTGTACGCGAGGAGGTACACGGCCGCCCCGGCCAGCACACCGCCGACGACCGCGCCCAGCGCGACCTCCGTGGCCCCGCCCTTGAACACGGTGATGACGACGAGCGCGCCGACCGCCGAGCCGTATCCGAAGCCGAGCATGTCGGGCGAGCCGAGCGGGTTGCGCGAGACGGACTGGAAGACGGCCCCGGACATCCCGAGGGCCGCGCCGACCAGGATCGCGACCAGCACCCGCGGCAGCCGCAGGTCGTTGACGATGAAGTCGTCGGCGGGGGTGCCGTTGCCCAGCAGGGTCCGCACGACGTCCCCGGGCGCCATCTCGAAGTCGCCGGTGCCGATGAGGACGACGGCCAGCACCACCGTGGCGGCGGTCAGCAGCAGCCCGGTGACCAGGGCGCGCGGCTCGACGCGCAGCGAGGTCCCGACGGGGCCGCGCAGGGTGCGGGGCCGGGCGGCCCCGCGGATGCGGAGGTCGGTCACAGCTGGGCCATCCTCTTGCGCCGGACGAGGTGGATGAAGACGGGGCCGCCGACGAGCGCGGTCACGATGCCGACCGGGAGCTCGGCGGGCCGGGTGACGACCCGTCCGACCACATCGGCGCCCAACAGCAGTACGGGCGACAGGACGGCCGAGTACGCGAGCACCCAGCGCATGTCGGGCCCGGTGAACAGGCGTGCGAGGTGCGGGATCATCAGCCCGACGAAGACGATCGGACCGCAGGCGGCGGTCGCCGCCCCGCACAGCAGGGTGATGGCGGCCATGGCCACGATCCGGGTCCGCGTCAGGTGCGCGCCCAGCGCCCGGGCGGTGTCGTCGCCCAGGGCCATCGCGTTGAGCGGCCGGCCCAGCCCCAGCGCCAGCAGGCCTCCGGCCAGCAGGAAGGGGGCGACCTGGCGGACGGTGTCCATGGTGGCCGAGGCCAGCGATCCCACCGTCCAGAAGCGGAGCCTGCCGAGGGCCTGGCTGTCCATCAGCTGGACTGCGTTGACGTAGCCGGCGAGGGCCGCGCTGGCCGCCGTACCGGCGAGCGCGAGACGCACCGGGGTGGCGCTGCGGCTGCCGCCGAGCACGTAGACGAGGACCGAGACGACCGCCGCGCCGAGGAAGGCCCACCAGACCAACTCGGTCAGCGCGCTCACCCCGAGGAAGCTGATGGCGGAGACGACGGCGGCCGCCGCTCCGGCGTTGACGCCGAGGATGCCGGGCTCGGCCAGCGGATTGCGGGTCAGGGCCTGCATCACCGCGCCGGACAGGCCGAGTCCGAGCCCGACCATCACCCCCAGGAGGGTGCGCGGGACCCGCAGGTCCCGTACGACCACGTCGTTGGTGGTGCCGTCGTAGTGGAACAGCCTGTGCCAGACGTCGTCCAGCGGCATCGCCCTG
Organism: Streptomyces sp. NPDC001373; assembly: GCF_042895815.1. NCBI lineage: Bacteria > Bacillati > Actinomycetota > Actinomycetes > Kitasatosporales > Streptomycetaceae > Streptomyces > Streptomyces sp. NPDC001373. The sequence goes on from NZ_JBIAWQ010000032.1 coordinate 32,986, forward strand.
GCACCGACGGCGATGCTCGCCACCGCGACCAGGGCCAGCACGGCGAGGGCGATCAGCAGACCGGCGGCCCGCCTGCCGTGGCGCGGACGGGCCACGGCAGGCGACGGCACGCTCCGCGCGGTTTCAGGGGGACTCTCAGCCAACACAAAAGTTAGGTTAGCCTACCCTCTGCCTTGAAGAATCCCCCGAACGACGTAGCCGCCCGCGGCTCACCACCCCAGTACGGCCAGCGCCTTCTCCACGTCGTGGCCGTAGGACCCCTCACCGGCCGCCGACCAGGCCGCCGCGCACAAGGCCCGCAGCCCGTCGACCGGATCGCCCTCCCCCTCCCCGGCCCGGGTCAGCTCCAGGTGCGTGCCCGCGTGCGCCGCGCTCCAGCGGCCGCAGCTCCAGGCCCCCTGCCGCTCCGCCACCTCCGGCTGCCCGGTCAGCAGCCCGCGCAGGTCCCGGTCCACGTACGTCGGCCGGTGCCGGGGCTCGGCCCGCAGCAGCTGCTCCGCGTCCGTGACCCCGGTCAGCACCAGCAGCGAGTCCACGTCCCCGTTGAAAGCGCCCTCGATGTCGGTGTCCAGCCGGTCCCCGACCACCAGCGGCCGCTCGGCCCCGGTCCGCAGCACCGTCTCCCGGTGCATCGGCGGCAGCGGCTTCCCCGCCACCTGCGGATCCGCACCCGTGGCGATCCGCACGACCTCCACGGCCGCCCCGTTGCCCGGCGCGATCCCGCGCGCCCCGGGGATCGTGAGGTCCGTGTTCGACGCGTACCAGGGCACCCCGCGGTTGATCGCGTACGCGGCCTCCGCGAAACGCCCCCACTCCAGGCCGGGTCCGCCGTAGCCCTGGACCACGGCCGCGAGCCCCTCCTCGTCGGCGGAGTCCACCGGCACCAGCCCGCGCTCGCGCAGCGCGACCCGCAGCCCCTCCCCGCCGATCACCAGCACCTTCGACCCCGGCTCCACCTGCTCCGCGATCAGCCGGGCCACCGCCTGCGCCGAGGTGATCACCTCGCCCGCCTCGGTCGGGATCCCCAGCTCGCCCAGGTGCTCCGCGACCGCCTCCGGCGTCCGCAGCGCGTTGTTGGTGACGTACGCCAGGTGCATGCCGCCGGCCCGGGCCGCGGCGAGGGACTCCACCGCGTGCGCGATGGCGTGGCCGCCCGCGTACACCACCCCGTCCAGGTCCAGCAGGGCCGTGTCGTACGCCTGGTGCAGACTCCGCTCGCTGCCCGCGGGACTGGTCCTGCTCTGCCGGATCATCTGGCCGCTCCTCAATAACCGTTCTCAAAACACTCGGGACCGCGGTGACGCTCCACCGCGCACGATCGATATTGTCCGAGTTTGCACTATCCCGTCGCTCCCCCGGCCATCCCGTATCACGAGACGGGTCTTACCATGCACCAATGACCACACCTGGCAACGCGGAGCACGGGCTGCGCCTGATCCCCTTCCACGGACTGCGCTACGACCCGGAGCGCGTCCGCAGCCTGGCGGCGGTGACCTCACCGCCGTACGACGTGGTCGTACGCCCCGACGGAGTCGACCACCTGGAGTCCGCCGACCCGCACAACATCGTCCGGCTCATCCTGCCGCAGGCCGGCACCCCGGCCGCACGCAACGAGCAGGCCGCCCGCACCCTGAACGACTGGCTCGCCCAGGGCGTCCTCAGCACGGACCCGCGGCCCGCGCTCTACGTCTACGAGCAGCGCAAGTCGGGTGTCCTCCAGCGCGGCATCATCGGCGCCCTGGCCCTGTCCACCGCCGAGGCCGGCATCGTCCTGCCCCACGAGGACGTGATGCCGGACGTGGTCACCGACCGGGCGGGCCTGATGCGCGCGACTTCGGCCAATCTCGAACCCCTGCTCCTCACCTACCGGGGCGACGGCCCGGGCGCCGGGGCGGACGCGGTCGTCGAGGCCGCCGCCACCCGCGAACCGCTGCTGTCCACGGTCACCGAGGACGGGTTCCGCCACAGCCTGTGGGCCGTCACCGACCCGGCCGAGCTGGCCGTGGTCACCGCCGACCTTGCCCACCGCCAGGCGCTGATCGCCGACGGCCACCACCGCTGGGCGACGTACCTGCGCCTCCAGGAAGAGCACGGCTCGCCGACCCCCTGGGACTTCGGCCTGGTCCTGCTCGTGGACACCGCCCGCTATCCGCTCCAGGTCCGCGCCATCCACCGGATGCTGCGCCGGCTGCCCCTCTCCGAAGCGCTGGCGGCGGTCGAGGGCTCCTTCCGGGTCCGCCCGGTCGACGGCCCGCTCCCGCTGGCCCTGGAGGCCCTCGCGGACGCCTCGGAGCGCGGCAACGCCTTCCTCCTCACCGGCGACGGCACCTTCCACCTGGTCACCGACCCGGATCCGGCCCTGATCGCGCGCACCGTCCGCCGCGACCGCCCCGAGGCCTGGCGCCGGCTGGACGCGACCGTTCTGCACGCGTCCCTGCTGGACGCCCTGTGGCGGATCCCGGACGCCCCGGACCACATCGCGTACATCCACGACGCGGCCGCGACGGTCGCCATGGCCGAACGACACGGCGGCACGGCCGTGCTGCTGCACCCGGTCCGCGAGGAGGTCGTCCGGGACCTGGCCCGCCAGGGCGTCACGATGCCCCGCAAGTCCACCTCCTTCGGTCCGAAGCCGGCCACGGGCCTGGTCCTGCGCAGCCTGGACTGACCGGCCCGCACACGCGGAAGGGCGGCACCCCCCGGGGGGGGTGCCGCCCTTCTACGTCAGGCCGTGTCAGGCCTTGTCGCGCGCCTCGCGCCCGTCGTCCTCGACGACCACGATCTCGTCGGTGAGGTCCACGTCCGCGTCCGCCTCGGAGGTGTCGACGGGCTCGTACTCCTCGTCGTCCTCGTCGTAGTACTCGGTCTGGTCGGCGGCACGCTCGGCGGCGGCCACCTCGGCCGCGTCCTCGTCCTCGTCGTCCTCGTCACCGAGGTCCGCGGGCTCCGCGTCGTCCTCGACCGCGGCGGCGTCCACGAACTCCACCCCGTCGATCTCGGCCAGGCGGTCGGAGGCGTCCGTCGCCCCGTCCTTGTCGGCCTCGAGGGTCTTCGCGAACCACTCGCGGGCCTCGTCCTCGCGGCCGGCGGCCAGCAGGGCGTCGGCGTAGGCGTACCGCAGGCGCGCGGTCCACGGCTGCACCGAGTTGGAGGCCAGCTCGGGGCTCTGCAGGGTCACGATGGCGGCGTCGAGCTCACCCATGTCCCGGCGGGCACCGGCGGCGACGAGACGCATCTCGACCTGGCCGGCCTTGTCCAGCTTCTGCACCTCGGGCTCGCCGGCCATGGCCAGCGCCCGCTCGGGACGGCCGAGGCCGCGCTCGCAGTCGGCCATGACGGGCCACAGCTCGACGGAACCGGTCATCCGCTTCGCGGCGCGGAATTCGGCGAGCGCCTCGCTGTACTTCTGCGTGGCGTACGCGGCGAAGCCGGCGGCCTCGCGGACGGCGGCGACGCGGGAGGCCAGGCGCAGGGCGATGCGGGAGTACGCGTACGCCTGCTCGGGGTCCTCGTCGATCAGCCGGGCGACCATGACGAGGTTGCGCGAGACCTCCTCGGCCAGGCCCTTGGGCAGGCTCAGGAGCTCCTGGCGCACGTCGGCGTCGATCTCGTTGCCGGTGACGTCCTCGTCGATCGGAAGCCGCTTGACCGGGTCCCGGTCGCGGTCGACGCGGAACTCGCGGCCGCCGCGGTCGTCGCGGCCACCGCGGAAACCACCGCGGTCATCGCGGCCGCCACGGTAGCCACCGCGCTCACCGCCGCGGTCGTCACGACGCGGGTAGGACGGACGGTCGCCACCACGCTCGTCACGACGCCCGTAGGACGGACGGTCGCCGCCGCGGTCGTCACGACGCGGGTAGGACGGACGGTCGCCGCCACGCTCGTCACGGCCGCCACGGAAGCCGCCGCGCTCGTCGTCACGACGCGGGG
>NZ_JBIAWQ010000032.1:37013-38013 GCF_042895815.1 Streptomyces sp. NPDC001373
GTAGGAGGGACGCTCACCCCGGTCGTCACGACGCGGGTACGACGGACGGTCCCCACCACGGTCGTCACGACCGCCACGGAAACCACCACGCTCGTCGTCACGACGCGGGTAGGAGGGACGGTCGCCGCCACGGTCGTCACGACGCCCGTAGGACGGACGGTCGCCGCCACGCTCGTCACGGCCGCCACGGAAGCCGCCGCGCTCGTCGTCACGACGCGGGTAGGAGGGACGCTCACCCCGGTCGTCACGACGCGGGTACGACGGACGGTCCCCACCACGGTCGTCACGACCGCCACGGAAACCACCACGCTCGTCATCACGACGCGGGGAGAACGGACGGTCCCCGCCACGGTCGTCACGGCGGAAGGCCGGGCGGTCGCCGCCGCGGAAGCCGCCGCGCTCGTCGTCGCGACGCGGGTAGGACGGACGGCCGCCACGGTCGTCGTCACGACGCGGGTACGAGGGACGGTCGCCACCACGGTCGTCACGACCGCCACGGAAACCACCACGCTCGTCGTCACGACGCGGGTAGGACGGACGGTCGCCGCCACGGTCGTCGCGGCCGCGGAAGCCACCGCCGGCCGGACGTCCGCCACGGTCGTCACGGCGGAAGCCGCCACCGGCGGGGCGACCACCGCGGTCGTCGCGGCGGAAGCCGCCACGGTCACCGCCACGGTCGTCACGGCCCCCGCGGTAGCCGCCCCTGTCACCGCCGTCGTTGCGACGAGGCTCGCGCTCCGGACGATCGTCGGGAGAGTTGGACATGGGTGTGACTCCTGTCTTCGGGGTACCGCTAGTCATTCTCGCGCAACCAGCCCATGGTCGCGCTTCGGCGTAAAGAGGTGCAAAACAAAAAGGACCCTTGGTCCTCAGCGTGAACGCTGAGGACCAAGGGTCCTTTGAAAGATTGTTCGGCGGCGTCCTACTCTCCCACAGGGTCCCCCCTGCAGTACCATCGGCGCTGAAAGGCTTAGCTTCCGGGTTCGGAATGTAACCGGGC
>NZ_JBIAWQ010000033.1:0-33159 GCF_042895815.1 Streptomyces sp. NPDC001373
CATCACCCGCAGCCGCCTCGGACGCCTCACCCGCCAAGGCTTCCTCACCCAGCCCGGACGAGGCTGCTACCAGAAACGGACTTAACGTCCTCTGACTACGCGGCATTGGGGCTAGCGGTCCGATCTCCACCCATAGCACCCTCCGACCGCCGTAAGAGAGGGCTGCGAAGGCAACATCGAGGGCAGACCCGCAGATTCCGCCCCGTCGCCACACGACCAGGCGACAGCAGATCCATCCAAAGACGCACGAACCGTCCACTGACACCTGGATCGACCATCCGATCGCCGACCATGCGGTGTGACGTGGCCTCGACTACGGGCCAGTGGCTGAGCGGAACATCCGACGACCGCGGCAAAAGCGGTGTCCCTCGGTCTTGCGGCGGATCCGGCCACACCGGGCAACTGAGCGTGCAGGTCCGCACGCTCACCGCATGCGGGAAGGGCATGGGTAAGGTGGCTCATTCACGCCGTCCGACTCGTACCCGCCTGGAGAATCGCAGAAGTAACAGGCGGTGATGAAACGTTCGTTCGGTGGTGGCTGGATTCGCCGCTGCCGTATGGCGGTTCACCGACCCCCCAGTACGGCGAGAGGCTCCACGATGACAACGAACCGCGTCAGGCGCTACGCAGCCCGCGCGCTGACCATGATGATCGCAACCTGCGCAGTTGCGGCGGCGGCCACCCTTCCAGCGTCCGCCGCCGACCAGCCCACACGGCAGCAGCTCATGGCGGACTGCGCCTCGGGCGAAGGCAAGTGCACGTTCAACTCGCCCCAGCTCGAAGAGGCGTACCTGGGCGAGTTCCGGCAGGTGTCGAACTCCCTCTTCAACTGCAGCACGTCTGATGCCACTCAGGCGATGACGTGGGACGACACGGTGGGATCCACCGACTCCTTGGGCGTCTCCGTCACCGCTGGCGGCAAGATCGCGGGCATAGTGGACCTGAGCGTAACCGCCAGTTACAGCCACAGTTGGTCGAGCTCCCACTCGGAAAGCAGTTCGCTCAACATGACGGTGAAGCCCGGCGAGGTGGGCTGGATCTCGCGGGCACAGGTGATGCAGAAGGTCTCCGGCACCTGGCAGACCCACTACGACAGCCCCAAGTGGGGTCACTACTACTGGTACTTCCAGGACACCATCACTGGCCCGGTTCAGAACGGCACCGACGGAAAGAGCAATGCGGTCGTGGTGAAGAGCCGGAAGATGACCACCTCGGAGAAGCGTTCCTGCTCCGAGGGATCCCGCAAGGGCAGCACGTTCGTCCAGGAACGCTGAGCAGCCGCCCGCGCATGACCCCGGCCCCCCGTCCCGCCGGGAGGGGGGGCCGCTGCGAAGTCCCTGCCTCGATCTCCACACAGTCCCTCCAGCCGCGCGGTGCTCATCGGGGCGAGCAAGTTCGCCGACGGCGACCTGCCGTCGATCCCCGCCGTGCGGAACAACCTGGACACCCTGCACCGCGCCCTCACCCACCCGCGCCACCGGCTGCTCGCGCCCGAGCACTGCCGCGTCCTGCCCGATCCGGGCGACCATCGCGGCGTCGGAGCGTCACTGCACCGGGCGGCCCGTGAAGCGGGCGACCTGCTGCTCGTCTACTACGCGGGCCACGGTCCTCGATGAGGACGGCCGGCTGTACCTGGCACTGACCGGCATCGATCCAGCGCGGCCCGGTTTCACCTCGGTACCACTGGAAAAGGAGATCACGGTCGGCGAGACAGAGCCGGTGCCCGTGACGCTCGGCGTATGGGCGGCCGCCTCGCACCCAAGGCCCGCCGGGCCCTGGCCAACCTGGCCCGCCTCGCCGGCTACTTCCCCACCGCCCTGGCCGCCGTCCCTCTCGGGTGGTCCCCAGGCCGGCGCTATCCGCGCGCCAGGAGGCCGTTCTCCATGGCGACGACCACCGCGCGGGTCCGGTCGCCGACGTCGAGCTTGGCAAAGATCCGCAGCAGGTGCGTCTTGACCGTGGCCTCTCCGATGAACAACCGTCTGCCGATCTCGGCGTCGGACAGTCCGTCCGCGACCGCGCGCAGCACCTCGCTCTCGCGTGCGGTGAGGGCCACCCGCGCAGGCCGCCGCATCCGGGCGACCAACTGCTGTGCCACGCGCGGGGCGAGGACCGTCTCCCCGCGGGACACGGCGTGGATGGCGTCCACGAGCTGCTCGCGGGTGGTGTCCTTGAGCAGGTAACCGGTGGCGCCGGCCTCGACCGCCCGTTCGATCTCGGTGTCGATGTCGTACGTGGTGAGGATCAGCACCCGGGTCCGCGGGTGCGCGGCCGTGATCGCGGCGGTGGCGCCCACCCCGTCCAGTACGGGCATGCGCAGATCGAGCAGAGCCACGTCGGGCTCCAGCCGGGCGGCGAGTGCGACGGCGGCGGCACCGTCCTCCGCCTCGTCGACGATCTCCAGACTCGGCTCCGCGGACAACAGGGCCACCAGTCCGGCGCGCATCACCGTGTGATCGTCCGCCGTGATCACGCGGAGACGGCCCGCGCCGCCGTCCCGGCCGTCCGCGGTGCCCGTCGATGCGGTGCTCACGTCGTCTCCTCGCTGTACGCCGGTATGAGGACCAGGACGCGGGTGCCGTCCCCGACCGAGCTGGTGACGGTCAACTCCCCGCGAACTCCTCCAGCCGGCGCCGCATCCCGTTCAGCCCGAAGCCGCGGGAAGAGCCGACGGCGAACCCGCGGCCGTCGTCGGTGACCTCCAGCTCGATGGCCCCCGGCTGCCAGGCCAGGACCACCGAGACCGTGGACGCCGCCGCGTGCTTGCGGACGTTGGCCAGCGATTCCTGCGTACAGCGCAGCAGCGCGATGCGGGTCGGTTGGTCGCAGTCGACCTCGGCCAGTTCCCCCTCCACCATCAGCCCGGTGTCCTCGGCGAACCGGTCCAACGTGCGGCGCAGGGTCGCGGCCACCGAGCCGGTGGCGGTCCCGCCGGCCGGGGCGGACCCCACAAGATCGACGACGAGCCGTGGTAGGCGGCTGCAGAAGGTTCCACTGGTCTGCTCGTTCTTTGCGACGACGTTGGTGTCCGTGCGCACCACGTTCGGCCGCGCTCCCCGGGGCGCACTGTTCCGTCTGGCGGCGGATCGGCCGCACGAGGACCTCTGCGCCCCGAACCCCGACGAGGTCCTCCGCAGGATCGCGCACGGCTCTCAGGGCGTGGCAGTCATGGACGGCGGCGAGCTGCACCTGTCTCGGTGATCGCGGTCCCTGCGTGCGGTGCTCACGCTTCCCCGCCGTTGGTGTCCCGGTCGCTGTGGGCGAGGCGCTCGTTCTGGTGACCCGGCGTGTCGGCTCCGCAGGGTCGGAAGCGGGCGAGGTATGCCGTGCTTGGGCCGCGGCGCTCGGTCAGGTGGAGGCCGGCGGCGTCGGCGAGCCGGTGCAACCGGCCGAACGGGATCCAGTGCCGGTCGAAGAACTCGCCGATCACCAGCCGTCCGCCCGGTGCCAGCACCCGTGCCGCCTCGCGCAGTACCCGACCCGGCTCGGGGATCTCACCGAGGGCGGTCACGGCGTATACGGCGGCGAACGTCCCGTCGGGATAGGGAAGTTCACGTGCGTCCGAGTGGGTGGGCCTGATCGTCGCCAGGCCGTCGCGCTCGGCGCGGCGCATCACCTGGTCGAGCATCTCCTCCTGGATGTCGAGCACATCGAGCCGTCCCTCCGGCCCGAGCTGCGGGGCGACGTGCAGCGACTGCAGGCCCGTCCCCGGGCCGATCTCCAGGATCCGCTCCCCCGGCCGCGGTTGCAGTACGGCATCCATCCGGTCGGCTGTCAGGAACGGCAACGGCAGGTCGAGGAGGCCGCGCTGAGCGTACGGATAGGGCGCCGTGTCGCCCAGCCACCAGGCGGCGGCCAACGCGGCGCCGACGCCGGCGGCGACCGCCCAGCGGGTCCGGGCCGCGATCGGGGCGACGGGGGCGGTGGTGATGTGGTGCATGATGTCCTCCGGTGGATTGATGTGGTCCGTGGAAGGTGGCTGGGCGGTCGGCGTCACGCGTGCCGGCTCAGCGCCCGCAGCGCCAGCCGGCCGCACAGCGCGGCGAGCGGCAGCTCGGCGCCGAGGGCCATGGCGAGCGCGGTGGCGAAGTCGCCGCCCGGGGCCGCGGTCGTGGTGTCGAACCAGGCGTCCACCACAAGCAGCGTCGCGGTCGCGGCGCCTGCCAGGGCGTGCCGCCGGTCACCGCGGGCGGCGAAGAGTCCGGTGGCGATCAGGCCGAGCGCCTCCAGCGCGTCGAGCCCGACCCAGACGACCGGCCAGTGTGCCGCGGTCGCGGTGGCCGGGAGGCCGGTGGCCAGCACGTACAGCCACGGCAGCAGGGTGAGCCCGCAGGCGACCAGCAGCCACCCGGCCCGCCGCATGCCCCGCGCCGGGCGCGGCTCCTGCGCCTCTTCGTGGAGCGGGATGACCTCGGCGCGGTCCAAGCCCTCAGCACCGGCCGATTCGTCCTTGCACAACACCAGGTGACGCATCGTCTTCCCCCGCTCCCCGCCGGCTCTCCCCTTCACGTGCTCCACCCTCCGCCACACACCAGGGCGCCGTCAGTCACGCAGGGTTCCGACCCGGGGTGGAGACAAGTGCACCCCTGAACCGGGCAAGAGCGTCATGGCACGGTGATGGCCTGCGGCTTTACCGTATGACGCATGCAACACACCACGTGGCTAAGGCTGGTGCTGGCCCGGACGTTCCGCAGGGCGGGACACCAAACCGCGCTCGTCGCCGCCGGCCTGCCGCTCCACCTTGCCGTGGTGCCGATGTGGCTCTGGCTGCTCGGCACGCTGGCGGCGTTGGTGCCGGTTCTGACTCCGCTGCCCGTGCTGCTCACGCTCGCGGTGACACCCCTGCTGACCATGGGGCAGCGGCGGCGCTACCGGGCGCTCATCGGCAAGGACCTCCCGTGCCCCGCCGTACCCGGACCGGGACGCAGCTGGAAGTCGGCGGTGCGCCGGCTGACCACGCGGGCCTTGTGGCGGCAGGCCTGCTACCACGCCGTGGCGGGTCCGCTGTTCGCCCTTCTGGACCTCGCCGTCCTCGCTGTCTGGGCCACCGCTCTCGTGGCCGCCTCCATCTACGTATGGATGTGGGCGCTGCCCCCGCAGTGGCGGGTCACCGCCCTCGGGCACACCACGCAGGCCGCGTACCTCACCGCCGGCGGCCTCGCCCTGCTGTTCCTCTGGCCCCGGCTGGCCGGCGCTCTGGTGCGGCTGGAGACCCGTGCGGCCGAGGTCCTGCTCGGCCCCAGCCGCGCGGAGAAGCTGGCCCGCCGGGTCGCCGACCTCTCCGAGAGCCGGGCCGGTGTGCTCGACGCCGCCGACGCGGAACGACGGCGGATCGAGCGCGACCTGCACGACGGCGCACAGCAGCGCCTCGTCTCACTCGCCGTCAACCTGGGCCTGGCCAGGTCCACCCTCGGCGACCTGCCGGAAGACGCCCGCAAGGTGATCGACGAGGCGCACCGCGAGGCGAAGGAGGCGATCGCCGAGCTGAGCAACCTGGTGCGAGGCCTACACCCGGCGGTCCTCGAGGACCGCGGCCTCGACGCCGCGCTGTCCGGGGTCGCCGCCCGCCTCCCGATCCCGGTGCGCCTGGCGGTGGACCTGCCGCAGCGCCCCTCACCCACGGTCGAGGCCGTCGCGTACTTCGTGGTCTCCGAAGCCCTGACGAACGTGGTCAAACACGCCCAGGCGACCCGGGCGAACGTGACGGTGGAGCGGATCGGGGAAACACTGCTGGTGGTCGTCGCGGACGACGGAGTGGGCGGCGCGGATCTCGCGCCGGCCGGCGGCACCGGACTCGCCGGGCTCGCCAAGCGCGTCGCGTCCGTCGACGGCACGTTCTCCTGCCGCAGCCCCGCCGGTGGCCCGACCGTCATCACCGTGGAGCTGCCGTGCGCGCCGTGATCGCCGTGATCACCGGGGACGAGCCGGCGGTCGCCGTCCACGACTCGGGCGTCGACGCCCCCCATCGCCGCCTTCCTGCGCACCCGCATCTACCAGCCCGAATCCCAGGTGTGGCTGGAGGGCCACCAGGCCCTGAACCGGTGGCAGGCCGAGAACGACATCACCGGCCTCTACGCCGTCCCGCATGACACCGAGACCGAGGTCGGCGTCACGAAGGCGTTCCCGCTCCGCCGGTGGGTGCACCAGCAGCGCAAGGCCTGCGCACCGGGGAACTCGAGGACCGCCGCAACGTCCTGCTGCACGCGCCGGAGGCCGGGATGGTGTGGGAACCCGGCAAGGAAGCGTGGGAAGCCAAACTCGCCGCACTCCGCTCTTACCGGCGCGCCACCGAACACCTCGCGCCCCGGCAGGACGCCATGTGGGGCGAGGACGACGAGATGGTGCCCGTCGGGCAGTACATGGCCAACCTCCGCCGGAAGGGCGCGAAGAACGGCCTCGGGAAGGACGAGGACACCGCCACGACCCGGGCCGCGCAGCTCGCCGCGATCGACAAGGACTGGAACTGCCCCTGGCCCCTGGACTGGCAGCGCCACTGCCGCGTCCTGGCCGACCTGGTCGACGCCGACGGGCAGCTGCCCGACATCGCCCCGGGCGTGCTGCTGGACGGCGACGACATCGGGCGGTGGCTCCAGCAGCAGAAGCAGCCGACCACTTGGGCGCGCCTGTTGCCCGAGCAGCAGGCGCGGCTGACCGCGCTGGGCGTGGAACCCGCCCAGGCGCCGCCTCCGGCCCCGGCGGCCAGCCGTGCGGCGAAGGGGCCGAGCAAGGCGCAGCAGGCGTTCCAGCGGGGCCTGGCAGCCCTCACACAGTGGGTGGAGCGGGAAGGCGCCCATCGGCCCGTCCCCAGGGCCCACGGGGAGGAGATCGCGGTCGAGGGCGAGGCGGAGCCGGTCGTCGTGAAGCTGGGTGTGTGGGTCTCCAACACCAAGAGCCGGCGGGACAAGCTCACCGCCGACCAGCTCGCCGCCCTCGCGAAGCTGGGCGTGGACTGGGCGTGACACACCACCTCGCCCGTCGTTGAGCCGGGAGGTCAGCGAAGTGGAGGCCCCGGGACGTTCTGCTGTGGTGGATCACTGTGCAGCAGGATCGTGGTGTGGACGTGATCCCCTTCTCCGGGGGCGCCGGTAGGTATTCCGACGCTGCTGTTCACGGCTGCCGGCAGATGTGGCCGACCTCGTTGCGCATTGGCCTCGGTGGTCGGCGCGAGCTTGGCCCGGTCGGGTCGGACACTGCGGGTACCGGCCCGGGGCAGCCCCGCGTCCCGACCGTGGACGCGGCGACGGGCGGTGTTTGGCGGAACGAGGTGGGAGCGTGAGCGGTGAACACGCGACATCGGGTATCCCTGCCCTAACCCCTAAGGGTCGGGGGGCGGGGGCTTCGTGCGCTGATCAGGTGAGACCGGAAGGTTGCGAGGCTTCGTCGAGCGGGCCGACGCGCTGGCCTGGCGCGTCACCGCCGCTCCTGACGAGCTCACCGCCGACATGAACTTGGCCGCTGGCCGGCGCCCGACCCTCGCCGCTCCCCCTCTGCCACCGCTCGGGACGCGGCCGGCACTGCATGGAACGCCTATGCCGGGCCCCTGCTGTCCGCGTGTGGATGCGGACGGCGGTGGGCCTCAACTGATCAACAATGCCTTGTCGTTGGCTTCCGTCCGCTGGTGTGGACCGTGGCGAGGAGCGGCAGCCCGATCGGTGTGGGGTCGCAAGAAGTCTGGTGTCGTCCCCACCCCAGCGGATGGCGGAACGCGGCAACCGTGTTCTCCCGCTCCTGCCCTGACGCCGACGGCACACCGATCGACCGTTGCCGTCGGCGCCGCGGCCCCGTGTGCCATTGCTGCGCCGCGGGGCCGGGTGTCCACGGGGTGACGGCCGGCAGTGGCCGGTCGGGCACGCACCCTGACCGATGAATGCCGAGGAGTTGGACTCCAGAACCACCTCGGTGCGTCGTCGTACACCACAAGTTGGATCACGAGCCCATCCCCGAGCCGTACGAGGTACGAGTGGACGGAACAGAGACTGGAGGCAACCCGAGACACTCACTCTGCACAGAGGACTGGCGCATGTTTCTTCGAGGCGGACGAACGATTTCCGTACTGACCGTCGGTGCGGCGACGACCGTGATGGCAGCGCTCACCCCCGCGACAGCGTTCGCGGCGGGGGATCCGCTTCAGCCGTACGCCCAGCAGAATCTCCGTTGGGAGCGCTGCGATACGGGCCACCCGGCAGCGTTCGAGTGCGCGAAGGTCAAGGTGCCACTGGACTATGGCGACCCCGGAGGCCGGAAGATCGACCTCGCCATATCGCGGATCAAGGCGGGCAGCGCGAAGGAACGGCACGGGATACTGCTGATGAACCCCGGGGGCCCGGGCGGTCCGGGGCTGACCATGCCCGTGGAGATGGAGCCGCTGTTGCCGAAGGAGGTACGCGAGCGGTTCGACCTGATCGGCTTCGACCCTCGCGGGGTCGGGCAGAGCTCGCCGATCGGCTGCGACCTGACGAGCGACGAACAGACCTTCCATCACCCCTACGATGCGGGAACCTTCGAGAAGGACGTGGCCCGGGCCCGGACGGTGGCCGACAAGTGCTGGGCCAAGGCGGGGGACGTGCTGCCGCACATCACCACCCGCAACACGGCGCGGGACATGGACATCGTCCGGGCGGCACTGGGGGAGAGGAAGATCTCCTACTTCGGGCACTCGTACGGCACATACCTGGGCGCTGTATACACGCAGATGTTCCCCCGGCGTTCGGACCGTTTCGTGCTCGACAGCGCGCTCGATCCGGCGCTCGCGTGGCGAGGTCTGTTCCGGGGATGGTCGGCGGGGGCAGAACTCGCCTTCACCCGGTGGACCGAGTGGGCCGCCGCGCGCAACGCCACGTACGGGCTGGGCTCGACTCAGGCGGAGGTCCGGAAGACGTACTGGGAGCTGATCGCCCGCGCCGACCGCACGCCCGTACCGGTACAGGGTGGGACGCTCAGCGGCGGCGCCGTCCGTTCCCAGTATGGCGCGTTCGTCCACGTTGAGACCGTCACCCCGTGGATCGTCGCGTTGAAGACCGCGGCCGCGGGGGGATCGCCCGCGCCGGCCACGCCGACCGCGGCGGTGGTGACCGACTCCGCTCCGGTTCGGACCGCCGACACGGGGGCGGGGGCGGGAGGGTTCGGTGCGGCCGTTCCGGCGGACAACGCGTCCGCCGTCGTGTGGGCCGTCTTCTGCGGCGACACCCGCAGCTGGCCGCGCGACCCCGAGCAGTACCGCCAGGACGCGATCCGAGACCAGGCCAAGTACCCGCTGGCCGGCGACCTGGGGGCCAACATTCAACCGTGCGCGTTCTGGAAGTCGGCGGGCAGCGAGCCGGCCACCGCGGTGAGTAATGACGTCAACGCGCTGATCGTGCAGAACCAGTGGGACCCGCAGGCGACGCTGGCCATGGCGCAGGGCATGAGGCGGGCGCTGCACGGCGCGCGGATGGTCACGGTGGCCGGGGGCGAGGGCCACGGTGTGGTGGTGGCCGGCCCGTCCTGCGCGGACGCCGGCGTCACGCGATACTTGACCACAGGCCGACTGCCCGCGAAGGACCTGACCTGCTAGGGAGCGTATTTGGTTGTGATCATTAGGTGGTCCGGGTGAGGTCTTTGAGCCAGATCATCGAGGCGCGTAGGTGGAGGCCGGCGAGGTAGCTGTCGGGGGTCTTGTCGTACCGTGTGGCGATCCCTCGCCAGGCCTTCAGCTTGTTGATCAGCCGCTCGACGGTGTTCCGCTCCTTGTAGAGATCGGCGTCGTGGCCGACGGGCCGGCCGCCTCTGGAGCCCTTCTTCTTCCGGTTGGCGGCCTGGTCCTTCTTCTCCGGGATGACTGCCTTGATGCGGCGTTTGCGCAGGTGGGCGCGGTTGTCGCGGGACGAGTACGCCTTGTCCCCGGCGACCGCGTCCGGCCGGGTGGGGGGACGGCCTACGGGCCCGCGGACCCGTACCTTCCCCAGCACGGGGATGAACTGCGGGCAGTCGGCCGCCTGTCCCGCGGTCAGGATGAACGCCAGCGGGCGGCACTTCCGGTCGCCAGCGACATGGATCTTGCTGGTCTGTCCGCCCCTGGAGCGTCCGAGCAGGGCGGCCTTCAGCCGGAGTCTGCGTCGGCGCCGGATACGCCGCCGCTCTTCCCGTTCAGGATCGCCTTCGGTCTCCTGCCCGGTTTGTTCGCCGCAGTCGCCCCCTTTGACCTGGCCTTCTCCGCCTCGGCGGCGGCCTTCTCCAAAGCGGTGAGGACCTCCTCGTCCAGGTGCATGCCGGCCGCGTCGTGAGGGGCCCGGGCGGTGGTGGAGTCAATGCTGACCAGGGACAGGTCCACCTCGCCCCGCTTCGCGGCCTCCGCGATCAGGCCCTCCATCAAGGCTTCGAAGACCCCGGCGTCACGCCACTGCCGGAAGCGGTTGTGGACCGTCGACCAGGCGCCGAACTCCGCCGGCATCTCCCGCCACTGCCCGCCCGTCTTGAACCGCCAGATCACGCCTTCGAACTGCTGCCGCAGTCTCTCGGGGTACGGGCCGTACTCGCCGATCGGCAGGTACGGCCCGATGAACTCCCACTCCGCATCAGTCAGTTGCACACGAGTCACCCAAGAAGGTCTACCTGTCCAGGCCCCGCCACGCAGGCAAAACCGACAGATTGATCACGATCCAATACGCTCCCTAGGGCGCCCGTTGGAATCGGGAGACCTCCACAGCGCACTGCGCCACCGCTGACGATGCGTTGGGGTTGGCGAGGAAGGTGATGGCGGCGACGACGTCGGCGAACCGGACAGAACCCGAGCGGATCCGGCCGGGCCAGCCGGAGCATCGGGCCGGGCAAGCAGCGGGTCGCGTAGCGTCCGCGCCATGGCGAGGACATTGCGGCTGGCCGTCGCGCAGAGCACCGTGCCAGAAGACCCCACCGACCGCGGCGCGCTCCGGTCGGCCGGGCAGGAGATCCGGACCCTGATGGCCGAGGCCGCCCGCGCGGGGGCGCGGCTGGTGCAGTTCCCCGAGGGGGCGATCACCTACCCGAGCAAGCACGTGATGGCGACCGCCCCGGACGGGGAGATGGTCCCGGCCGACTGGAGCCGGGCCGCCTGGGACGTCCTGCGCGAGGAGGCCGAGTCGATAGCCGCGCTGGCGGGGGAACTGCGGCTGTGGACGGCGTTCGGGTCGATCCACCCCCTCACACCACCGAACCGGCCCCACAACAGCCTCTTCATCGTCTCTGACCGCGGCGAGCTGGTCGCGCGGTACGACAAACGGTTCCTGTCGCACACCGAGGTCTCCTACCTGTACACCCCAGGGCGCGAGCCGGTGGTCTTCGAGGTAGATGGAATCCGGATCGGCTGCGCACTGTGCGTCGAGGCGAACTTCCCGCCGCTCTTCGCCGAGTACGAGCGCCTGGACGTCGACTGCGTCCTGCTCTCCGTGATGGTCGACGACGCTCCGAGGGCGCGCGTCGCCCAGGCCTACGGAACGCTGTACAGCTACTGGCTGGGCTACGCCGTACCGGCACAGTTCAGTGCCACAGTGCCGTCTGGGATCGTGGCGCCCGGCGGCCGGTGGCTCGCACAGTGCCCCACAGACGGGCAACCCGCTCTGGCGGTCACGGACATAGACCTCGACTCGGCCGACCCGGACATCAACGTGGCCCTTCGATACGCCCGGCCCTGGCGCCGCCTGGCACAGGACGGTCTTTACGAGGATCAGAAGGTGGCCGGCGACCTGCGCAGCGACATCCGCACCGCCTTCTGAGACCGCACCGCCTCGCTGGCCAGAGTGCTACGAGGCGGCTCTTTTCGCCCTAACCGGGCGACGCCCGCTCATGGCTGATTCGTCTCGGTGTGTGTGCCTGGGGTGGCGGGCGTCCTGAGCAGCTTCTTCGAAGGAGGGGGCGGGTGGGGGCAGTGGGTGTGCCGGAGGCGTCCGGCGGTGGCGGACCCGGGCCGAACGCCCGGCTGTTCAGGAGTCGGCCGCTGCGGGCCGGTGGTGGGCGGACAGAGGCCCGAGCGCGGCGTCGCGCTCCAGGAGCGGGTGGTCGAGGAGCTTGTCGACGACCCTGTGCTCGGCAGCGGCGGCAGCTACTTCACCAGCGGCTTCATCAAGGAGCCCTGGTCGAACGGCATGACACACCGCTACTGGCACCAGCCCCTCCAGGACCGGCTCGCCGAGTTCACCGCCGCCGGACTCGCCCTCGACCACCTTGTCGAACACCAGCCCCTTCCGTCGATGGCCCGCCACCACCCAACCGAACACGAGAAACTGACCCGCCAGCCTGGCTTCATGCTGTCCGGCTCCACAAGCAGAACTCTGGAACCTAGGCACTACGCCAGCCGCCTCCACCACCTCGGGAGTCCCCCCGTGCCTATCCAACGTCCGCTCCTGGCCGTGGTCAGCGGCCCTCCGGCGACCGGCAAGACCACCCTCGCCCGGGAACTCGCCCAGCACCTGGGCTGCCCCGCTATCCTGCGCACCCCGATCACGACCCCAATGGTGACGATCCCCTCAACATCCCAGCCCTGGAGGCATTCTTCGCGACGATCGCCGTACTTCTGCGGGCTGGCACGACCGTCGTCGCCGAAGCCGCCTTCCAGGACCGCCTCTGGCGCCCCGGACTGGAGCCGCTCACGACCTTCGCCGACCTGCGGATCATCCGGTGCACCACTCCCGCGTCCACCATCGCCCGGCGAATCTCCGACCGTGCCCACCACGACAGCCACAGGGCCGCCCATGGTGACAAGGCCCTCCTCGCCGACATGAAGGCCGGGCTCTACGACCCCGATCAGTTCGTCCCCATCAGCCTGGACGCCCCGAACCTGCTGGTGGACACCTTCGACGGCTACGTGCCCGGCATGACGGAGATCCAGAGATTCCTGCTGCTGCGGGACCGGGAAGGACACGCCGCCTGAGGACCGGACCTGGACCGTCCTATGCAGACCAGCACTCGGGCTGACCGACGGACGTCCGGCCCACCGCGGAGTAAGCACCGTGGGTTCGCTCCACCGCGAGAATGCTCGAAGCGTGAGCACCTCAGCGCTTCTTGTCTCTCGTTCGGGTCTCCTCCCTGCCGTTCGGCACCACCCGGCCAGGCCACGCGAGAAGATGGGTCCCTACCGCCTGACCGACTACACGGCGGTGTTCGACCCCGCCGACCCTCCCCGCTCGGGCCGGATGGTGTTCATCAGGCCGGTGGCGTCGATGAGGGCACCCGGGAAGGGGAACGTTCCCGAGGGCGCCGTGTCCCGACAGGCAGCCGTTCGAACGGGCAGCAGCATTCAGAACGCGCTTTGAAGGTCGAAGGCCCGCCCGCCCCGCGCCTGCCCGGCCTATGCGGTGTGGGTGAGCAGGACGTACCCCTTGGCGCCGGAGTGGAAGATGACCAGCACCCCCGGGTGCTTGGCCTCGTCGCTGTACACGGCGGCGTCGGCGACTTCGGGGTGCCCGGCGTTGAGGATCGCCGCAACCAGGTAGGCGCACACCGGGCCGGACCCGGTCTGCCCACCCGCGTCCAGGAGAGCCGGCCACTCCACCGGGGCGGCGGTCGCGCCCTCACCGGATGCTCAGCCTCGGAGAACTTCGCCCCCCTCGGCGAGCGACGTCGACAACCCGACCCACACTCGGGCGCCGGAGGGAAGCGTCACCACGACCCCGTACGGGCGGCCGTCCTCCTGCCAGGGCTCCGCCGTCGCGACCTCGGGGGCCTGGGCGAGAGTCTCGGGAACAAAGGCCTGAAAGCGGTCAATGCGCACGGCAGGAGGGCCCCTGTGTTCGAGGCTGGTGGACTCGGCAACCCTACGGCCGCCCCGGCGGATGACAACCTCCCGCCTTGAGCGCCTCCCATGCCACCGCGCACGAGGGTGGGAGGAACGGGCCCGCCGTGGTGAACCCGCTCGCTTGGCTGCATGATCACAACACATTATTATCGTCGTAGCGACGATAATAATGCCTCAGGTATCTCCACCCACGGCCGTCGCGACCCACCATCGCCCCTCAGGAGGCACACATGACACCGGCCCGTGCCGCAGGGGACAGGACAGCCGCCCATGAGGAGCTGGCGCGGCAGGCGGTCAGCGCGCTGGTGAGGATCGCTTCCGACACCGGCCACTGGAAGCAGGATCTCCACTACGACCTCACCTGCGCCCTCGCCGGCGCCACTTCGGGCCAGGCCGAGTTCCACTACATGGACTGGCTGACCGCGTGGCGCAAGCGGTGGATGGCCGCTCGTGAGGCGGCCGACCGGGACGCGGAGGCAGCCGAGGAGGCCGCCCTCCACGAGAAGATGCTGACCGCGCTCCGGTTCCCTTCCCGTACGGAGCGGGGGCTGCGGAAGCTGGTGAGCCAGTGGACGCGGGCGGACCGCCAGGCGCTGACCGCTTGCGACATCAGGGAGGCCCTGGGCCTGGGCGAGGAGTTCCGGGACTGGACCGAAGCGCTGCAGAACGTGAAGGGCCCCGTCCTGGTAGCCGCGGTGCCCGAGGGTGACAGCCTGATCGCCTTGATGGAGAAACTGGGGATCCCCCGGGAGGACCACTCCGACATCGCGGCCGCGGCCGAGGCCGTGACCGTTGCTGAGCCGTGGCTGTGGCTGCTGGAGCGGACGGTCACGCTGCTCCGCTCCCGGATGGGCCGGAGCTTCAACATGCCGGTCGGTCCCGTGATGCCCGACCACGGCCTGGAAGGCTGGTGGTTCTACACCGTGGCCTTCCTGGCCGCGTTCCCCCACGCATGGGCCTTCCACCTCGTCAACGGGGTGCCGAAGGAGATATCGGCGGCGAGTCTGGGGATCCTCGGCGAGAAGATCTCCCTCTACCGGACGGGAGCCGGGCACGGAGGACTGGTCCAGCACGACTTCGTGGCGGCTGTCTTCTGCGGGCGTGTCTACCGGCTGGAACAGCTCGACTGCGTGGCGTGGAACGAGCGAGTGGAGGTGCTTGTCCCCCACACAGCGCAGCCGCTGACGACCGTGCCGGACCAGGCCTGGGCGGACCGCGTCCACGCCTTCCTGCGCCGCCTGCCACACGAGTATGGGGAGGGCGTCCAGTGGGAGCGGGAAACGTTCACCGTCAAGGTCGGGGGCTGGCTACTCGACCAGGACCTGGCCGAGTACCTCCCCGAGGACCACGAACTACGCCGGTTCACCGCCGCACTCGACCCCTCCACCCGCACGCCCGACCCCTACCCCGTCCAAGACCAGTACGGGCTGACCGGAGGCGACCGCGACGCGATCAAGCACGCCTTCGGACGCTACGTGTATGACCTGGCCGATGCGTTGTCACTCACGCCGGAGACCGATGTCCAGCACGCCGTGATTGCTCACCTCCGGGCCGGCCGCCATTGGACCCTGCCCGCGGCAGGGCACCGGATCCTCTCGCAGTGAGCGGAACGCGGTCGGCACTCGGCGTTGGGTAGCGGCGGGAAGGCGGCAGGAATCTGCCTGCGGCCGCCACCAGCCGTGCCCGGCCGCGGTGCGCGGGCGGACGGGTTACTCACGAGCCCGGCCCGGTGGCCTTGAGGGGCGCAGCGGCGGTGACCACGCTGTCTAGGGAGTGCCGGAGGCCGATCACGGTAACGAGGATGACCAAGGTGATCGACCCCAATGTGGTGCAGGCCTAACGCCTCGCAGCTCGGCGAGCGTCCCTTCGATCCCGGCAGGTTCCGCGGCTCCATCGCGCGCGGTTGCGACACCGCCGACCTGCGCAGTATGGACCAACTGCGCGACGGGCTCGCTCTCGACGATGGCGGGGCCGGCTGGTCCCCCGTTCCCCTGGGCGCGTCAGAGGCGTACCAGCTGCGCTTCCCGGCACCGCCCGGCATGCGCGCCGAACCGAGCCTCGGCGCCGTGGGTGATCAGGGGCTGGCCAATCACGTTGCCGGCCTGGCCGGGCAGAGCGAGGGACGGGCCTGGGAGGACCCGTTTCTCGGCACCGGCTACACCGGTGGGGGCGTCCCGGAGTGGCTCGCCAGGCCCACCGGCTTCCCCCACCATGCTGAAATCTGGCGTATGCACGCCGACGGTACCGAAGAGGCGGTCAGCTTCTTCGACAAGAACGAAGGGCTGTGGAGAAAACGATGACTGACCCTGCGGGTTTCCCCGATCCGGTCAAGGGCGAGGTTGCCGTTTTCCGTGGTGAGCCCTATCGGGCGCGGGGCGCCGCGGGCCTGTGGCCGTGCGTCGAGCTGCTGCCCGAGCCCGGCCGCCCCGCGCCCGAAGGTCTTGCGCCGCGCGAGTCCGCGGACGGGTCGGTGGGATATCCGGTTCCTCCGGAGAGCCTTGAAGCCTGGCACGCCGTGACGTGGACGTTCCGTTGGCGCGGCGAGCTCTTCGACTGCACCGCCGCCGCGCCCACCACGCTCACGGGCTACCATCTCGGCTCCGACGAACACTTCGCCAAAGAGCACTCAAGCGCTGGGGCATCCGTTATGGCGGCGTCTTCCCGCGCGAGGAGGTCACCGAGCTGGAGGAGCACCGTGAGGATCTGCTCCAGCCGCTGCACGCCCTGGTGAGGCGTCTGGCCGCGGCCGACCATTTCCGTCCCAAGGCTTACGCGGTCTACCAGGGCCGGACGTACCCGGCTGCTGCCGAGGCGGATGCCTCGGGCCTCGTCGCACTGAGCACCGGGCCTGACCGGCCTGAGGGTCTTGTCGCCGATCCCCGGGACTCGGGCTCCGGACAGTTCCTGGCCGCCCCGGAGCAGTTGGACGCCTGGTACCGGACCCACTGGACCTTCCGCTGGAAGGGCGGCCCCTTCGACGCCGTCGGTACGGTGGACGGCAGAGTCAAGGGCGTCTACACGGGCGGCAGCTGGGGCTTCGCGGACAACAACATGCTGAACGAGGAGAGGGCTCCCGACGGAAGCGGCTTCTGGTACACGGTCACGGTGGGCCTCAACGGTGTCACCGACCTCGAACAGCACCGCACCGACCTCCCCGCCGACCACGCGTGAACCCGTGGCCCGGTGCCCGGACTTCCGTAACTCCTGACGAACCGTGGGCCGGGGGGGCCGGCGGCGGGGGACCGTCCTAACGTTCGTGGGATGACGACCGCCGTCCCCGTTCCGGCCATCGACCACCACGCGCTGCTGGTGCTCCTCCTCCAGCTGGTGCTCCTGCTGCTCCTCGCCGTCTGCCTGGGGCAGTTGGCCGCACGCTTCAGGATGCCCGCCATCGTCGGCGAGCTCCTCGCGGGCGTGCTCGTCGGCCCCTCGGTCCTCGGCCATCTGATGCCCGGCCTCGCCGGCCGGCTGCTGCCGGAGCAGCCCGCGCAGATGCACCTCCTCGACGCGGTCGGCCAGCTGGACGTCCTGCTCCTCGTCGGACCCCGACACGGAGTGATCACGGCAGCGCAAGCGCACCTCAGTGGACGCTGGACGAACGGGCCTACGCTGAAAGGGCGGCCGGGCCGGTGAGCGGCCCCCGGCCGCCGGGCCCGGCCGCGGGCGTCTCCTCCCCCCTCCGCAGACGCCCGCGCCGGGCCTCGGCCTCTCACCCTTGTGCCGACTCCAGCACTTCAAGGATGTCCGCAGGATCGAGGCTCCGGTGGCTCACAAGCTTGCTGGCGACTGCCTATATCTGCGGCCACCACTGTTCAGCCGCCGCCCGGGCCCGCTGACGCTGACGGGGCCAGTTCCAAGCCCGTGGAGCAGCGCCGGAAGGCCCGTAGTCCAGCCTGGGCCAGCCATGCCCGCGCAGAGAATCAACGAGTTCGCGGGCAAGGCCTTGATCATCAATTCCACCCATCTCTACGGCCCAGCGCTCCGCATCGGCGACCGGCCCTTGGCGCTCGATCCAGAGCAGCTGGGCTTCCACACCGGCAGCGAGCATGCGGAGTGTGTCGTCTGCGGTGCCGGCGCCGAGATGCAGACCTCGATTGCGCCCGCTGGACCTCGGCACCCCGCACCGGCCGCAAGGTGGGGCGTCCTCGATCTCCACGGCAGCAAGGGGTATCCCGGCGTAGAACGCCGCCACAGCGTGGCCGGCTTCATGAACGGCGGCGCTCATCATCAGCTGCTCCTGGGAGCGGTCTCGCAGACCTTCGAGACAGCAGACCCTGCCAGAAGGTTGTGGAACGCTCGTGTATCCCCAGTAGATGCGGTCACCCCATTCGACTTCGACGCGGTGGCCGTACGTGTCTTCGCTTCGGGCACGGGCGTTCCTTCCATGTGTGTCAGTACGGTCTGCGGCTCATGGAGTTGTCGGCCCAGCGCATGACGTCCTGGGCCCGGCTCTAGCACTTGAACCGGGTGAGCATGTCGACCAGGGGCCCGCTCAGCTCTACCGCCCCTTCGGGATCCTCCTTGGCCAGCACGTGCCATGCCGAGTGTGCGTTGCGGATCACCTGCGCGGTCTCCGTTCGGGGCTCGGCGCCGGCTTCGCCGCGGCGCAGCGCTGTGTGGATCAGCAGCTGCACGGTGTCGTACCAGTCGGTGCGCTGGGTCAGCGTCAGCCAGGCCCGTGCGCTGAGGGTGGTGATGGTGTGGGGGTGCAGTGGCCCGTACTCGGCTTCGAGGGCAGCTTCCAGCTTCTCCGCTGCGGCGATGGCAGCGGGAAGGTCTCCCACCGCGTGCACCGCCCACAGCTGCGCGCAGGCGTCCTGGTGCGCTTCGGGCAGGGGCGCTCCCCACGGTTCGGAGCCGTGCTGCCGTGGGGGCCACGGCCTCCGTCGGGGTGGGGGTGGGCTCGGCGCGAGGCTGCGGGGGCACCCGGCACGGCGGTCAATCTGAACTCATGCACGTAGGGAACCGGCTGAAGGCCACGCCCCAACGAGAAGACCGCGGGCCGCTGCCAGAACACACCGCAATAGGGTGCATGCGGCAGGACATGGGGTTCTGCGGAGTGGAGGACTGATTATGACGGCCGCCGTCACCACAGGTCAGCTGTACCGGGATCTGGCCCCCGACATGAAGGTCCGGGACCGGCGGCTGCGTGTCGTGGAGGTCGGCAACGCCCGCGCCCGGCTCGTGGTGGAGCACGACCTCGCCGGGCAGCACGGGAAGACCACCTACGCCAGCGTCGTGCGACTCGCCTCCCGCGCCTTCGAACTCCTCGAGGACACCATCGACGAAGACCCTCACTACCTCACCGTCCTGGCCGCCATCTCCGCCGTACACCACCCCGACGCCTCCCCCGCCGACTACACCCGCGCCGCCCTCCATGCCATCCGCAACACACCTGCGTAGACCACGGCGGCGTTCAACACGGCCGGACGGCCAGAACCCGGCGGCGGGGACGGGCCCGGGCGCCGGGCTGGGTCAGGAGGGCGGCGACGGCTCAGCCAAGGTCACCTTCAGCCCCCGATCCGGACCTGAACCGCTCGACCACCCGCACCTCGCCGAGCACCGCCAGCGGAGCCGCCCCTGGCACGGCAGTCGGCGCGGCGAGGCTCCGAGCTCTCCGGCCGTCAGATCGGCCAGCGTGTCGGCGTCGGTGGTCCAGCCCGACAGCTCGTCCACCCCCTCGCTGGCGTCCGCGGCGACCGAGCCGGAGCACTCGCCCTCGACGAGCAAGGCCTACGCATCTTCGACGCGGCTGGCTCCCACGAGGAGACCTCCAACTACGCCTTCCACTGGTGGCGGCTGAACATCTTCCGCTCCCTTCTCTTGGCCAGCCTCGGCGAAGAACACGCCGCCGTCGAAGCGACGGATCGGTCACCCTCCCGCCCTGTGACCTACGCTTCCGCAGGAGTGAGCGCGGCAGGCGAGTGGAAGCCCCTGGCGCGAACGCGGTGGAAACGGTGAACTTCACACCCGGAACGGGCCAGACGGATGTGGCGCTGCGCAGCGCACCATGTGGGGCCCACACCGGACGTGAGCGATCCGTGCCGGCCTCCGCGTGAAGGACGTCCCCCGGCGCGCCCGGTGTCTTGCGGTAAGGGAAGCCGACGCCGAACACTGGTTGTCGTTGGCCCGTTCACGCGGGCCCGGACGCCAGTACACCGGTCACGAGCTGAGGAGCGTCACCCATGCAGCGGCTCCGGAACGTACGACGCACAGCCGCACTTTCAGTCGCGGCCCTGGCGCTGGCCGCAACGGCCAACGTCACGGCCGCGAGCACCGCCAGTGCCAACGGCTGGCCCTATTGCACGGACACCCCGTCGAGCTGGGGGGCCTGGACCATCAAGGCGTGCGTGTGGTGGAGCACTGCCGACGACGTGGTGTGGGCGGCTACTGAGGCCAACGCCCTCCCGCACGCGACCGACGTCAGGCTCTACACACAGCTGTGGCGGAGCTGCGACGGCAACCGCACGTGGCAGATGGTCGACTCCACCGCCTACCGCGGCGGCACCCACGCGGGCCCGACCGACGAGGGCGTCGGCTACTGGGACGACTCCACTCACTGGGTCACGCGCGGGTCATGCTCCTTCCAGGCACACAGCTGGCTGGACGAGAGCGGGGTAACCCGCGCCAACTCATGGGCGGTGATGTGGGGTCGGTCGTAACGTTTGAGTGGTGTGACATGGCACGGCCCCCACAGCTCGCGGTGAGCTCGGGGCCGCACCGCACCCTCCATCCCAGCCGCTGCGGGCCGGTACCGGCCCGGCCACCGCGGCAACGTGGCCGTCTATCGCGCAATGCCATAGCCACCATCGTGGCGGCGCCCTCGGTACGAGTGATCAGGTCCCGGGCCAGCACCGCATTGATCACTGACAGGTACTCACCCCGGGCGCAGGGGCGGCCGGGGGTGCTGCTTCCCGACGGCGTGGGAGTGCCACCAGCAGGCATGTGGAGTCCGAGCAGGCCGGTCAGGGTACGGCGAGTGCAAGCCGGTGGCACACCGACGAGCGCCCGTGCGTCGGCGCACCAGTCGGCGGCGCTGAGGCACTCGCGGGCGCACAAGGGAGCCGTCTAGGATCGATGCTGCCGCTCGCCGATCCCGGTCTCGCCCGGGAGGCCCTGGTCGAGAAGATGTACGGGTGGGATGAGGGCGAGCCGCCGGAAACGGCGATCGCTATCACTCTCACATGGTGCACGGGCGCTGCAGGGCGTGGCGTGCGGAACCGTCGGCGGCACCTTCCGCCCTACCCGCCCCTGTGGGAGGGGGGTCTGGTGGCTTCGGTGTCAGGGATGTGCGCTGCCGCTGGCGCCCGGCCGGGAGTCCGGCCGGGCGCCAGCGTGCTGTCAGCCGAGGGTGCGGGCGGTGTTCCAGTCGTCTTCCTCGACGCGCCAGCCGTTGCCGATGGCGGTGCGGCCTCCGTAGTAGAGGTGGAGGGTGCCGTCGTTGCGGGTGAGGTAGAGGTCGGGGATCCCGTCGTTGTTGACGTCGGGGGTGCCTCGCAGGAGGGGCCAGGTGGTGCTGTCCCATCCGGTGGTGCCGTAGGCGAGGTCCTTGCCGTCGGCGGAGTTGACGGCAAGGGCGAGGGAGTTGATGTCGACGCCTCCGTTCGTGCCGGGCTTGCCCCGTCGCAGGGCCAGGCCCCGGTCTGGGGTGGAGTCGTCGCGGTAGACGAGGTCGGGGACGCCGTCGCCGGTGACGTCGCGGATGTTGATGATGTCGCGCTTGGTCCAGCTGGTGGCGGAGAGTTGGCGGGCTTCGGTGATGGTGGCGCCGCTGTAGCCGGTCAGGGCCCAGAAGGTGTCCCCCGCCGTGGCGAAGATGTCCTCGAAGCCGTCGCCGTTGACGTCCTGGACGGCCACGATCTGGGAGAGCGTGGCCGGGTCGGGCGCGCCGGCGGGCAGGAGGATTTCGGTGCGGCGGCTGATGTCGAAGCGGCCGTTGCCGTCGCCCTGGTAGACGTAGAGCTTGCCGTCGGGCATGCGGGCGATGAGGTCGGTGATGCCGTCGCCGGGGTACCAGTCGCTGGAGTGCGCGATCAGCGCGTCCCTCCAGTAGCCGGCGGGTGCGGGCTTGCCGTTGTCGGTGGCGGCGGGCATCCACGCGTCGACGTCACCGACGGCGTCGGCGGGGTAGACGCGCAGGTCACCCTTGCCGTCGACGGCGAGGATGTCGGCCTTGCCGTCGCCGGTGACGTCGCCGGGGCCATCCAGGCCGGGGCGGGGGCGGACGTAGAAGGTGTAGATGAACGGGTTGGAGACGTTCCCGGACTTGGTGACGATCCGGACGTAGAACAGGTTCGGGCCGGCGTTGTCGGG
Source organism: Streptomyces sp. NPDC001373 (assembly GCF_042895815.1). Taxonomy (NCBI): domain Bacteria; kingdom Bacillati; phylum Actinomycetota; class Actinomycetes; order Kitasatosporales; family Streptomycetaceae; genus Streptomyces; species Streptomyces sp. NPDC001373. Next base: position 22,061 of record NZ_JBIAWQ010000033.1, read on the forward strand.
GTTGACGTCGACGGTGACCGTGTCCTGGCCGGCGGCCGGGACCGTCTTCTGGTCGTAGACGGGATGGTTGAGCGACCACTGGAACTCGCGGATGTCCGCCGGGTTCGTACCGCCCGCGATGACGGTGATCTTGCCGGGGCTCAGGGTGTTCTTGCTCCATTCCGCGCCGTCCGGTCCGGGGGCGGGGAAGTCGTCGGAGCGGATGGTGGGGGCGGTGGGCTGGGTGTGGTCGATCGTGAACGTGCACGGCCTGTCCGTGCCCGCGGGGCCGGCGGCCGAGGTGGATCCGTCCCAGTCGCTGGCGGTGGCCGTCCACGAGTATGAGGTGTTCGCGGCGAACGATTCCCAGGGGATGGTGGTGCGGGCTACGCCGTAGCTGTCGGGCCAGATCCACTGGTCGAAGACGACCTGGTTGTCGGAGGTCCGCCAGACCTTGAACTGGATCTGCTTGAGGTTGCCGTCGCCGTCGTGGCCCTGGACCTCGAACATGACGTCGGACTTGCCGACCTTGTTGAACGGCGCGTCCGTCACACACGCACCGCCGGGGACGGTGTCCATGCCGGCCTGGGTGGGCTCGTCGGGTGCCTTGTTGTACTCGACCTCGATGTACGGGGCGCTCTCACCGTTGGCCTGGAACTTCTTCCAGAAGTTCGCGTCGCTCTCGTTCGGGGAGCGCAGGCCGAGCGTGAGGTTCTGCCAGGCCCCGCGGGCGCCTTCCTCGACCTTCGACTTGATGTCGATGCCCACCCACGCGTCGGGGCAGGAACTGTTGTAGCCGAAGCCGGTGGACGCCCCGGCGATGCGGTTGCCCCAGAACCCGGCATTGTCCGTGTTGTTCCACGTGCTGGAGCTGGTGATCAGCGGCGTGTGGTAGACGTCGAAGGCCCGCGCGGTACAGCCCCACGAGTAGGTCTGCAGCATCCGCAGGTTCGCCGTGCGGATCTGTGAGCCGTAGAGCTCGCTGCCGAAGTCGAAGATGAACGCGGCCCGGGAGGTACCGCCCGAGGTGGACTCGTAGCCGACGCGAGCCTCGGGGGTGCCGCTGCCACTGTTGTAGTTCTGCCCGTTCCAGAAACTGGAGGATCCCTCGGTCTTGTAGAAGGTCGTCCAGTTCTGCTTGTGACCCTTGAAGGACGGGTCGATGAAAACCGGGTAGACAGTGTCCCCGTCCTCAAGCAGCTTGCTGCTGGGGGTCACCGTCAGGACGTTCTCCGCGCTGAGGGCGGCGGAGGCGGCCTTGGCGTGGTTGCCTTCCGCGCCGTTCAGCCCGGGCAGGGCGAGCGTGGGGTGGTTCTTGGCCTCGGGGGCCGGAGCCGGGACCGGTTCCCCCTCGGTGACGGCCACCTTCCCGGCGGAGTCCCACATGAACGGGGTCGGCGAGCCCGCGATCTCCTCGCCCTGGGTGTCCTGGGCGCTGACCGAGCGCGAGGCCTCGTCGAGGTGGAAGGTCAGGTCCGGGGAGGAGAGGCGGTAGTTGAGCTGGCCGAGGAGGGGGTCGGCGGCGGCCTGCTTGTCCTTCACGACCAGGACATGGGTGTAGCCGCCGTCCTGGGCGGTGAGCACCAGGTCGATGCCCGGGCGGACGTTCTCGTACAGGGCCCGGGGACCGGAGATGACCGGCTCAGGCAGCAGGCCAGGCCAGGCAACGGTCAGGTCGTGACCGTCGAGATTCAGACGGACGAGGTCACTCCAGGCGGGCTGGGGGGTGTCGGCCTTGGCGACGGCAGGCTGGACGAGGGCCACACGCGAAGCACCACGTGATGCCCGGCTACCGTCACCGGCTGCCGCCGCCTTGGTGCCCGCGCTGAAGACGACCTTCCCGTTGACGGCCTTCGGCGCGAAACCACCGTCCACACGCTGCAGGGTCGTGTCGATCGGCTTCCACTCATCGCCGACCTTCGCCCGGTTCGCCAGGCTGGACACCCGCAGCTTGAACGTGCCGCCGGGCTGCGCCCAGGTGCTGCTGTACGCGGAGGCCTCGGCCGTGACCTCGACCTCCTTGCCGCTCTCCCGCGCCAGGCGGCGGGCCTCGGTCGCACTGACCGGCCCCTTCGCCTTCGCGGGCTTGGCCTCCACCGGCTTGCGGGTGTCATCGTGGTTCAGGACGACGGGCACGGCGACGGCCACGGCGAGGAGGGCCGCGAGACCACCCCACGCCCTGCGCCGCCGATACCAGCCGCTGCTCTCAACTTGCGCTTCTACAGCGATGTTTGGTGAACCTTCATGGTCGGGTTCGACTCTGGACACGCTACTTCTTCTCCCCCCTCGGGCATGCGAAATCGACACCCCCGGGTACTCGCAACGAAATCGGCCCGGCGGGCGGGCGACGTGAACACCGGCTCCCCATCCGGACGTTCACGCATGGAATGTGCGACCAGAGCATGACTCATTCCACAGACATCGTCACCTGCAAGAATGTCGGAACTAAGCCAGAAATATCCCTTTCGCTATGACGTATGCGAGTGGTAAGTGACAAACACCACACCATGATCGTTCCTATGGATTTCCTGTGCTTCACGCCACAGAATCAGCGGACTATTTGTCAGTTTCCTGCCACACGTGTGTCTTCACCGTGGGCAGAGCGTGGGGGGTCAACATGTCGCCGTTCTCGGCGCATAATTTCCGCCTGCCCGGAAACAGAAGAGCACGCGCGAAACGCGCGCGCCTCGCCGGGCATACCGGCCTCACCGTCTCGGTGGCGCTGGTCGTATCACTCCTGCCGATCCAGGCCTGGGCAGCACCGCCGGGCGACCGCAGCGGCGTCCAGCTGCCGGGTCTGCAGCAGGACATGAAGGCCAAGCTCGACAAGGTCGAGGCGGCCAAGCTTGAGGGCTGGGCCGGCGCGCCCGTCCAGTCGCCGCCGGAGTACGAACCGTCCCAGGTGACGCCGCCGACGGGAGGTACGGCCAGCGTCGCCCTGTCCGGTGACCAGCTGGTCCAGGCCGGCTCCCTGCCGGTCAGCATCGGCAAGGCCTCGCCGACCGCGGAGAACCCGACCCCGCCCGCGCCGTCAGGCACCTGGTCGGTGGCGGTCGAGACGCGCACCGCGACCGAGGCCGCAAACGTCGACGGTGCGCTCATCAAGGTGACCCCGCCGGCCGAGGGATCCACGCCGGTCGACGTCCAGCTGGACTACAAGAAGTTCAAGGACCTCTACGGCACCGAGTGGGCCACCCGCCTGGAGCTCAAGCAGCTCCCCGAGTGCTTCCTGACCACCCCGGACCTGCCCGAGTGCACCGTCGCCCAGGACGTCCCCAGCACCAACGACCCCGCCACCGGCACCGTCCGCGCGACCATCGACCCGGCCACCGCCCCCAGCCAGGGCCTGCGCACCATGGCCGGCGGCAGTGGCGGCCCCACCGTTCTGGCCGCCTCCGACGGCGCCTCGGGTGCTGGTGGAACGTATAAGGCAACCTCCCTGTCCCCGTCCGGTTCCTGGACGGCGGGCGGCAGCGGTGGCGGCTTCTCCTGGTCCTACCCGCTGACGGTTCCCGCTCCCCCGGCCGGGCCCTCGCCGCAGGTGAGGTTCTCGTACTCTTCCCAGGCAGTCGATGGCAGGACCTCCGTCTCCAACGGCCAGGCATCCTGGATCGGTGACGGCTGGGGCTATGAGCCCGGCTTCATCGAACGCCGCTACCGCTCTTGCGCCGATGACCGCAAGAACGCTTCAGGCGCCCCGAACAACGACAACGCCACGGACAAGAAGAAGTCCGACCTCTGCTGGGCCGGCGACAATGTGATGCTGTCGCTCGGCGGCTCCACCACGGAACTCGTCCACGACGCCGCCACCGGCAACTGGATCCCCGCCTCCGACGACGGCTCCCGAATCGAGCACAAGACCGACACCACGGTCCCGAACGGTGCCAAGGACGGCGAGTACTGGATCGTCACCCAGCGGGATGGCACCCGCTACTTCTTCGGTCGCCACGACGTCGACGGCGCGGGTAGCCGACCGGTCACCAACTCGGTGCTGACAGTCCCGGTCTTCGGCAACCACCCCGGCGAGCCCTGCTACCAGAGCACCTTCGCCGCCTCGTCCTGTGACCAGGGCTGGCGGTGGAACCTCGACTACGTCGAGGACGTCCACGGCAACGCCATGATCATCGACTGGGCCAAGGAGACCAACCGCTACGCCAAGAACTCCAAGTTCAAGGAAGCGGTCACCTACGCCCGGGCCGGCTACCCCACGCAGATCACCTACGGCCTGCGCAACGACAACCTCTCCGGCCCCCCGGCCGGCAAGGTCGAGTTCACCGTCGCCGAACGCTGCATCAAGGAAGGCACCACGCAGTGCTCCGACGCGGAGTTCGAGGGCAACAACTACGGTGACAAGCAGCCGTGGTGGGACACCCCCTCCACGCTGTACTGCAAGCCCACCGCCAAGGACTGCTACGTCGGCTCCCCGACGTTCTGGAGCCGCAAGCGCCTGACGGCCGTCACCACGTACGCGCAGCGCACCGAGGGATCCACCGCGCTGTCCCTGGTGGACCGCTGGAACCTGGCCCAGTCGTTCCCGCGTCAGCGCACCGACACCCACCCGCCGCTGTGGCTGGAGTCCATCACCCGCACCGGGTACGGGACTGTCAAGGACAGCGCCGGGAACCAGCAGTCGACCAGCCTTCCGCCGGTCTCCTTCGTCGCCAACGTCAAGGACATGCCGAACCGCGTCGCGACCGGCCCGACGGACGCGACGCCGGACTTCGACCGCCTGCGTGTGGAGACCATCCGCACCGAGACGGGCGGCGAGATAGTCGTCGGCTACTCCGCGCCCTGCCCGGTCGGCGGTACGTTCCCCAAGCCGGAGGAGAACACCACGCGCTGCTTCCCGGTGTACTGGTCCCCGGACCCTGAGCTGGAGAAGCCGCCGCTGCAGTGGTTCAACAAGTACGTCGTCGACAAGGTCACCGAGAAGGACCGCGTCGCCCGCCAGCCCGACGTCACCACCTCCTACACCTACGAGGGCGACGCCGCCTGGGCCAAGGACAACGACGAGTTCTCCAAGCCCGAGCTGCGGACCTACAGCCAGTGGCGCGGCTACGCCAGCGTGGTGACGAGCAAGGGCGTCACCGCCAACGCGGGCAAGCCCGACGCCACCGAGCAGTCCCAGACCCGTACCCGCTTCTTCCGCGGCATGTCGGGAGACGCGGGCCGAGCCAAGATCACGGTCAAGGACTCGACCGGGGCCGAGGACTTCGGTGAGGACCTATCCCAGTTCCAGGGGTTCACCGCCGAGACCATCACCTACACCAAGGCCGGCGGCAGCGTAGTCTCGCGTGCCCTGGCATGGCCGTGGAGCCAGCAGACGGCCTCCCGCCCCCGGGACGGCAACACCTCGCTCAACGCGTACCGGTCAGGCACCTCGCGCACCGACAACGTCACGACGATCAGCGGGGGCGCCACTCGGACCCTGCGCACACGCACTACCTTCGAGCCCGTCTACGGGCTGAAGCAGACCGTCCAGGCCGAAGCCATCAGCCCCAACGGAACCGGTGGGTGGCAGACCACCGGCCAGATATGCGGAACCACGACCTACGTCCACAACACCGGCAAGAACCTGATCGGCCTGCCCCAGCGCGTCCGCACCACTGCGGGCGACTGCGGCCAGGCAGCAACAGGGGCGCTGCTCTCCGACAGCCGCACGGCGTATGACGCGCCGGGGGCCTTCGGCGTCGCCCCGGACCGGGGACTGGTTTCCCAGGTCGACACCAACGATGCTGCCGGCACGGGCTGGGTCACGACCGCGCGTTCCGAGTACGACGTGCTCGGACGCGTGATCAAGGTGTTCGACGCTGTCGGCCATTCCGTCACGACGGCCTACAGCCCGGCGACAGGTCCCGCCTTCAGCATGACCGGCACCGACGTGATGGGCCGCACCAGCACGGTGAAGGCCGATCCCGGCCGCAACAGTCCGATCGAGAAGACGGACTCCAACGGCCGTAAGATCACGGCCGCCTACGACAACCTGGGGCGCTCGACCGCCGTATGGACTCCGTCGCAGAAGCCGGGGACGGACAAGGCGGCCTACACCTTCTCGTACCAGATCAGCGAGCACGAGCCCCCGGCGGTCACCAGCAGCACCCTTCAGGACAACGGCACCTACAAGCAGACCGTCGACATCTACGACGGGCTCATGCGCCCACGCCAGAGCCAGGGCGAGGCCCTCGGCGGCGGGCGGGTGATCAAGGACACGCTCTACAACGCGAACGGCACGGTCAGCCAGACCAACAACGCCTACTACGCCGAGGGCACTCCGGCGAAGCAGATCTTCGTACCGGAATCCGTCTTCCAGGTCCCGAACTCCACCGCGACCGCCTATGACGGCCTCGGCCGGATTGTCCGCGCTACCACGCTCCATGCCGACGTGCCGCAGTACTCCTCTACCGTCCAGTACGGCGGGGACTTCACCCTCAGCCGCTCGGCCATGTCCGCCGACGGCAGCACCCCACTCCCCGGCAGCCGCGCCTCGAAGACCTGGACCGACCCCCTGGGCCGGACCACGGCCGTCGAACACGCCACTGCCTCGGACCTCACCACCTGGAACAGGACCTCCTACACCTACGACACCCGCGACAAACTCACGTCGGTCACCGACGCCGCCGGCAACAAGTGGACGTACACCTACGACGGCCGCGGGCGGCTGACCGCCTCAGAGGACCCGGACACCGGCCGTTCGGAATTCGGGTTCGACAACCTCGACCGGCAGCTCTGGCTCAAGGACTCCACCGGCCGGACTCAATACACGACCTACGACGACCTCAGCCGCAAGACCGAGCTGCGCGACGACGCGGCCAACGGCCCCCTCGTCGCCTCGTGGACCTTCGACTCCTTGCCCGGTGCCTTGGGCCAGCCTGTCTCCTCCACCCGCTACGAAAGCGGAGCCGCGTACAAGACCGAGGTCACCGGTTACGACGCGGAGTACCGCCCGACCGGGTCGAAGACCACCATCCCGGACGTGCCCGCGACCAAGGGCCTCGCAGGCACCTACACGTCCAGCGTCACCTACACGCCGACCGGCAAGGTCCAGTCCAGCACCCTGCCCGCCACTCCCGGCGGGCTGGCCGCCGAGAAACTGGTAACCCGGTACAACGCCGACGGCATGCCCCAGACCCAGTCGGGCCTGGCCTGGTACACCGCGGACATCAAGTACAGCCCGTTCGGCGAGGTCCTGCGCACCGCGTCCGGCAACGCGCCGAACCGGCTGTGGACCACCAACTTCTACAACCCGAACACCGGCCAGGTCACGCATCAGATCAGCGACCGTGAGACCGGTCCCAACCGCATCAGCGACGTCTCCTACGCCTACGATCCTGCGGGCAACATCACCTCGGTCAACGACACCCAGCCCGGCGGCCGCACCGACCTCCAGTGCTACGCCTACGACCCGATGGGCCGACTGGCCAAAGCCTGGACCGGCAAAACCGACGCATGCACCGGCCCCAGCCCCGCAGACGTCACCCCCGGCCCGGACAGTGACGGCTACTGGCAGGAATACCAGTTCGACGCGATCGGCAACCGCACCAAACTCATCGACCACGACCTGACCAACAGCGCCCTGGACGACGAGACCACCTACACCTACGGCATCACCGTCGCCGGCAACGGCACCCAGCCCCCGACCAAGACCCAGCCGCACGCCCTCGCCCAGGCAGACAAGACGACCCGGACCCCGGGCTCCACTGTCACCTCTCTCAACACGTACACCTACGACGCCTCCGGCAACACCAAGAGCCGCCGTATCAACGGCGACACCCAGACCCTCAACTGGGACCGCCGCAACAAGCTCACCTCAGCCACCAGCCCCGGCATCGGAGCCGTCGCGGTCACCGGCGCCTCGGGCAAGTGCATCGACATCGAAAACGCCGGCACCGCCGACGGCACCCCGGTACAGATCTGGCCCTGCAACGAAACCAAGGCCCAGCGGTGGCGTCTCTCGGCAGACACCGTCCGCGCCCTCGACAAGTGCCTCACCACCAGCGGCACCAAGCTGGTCCTGGCCACCTGTGACGGCAGCGACAAGCAGAAGTTCGTCTACCGCGCCAGCGACAAGTCCCTCAACAACCCGGCCACCAACCAGTGCGTCGACGTCCCCAACAACGCTGCCGATGGCAGTGACCTCCAGCTGTGGTCCTGCAACGCGACCGGACCCCAGCAGTTCAGCTTCGACAACACCACCACCTACATCTACGACGCAGGCGGCAACCGCCTCATCGAGGAAACCGGCAGCAGCCGCACCCTCTACCTCGGCGACACCGAGGTCACCGTCAACAAGGCCGGCCAGGCCGTCGACGCCGTCCGCTACTACAGCAGCCCGGGCGCTCCGACCACCGTCCGCCGCACCGAAGGCAGGGCCACCGGCCACAACCTCTCGGTCCTGACCACCGACCACCACGGGACCGCGACCACCTCGGTCGACGCGGCGGCCGGCCAAAAGGTCACCCGCCGCAAATCCGACCCCTACGGCAACCCCCGCGGCGGCCAGCCCGCCAACTGGCCAGGCGACCGCACCTTCCTCGGCACCGGCGTCGACGACAGCAGCACGAGCCTGACCCACATCGGAGCCCGCGAGTACGAACCCTCCACAGGCCGCTTCATCTCCGTCGACCCGATCATCGACATCACCGACCCGCTCCAGATGAACGGGTACACCTACGCCAACGGCAATCCCATATCCAACAGCGACCCGTCCGGCCTGATGATCTACGAGGGAATGGACAGCGGCGGCATCAGCAGCGGCGGTTGCGGCGGCTGCAATATCGTCAACCACCCCGAGAGCTACCACTCGATCGGATTCAAGTCCTACTACTATCCGAAGGGTTACGACAGCTACATCAATATCGGCCCCGTCAAGATCCACTACAAGAGCCAGAAAGCCCTCGACAACGCATTCGCCGCAGTAGAAAAGCACCAGCCCAACCTCTTCAAGAAGTACAACTGGGTCGACAATTGCATATATAAGGACGGACGGTGCAACGCCACCTCAGTACCCGTTCTCCCCTACCTCTCCCACGTGATGTGCAACATGGACGGCATCACCTGCGAGAACTCGGTGGACAACATCGGGTACATGATGGGCCTTGGCCTGTACGCCGAACTCGAACAGGGCGGCGAGCTCGAGAAGAGCATCAGCAAGATGTTCTTCGCCGGCAAACCGGCAGCCCGAGCTGGAAAGTCAAATCCCGGAGAATGTAAGAACAGCTTTGCATCTGGCACTCGCGTACTCATTGCGGACGGCACCAGCAAGCCCATCGAGGAGCTGAAGCCCGACGACAAGGTCCTCGCGACGGATCCCGAGACGGGCGAGACCACGCCCGAACCGGTGACCGCAGCCATCCGCACCGAAGACGACAAGGAATACGTCGACCTCACCATCGAAACGGCTGACGGCCCCAAAAGCATCACGACCACGGACCACCACCCATTCTGGTCGGAAAACGACCGCCAGTGGCGTGACGCAGCGGCCCTCACCACCGGCACCCACCTGCGGACAGCAGACGGCGAATCCGTCACCCTCACCAACGTCCGGACCTACCGCACCAACCTCACCACCCACAACCTCACGGTTGCGGCGCTCCACACGTACTATGTGCTCGCCGGGGCAACTCCGGTCCTCGTTCATAACACCGGCGGCAACGGACACATGTGCGGTATCACCGTGAAAGCCCCTAACGGGAAGACGCGTTTCGATATACAGCTGGAGAGCGGTGACATGACTCCTCAGGAGGCTGCTCTCGGCTATCCTAATAATTCCGCTGTCACGCACACGGAGCACCGGTTCTCACGCATGGCAGGTGCTTCCACAGGGCCGAAAATCTCAATTCCGAACGACCCATTCGTCGGCAAGTACCCGCTGAAACCTGGTGACGCAGTGACGATGCGAGGCCAGCTTCCGCCTTGCCCAAGATGCAAGGGGGCGATGAACCGCATGGTCAGAGAATTGGATGTGTCGGTTACGTATGAATTTGACGGCATCAAGGGCGCCGGAATATGGAAGGCGAGGGGCTAGGAATGAGACTGACCGCCACAGAGGTCGGGTTCTTTGAGGACTACGAGGATGAGGAGGCGCTCGAGGTAGGCCTCAATGGGATCGACGATACAGGCGCGCAGAGATCATTCTCGATCCAGCGATCCACTTATGAACCAGACGAGCAGGAAGTGCAGTCTGGAATGGACTCCTACAGCGTCTCGAACGAGCGGGGGTTGACGGTTTACGGCTGTCTGCGGCGCGTGCAGCTTAACGGCGCGATGCTGGACCTGGAGTTCGCAGCTGAAGACGCGGAGATTCTTGACATCTCGACTGTTGTGGAAGTGGACCTGCGTGATTCGGGAGTCGACATCGCGAACCTGTCCATGAAACTAAGTGAGATCTTGGACTGGGGTGCCCCCGGGAAGCGACCTGGATTGATCGGACTCGTATAGATGTCTGGTGAGCGGGTTTCTCGCTAGACGCGGACGCTGGCCGTTGAGATGAATAGATATGGGCTCCACTCGGGACTTCCGGGTGGGGCCCATATGGCGTGTGACGCTGAGGTGAAAGGTGTCAGCGGGCGTTGGCGGTGCTACTGAACTTGAATTCGTGATGTCGGTCAGCCGTCCGTGATCAGGCCGGTGCCGGCCAGGCGCCCGTCGACCAGGTCCGGGCGGTACTGGATCTGCTTGAGCCTGCGCTTGACGGCCCGGGTGATCTGGCCGAGGTCGGCTGCGGCGAGGTTGCCGATGTCGTGCTTGACCAGCGACCAGATGCCCTCTTGCGGGTTCAAGTCCGGGGAGTAACTCGGAAGTTGGAAGACGGTGAGCCACTCGGCATAGTCCGCGATGAACTCGCGCATCGGTTCGACCAAGTGCATGCGCAGGTTGTCCCAGACCAGCACGATCGGGCCGCCGAGCTGGATGTGTGCCCTGACCAGCAGGTCGCGCAGGTCGCGCCATCCGATGCCCTTCGGCTCGCCCTTGCGGCCCCGGTACTCGCGGACCGAGTAGAACATCCGGGACCGTTTGCCCGGCTTATATTGATCCGAAACGGTTTGGGTTCTGGGTCGTTGGTGGGGTGTGAGCGATCTGGTGGGGGACGCGCGGCATCTGTCGCCGTCGGCGCAGGAGGC
>NZ_JBIAWQ010000034.1:0-32163 GCF_042895815.1 Streptomyces sp. NPDC001373
ATCGAAGGCATCCGCGAACACCGGGAACGCCGCATACAGCCCACGCCCCATCCCCAGCCGCTGACTCCCCTGGCCCGAGAACAGAAACGCCGTGCGCGTTCCCGCAGCCACCGCGCGACCCCGCACGAGGTCCGTCGACGGTTCGCCCTGGCTCAGGGCGGTCAGGCCGGCGGCCAGTTCCCCGGTGGTCGCGCCCAGCACCACCGCACGGTGGGGCAGGGCGGTGCGGGACTCGGCCAGGGAGAGAGCGAGGTCCGCCGGAGTGAGGCCGGGGTGGGAGCGGGTGTGGGCGAGGAGGTTGTGGGCCTGCTCGCGCAGGGCCGCTTCGTCCCCGCCGGACAGCAGCCACGGCAGGCAGCCGCGCTGCGCTGCGGGGGTCGGCCTGGTGTCGGACTCCGCGAGGGCCCCTGGGGCCGTCGGGGCCTCCTCGATGATGGTGTGGGCGTTGGTGCCGCTCACTCCGAAGGAGGAGACGGCCGCCCGGCGCGGCCGGCCGGATTCCGCCTCCGGCCAGGCGACGGGCTCGGTGAGCAGGCGGACCGCGCCCGCCGTCCAGTCGACGTGCGGGGAGGGCTCGTCGACGTGGAGGGTCTTGGGCAGCAGGCCGTGCCGGAGCGACAGCACGGTCTTGATCACGCTCGCCAGGCCGGAGGCGGCCTGGGTGTGGCCGATGTTGGACTTCAGGGAGCCCAGCCACAGCGGCCGGTCCTCCGGCCGCTGCTGCCCGTACGTCGCCAGCAGCGCCTGCGCCTCGATCGGGTCGCCGAGGGCCGTGCCGGTGCCGTGGGCCTCGACGGCGTCCACGTCGGCGGCCGTCAGCCCGGCGTTCGCGAGGGCCTGGCGGATCACCCGCTGCTGGGCGGGGCCGTTGGGGGCGGTGAGGCCGTTGGAGGCCCCGTCCTGGTTGACGGCCGAGCCGCGGACCACGGCGAGGACCGGGTGGCCGTTGCGGCAGGCGTCTGAGAGCCGCTCCACCAGCAGCATGCCCACCCCCTCGCCCCAGCCCGTGCCGTCGGCCGCCGCCGCGAACGGCTTGCACCGCCCGTCGGCCGCCAGACCGCGCTGCCGGCTGAACTCGACGAAGGCGTTGGGGCCGGCCATCACGGCCGCCCCGCCGACCAGGGCCAGTTCGCACTCGCCCTGGCGCAGGGCCTGGGTGGCCAGGTGCAGGGCGACCAGCGAGGAGGAGCAGGCCGTGTCCACGGTGAGCGCGGGACCTTCGAGGCCCAGGGCGTAGGCGATGCGGCCGGACATGACACTGCTGGAGGTGCCGGTGAGGAGGTGTCCCTCGACGCCTTCGGGCAGGGCGCCCGATATAGCGCCGTAGCCCTGGTAGCCGGAGCCGATGAACACGCCGGTGCGGCTGCCGCGCAGGGAGGAGGGGGCGAGGCGGGCCCGTTCCAGGGTTTCCCAGGCGGTCTCCAGGAGCAGCCGCTGCTGGGGGTCCATGGCGAGGGCCTCGCGCGGGGAGATCCCGAAGAACCGGGCATCGAAGCGGCCCGCGTCGTGGAGGAAGCCGCCTTCGTTGACGTAGGTGGTGCCGGGGTGCTCGGGGTCCGGGTCGTAGAGGGAGTCCAGGTCCCAGCCCCGGTCGGCGGGGAAGGGGGTGACCGCGTCGACCCCGTCCGCCAGCAACTGCCAGAGTCGCTCAGGGGTGTTGGCACCACCGGGAAAGCGGCAGCCCATGGCGACGATCGCGATCGGCTCGTCGGTGGTGTCCGTCCCCGTGGGTCCGGCGGGTGCGCGGCCGTCCGCCGGCAGGGTCTGCGGGGCGTGACCGGACACCTCGGAGGACAGGAAGGCGGTGAGGGCCTCCGCGTTGGGGTGGTCGAAGACCAGGGTGGTGGGCAGGCGCAGCCCGGTGGCCCGGTTCAGCCGGTTGCGGAGTTCGACGCTGGTGAGGGAATCGAAGCCGAGGTCCTTGAACGAGCGGTCGGAGGCCACTGCTGCCACGCCCGAGTGGCCCAGGGCCTGGGCCACTTCGGTCCCGACGAGGTCCAGGAGCACGCGGTGGCGCTCGGCGGCGGGGAGTGCGGCGAGTCCGGCGGTACGGGAGGGTGCCGTGTGATCGGCCGCGCCGGCGGAGTCCGTCCCGTCTCCGGCGGCGGCGAGGGCGCTGCGTGCCTCGGGCAGGTCGGCGAGGAGGGCGCTGGGCCGGGCGAGGGTGAAGGCGGGCGCGAACCGGTCCCAGTCGACGTCGGCGACGACGACCGTGGTCTCGTCGAGGTCCAGGGCCCGCTGGAGCGCGCCGATCGCGGTGTCCGGGGACATGGCGGGCAGGCCGCGCCGTCGCAGGTGGGCCTCGGCCTCGCCGTCGCCCGCCATGCCGGCGTCGGCCCAGGGGCCCCAGGCGACGGAGGTGGCGGCGAGCCCTCGGGCGCGGCGCTGCTCGGCGAGGGCGTCGAGGTGGGCGTTGGCCGCGCAGTAGGCGGCCTGGCTGCCGCTGCCCCAGGCGGCGGCGACGGAGGAGAACAGGACGAAGGCGTCCAGGTCCAGGTCGGCGAGCAGTTCGTCGAGGTGCCGGGCGCCGGCCGCCTTGGCGGCGACGACGGCGGCCAGGTCGGCCGGGGTCAGGGTGTCGGTGGGGGTGAACTGCGGCAGGCCGGCCGCGTGGATCACGGCCGTGAGCGGGTGGCTGTCCAGCGGGAGGGCCCGCAACAGGCCGGCCACCTGTTCGCGGTCGGCGAGGTCGCAGGCCGTGAGGGTGACCCGGGCGCCGAGTTCCTCGATCTCGGCGGCGAGTTCGCGTGCCCCGGGGGCCTGGGCACCCCGGCGGCTGGTGAGGACGAGGTGGTCGGCGCCGCCGCGGGCGAGGTGCCGGGCGACCTGGGCGCCGAGGGCTCCGGTGCCGCCGGTGATCAGGACGGTGCCGCGCGCCTGCCAGGTCCGGTCCGCCGACGGGGCCGTGGCGGCGTCGGCGGCGAGGGCGCGCAGCAGGCGGCGTACGAAGACGCCGGAGGGCCGGATCGCGATCTGGTCCTCGACTCCCGTCCCCTCGGCGAGGACCGAGACGAGGCGGCGGGCGGCCCGCTCGTCGAGGATGGCGGGCAGGTCGAGCAGTCCGCCCCAGCGGTCCGGGTGGTCGAGCGCCGTCGAGCGGCCGAAGCCCCAGACCATGGCCTGGTCCGGGCTGGTCAGCGCGTCCGAGCGCCCGATGGAGACAGCCCCCCGGGTGGCACACCAGAGCGGCACGGCCGTCTCCGCGTCACCCAGGGCCTGGACCAGCAGGGTGGTCAGGGCCAGCCCGGCGGGCAGTTCGGGGTGGTCCGGGTGGGAGGCGTCGCTGAGCGCGAGGAGGGACAGGACCCCGGCCGGCGCCGTCGTCTCGTGCTCGCGGCGCAGGCGCGCCGCGAGGTCGCCACGGGTCGCGTCGGCGGGTACGGAGAGGAGCGCGACCTCGGCGCCGTGACGGGCCAGGGCGTCGGTGACGGCGGTGACCACGGGGGCGTCCTCGCCGCCCTCGGGAACGGCGAGCAGCCAGGAACCGGTCAGCTCGGCGGTGTCCCGGCTGCCGGTCAGCGGCTGCCAGGAGATCCGGTAGCGCCAGGAGTCGACGACGGAGCGGCTGCGCTGGCGGCGACGCCACTGGGACAGCGCGGGGAGGACCGAGCTGAGCGGGGAGTCCCCGGCGACCTCCAGCCGTTCGGCGAGGGCGGCCAGGTCCTGGTTCTCGACGGTCTCCCAGAACGCGGCCTCGGCCGGGTCCGCCGCCTCGGTGCCGGTCTCCCGGGAGTCGGCGGGGACCAGCCAGTAGCGGGTGCGCTGGAAGGGGTAGGTGGGCAGGTCGACGCGGCGGGCACCACGGCCTGCGAGGACCGCCTCCCAGTCGACGGGGGTGCCGTGGACGTGGAGCCGGGCGACGGCGGTGGTGACGGCCAGGGGCTCGGCGCGGTCGGCGCGCAGCAGCGCCACGGTCACCGCGTCCTCGTCCAGGAGCTCCTGGGTGAGGGCGGTCAGGACCCCGCCGGGGCCGATCTCCAGGAAGGTGCGGACGCCTTCGAGGACCAGGCAGTCGACGGCGTCGGCGAAGCGGACGGCCTCACGGACGTGGCGCACCCAGTAGTCGGCCGAGCCGAACTCCTCGGCGGAGACCATCCGCCCGGTGAGGGCGGAGACGACCGGCAGGGACGGGGTGCCGAAGGCGACCGATTCCGCGACCTCGCGGAAGGCGTCGAGCATCGGGTCCATCAGCGGGGAGTGGAAGGCGTGGGAGACGGACAGGGCCTTGGTCCTGCGGCCTTCCGCCGCGAGCTTCCCGGCCAGCTCGGCGACCGCGCCCTCGGCACCCGAAAGGACCACGGACGTGGGCCCGTTGACGGCCGCGATGCCCATCCGGTCCTCGGCCCCGGCCAGCAGCTCCCGTACCTCGGCCTCCGAGGCCTCGACCGCGACCATCACCCCGCCGAAGGGAAGTTCCTGCATCAGCCGGCCGCGCGCGGCGACCAGCCTCGCCGCGTCCTCAAGGGAGAACACACCCGCCACATGGGCCGCCGCGAACTCGCCGACGGAATGCCCGGCCAGGAAGTCCGGGCGCACACCCCAGGACTCCACCAGCCGGAACAACGCCACCTCCACCGCGAACAACGCCGGCTGCGTGTATCCGGTCCGGTCCAGCAGCTCCGCGTCCGCACCGAACACCACCTCCCTGAGCGGGAGTTCGAGGTGCGGATCCAGGGCCCCGCACACCGCGTCGAAAGCCTCCGCGAACACCGGGAAGGCGGCGTACAGTTCACGCCCCATGCCCGGGCGCTGGCTGCCCTGCCCCGAGAACAGGAACGCGCTGCGGCCGGCACCCGCGGGCGCCGTGCCCGACACGGTCTCCGGGCCCGGGCTCTCACCGCGGGCGAGGGGGGTCAGGCCGCGCAGCAGGTCGTCCCGGTCGTTGCCGGTGATGACCGCGCGGTGCGGAAAGGAGGTGCGGGTGGTCGCCAGGGAGAGGGCGACGTCCGTCGCGGCGGCCCCTTCGGTGGAGCGGAGGTGGGCGAGCAGTCGCTCCGCCTGGGCCCGCAGGGCGTTCTCGTCCTTGGCGGAGATCAGCCAGGGGATGGGCCGCTGGGCGGGCGCCTCGTCCGGGCTGCCGCCGGTCTCACCGGTGCGGGTGGCGTCCGGGGCCTGTTCGACGATGACGTGGGCGTTGGTGCCGCTGACGCCGAAGGAGGAGACGCCCGCCCGGCGCGGACGTCCGTCGTGCTCCGCCCACTCACGGGCCTCGGTCAGCAGGCGCACGTCCCCCGCGGACCAGTCGACGTGCGGGGAGGGCTCGTCCACGTGCAGGGTCTGCGGCAGCACCCCGTGGCGCATCGCCATCACCATCTTGATCACACCCGCCACACCGGCCGCGGCCTGCGTATGACCGATGTTGGACTTGACCGTGCCCAGCCACAGCGGCCTGCCGTCCGCGCGGTCGGTGCCGTAGGCCTTCAGCAGGGCCTGGGCCTCGATGGGGTCGCCGAGGGTGGTGCCGGTGCCGTGGGCCTCGACGGCGTCGACCTCTCGGGCGGACAGTCCGGCGTCCGCGAGGGCCTGGCGGATCACCCGCTGCTGTGCCGGGCCGTTCGGGGCGGTCAGGCCGTTGGAGGCGCCGTCCTGGTTGATCGCGGAACCGCGGACGACGGCCAGGATCCGGTGCCCGTTGCGGCGGGCGTCGGAGAGCCGCTCGACGAGCAGCATGCCCGCGCCCTCGGCGAGGCCGGTGCCCTCCGCCGAGGCGGCGAAGGCGCGGCAGCGGGCGTCGGGGGCCAGTCCGCGCTGGCGGCTGAAGCCGATGAGGGCGCCCGGGGTGGACATGACGGTGACGCCGCCCGCGAGGGCCAGGTCGCATTCGCCCCGGCGCAGGGACTGCGCGGCGAGGTGCAGGGCGACGAGGGAGGAGGAGCAGGCCGTGTCCACGGTCACGGCCGGTCCTTCGAGGCCGAAGGTGTAGGCGACCCGGCCCGAGACGACCGATGCCGAGTTGGCGGTCAGGAGGTGGCCTTCCATGCCCTCGGTCTGCTCCTGCGAGAGGCCGACGGCGTAGTCCTGGCCGTTGGTGCCCGCGAAGACGCCGGTGCGGGAGCCGCGCAGGGTGGCGGGGTCGATCCCGGCCCGTTCGAAGGCCTCCCAGGAGGTTTCCAGCAGCAGCCGCTGCTGCGGGTCCATGGAGAGGGCCTCGCGGGGCGAGATCCCGAAGAACTCGGGGTCGAAGTCGCCCGCGTCGTGGAGGAAGCCGCCTTCCCTGACGTAGCTGGTCCCCGGGTGGTCGGGGTCGGGGTGGTAGAGGGCGTCGAGGTCCCAGCCGCGGTTGGCGGGCAGGCCGGTGATGGCGTCGGTGCCGTCGGCGAGGAGGGTCCAGAGGTCCTCGGGGCTGCGGACCTCGCCGGGGAGCCGGCAGCTCATGGCGACGATGGCGACGGGCTCCTCGGCGCCGCCGGCGGCGGCCCGGCCGGGTGTGGTGGGCGCGGCGGTGACGAGGGCCGTGCCGGGATGACCGCCGGGGATCTCGTCGAGGAGGTGGGCGGCGAGGGCGCTGGGGGTGGGGTGGTCGAAGACCACGGTGGCGGGGAGGCGGACGCCGGTGGAGGCGGCGAGCCGGTTGCGGAGCTCCATCGCGGCCAGCGAGTCGAAGCCGAGTTCCCGGAAGGCCCGGCCGGGGTCGATGGCCCCGGGGGTGGCGTGGCCGAGGACGGAGGCCACCTGGTTGCGGACGAGGGTGAGTACGGTGTCGCGGCGCTCGGCGGGCGGCAGGGCGGCCAGCCGGGACAGTTCGGCGGAGAGGCCGCCGGGGCCGGGTGCGGCGCTCTGCGCGGCGCGGCGCCCGCGGGTGCGGACCAGTCCGCGCAGCAGAGCGGGTACGGGGCCCGCTGCCCGGGCGCGCAGTGCGGGCAGGTCGAGGCGTACGGGGGCCAGGGCCGCGTGGTCCAGGGTGCGGGCGGTGTCGAGGAGGCGCAGGCCCTCGTCGGCGGAGAGCGGGACGAGTCCGGCGCGGGTCATACGCCGCAGGTCCTCTTCGGCCAGCCGGGTCTGGTCCCCGCGTTCGTCCCAGACGCCCCAGGCGAGGGAGGAGGTGGGCAGACCCTGGGCCCGGCGCTGGTGGGCAAGGGCGTCGAGGAAGGCGTTTCCCGCCGCGTAGGCGCCCTGTCCGGCGCCGCCGAGGGTGCCGGCGAGGGAGGAGAAGAGGACGAAGGCGGAGAGGTCCAGGCCGCGGGTCAGTTCGTGGAGGTTGAGTGCGGCGTCGACCTTGGGGCGCAGGACGAGGTCGAGGTCCTCGGGGGTGAGGGAGTCGACGAGTCCGCCGGCGACGACGGCCGCGGCGTGGACGACCGCGGTGAGCGGCCGGTCGGCGGGGACGGCCGTGAGGAGGGCGGTGAGGGCGTCCCGGTCGGCGGCGTCGCAGGCGGCGACGGTGACGGTGGCGCCGAGTGCGGCGAGTTCCTCCTGGAGTGCGGCAGCGCCTTCGGACTCGGGGCCGCGACGGCTGGTGAGGAGGATGTTGCGGACGCCGTGGGCGGTGACGAAGTGGGCGGCGACGAGCCGGCCGAGGGCGCCGGTGCCTCCGGTGATCAGTACGGTGCCGTCGGGGTCGAGGGCGGGGACGGGGGCGGGTTCCGCGGCAACGGGGACGCGGGCCAGCCGCGGTACGGACATCCGGCCGTCACGCAGGGCCAGTTGGGGTTCGCCGGTGGCGACGGCGGCGGGCAGGCGGCGCAGGGACTGCGGGGTGCCGTCGGTGTCGGCGAGGACGAGGCGGTCGGCGTGCTCGGACTGGGCGGAGCGGACCAGGCCCCAGACGGGGGCGTGTCCGGGCCGGGTGTCGGGGGCGCCGTCGGTGTCCTCGCCCGGTACCGCGACGGCCCGGTGGGTGAGGAGGACCAGCCGGGAGGCGGCGAAGCGGTCGTCGGCCAGCCAGTCCCGCAGGAGGGCGAGGGTGGCCCGTGCGGTCTCCCGGACGGCCGCGGCGTCGGCGCCCGGTTCGCCGCCGGCCGCGGGGAGGACGACGGCGACGGTCGCGGGGACGGGCGTGCCGGCGGCGACCGCCGCGGCCAGGGCGGCGAGGTCGGGGTGGGTGGCGGGCCGGGTACCGCCGGTCTCCAGGGCGGCGGCGGTCTCCTGGAGGGCCGTCTCCCCGGTGCCGGTGCCAGTGCCGATGAGGGCCCAGGGCTCCGCGGGGGTGGCGGTGTCGGCGAGCGGCTGTGCCGGCCACTCCACCTGGTAGAGGGATGCGTGGTGTGCGGTGAGCGCGGCCCGCAGGTGTTCCTCGCGGACCTCCCGGAAGGTGAGCGTGCCGACGGTGGCCACGGCCCGGCCGGCGTCGTCGGCGGCGGTGACGGCGACCGCGTCGGCTCCGGCCGGGGTCAGCCGGATCCGCAGCCGGGTGGCGCCGGTGGCGTGCAGGCGTACGTCCTCCCAGGAGAAGGCCATCCGTCCGGTGCCCATGTCCCCGAGCGGGCCGAAGCCGACGGCGTGCAGCGCGGCGTCCAGCAGGGCCGGGTGCAGCCCGTAGCGGTCGGCACCGGCGCGGGCGTCCTCGGGCAGGATCACCTCGGCGAACACCTCGTCGCCGAGCCGCCAGGCGGCGTGCAGGCCCTGGAAGACGGGGCCGTAGGCGAAGGAGCGTGCGGCGAGCTCGGCGTAGAAGCCGTCGAGGTCGACGGGGATCGCGCCGGCGGGCGGCCATGCGGCCGGTCCCGCTCCGGCGTCGGGGGCGGCGGTGGCGGGCGCGGAGTTCAGCACGCCGGTGCCGTGGCAGGTCCAGCCCTCCTCGGCGGCTGTGTCGGGGCGGGAGTGGACGGCGAAGCGCCGGTCCCCGGACCCGTCGGCCGCGCCGACCGCGACCTGGACGAGGACGCCGCCCTGCTCCGGGAGGACCAGCGGTGCCTGGAGGGTGAGTTCGGCCAGGTTGTCGCAGCCGAGGTGGTCGCCCGCCCGGACGGCGAGTTCCACGAAGGCCGTACCGGGCAGGATGACCGCGCCCAGCACCTCGTGTCCGGCCAGCCAGGGGTGTGTGTGCGTGGACAGCCGGCCGGTGAGCAGCAGGCCGTCGGCGTCGGCGAGGGTGGTGACGGCGCCGAGGAGGGGGTGGTCGGAGGGGGCGAGCCCCAGGCCCGCCGCGTCCGCGGGGGTGTGGGGGGCGTCGAGCCAGTAGCGCTCGTGCTGGAAGGCGTACGTGGGCAGCGGGATCCGGCGGGCGTCGGGGGCGGCGAGGACGGCCGGCCAGTCGAGGGCGACGCCGTGCGCGTGGGCCTCGGCGGCGGAGCGCAGGAAGCGGTCGGTGCCCCCTTCGTCGCGGCGCAGGGTGCCGAGGGCGACCGCGCCGCCGCCCAGGTCGTCGAGGGTCTCCTGGATGCCGACGGTGAGCACCGGGTGGGCGCTGACCTCGATGAGGGCGCCGTGCCCGTCGCGGACGAGGGCGCGGGTGGCCTCCTCGAAGCGGACGGTCTGGCGCAGGCTGCGGTACCAGTACTCGGCGTCGAGCCGCTCGGTGTCCAGGGCGCCGCCGGTGACGGTGGAGTAGAACGGCACGTCGCAGGCGCGGGGGGTGATGTCCGCGAGTGCTTCGAGGACTTGGGCGCGGACGGCCTCGACGTGAGCGGAGTGGGAGGCGTAGTCCACGGCGATCAGCCGGGCCCGGGTCCCTTCGGCGTGCAGGGCGTCGCGGAGCTCGGCGAGGGCGTCGCCGTCGCCGGAGACCACGATGGAGGACGGGCTGTTGACGGCGGCGACGGACAGCCGCTCGCCCCAAGGGGCCATCCGGGGCGTGAGCCGGTCCAGGGGCAGGGCGACGGAGAGCATGCCGCCCCGGCCGGACAGTACGGTCAGAGCCCGGCTGCGCAGGGCGACGACCTTCGCGGCGTCCTCCAGGCTGAGCGCGCCGACGACGGCCGCGGCGGCGATCTCGCCCTGGCTGTGGCCGGCGACGGCCGCGGGGTGCACCCCGTAGGAACGCCACAGTTCGGCCAGGGAGACCATCACCGCGAACAGGACGGGCTGGACGACGTCGACCCGCTCGAAGCCGGGGGCGCCGGGCGCGCCGCGCAGGACCTCCGTCGGCGACCAGTCGACGTGGGGGGCGAGGGCTTCCTCGCACTGGCGCATGCGTTCGGCGAACACCGGGGCGGTGTCAAGGAGTTCGACGGCCATGCCGGCCCACTGGGAGCCCTGGCCGGGGAAGACGAAGGCGGGCCGGCGGGTGTCGTCGGCGGTGCCGCGCACCACGTCGGTGCCGGCGGGGGCGGGCGTGCCGAGCTCCGCGTCGGCGAGGTGGTCCAGGGCGCGGTCCAGGCCGGGCCGGTCGGCCGCGAGCAGGACGGCGCGGTGGGGGAAGGCGGTGCGGGTGGTGGCGAGGGAGTGGGCGATGTCGGCGGCGGTCGGGGTGGTGCCGTCGGGGGCCGCGGGCAGGGCGGCCAGGTGGGCTCGGAGGCGGGCGGCCTGCGCGGTGAGGGCGGCCGGGCTCTTGGCCGACAGCGGCCAGCAGATCAGGCGAGGTCCGCCGTCCGGGACTCCGGCGGCGTCGGGCTCGCCGCCGGCGGCGTGGTCGCCGCCGATGCCGGTGAGGGTGGCGGCCCGGCCGGCGAGGGCGGTGCCCAGGGTGGCGGCCCGGCCGGCGAGGGCGGTGGCGGCCCGGTCGGCGAGGGCCGTCACCGCGTTGGTGGCCGCGCGGTCGGGGGCGGGAGCCGTGTCGGGGGCGGTGTCCCCGCCCAAGGGGGTGTCCCCGCCCAAGGGGGTGTCCCCACCCAAGGGGGTGTCCCCACCCAAGGGGGTGTCCCCGCCCGGGGTGGGAGACGTGCCGGAGCCGGCAGACGTGCCTGCCGTGACATCGCCGCCCGTGGTGCCGGACGTCCCCGAGGGGGCAGCAGTGCCCGAGGGGGCGGACGTGCCCGGGGCGACGGACGTACCCGCGGTGGCCGTGCCCGGGGCGACGGACGTACCCGCGGTGGCCGTGCCCGGGGCCGCGGGAGTGGCCGCGGCGGACGCCGGTTCGGCGGGGGCGAGGTGCTGTTCGATGACGACGTGCGCGTTGGTGCCGCTGACGCCGAAGGCGGAGACCGCCGCCCGGCGGGGCCGGCCGGGCTCCATGCCGGGCCAGGCGGTGTTCGCCGTGACCAGCGAGACGGCACCCGAGGACCAGTCGACGTGCGGGGTCGGCTCGTCCGCGTGCAGGGTCTTCGGCAGGACGCCGTGGCGCAGCGCCTGCACCATCTTGATGACGCCCGCGACACCGGCTGCGGCCTGGGTGTGCCCCAGGTTGGACTTGACGGAGCCCAGCCACAGGGGCCGGTCGGCGGGCCGCTCCCGGCCGTAGGTGGCGAGCAGGGCCTGGGCCTCGATCGGGTCGCCGAGGGTGGTGCCGGTGCCGTGGGCCTCGACGATGTCCACGTCGGACGGGGACAGCAGGCCGTTGGCCAGGGCCTGGTGGATGACGCGCTGCTGTGCGGGCCCGTTGGGGGCGGTGAGGCCGTTGGAGGCGCCGTCCTGGTTGACGGCGGAGCCGCGGACCACGGCCAGGACGGGGTGTCCGAGCCGGAGCGCGTCGGAGAGCCGTTCGACGAGCAGCATGCCGACGCCCTCGGACCAGCCGGTGCCGTCGGCGGCGGCGGAGAAGGCGCGGCAGCGGCCGTCGGGCGAGAGCCCGCGCTGGCGGCTGAACTCGACGAAAGTGGTCGGGCCGGCCATCACGGTGACGCCTCCCGCGAGCGCCAGGTCGCACTCGCCCTGCCGCAGGGCCTGGACGGCGAGGTGCAGGGCCACGAGGGAGGAGGAGCAGGCCGTGTCGATGGTGACGGCCGGGCCCTCCAGGCCGAGGGTGTAGGCGATGCGGCCGGAGACCACGCTGCCGGTGTTGCCGGTGCTCACGTAGCCCTCGATGCCGTCGGGCATGGCGGGGAGGCGGGAGACGTAGTCGTGGTACATGACCCCGGCGAACACACCGGTGCGGCTGCCGCGCAGGGAGTGCGGGTCCATCTCGGCACGCTCGACCGCCTCCCAGGCGGCTTCGAGGACGAGCCGCTGCTGGGGGTCCATGGCGAGGGCCTCGCGCGGACCGATCCCGAAGAACCCGGGGTCGAACTCGGCCGCCCCGTCCAGGAATCCGCCCTCTCGGGTGTAGGTGGTGCCGGGGTTCCCGGGGTCCGGGTCGTAGAGCGCGTCGAGGTCCCAGCCCCGGTCGGTGGGGAAGCCGGATATCGCGTCACGGCCCGAGGCGATCAGGTCCCACAAATCCTCGGGGGACTCGACGCCGCCGGGGAAGCGGCAGCTCATGCCCACGATCGCGATCGGTTCGCGGTTCTTGCCCTCGGCCTCGCGCAGCCGCTGGCGCGCGTGACGCAGATCGACGGTGGCGCGCTTGAGGTAGTCGCGGAGCTTGTTCACATCGGTCGTCATCTGGTTTCTGTTCCTCAACGCGAAGGGATGGGCGTGCTGGTCGATCAGTGGGTGTCGAGTTCGCCGTCGAGCAGGTCGAAGAGCTCTTCGTCGGAGGCCTGCGCCACGTCGGCCGCGGTGTCCCCGCCGGTCTCGCGGCCCGGGGCCGGTGCGGGGCCGGGGCCGGTGCCGGGGCCGGAGGCGGCCTCGCGCCATTTCGCGAGGAGGACCTCCAGCCGCAGGGCGGCGGTGGCGCGGCTCGCCCGGTCGTGCGCGGCGCGGGCGAACGCGGTCTCCAGCCGGTCGATCTCGGCGAGCAGCGAGGGGACTTCCCCGTCGGCGCCCGGTCCGGCGTCGGGCAGCGCGCCGGCCAGGTGGTCGGCGAGGGCCGCCGGGGTGGGGTGGTCGAACAGCAGGCTCGCCGGGAGGCGGAGCCCGGTGGCCGTGCCCAGGTGGTTGCGCAGTTCCACCGCGGTCAGCGAGTCGAAGCCGAGGTCGCGGAAGGCCTGGGAGGCGCCGACGGTCTCGGCGGAGGTGTGGCCCAGCACGGCGGCCACCCGGTCCCTGACAAGGCCGAGGAGGATCCGCCGGCGCTTCTCGTCGGAGGCCCCCGCCAGCTGCGCTGCCAGGGCCTCCGTCCCCGCCGGGGGGTCCGCCGCCGGCCGGGCGGGGGTCCGTACGAGGCCGCGGAGCAGGGCGGGCACGGGCCGGGTCCCGGCACGGCGGGCCGGCGCGGACAGGTTCAGCCGTACGGGCAGGAGCACGGCCTCCGGGTCGGCGTCGGCCGTCCCGTCCGCCGATGCCCCGGCCGCCGCCGACGCTGCGGCCACGGCGGTCGCCGCGTCGAAGAGGGCGAGGCCCTCGTCCGGGGAGAGCGGCGACACGCCCGCCCGGGCCATCCGGGCGACGGCCGCCGCTCCGGCCTCGCCCAGCATTCCCTGCGGTCCCTCGGGGCCCGTCCAGGGACCCCAGGCCAGCGAGACGGCGGGCAGTCCCGCCGCGCGACGCGACTGGGCGAGGGCGTCCAGGCAGGCGTTGGCGGCCGCGTAGTTGGCCTGCCCCGCCGTGCCGAGGGTGCCGGCGAGCGAGGAGAACAGGACGAAGGCCGCGAGGTCCCGGTCCCGGGTCAGTTCGTGCAGGTGGAGCGCCGCGTCCGTCTTGGGCCCGAGGACCCGGTCGAGGCGTTCGGCGGTGAGCGAGCCGACGGGGGCGTCGTCGAGCACACCGGCCGCGTGGACCACCGCGGTGAGCGGGTGGGCGGCGGGGATCCCGTCGAGCAGGGCGGCGAGCGCGTTCCGGTCGGCCGCGTCGCAGGCCGCGAGGGTCACCTCGGCGCCCAGGGCGCCCAGTTCGGCGGCGAGGTCGGCCGCGCCCTCGGCGTCGGGCCCCCGGCGACTGGTCAGCAGGAGGCGGCGCGCGCCGTGCGCGGACACCAGGTGCCGGGCCACCAGCCGGCCCAGGGCGCCGGTCGCCCCGGTCACCAGGACCGTACCGGCCGGGTCCAGCCCCAGGGCGGAGGCGTCCGCCGTGGCCGCTGCGGCTCCCGTACGCGCCAGGCGCGGCACGAGCACGCTGCCCTCCCGGACGGCGCACTGCGGCTCCCCGGTGGCGAGCGCCGCGGCCAGGCCGGCGTCGAGGGCAGGGCCCTCGGGCACGCCGGCCTCCACGTCCACGAGGACGAACCGGTCGGGGTGTTCGGACTGGACGGACCTGACCAGGCCCCAGACGGCGGCCTGGGCCGGGTCCGGCCCGGCCGCGTCGGCCCCGCCCGCGCGGACCGCGTTCCGGGTGACGAGGACCAGCCTGCGCGGGTCCTCCCCCGCCTCGACCGCCGCCAGCCGCTCCTGTACGAGAGCCAGGGCGCGGGCCGCCGCGTACCGCACAGCGGCGGACGCCTCCGCCGGGCGGTCCGCGAGCTCCGCCTCCAGCCGGACGACGACGTGACCCGCGGCAGGCGTCAGGGGCGGGGCCGGGGGCGCCTCGGTCCACTCGACGCGGAACAGCGCGTCCCGGAAGCGGCCGGCCCGCGCGGCGGCGAGCTGCTCGGCGGAGATCGGCCGCAGGACCAGGGCGTCCACGGAGGCCACGGTCCGGCCGGTGGTGTCGGCGGCCAGCAGGGAGACGGCGTCCGGGCCCGCGGGGGCCAGCCGGACCCGGAGGGCGGCCGGGCCCCCGCACGGGGCGGCGGCGGACAGCCTGACCCCGGTCCACGAGAAGGGGACCCGCGCCCGATCCGTGCCGGCCCCGTCCGTGTCGGTGCCGGACTTCGTGCCCAGAAGGCCGTCGCCGAGCGCGACCGCGTGCAGGGCGGCGTCCAGCAGGGCCGGGTGCAGCCCGAACCCGGAGACGTCGGTCCCGTCGGGGAGCTCCAGTTCGGCGAAGAGCTCGCCGTCCCGCCGCCACGCGGCGCGGACGCCGCGGAACAGCGGACCGTAGTCGAGCCCCAGGCCGGCCATCCGCTCGTACAGCGAGTCCAGCGGCCCGGCGGCGACGGGGACGGCCTGCGGCGGGGGCCAGGCGGCCAGGCCGGTCCCGTCGCCGGGGGGCGCGGCGGCGGACAGGGTGCCCACCGCGTGGCTCGACCACGGCTCCTCGGCGGGCGCGCCCTGGGGCCGTGAGTGGACCTCCAGCGTCCGGCGGCCGTCGGCGTCGGGGGCCGCGACCCGTACCTGTACCTGGACGGCCCCGTCCTCGGGGAGGACGAGCGGAGCCCCGAGCGTCAGCTCGTCCAGCCGGTCGCAGCCGACGCCGTCGGCGCGGGCGGCGTGCAGCGCCAGGTCCACGAAGGCGGTGCCGGGGACGAGTACGGCGCCCAGCACCACGTGGTCGGTGAGCCAGGGGTGCGTCGCGAGCGACAGCCGCCCGGTCAGGACGAGCCCTTCACCGTCGGCGAGCGGGACGGCGGCGCCGAGCAGGGGGTGGTCCGCCTCGGCCAGACCGGCGGCGGAGACGTCACCGGGGGCGGGGGCCGCCGCCAGCCAGTAGCGGGTGCGCTGGAAGGGGTAGGTGGGCAGGTCGACGTGGCGGGCGCCGCGGCCTGCGAGGACCGCCTGCCAGTCGACGGGGGTGCCGTGGACGTGGAGCCGGGCGAGGGCGGTGGTGACGGCCAGGGGCTCGGCGCGGTCGGTCCGCAGGACGGGCACGGTGAGGGCGCGTTCGTCCAGGAGCTCCTGGGTGAGAGCGGTCAGGACCCCGCCGGGGCCGATCTCCAGGAAGGTGCGGACGCCTTCGAGGACCAGGCAGTCGACGGCGTCGGCGAAGCGGACGGCCTCACGGACATGGCGCACCCAGTAGTCGGCCGAGCCGAACTCCTCGGCCGAGACGGTCCGCCCGGTGAGGGTGGACACGACGGGAAGCGTCGGCGCCTCGAAGGAGACCGATGCGACGACCTCGCGGAAGGCGTCGAGCATCGGGTCCATCAACGGCGAGTGGAAGGCGTGGGAGACGGACAGGGCCCTGGTCTTGCGGCCCCCGGCGGACAGCCGGTCCACAACCGTGGCCACGGCGTCCTCGGCACCCGAAACCACCACGGACGTGGGCCCGTTGACGGCCGCGATACCCGCCCGGTCCTCCAGCCCCGCCAGCAGCTCCCGCACCTCCTCCTCGGAAGCCTGGACCGCGACCATCACCCCGCCCGGGGGAAGCGCCTGCATCAGCCGGCCCCGCGCGGCCACCAGCCTCGCCGCGTCCTCCAACGACAGCACACCCGCGACATGAGCCGCCGCGAACTCCCCCACCGAATGCCCCGCCAGGAAGTCCGGACGCACACCCCAGGACTCCACCAGCCGGAACAACGCCACCTCCACCGCGAACAACGCCGACTGCGCGTATTCGGTCCGGTCCAGCAGCTCCGCGTCGGCACCGAACACCACCTCCCGCAGCGGGAGTTCGAGGTACGGGTCCAGGGCCCCGCACACCGCGTCGAAAGCCTGCGCGAACACCGGGAATGCGGCGTGCAGTTCCCGCCCCATCCCCGGGCGCTGGCTCCCCTGCCCCGAGAACAGGAACGCGTGCTTCCCGCTCCCCGGTGCGGCCGTGGCCCGGACCACCGCGCGGGAGGGCGCTCCGTGCGCCAGCGCGGTCAGGGCTTCCCGCATCCCGTCCGGGTCCTCCGCGGTCACGGCCGCGCGGTGTTCCAGGGCGCTGCGGCCCGTGGCCAGGGCGTAGGCCACGTCCAGTACCGCCCGGTCCGGGTCCTGGACGTACGGCAGGAGGGCGCGGGCCTGCGCGCGCAGGGCTTCCGGGCTCTTGGCGGAGAGCAGCCACGGCGCCGCGAACGGCGCGGCGGGGCCTGTCTCGGCCGGGGTGTCCGGGGCCTGTTCGAGGACGACGTGGGCGTTGGTGCCGCTGAAGCCGAACGAGGAGACGGCCGCCCTCCGGGGCCGGGGCCCCTGCGCCCATTCCACGGGCTCGGTGAGCAGCCGCACGGCGCCCGAGGTCCAGTCGATGTGCGGGGAGGGCTCCTCGGCGTGCAGGGTCCGGGGCAGGACGCCGTGGCGCATCGCCTCGACCATCTTGATGATCCCGCCCACCCCCGCCGCCGCCTGGGTGTGCCCGATGTTCGACTTCAGGGACCCCAGCCACAGCGGCCGCTCCGCCTCCCGCTCCCGGCCGTACGTCGCCAGCAGCGCCTGCGCCTCGATCGGATCGCCGAGCCGGGTGCCGGTGCCGTGCGCCTCCACCGCGTCCACGTCGGCCGCGGAGAGCCCGGCGTTCGCCAGAGCCTGCTCGATCACCCGCTGCTGGGCGGGGCCGTTGGGGGCGGTGAGCCCGTTCGAGGCGCCGTCCTGGTTGACCGCCGAGCCGCGGACGACCGCGAGGACGGGATGGCCGTGGCGCAGGGCGTCCGAGAGCCGTTCCACCAGCAGCACGCCCGCGCCTTCCGCCCAGCCGGTGCCGTCGGCGCCGGCGGAGAAGGCCTTGCAGCGGCCGTCGGCGGCCAGTCCGCGCTGGCGGCTGAACTCGATGAAGGCGCCGGGGCCGGCCATCACGGTCACCCCGCCCGCGAGGGCGAGTTCGCATTCGCCCCGGCGCAGGGACTGGACGGCCAGGTGCAGGGCGACGAGGGAGGAGGAGCAGGCCGTGTCGACCGTGACCGCGGGCCCTTCCAGGCCGAAGGTGTAGGAGAGCCGGCCCGAGACGACGCTGCCGGAGTTGCCGGTGCCGAGGAAGCCCTCCACCCCTTCGGGCACGCTCTGGAGGGACGAGGCGTAGTCGTGGTACATGACGCCCGTGAACACGCCGGTCCGGGAGCCGCGCAGGGTGGCCGGGTCGATGCCGGCGCGTTCGAAGGCCTCCCAGGAGGTTTCCAGCAGGAGCCGCTGCTGGGGGTCCATGGCGAGGGCCTCGCGGGGGGAGATCCCGAAGAAGGCGGCGTCGAACTCGCCCGCGTCGTAGAGGAATCCGCCTCGCAGGGTGCTGCTGGATCCGGCGGTTCCGCCGCTCACGGAGAGGAGGTCGAGGTCCCAGCCCCGGTCCTCGGGGAAGCCGGCGATGGCGTCGGTGCCGGCGGTGAGCAGCCGCCACAGGTCCTCGGGGGACCGTACTCCGCCGGGGTAGCGGCAGCCCATGGCGACGATGGCGACGGGTTCGTCGGTGGCCGTCCCGGCGGGGGCGGCCGTGCGGGTGGCGCCTCCGGGGCGGGGGGTGTCCGTCAGGCGGTGCAGGAGGTGGCGGGCGAGGGCGTCCGGGGTGGGGTGGTCGAAGACCAGGCCGGCGGGGAGGCGTACGCCGGTCGCCGAGGCGAGGCGGTTGCGGAGTTCGACGGCGGTCAGGGAGTCGAAGCCGAGTTCCCGGAAGGCCTGGCCGGCCTGGACGGATTCGGGGCGGCCGTGCCCCAGGACGGCGGAGGCGTGGGTGCGGACGAGGTCGACCAGCAGGGCTGACCGGCCCGCCTCGGGCAGGCCGGCCAGCCGTTCGGTCAGGGCGGAGCGGGCGTCGTCGGGCGCTGCGGCCGCGACGGCCTCGCCGCGGCGCACGGGGGCGGGGACAAGGTCCCGCAGGAGGGTGGGCAGGGTGCCGGCGCGGGCCTGTTCGCGCAGGACGGGCAGGTCCCAGCGGACGGGTACGAGCAGGGCGTCGGCGGAGCCGAGGGCGCGGTCGAGGAGGCCGAGGCCCTCGTCGGTCCCCAGGGCGAGGAGTCCGGAGCGGCCGATGCGGCGCTGGTCGGCCTCGGCGAGGCCGGCGGTCAGGGCGCTGCTGCGGGCCCACAGTCCCCAGGCCAGGGAGACCGCGGGCAGGCCGGCCGCGCGGCGCTGCTGGGCGAGGGCGTCCAGGGCGGCGTTGGCGGCGGCGTAGTTGCCCTGGCCGGGGTTGCCGAAGACGCCGGCGGCGGAGGAGAAGAGGACGAAGGCGGAGAGGTCCAGGTCACGGGTGAGTTCGTGCAGGTGGAGCGCGCCCGCGACCTTGGGTGCGAACACCCGCCGGATCCGTTCCGGGGTGAGGGCGGGGACGACGCCGTCGTCGGTGACGCCCGCCGCGTGGACCACGGCGGTCAGCGGGTGCGCGGCGGGTAGTGCCGCCAGCAGGGCGGAGAGGGCCTGCCGGTCGGCCACGTCGCAGGCCACGGTGTCCGCCACGGCTCCCAGGGCGGCGAGTTCGGCCGCGAACTCCCGGGCGCCGTCGGCGTCGGGGCCGCTGCGGCTGAGGAGCAGCAGCCTGCGGACCCCGTGCCGGGCCACGAGATGGTGGGCCACCAGGCGTCCCAGGGTGCCGGAGGCTCCGGTCACCAGGACGGTGCCGTCGGCCGGGAACACCGGGGCCGGGCCGGCTGCTCCGTCGGGGTCGCCTCCGGCCGCCGGTGCGTCGGCGCGGGCCAGCCGGGGTGCGAGCAGGACTCCTCCGCGGACCGCGAGCTGCGGTTCGCCGGTGGCGGCCGCGGCGGCGAGCAGGACGGGGTCCGGGTCGGCGGTGCCGGCCCCCGTGTCGACGAGGAGGAGGCGGCCGGGGTTCTCGGACTGCGCCGAGCGCACCAGCCCCCAGACGGCGGCCTGCGCCGGGTCGGCGCCTTCCGCCGGGTCGGTGGCGACGGCGCCCCGGGTGACGAGCAGCAGGCGCGAGTCCGTGCAGCGGGCGTCCGCGAGCCATTCCCGGACGAGGGCGAGTGCGGCCTCGGCGGCCTCGGCGGGCCGCTCGGCCGGGTCCGCCCCGGGGGTGTGGCCCTCGTCCGGCACGGTGACCGTGACGGCCACGGTGTCCGGGGCCGGGGCGGCCTCGGCGTGCAGGGCGGCGAGCGAGTCGAGCAGGGTGACGGGGGCGGGCGTGGCGGGCCCGGCCGTGGCGGGGTCCGCGGGGGTCCACACCTGCCGGAACAGCCCGTCGCCGCGGGACGCCGCCGCGGCCAGCTGTTCGGCCGCCACGGGGCGCAGCACCAGGGAGTCCACGGAGAGCACGGGCCGTCCCGCTCCGTCCGCGAGGTGCAGCGTGACGGCGTCCTCCGCGTCGGGCGCGGGGGCCAGGCGGACCCGGAGGGTGGTGGCTCCGGTCGCGTGCAGGGTCACCCCGTTCCATTCGAAGGGGATGCGGGGCCCGCCGTCGTGCGGGGTGTCGCCGAGGGCGGCGGTGTGGAGGGCGGCGTCGAAGAGCGCGGGGTGCAGGCCGAATCCGGTGGTGTCGGTGCCGTCGGGCAGGGCGATCTCGGCGAAGAGCTCCTCGCCGCGCCGCCAGCCCGCGCGGATCCCCCGGAACAGGGGGCCGTACTCCAGGCCGAGGCCGGTCATCCGGTCGTAGAGGGTCTCGGGGTCGGCGGGTTCGGCGTCGGCCGGGGGCCACGGGGCGGGCGCGGAGGGGTCCGGGGCGGCAACGGGGGTGGGGGCCAGGAGGCCGGAGGCGTGGCAGGTCCAGGCGTCGGCGTCGAGTGTCTCGTCCGGCTGGGAGTAGAGGCGTACGCCGCGCCGGCCGTGGGCGTCGGCGGTCTCGACGACGGCCTGGAGCCGTACCCCGCCCTGCGGGGGCAGGACGAGCGGGGCCTCCAGGGTGAGCTGCTCGATCCGGCCGCATCCGGCCTGGTCCCCGGCGCGGACGGCCAGCTCGACGAGGGCGGTGCCCGGCAGGAGGGGGCTGCCCAGGACGCGGTGGTCGGCGAGCCAGGGGTGCGTGGTGAGCGAGACGCGGCCGGTCAGCAGGACGCCCTCGCCGTGGGCCAGGGTCACGGCGGCGCCGAGCAGCGGGTGGCCGGCGGGGCGCAGGCCCGCGCCGGAGAGGTCGCCGGTGGCGGGCCGGGTCTCGAGCCGGTACTCCTCGCGCTGGAAGGCGTAGGTGGGCAGGTCCACGCGGCGGGCGCCGCGGCCCGCGAAGACCCCCTCCCAGTCGACGGGCGTGCCGTGGACGTGGAGGCGGGCGACGGCGGTGGTGACGGCCAGGTCCTCGGGCCGGTCGGCGCGCAGGGCGGGGACCACGACGGCGCCGTCGTCGAGGAGGTGCGCGGCGAGGGCGGCCAGGACGCCGCCGGGGCCGATCTCCAGGAAGGTGCCCGCGCCTTCGGCGGCGAGGGAGCCGACCGCGTCGGCGAACCGGACGGTCTCGCGGACGTGCCGTACCCAGTAGTCGGCGGAGCGGAACTCGTCGGCCGGCACGGGGCGGCCCGTGAGGGTGGAGACGACCGGCAGGGACGGCGTTGCGAAGGACACCCCGTCGAAGGCCTTGCGGAACTCCGCCAGCATCGGGTCCATCAGCGGGGAGTGGAAGGCGTGGGAGACCGGCAGCTCCCTGGACTTGCGGCCCTGGGCGGACAGCCGGCCGACGACGGCGGCGACGGCCTCGGCGGCGCCCGAGACCACCACGGAGGCGGGCCCGTTGACGGCGGCGATCGCGGCCCGGTCCTCGTACCCGGCCAGCAGCTCGCACACCTCCAGTTCGGAGGCCTCGACGGCGGCCATCACTCCGCCGGCGGGCAGCGCCTGCATGAGGCGGGCCCGGGCGGCCACCAGGCGGGCCGCGTCGTCGAGGGAGAACACCCCGGCCACGTGGGCCGCGGCGAACTCGCCCACGGAATGCCCGGCCAGCAGGTCCGGGCGCACGCCCCAGGACTCCACCAGCCGGAACAGGGCCACCTGGAGCGCGAACAGGGCCGGCTGCGCGTGCCCGGTCCCGTTCAGGGGGCCGCTGTCCGTGCCGAACACCACCTCCTTCAGGGGGCCTTCGAGGTGCGGGTCCAGGGCGGCGCAGACGGCGTCGAAGGCTTCGGCGAACACGGGGTGGACCGCGTACAGCTCGCGTCCCATGCCGGGGCGCTGGCTGCCCTGGCCCGAGAAGAGGAACGCGGTGCGGCTGCGGGGCAGGACCACCCCCGTCGCCGTGCTGCCGTCCGTGGTGTCGGGGGTGTTCTCGCCCCGGGCCAGCAGGTCCAGGGCCCGGCGCAGTCCTTCGGGGTCCGAGGCGACGACGACGGCGCGGTGGTCCAGTGCGGCCCGGGTCGTCGCCGTGGAGAGGCCGAGGTCGGCCAGGGACTGTTCGGGGTGGTCGGTGGTGTGGCGCAGGAGGCGGGCGGCCTGTGCGCGCAGGGCGGCCGGGTTCTTCCCGGACAGCAGCACGGGCGTGCGGCCGGCCGTGCGCCGGGGGGCCGACGCCTCGGCGGGCTCCGGTGCCGGTTCCGGGTGGGGCGGCTCCTCCAGGACGACGTGGGCGTTGGTGCCGCTGAACCCGAAGGAGGAGACGGCCGCCCTGCGGGGCCGGTCGCCCTCCTTCCAGGGGACGGGCTCGGTGAGCAGGCGGACCGCGCCGGAGGACCAGTCGACGTGCGGGGACGGGGAGTCCACGTGCAGGGTCCTGGGGAGCAGGCCGTGGCGCAGGGCCTCGACCATCTTGATCACGCCGCCGACGCCGGCCGCCGCCTGGGTGTGCCCGATGTTGGACTTGAGCGAGCCCAGCCACAGCGGCCGGTCCTCCGCGCGCCCCTGTCCGTAGGTGGCCAGGAGGGCCTGGGCCTCGATGGGGTCGCCGAGGGTGGTGCCCGTGCCGTGGGCCTCCACCGCGTCCACGTCGGCGGGGCCCAGCCGGGCGTCGGCCAGGGCGTGGCGGATGACCCGCTGCTGGGAGGGGCCGTTGGGGGCGGTCAGACCGTTGGAGGCGCCGTCCTGGTTGACGGCGGAGCCGCGGACCACGGCGAGGACCGGGTGGCCGTTGCGGCGGGCGTCGGAGAGCCGCTCCACGAGGAGCAGGCCGAGGCCCTCGCCCCAGCCGGTGCCGTCGGCCGCCGCCGCGAAGGGCTTGCAGCGGCCGTCCACGGCCAGGCCGCGCTGGCGGCTGAAGTCCACGAAGGAGGTGGGGGTGAGCATGGTGGTGACGCCGCCCGCGAGGGCCAGGTCGCATTCGCCCTCGCGCAGGGCCCGCACCGCCAGGTGCAGGGCGACGAGGGAGGAGGAGCAGGCCGTGTCCACGGTGACGGCCGGTCCTTCGAGGCCGAAGGTGTAGGACACCCGGCCGGAGACCACGCTGGCCGCGCTGCCGGTGCCGATGTAGCCGTCGACGTCCTCCACCGCCTGCTGGAGCAGGGCCGAGTGGTCGTGGTACATGACGCCGGTGAACACCCCGGTCCGGCTGCCCTTGAGCGAGGTGGGGTCGATGCCGGCCCGCTCGAACGCCTCCCAGCAGGACTCCAGGAGGAGCCGCTGCTGGGGGTCCATGGTGAGCGCCTCGCGGGGCGAGATCTCGAAGAGGCCGGCGTCGAAGAGGCCGATGCCGTCGAGGAATCCGCCCTCGCGGACGTGGCTGGTGCCCCGGGTGTCCGGGTCGGGGTCGTAGAGCCCTTCCAGGTCCCAGCCCCGGTCGGCGGGGAACCCGGTGATGGCGTCCCCGCCCTCCGCGAGGAACTCCCAGAGCCCCTCGGGGGTGGTGATCCCGCCGGGGAAGCGGCAGCTCGTCGCGACGATGGCGATCGGCTCGTGGCGGGCCTCGTCGAGGTCCCGCAGCCGCTCGCGGGCCTCGTGCAGGTCCGCCGATACCCGCTTGAGGAAGTAGCGGAGCTTTTCCTCGTTGTTGTTCGCCTGGGGGTCAGTCACTGGGGTCACCTTTTGCATCGAGCCCGTACGGGCCGGGGGCCGTGAGGCCCGTGCGGTCGGGGGGCGGGAGGGCCGGGAGGGCCGGGGAAAGGCCGTGTCGGCGGGGGTGCAGGGAGGGGCCGGAGTACGGCGGAGGGCGGCGGGTGCGGGGCGCGCGTGGCCCCGCACACGGTGCGGTTCAGGAGATCCCGAACTCCTTGCCGATGAAGTCGAACATCTCGTCGTCCGTCGCGGTGTGGAGCCCGTCCGCGACGCCGCCGGCCTCCGCCTCCGCCTGGCCGCCGGGCGCGGCCCACCGGTCCAGCAGCCGGCGCAGGTGCGCCGTGACGGCGTCGCGGGCGTCCGCGTCGTCCGTCGCCGTGCCCCGCAGCTCGGTCTCGATCCGGTCGAGCTCGGCGAGCAGCCCCGTGACGTCCCGGCCGGCCGGGGCGGCCTCGGCCCCCAGGTGGCCGGCCAGTTCGGCGGGGGTGGGGTAGTCGAAGACGAGCGTGGGGGGCAGCCGCAGCCCGGTCTCCCCGCCCAGCCGGTTGCGCAGCTCGACGGCGGTCAGCGAGTCGAACCCGAGGTCGCGCAGTGCCTGGCCGGGACGCACGTCCCGGGGCGAGGCGAGGCCCAGGACCGCGGCCACGTGCTCGCACACCAGATCCAGCAGCAGGGTGCTCCGTTCGGTCTCGGAGAGCCCGGCCAGCCGGGCCGTCAGGTCTCCTCCGGTACCGCCCGGCCGCGCGGCTGCCCGCTCCGCTCCCCCGTCGGCGGCGGAGCGCCGCGCCGGAACAGGGACCAGGGAGGCGAGCAGGGCCGGCAGGGTTCCGGCCGCGGCCTGCCCGCGCAGCACCGCCTGGTTCAGGCGGACCGGGACGACCGCGCTCTGCGGGTGGGCCGTCGCGGCGTCGAAGAGGCCGAGGGCCTCCTCGGTGCTCAGCGGCAGCACACCGCCGCGTGACATCCGGCCCCGGTCGGCGTCCGTCAACTCGCCGGTGATGCCGCTGCTTTCGGCCCACAGCCCCCACGCCAGGGACACGGCCGGCAGGCCGGCGGCGCGGCGCTGCCGGGCGAGGGCGTCCAGGAAGGCGTTGGCGGCGGCGTAGTTGGCCTGGCCCGCCGCGCCGAAGACACCGGCGGCGGAGGAGAACAGGACGAACGCGGAGAGCTCCATGCCCCGGGTGAGCTCGTCCAGGTGCAGGGCGGCGTCCACCTTGGGACGGAAGACGCGGTCGATGCGCTCCGCCGTGAGACCGGTCAGGATCCCGTCGTCGGTCACCCCCGCCACGTGCACCACACCGGTCAGGGGGTGCGCATCGGGTACGGCGGCCAGCACCCGGGCGAGGGCCTCGCGGTCGGCCACGTCGCAGGCCTCCACGGTGACCCGGGCCCCCAGGGCGGTCAGCTCCGCCTCCAGTCCGGGCATGCCCTCGGCGGCGGCGCCCCGCCGGCTGACGAGCAGCAGGTGACGCACCCCGTGCCCGGTGACCAGGTGCCGGGCGACGTGCCCGCCCAGTACGCCCGAGGCGCCGGTGACGAGGACCGTGCCGTCGGCCGTGAACGCGGGTCCGGCCCCGCCGGGCAGGACCGGGGGTCCGGTCCGTGCCAGCCGGGGGACGAGGACCGCCCCGCCGCGTACGGCGAACTGCTCCTCGCCCGAGGCCGGCAGGGCGGGCAGGGCCCGCGCCGACGCCGGGTCGCGGTCGAGGTCGACCAGGACGAAGCGGCCCGGGTTCTCCGCCTGCGCCGAACGCACCAGGCCCCAGATCGCGGCCTGCGCCGGGTCCACCTCCTTGTCGCGGTCCTCCTCGCCGCGCCCCTTGGCGGCGACGG
The DNA here is from genome assembly GCF_042895815.1 of Streptomyces sp. NPDC001373. Lineage (NCBI taxonomy): Bacteria > Bacillati > Actinomycetota > Actinomycetes > Kitasatosporales > Streptomycetaceae > Streptomyces > Streptomyces sp. NPDC001373. The sequence continues at coordinate 25,149 of NZ_JBIAWQ010000034.1, forward strand.
CGTTGCAGGTCAGGACGGCCAGCCGGGAACCGGCGTACCGTTCGTCGGCGAGCCACCGCTGGAGCAGCTCCAGGGCGCGGTGGGCCGTCGCGTGGACGTGGGCGACGGGGTGGTCCCGGTCGGGGCGGACGTCGACGGCCGCGAGGAGGACGGCGGGCGCCGGCCCCTCCCCTCCGCCGGGCGGATCCACCAGATCGGTGCGGAAGACGACGTCCATGCCGGAGTCCTCCAGTGCCGCGCGCAGTCCGTCGTCGCCTCCGACGAGGGTCCACTGCCCGCCGGGACGGTCCACGGAGTCCTCAGGGGTGAGGGGAAGGGGGGTCCAGTCGAGCCGGTAGAGGGACTCCTGCCGCCCCTGTGCCCGCCCGGCCTCGGCCAGCTGCTCCGCCGAGACGGGGCGCAGCACCAGGGAGTCGACGGAGGCCACGGGCCGCCCGGCCTCGTCGGTGGTCAGCAGGGCCACCGAGTCGGCGCCGGCCGGGACGATCCTGACCCGCAGGGCGCGGGCGCCGGTGGCGTGGACGGTCACCCCGTTCCAGGCGAAGGGGATCCGGCCGCGTCCGGCATCGGGCAGCAGGCCGGCGAGGCCGATCGCGTGGAGGGACGCGTCCAGCAGGGCGGGGTGGACGCCGAAGCCGGTGACCGCGGTCTCCTCGGGCAGCCGTACCTCGGCGAAGACCTCGTCGCCGCGCCGCCAGAGCCCGTGCAGGCCCTGGAACACCGGTCCGTACTCGAGGCCGAGGCCGGCCAGCCGCTCGTACGCGCCGCCGGTGTCCAGGGACTCGGCCCCCGGTGCCGGCCACGCGGAGAGGCCGGAGGGCTGCTCCTGCTCTCCGTGGGCTTGCACGGAGACCACACCCGTGGCGTGGCAGGTCCACGGCTCGGTGGAATCGGCGGTCTCGGGGCGGGAGTAGAGGTTGACCGTACGGTGCCCGGTCGCGTCGGGCCCGCTGACGACGGCCTGGAGCTGCACGGCGCCGTCCTCGCGGAGCACGAGCGGCGCGCCGAGGGTCAGCTCGTCCACCCGGTCGCAGCGCACCTCGTCGGCGGCGCGCAGCGCCAGGTCGACCAGTGCGGTGCCGGGCAGCAGGACCGTGTCCATCACGGTGTGGTCGGTGAGCCAGGGGTGGGTGGCCGGGGACAGCCTGCCGGTCAGCAGGGCACCCTGGCCGTCGGCGAGGGGCACGGCCGCCCCCAGGAAGGGGTGCTCGGCGTCCACGAGTCCGGCGGCGGCCACGTCACCGGCCGGGGCGACCGGGTCGAGCCAGTAGCGGCGGTGGTGGAAGGCGTAGGTGGGCAGGTCGACGGGGTGACGGGCCGGTCCGGCGTGGACGGCGGCCCAGTCGACGGGGGTGCCGTGGACGTGGAGCCGGGCGAGCGCGGTGGTGACGGCGAGCTCCTCGGGACGGTCGGCGCGCAGGACCGCGACGGCCACCGCCCGCTCGTCCAGGACCTCCTGGGTGAGGGCGGTCAGCACCCCGCCGGGGCCGATCTCCAGGAAGGTGCGCACGTCGTCTGCGGCGAGGGTGGCGACGGCATCTGCGAAGCGGACGGCCTCACGGACATGGCGCACCCAGTAGTCGGCCGAGCAGAGCTCCTCCGCCGAGACGGTCCGCCCGGTGAGGGTGGACACGACGGGAAGCGTCGGCGCCTCGAAGGCGACCGATGCGACGACCTCGCGGAACGCGTCGAGCATCGGATCCATCAACGGCGAGTGGAAGGCGTGGGAGACGGACAGGGCCCTGGTCTTGCGGCCCCCGGCGGACAGCCGGTCCACAACCGTGGCCACGGCGTCCTCGGCACCCGAAACCACCACGGACGTGGGCCCGTTGACGGCCGCGATGCCCGCCCGGTCCTCCAGCCCCGCCAGCAGCTCCCGCACCTCCTCCTCGGAAGCCTCGACCGCGACCATCACCCCGCCCGGGGGAAGCGCCTGCATCAGCCGACCGCGCGCGGCCACCAGCCTCGCCGCATCCTCCAACGACAGCACACCCGCGACATGAGCCGCCGCGAACTCCCCCACCGAATGCCCCGCCAGGAAGTCCGGACGCACACCCCAGGACTCCACCAGCCGGAACAACGCCACCTCCACCGCGAACAACGCCGACTGCGCGTATCCGGTCCGGTCCAGCAGCTCCGCGTCCGCACCGAACACCACCTCCCGCAGCGGGAGTTCGAGATGCGGGTCCAGGGCCCCGCACACCGCGTCGAAGGCCTGCGCGAACACCGGGAATGCGGCGTGCAGTTCACGCCCCATCCCCGGGCGCTGGCTCCCCTGCCCCGAGAACAGGAAGGCCGTCCTGCTGCCGTCGGCGGACTCGGCTTCACCGCGTACGACACCGGCCGCCTGCCGGCCGGTGGCGATGGCCTCCAGGCCTGCCAGCAGCTCCTCGCGGCCGGCCCCGACCACGGCGGACCGCAGTTCCATCGAGGCGCGTGACACGGCGAGCGAGCGTCCGATGTCGGCGAGTCCGAGGGCCGGGTGCCCGCTGACGTGCTCCGCGAGGCGCTGCGCCTGGGCACGCAGGGAGGTCTCGTCCTTGGCGGACAGCACCCACGCGACGGCTCCGGAGTCGGCGGAAGCGCCGGTGGCTGCCGGGCCGGGTTCCGTGCCGGGGACGTGTTCCAGGACGACGTGGGCGTTGGTGCCGCTGACGCCGAAGGAGGAGACGCCCGCCCGGCGCGGACGGCCGCCGTCCACGGCCCACTCACGGGCCTCGGTCAGCAGCCGTACCGTCCCCGTCGACCAGTCGATGTGGGGGGACGGCTCGTCGGCGTGGAGGGTCCTGGGGAGGACTCCGTGGCGCATGGCCATCACCATCTTGATCACACCCGCCACACCGGCCGCGGCCTGCGTATGACCGATGTTGGACTTCAGCGAGCCCAGCCACAGCGGCCGGTCCGCGTCCCGCTCCTGCCCGTAGGTGGCCAGGAGGGCCTGGGCCTCGATCGGATCGCCGAGGGTGGTGCCCGTGCCGTGCGCCTCGACGGCGTCCACGTCACCCGCCGACAGGCCCGCCTGCGCCAGGGCTTGGCGGATCACGCGCTGCTGCGCCGGCCCGTTCGGGGCGGTCAGGCCGTTGGACGCGCCGTCCTGGTTCACCGCCGACCCGCGGACCACCGCGAGCACCCGGTGGCCGTTGCGGCGGGCGTCGGACAGCCGCTCCACCAGGAGCATGCCGGCGCCCTCGGCCCAGCCGGTGCCGTCGGCGCCTGCGGAGAACGCCTTGCAGCGGCCGTCGGCGGCCAGCCCGCGCTGGCGGCTGAACTCGACGAAGGTGTTGGGGGTCGCCATGACGGTGACCCCGCCCACGAGGGCCATGGAGCACTCGCCCTGGCGCAGGGCCTGCGCCGCGAGGTGCAGGGCCACCAGGGACGAGGAGCAGGCCGTGTCCACGGTCACCGCCGGCCCCTCCAGGCCGAAGGTGTACGAGAGCCGGCCCGAGGCCACGCTGCCGGAGGTGCCCATGCCGAGGTGTCCTTCGAGCCCTTCGGGTACGGTCCCGCCGAGCCGGGAGCCGTAGTCGTGGTACATGACCCCGGCGAACACCCCGGTACGCGAGCCCTTCAGCGTCGCCGGGTCGATACCGGCCCGCTCGAACACCTCCCACGAGGTCTCCAACAGCAACCGCTGCTGGGGATCCATCGCCAGCGCCTCACGCGGCGAGATCCCGAAGAACGCGGCATCGAACTCCCCCGCCTCGTACAGGAACCCGCCCTCACGGGCATAACTCGTCCCCGCGTGATCCGGATCCGGGTGAAACAGCTCGTCCAGCGCCCAGCCACGGTCCACCGGGAACCCGCCGACCGCGTCACCACCCTCCGCGACCAACCGCCACAGATCCTCCGGAGAACGCACCCCACCCGGATACCGGCAGCTCATCCCCACGATCGCGATCGGATCCTCGACGGAGGCGACCTGGACGGCCGTGGCCGGCTGCGCCGGATCGGCGTCCGTGCCCAACAGTTCGGTGAGCAGCAGGCGGGTCAGTGCCTCGGGCGTCGGGTGGTCGAAGACGAGGGTGGCGGGCAGCCGGAGTCCGGTGGCGGAGTTGAGGGTGTTGCGGAGTTCGACGGCGGTCAGCGAGTCGAAGCCGAGATCCCTGAACTGCCGGTCCACCGCGACCGACCGTGCGGACGCGTGCCCGAGGACGGCCGCCACCTGGGTGCGGACCAGGTCGAGGACGAACGCGTGCCGCTCGTCCGTCGGCAGCGCGGCGAGCCGGCCGGCCGCCGTGGTCTGGCCGGTCGCCGCCCGCGGGGCTTCTTCGAGGCTGCGCCGTAAGGAAGTGCGCACCAGCTTCCGCAGCAGCGGCGGCAGGGCGCCCGCACGGGCCTGGGCGTGCAGCGCCTCGGTGTCCAGGCGGGCCGGGACCAGCACGGCCCGCTCGGAGCGGCAGGCGGCGTCGAAGAGGGCCAGGCCCTCCTCCGCCTCCAGGGCGATCAGTCCGGAGCGGCTGATCCTGTGCCGGTCGGCGGCGGCCAGCCCGGCCGTGAGGGTGCTGCTCTGTGCCCACAGGCCCCAGGCGAGGGACACCGCGGGGAGCCCCTCGGCCCGGCGGGACGCGGCCAGGGCGTCGAGGAAGGAGTTCGCGGCGCAGTAGTTGGCCTGTCCGGCGCTGCCGAGGGTGCCGGCGGCGGAGGAGAACAGGACGAAGGCGGACAGGCCGGCGTCGCGGGTCAGTTCGTGGAGGTTGAGGGCCGCGTCGGCCTTCGGGCGGAACACCCGGTCGACGCGGTCCGGGGTGAGGGAGGCGACGGTGCCGTCGTCGGTCACCCCGGCCGCGTGGACGACGGCAGCCAGCGGGTGTTCGGCGGGGACCGTCGCCAGCAGGAAGGCGAGTTCGTCACGGTCCGCGACGTCACAGGCCACGGTCCGGGTCTCGGCGCCCAGCTCCCGCAGCTCCCGCGTGAACTCGGCCGCTCCGGGCGCGTCCTGGCCCCGGCGACTGGCCAGCAGCAGGTGCCGCACTCCGTGGACGGTGACGAGGTGGCGGGCGACCAGTCGGCCCAGCGCACCCGACGCGCCGGTGATGAGCACCGTGCCGCCGACCGGGAAGGCGACGGGGGCGTGCTCGGCCGGGCCCGGTTCGCCTGCCCGTACGAGCCGCGGGACGAGCAGGGCCCCGTCACGGAGCGCCACCTGCGGCTCGTCGCAGGCGACGGCGGCCGCCAGCGCGGCGGTGTCCTCGTCGCCGTCGGAGTCCACCAGCACGAACCGGCCGGGGTTCTCCGACTGGGCGGAACGTACGAGACCCCAGACGGCGGCCTGCGCGGGGTCGACGGCGTGCGCCCCGGCCCCGGTGGCGGCGGTCGCGTCGACCGCGCCGCGCGTCACGAGCACCAGGCGCGAGCCGGCGAACCGGTCCTCTCGGAGCCACTCCTGAAGCAGCTCCAGGACGCGGCGCGTGGCGGCGGCCGGTGCGGCCCCCTCCCCCGCACCCGGCAGCACGACGGCCACGTTCCCGGGTACGGAGGCGCCGACCAGGTCGGCGAGGCGCTCGCACCGGACCGGTGCGGCGGACTCGGGCTCCGCGGCCGGTTCGCACCGCTCCCACGCCACCCGGAACAGCGCGTCCCGCAGCCCCGTACCGCCTTGGGCGGCGGCGCCGGCCTCGGCGAGCTGCTCGGGGGTGACCGTGCGCAGGAGCAGCGAGTCGACCGAGGCGACGGGCCGTCCCAGGGCGTCGCCGATCCGCAGCTCCACCGTGTCCGTCCCGGATGCGGCCCGGGTCAGGCGGACCCGCAGGGTCTCGGCGCCGCTGCCGTACACGTTCACACCGCTCCAGGCGAACGGGAGCCGGCCGGCGTGGCCGGTGCCGAGGAACTCCCCGACGCTCATGGCGTGCAGGGCCGCGTCGAGCAGCGCGGGGTGCACGGCGAACCCGTCGACCGGCGTCCCGTCGGGCAGCGCGACCTCGGCGAACAGCTCGTCCTGGCCGCGCCGCCAGAGGGCGCGCAGCCCCTGGAACACCGGGCCGTAGTCGAAGCCGGCGTCGGCCAGCCGGTCGTAGCAGTCGTGGAGGTCGACGGCGGTGGCGTCCGCGGGGGGCCAGGTGGCGTCCGTTTCCGGCTGCGTCCGTCCGGTGTCGGGGACGAGGAATCCGGTCGCGTGGCGCGTCCAGGAATCCTCCCCGTCGGCCTCGGCGGCGGTTTCGGGGCGGGAGTAGATCTTCACCGTCCGACGGCCCGAGTCCTCTTCCGCGGCGCCGACGAGCACCCGGATCTGGACCGCGCCCTGCTCCGGAAGGACCAGGGGTGCGGCGAGGGCGAGTTCTTCGACGCGGCCGCCGCCGAGTTCGTCGCCGGCGCGTACGGCCATCTCCAGGAAGGCCGTACCGGGGAGCAGGGTCACGCCGGAGACGGCGTGGTCCGCCAGCCAGGGGTGGGTGGTGAGGGAGAGGCGTCCGGTGAGCAGGGAGCCCGCGCCGTCGGGCAGCAGGGCCGTGGCCCCGAAGAGGGCGTGGTCGGCGCCGGTCAGTCCGGCGGCGGTGACGTCGCCCGTACCGGCCGGTGCGTCGAGCCAGTAGTGCTCGTACTGGAAGGGGTAGGTGGGCAGGTCGACGTGGCGGGCGCCGCGGCCTGCGAGGACCGCCTGCCAGTCGACGGGGGTGCCGTGGACGTGGAGCCGGGCGAGGGCGGTGGTGACGGCCAGGGGCTCGGCGCGGTCGGTCCGCAGGACGGGCACGGTGAGGGCGCGTTCGTCCAGGAGCTCCTGGGTGAGGGCGGTCAGGACCCCGCCGGGGCCGATCTCCAGGAAGGTGCGCACGTCGTATGCGGCGAGGGTGGCGACGGCGTCGGCGAAGCGGACGGCCTCACGGACATGGCGCACCCAGTAGTCGGCCGAGCCGAACTCCTCGGCGGAGACCATCCGCCCGGTGAGGGCGGAGACAACCGGCAGGGACGGGGCGCCGAAGGCAACCGATGCGACGACCTCGCGGAACGCGTCGAGCATCGGGTCCATCAACGGCGAGTGGAAGGCGTGGGAGACGGACAGGGCCCTGGTCTTGCGGCC
>NZ_JBIAWQ010000035.1:0-29784 GCF_042895815.1 Streptomyces sp. NPDC001373
GCCTCGCTGCGCTCGGCGGGGCTCGGCTTCGCCGAGCTGGGGCCGGCCTTCGGGCCGGGGTCCTACGCTTCGCTCCGGACGGGTTCGGGGCCTCGCTTCGCTCGGTCCCGAACGGCCCGCTACGCGGCCCTATGTGATCCCGTTTCACGGGGACGGGCCCGCCGTCGGCCCCGGCTACCTTCAGGGGGCCGGAGCCTTGCTGCGCGCCGCCATGGCGAGTGCGACCACCCAGCCGATCAGTGTCCACCCGAGGAAGATGTTGACCACAATCACTGACCCGCGGTTCGGAACTGTTCGCCCCAACGCGACCACTGTCGGCACGAAATACAGCACAAGGGCTACCAGCGCGATTGGTAAAGCGTCGCCGAGGCTCACGATGTCTCCCCCAGCTCTCAACAGAAGAAAAGCTATTGGGAGTCTTGTACGCCGCGCCTCACAGGCTTGTCCAGACCCATGGGACAACGTCCAAGACTTCCGCACGATGGGTGTCCGCTCCGCTTACACCCTTCCGGCTTCGCCTCCAGGATCAGCCCGCTGCGCGGGCAGCTAGCAGGAGCGGCGGGGGCTCGGGGGTTGGGTGAACCGACGGCGCTTCCCCCGAACGAGGGGCCGGGGGTCGGGAACCGGTCCCCTCTGAGGGTCCTTCCCGGGTAGCATGAATCCCACATCACATCTGGATGTTGTGTGTAGCATCCCGAGGAATCGTCCACTCCCTCCCAGGGTCCATCGGCCCCGCGTATTTCGCATGGATGCCGGGGACGAGGAATCAGATGCTGTGCAGCATCCCGAGAAAGCAGCCACTGCCCCGGGGCTGGGGTGGAATGACTGGAGTCCTTTTCTGAGGAGAGCCGTATGCAGAGGGCCCGTGAAATCACGCTCCGGCCGCATCAGGAGGAGGCGGTGGACGCGATCGTCCGGGGCCTGGAGATCCGGCCCGGGAAACGGGTCCCGAAGGCGGGTCTGCGGGCCACGGTGGTGGCGGCGTGCGGGACCGGCAAGACGTTCATGGCCGCCGCAGCCGCGCTCCGGCTGGCCCGGGGCGGGCGGGTCCTGGTCCTGGTGCCGACCCTGGACCTGCTGACCCAGACCGTGCGCGAGTGGCAGGCGGTCGGCCATACCGGGCCGGCGGTCGCGGTGTGCTCGCTGGAGGACCACCCCGAGCTGTGGGCCGGACAGGTCCGCTCCACGACGTCCGCGCCGCAGCTGGGCCTGTGGCACGGCCGGGGCCCGGTCACCGTCTACGCCACCTACGCCTCCCTGCCCGTCATCGCCGAGGCGCACCGCGGGGAGTACGGCCTGCCCATGGAGCCCTTCGACCTGGTCGTGGTGGACGAGGCGCACCGAACCTCGGGGTCGGCGGGGAAGGCCTGGGCGGACGTGCACCGCCAGGAGGTCATCCCCGCGCGCCGGCGGCTGTACATGACGGCCACCCCCCGGATCTGGGCGGAGCGGCCTCCGCGCTCGCGGGAGGAGGAACGGGCGGTGGAGGAGAGCCGGCGCCTGGCCGAGGAGGAGCGGCGCAGGAAGGCCGAGGAAGAGGGCCGGGCCTATGTGCCTCGGTCGCGGTGGGACCGGCTGCCGAAGGAGATGGCGTGCTCGATGGACGATCCGAGGGTGTTCGGCCCGGTGGTCTATGAGCTGTCCTTGGCCGATGCGGTCGCCCGAGGCCTGTTGGCGCGGTATCAGGTCGTCGTCGCCGAGCTGGTCGACCCCGTCGTCACTCCGGAGCGGCTGTACGGGCCGGACCGGTATGAGGAGAAGGTGCGCGGTGAGCGCCTGGCGGCGGTGCAGACCACGCTGCTGGAGACGATGGCCCAGCACGACCTGAAGACGACCATCACCTTCCACCACCGCACGGTGGAGGCGCAGGCCTTCGCCGAGGGCCTGGACCGCGTCGCGGCCCGGCTGCATGCCGTCGACCCCGTCCGGCACCCAGCCAAGGTGTGGGCGGGGTGGCTGCGCGGGGAACACGAGCCGGAGCACCGGGCCGCTGTCCTCGCGGACTTCGGCCGGCGGGCCGGGCGCGCGGTGCTGGCGAACTGCCGGGTTCTGGGCGAGGGCGTCGACATCCGCGCGGTGGACTCCGTCGCCCTGATCGACCCGAAGGGGTCGGCCGTCGACATCGTCCAGGCGATCGGCCGGGCGCTGCGGCAAAAGCCCGGCGAGGGGAAAATGGCGACCCTGATCGTTCCCGTTTTCCTGCGGGAGGACGAGAAGCCCGAGGACATTCTTTCTTCGAAGTCGTACGGGCCTTTGATTCGGGTTTTGAATGGTTTGCGGGCGCATGATGAACGCGCTGTCGAATTGCTGGCCATTCCGCAGGAAAACCAGAAGCGCATCGTACAGCCGTCGCTGACGATCGGTCCCGCGCCGGAAAACGGCGACGAGGAGGGGCGGCTGCTGCTGCGGTTCGCCGCCCCGCGCGACCCGGCGCTGATCGCGAAGTGGATCAGCTACCAGGTGTTCGACACCGAACGGCAGGACTGGCGGCGCGGCTACGAGGCCGCCTGGCGGTACCGGGAACGCGTAGGGGACCTGGAGGTCCCCTACGACCACACCGAGGGCGCCTACCCGCTGGGGCGGTGGCTGTCGGACCAGCGGCGTGCGTACCGGGCCGGGACGATGACCGGGCTGCGGGCCCTGGACCTGGAGGAGCTCGGGATCGTGTGGGACACCGCCGACGCCGACTTCGCCGAGAACCTCGCCGCCGCGCGCGCCTACTTCGAGCTGCACGGGACACTCGCCGCTCCCCGGCACGCCACCGCCCTCGACAAGGCGGTGGGGCAGTGGCTCACCAACATCCGCCGGCCCGGCGGGCTCGGGAAGGACCCGGTGCGCGCGAAGCGGCGGGCTGCGGCCCTGGCCGCGATCGATGAGGACTGGAACCCGGGCGACGACGACCACGGGTGGACGGTGGACTGGCAACGCCACTACGCCTACCTCACCCAGCTCCTGGGCGAAGGCGCCCGCCTGAAGGCCATCACCCCGGGGGTTACCCGGCACGGCGAGGACGTCGGCCGCTGGCTGGCCACCCAGCGGCGGAACTGGGCGCGGCTGAACGCCGAGCAGCAGACCCGGCTCGGGAAGCTGGGCGTCACCCCGGCGCGGGTCGTACGCGCCCGCACAGCGCCCGCGAAGACCGCTGCGGCCTCCAGGTCCGGGCGGGGTGCGGAGGCCTTCGACAAGGGCATCCAGGCCCTCGCGCACTACCTCGCCCGCGAAGGAGGCGGAACACCGGGGCGGTCGCACGTCGAGCGGCTCCCGGACGGGAGCGAGCACCGCACCGGTGTATGGGTGGCGAACCAGCGGCAGCGACGCGACCGGCTCGACCCGGCGCAGCTTCAAGCCCTCGCCGGGCTCGGAGTGGAGTGGGCCGGCTCATGATCGTCACCGGCCGGGGACCGGGCGACGGATGCGGTGTACGGTCCCGGCCTCAGACTCCCACGCCAGCTGTACCGGTCTCGACGACATAGCGGGCGAAGGTTACTTCGAGGACGGTTCCGGTCGTGTCGATCTTGACATCGGAATAATCTTCAGGACAGCCACTTCCCGAGAAGGACATCGCCGGTCGCGTGCCATGCCGCGGCTGGGGAGGGTACGGCCGTGGCGGTCGTTGCCGCCGCAAGAGAGAGGGTGAGAGCTGCGGTGAGTGCCGGGATCAGGGTGTAACGGGTGGTCACGGGGACTGCTCCTCCTGGTGCGAGGGCCGTAATCCTGGTCAGGACGCTGACAGGTTCAGCGCTGCGGCTCCCGGATGGGATTCGGAACATGCCGGGAGGTTGCAGATTCACCCAGTCGGCTTCCGAAGGGGTGTGCCAGAAGGGCCTGGCGCCATGGTGGCGCCAGGCCCTGGGCGGTCTGTCCGTTCGGCTATGCCTTCGGGGTGGGCGTCTCACCTGGTTTGGCCGGGCGGACTGCCATGACGACGGCGTGGCCGTCGAAGAGGATGTCGTAGATCAGGCCGCCGTAGCCGGGGGGTACCGTGCCGGCGGAGGTGGCCGGCGCGTAGAAGTCGGATGCGGCCAGGAGCCTTCCGGTGCGGGCGTCGCGCCATTGGATCTGGTCCTTGTAGTTGGCGCCGGTCGGTCCCGGGTTGTACTTGGTGGGGTCGGTCTCGTCAGACCGGGCGTTGGCGTTCACGAACACGCGCCTGTCGGCCGGGCCGATGAGGGTGATGTAGCTGTTGCTGCGCTGCTTGACCTTCCACGCCAGGGACATGGTGCCGTTGCGGAAGTCGATGGCCGAGGCGGTGCCCAGGCCGAAGTCCATGACGTAGATCCGGTTGTTGACCGGGTCGGCGGAGACCTTGGCGTAGTAGTAGCTGTACTGGCCCGGCTGCAGTGTCGGGTTGGGGTCCATGCGCGTCGTGCGCGTCGCGTCCTTCTGGTGGATGGCGATCACGCTCAGGGGGACCTTGGCGGGGGCGCCGTTGCTGGAGAAGACCACCCAGTCGCCCATGATGACGGGGGCCCCGGCCTGGGTCTGGCCTGCTTTGGCGTAGGTGACCGGTCCCCAGGTCGAGTCCTGCGCGATGGTCTTGCCGTCCCAGACGTACCGGTAGATCTGGGTGGGGGTGGTGATGTAGGCGTAGTCGTGGCCCTGGTAGCGGCTGGTGGTGACCCGGCCCAGGACGTTGCCCTTGAGCTGCGTCCAGTTCAGCACCTTGAGGGTCTTGGGGTCGACCGTGCCGATGATGGAGGGCTTGGCGGAGTTGGGCGCGCCGGGGCACTTGTACGCGGCGGCGCTATAACCGTTGAGCGTGCAGCCGGCCGGCCGGTTCAGCGATCGGACGACGATGGTGCCGTCGGGGAAGGCGTTGATGCCGTTGAAGGCGCTGTCGTTCAGGGCGCTCTCCCCCGTGGGCATGTCCTGCTTGATGAGGATCTTGCCGGTGGTGCCGTCCAGCTTGTACAGGGTGTGGTCGGAGATGGCGACGATGTTGCCGTCGGCCATGATGTCGACCGCCCCGGACACGTGCAGTTCGTTGTTCGCTTGCGCGTTCGACAGGTTGGTGCGCCAGATCTGCTTCATGGTGCCGGGCTGGACCTTCGCCACGAAGGTCTGCAGCGCGGGCGGGTTGGCGTCGCCGTTGCCGCCGCCGTAGACGTACATGTCGTTCACGCCGCGCGTGGCGATGTCGAACTGGGAGTAGTAGACGTCGGCCGTGGTGGGGTAGGCCTTGACCACATTCGGCCCCGTCATCGAGCCGGGGAACTTGGCGCAGGGGTGAAGGCTCGTGCGTCCGGAGTCATAGTGCTCGAACGGCACCAGCGTCCTGTACCAGGGACTGTTGGGCTGCTGTGCCGTGCATGCGGCTTCCTCCCGGGCGATGGCCGCGTCGCCGATGACCGTGTTGCCCGTCCTCGGGCCGCGGGATTCTCCGGCAGACGATGCGGCAGCCGACGGATCGGCCGGTCCCTGGTGGGCCGGCGCCCCGGACGTGTCCTTGCCTCCAGAGGTGCAGCCTGCCGCGACGACGGCCATAACAGCCAGGGTCGTCATCGTCCGTGTGCGAGGTATGCCCATTTTCGCTCCTTGCTCCCTCTTCCGGCGGACAGGTGATCTGGCGGTCTGTGCCGCCCGCACGCGCAGCAGCCCGGAAAAGGTGTCTGAGGTCCCCGAGTGGTTGGAACACCGGCGCCAGACGCATGACGGACGTGACTTCGTCTCTCGTCCGGGGTGAAAGGGGACGCCAATGGGGTGACTCGTCGATCTTGTGGCGGCCATCACCACAACGAGGTGACGGCCTCGTTACCACAAGCAGCGTATGCCGACGGGTGAGGGGAGGCTGGCCGGGCTGGGCCGACCGGGGCACGGGCCTGGCCCCCAAAGGGTGGACACCTGTTTGTGTCGTTATGCGGCAGGGGTCAGGGTCCGTTTGACGTCACTCCTCACCTGAGCTCTTCCTGGTCCAGGTGTCGTTGCGGGGTTCGCTGCCGCGGGCAATGCGGCGGGTCATGAGGGTGATCGCGGCCCAGGTGATCAGTGTCTCGGTGCTGGACGAGCCGTTCGTAGTCCCGGGCATGGCGGCGGGCGTGCATCATCCAGGCGATGCTGCGTTCGACGACCCAGCGGCGGGGCAGGACGACGAAGCCGCTGGTGTCCTTGGGTCGGCTGATGGTCTTGACCGTCAGGTTCAGGCGGCTTTTTGCCCAGGTCACGAGCTTGCCCGCGTAGGCGGAGTCGGCCCAGACGATGGTGATCTCGGGGTGCGTGAGCCGGAGCCGGAAGAGGATCTCTTGGCCGCGTCGCGGTCGCTGAGGGAGGCGGGGGCGTACGGCACCGCGTGATGCGCCCCGTGCCCCGGGCCGGCCAAGCGAGCGTCACCCGCAGACCGCCCGCCCCCGCCCGGAACCATTCGATCACCCACACCTCGCCGCCAACGGGCCGGTACCGGGCGCGGCCTCGGGCGCGAGGGCGGCGGGCAGTCCGGCCAGAGCGGTGGGGGCCAGCCTCGGCGGCACGGCCGGCCGGGCTGGCGGCGGAGGCGGGGCGGAGCCGGGTGGAACAGCTCACGCATGGCCTCCGCCTTGTCCCAGCACTTGCCGGTCTCAGCCCTGAGGCCCAGTAGCCAGGCGTCGATCTCCAGCAACTCGTCCGGGTCGAACCGGACTGTCGTGGACACTGACCCCTCAGTCTTCGGTGCAGGGCGCCGCGCCCTGTGCTGTTCGTCATGACCAGTCCAACGAACGGGCGCCGCGCCCGCGAGGGCGGATTCACCCTCCCGGGGGACGTCGGCGCGGAGCTGCGGGCGGGTTGACGGCGGACGCCCGTGTGGTGCTCATCGGGGTGAACACCACCTTGGACCTCTCCCGCCCTGCCACCCTGGGGCTGACAGTGACCAGCCGAGGCAAAGGGTGGGGCGGAATTGGGCGGCAAGTCCTCGGTGTGGCTGTGCGTCGGGTCGGCGCGGGTCCGCGCCGACCGGCTCGTGGCGGTGGAGCCCGCCCCCACAGGGCCTGGCCCTGCACTCACCGGCATGCGCAAACCCCTCCACCTCGCCCTGCCCGACCCCGAACCCGGGGCGGCCGGCTACGCCGACCAGCTGCTGTCCGCCATCGCGCACGCCGCCCCTCATTCCCAAATTTGGGAATGAACGGCGACGGCCGCGACGGCACCGGCGCCTGGCCGAGCCATTCCGGCCTGTTCCGGGGCGAAGACGGGCAGCGCACCCGCCAGCAGTACAGGGATCAGCTCGGGGACGAAGGCGCGGGCGCGGTCCCGCTTGCCGATGGCGGTCACGGGCGCCAGGCGCCGGCGGAACGCGGCGTCCAACGCTTTGCCGCGCATCCACTTCGCGGCCTGGTGGTGGTCGCGGGCGGCGTGGATCCGCTCCAGCTGCTATTGCTCCTTGGCGTCGAGCGGGCCGGTCCGGTCGAGGTCCTGCGGTTCAGGGATCGCGCTCCTGGGCCCGGTGGGTGAGGCAGACGCTGCGAGTCGGCAGGGCCCTGCGGGTGCAGCGCGTCTCACCGTCGCGACCGGAGCAGGTCCCCCGCACCGACGGCGCATTGGGAGCCGTGGGCTCGACGGCGACCAAGACGTCAGCCTCCTCGCGGCAGAGCTAAGGCCCCTTCCTTCGGATCACCTTGGCGACCGGATGAAGATGGCGGCGAGGTGGAGTCTCCGCTAAACAAGATCCCCGTCCTGTCAGGGGATTGACGCCCTAGGCTGGCAGGGTCCGTGTCGTGAGAGGGGGATGACAGTGACAGAACGGGTCTTATCCGGGCGTTATCGACTGGTCGAGCGGCTTGGTGCAGGAGGGATGGGCGTCGTCTGGAGGGCGGAGGATCTGCTTCTGCACCGTGAGGTCGCGGTGAAGACGGTCGCCGGTCCCGGCGTCACCGACAACGCGGCGGTGAGGCTGGAGCGTGAGGCGCGGGCCGCAGCGGGCTTGTCCGACAACCCTCACGTGGTGACCGTGCACGACTTCGGGCGGGACGGCGACACCCTGTTCATCGTCATGGCCCTGGCCTCCGGGCGGCCGCTCGACCGCATCCTCGCGGCTGACGGTACCCCCTCCCTGGTGCGGGCCGTGGAGTGGACCCGTCAGGTGTGCATCGCATTGGAGGCGGCGCACGAACGGGGCATCGTGCACCGGGACATCAAGCCGGCCAACGTGATGGTCGCCGCGGACGGCGTCGTACGCGTCCTCGACTTCGGCATCGCCTGGTTCCACCCCGAGCTCGGACTGGACCGGCTGAGTCAGGCCGGCGGGGTCCTCGGCAGCGCCCCCTGGATGTCACCCGAGCAGGCGCGCGGAGGGGAGGTCGGCCCGGCCTCGGACCTCTACTCGGTCGGCTGCCTGATCTACCAACTCCTGACCGGGGTACCACCGTTCGGGGACCGGGACGCACTCGCACAGATCATTGCCCACACGACGGAGGCTCCCGCGCCACCGTCCAGCCGCCGCACGGGGCTGCACGCCGGTCTCGAGCAGCTGGTGATGGAGCTGCTCGCCAAGTCCCCGGAGAACCGCCCCGCTTCGGCAGCGGAGACGGCGGCTCGCCTGGGAGCCGTGCTCTTCGAACTGGGAGGGCAGGAGACGACCGGACGACCGGTGCCCTCCATGCCCGCACGGCCGCCTGCTCCGGCGGAGCGTGCGGAGCGGCGGCGTGAGCGGCCGGTGCAGCGGCGGACGGTGCTCCTCGGACTGTTCGGCGTGGTCTCGGTGTCGACCGTGATCGCCGTGCCGCAGTTTCTCCCTGACAGCGGCGGCGACGGGGGAAAGAAGGGCTCGACCCACAGCACGCTCAAGCCGTCGTGGAAGCTCTCACTCCAGCCCGACGCCCGGCCGGGCATGGTAGGCCCCATGGTTGTCGTCGGCAGTATCGACAGCGAGAAGCACGCCGTGGTGCACGACCCCCGCACGGGCAAGGAGCTCTGGCGCGTATCGCAGGGGGCCGATCGTCTGACGCCCTTCGCAGACAACACGCTGTACGCCACGGACAACGCGGGCGGCGCTCTCAAGGCCCTGGACCCGCGGACCGGGAACACCCGCTGGGAGTACCAGCCGCTCGGCGACCAGGACGTCAGCGGCGGCACTTTCCCCCTCCCGGAACCGGCCGCCGTGTTCGTCGGCCAGGGGCCGTACGTCTCCGCCCTGCACCACGCGAACGGCGAGGTCCAGTGGCGCTACGACATGCCCGCGGCCAAAAGGATCGTCGGGGGTCTGGGGAAGGCATCCGGCGCCGTGCTCGCCCGCGTGGATTTCGCCGGCGGCCCCTGGATCGCGATCGGCGAGGCGGACGGGCGGCAACTGTGGACCTGGCAATGGGACGGGCCCGGAATCCGGCCGTACGCCGGCGAAGCCGGCGACCGGCTCTTCTTCGGGTCCGACGGCGAGGATCTGTTGGTGCTCGATTCGAAGACCGGCAGGCTCGTCGACACCTATAAGGGACTGGACGGGGCCAAGCCCGTCTCCGAGCACAAGGTGCTTCTAGACACAGTGCCCCCCGGCGGCGTGGAAGCCTGGTCCGCCACCGACGGGAAACGCCTCTGGTCCGTTCCCGACGCGATCGCGCCCCGCGTCTTCGGCGACACCGTCGTGATGGTCAAGTACGCACCGGCAGACAAGTCCAGTGGAACGCTGGCCGTGGACATCCGCACCGGCACACAGCGCTGGCTGTACCGCGACCTGTTCTCCCCCTCCCAGTCCGGGAACGTCCCAGTAGTCGTGGGTGACGGGGACCCGCTGATCCTGCGAGCGGATGTCGAGGGCGTCGGCCTGGTCCGTGTGGATGTGAGAACCGGGCACCGCGGGCCGATCCGGCTCCTGCCGGAAAAGGAACTGCTCAACGTCTTCCACGCCGACAGCACCGCCTACGCACACTGCGCGGACCGCTTTCCGGACGTCGCGAACCAAGCGGATAAAGGCCCCGAATCGCGCCTCTACGCATTTCCCCTCTCCGCCATGACCTGAGGGCACTGATGCCGTGGACGAACCTGCCCGAGCACTTCGGCTAACGGAAGGGAGCCCACAACCGGCTTCGGAAGTCGGCCGCCGAGGGCGCCTGGGAGAAGGTCTTCACCGCCCTCCTCGCCCAGGCCGACGCCAAAGCCGACCTCGACTGGGTCGTCGCCGCGACTTCATCATCGTCCGCGCCGCTCCCACGGCGGGCTGCCCACCGAGATCCACCTCGCCGTCGACGGCCGCGGACTTCCGCTGTCGATCGTGCTCACGCCCGGGAACATCAACGACGCCACTGCGTTCGGCCGGGTCATCGAGCAGATCCGCATCCCGCGCGCCGGCACGGGGCGCCCTCGCACGACGCCGGACCGCGTGCTGGGCGACAAGGCGTGCGCTGGCACCGGGGCTGCGGGCCGAGCTGGAGTCCCACGGGCTGCTGCGCGAGTGGGAGCCCGTCCCCGCCGACGCCCCGACGTCCGGTCAGAGGCTCGACGGAACCGGCCCGAACGCCGGGACAGGGCGCACGGGGCGACTGGTGGTCGCCCTGCCCGAAACGCTGTGGGTGCCCCTGACACAGGGGGTCTACTGGAGCAACCAGCCCCACGTCCAGGCCCTCCAGGCATGGACCGACCGCTGGGGCCCCTGTCCCGCCTCAGAAGGCTTCCGCTTTCCGAACGTAGTCGTTGAGTTTCCACTGGTCGGGCATGGTTCCGGCTGTCTGGTGGGAGAGACGGCGCATCGTGTCGTCCACCTGGTGGAGGTGCTGGGGTGCCGTCGGTGATGGGGCTGCTGGAGGCCCGGGAGAAGAAGGTCCGGGAAGAGGCCGCACGGTTGCGGGAGGAAGCCGAGCGGGTGCAGGCCGGGCTCGGTGAGGCGGAACATGCTTTGGAGCGGTTGGCGCTGGCGCGGGTGACGGTTGCGGAAGTGCTGGCCGAGGAGCCGTCGGCGGGGGCGGACGGACCGGTGCGGGCCGCGGTGGCGGGCTCGGTCGTGCCGCATCATGTCGAGGGTGTCGGGGTGGAGGTGCTCGCGCCGGAGTATCAGCAGATCCTTGCGGTGCTCGCCGGGCCGGAAGCTGTCGGTGGCCTGAGGGCGAAGCAGATCGCGGTGCAGCTGGGGTGGCAGACGACTCCGGCGGGGGTGGAGGGGGTGTGCTCGCGGGTGAAGCGGCTGACGGCCCGGGGCTGGGCGGCAGAGCTCCGGCCGAACGTGTTCGGTGCGGTCAGCCCGGCAATGCCTGCTGACGTGGGATGAAGGCGTGCCGGCGGCGCCCGGCCAGGCGTCCGCTCATGAGCATGGCCATCGACCACAGCACCATCGCCTCGTGCATGGCGGGCAGGGTCTCGTAGTCGCGCACCAGGCGGCGTGAGCGCATCAGCCAGCTCAGCGTGCGCTCCACCACCCACCTGCGCGGCAGGACCACGAACCCGCTGGTGTCGTCGGAGCGTTTGACGATCTCGACGGCGAGGCCGGGTTTCCTGGCGGCCCAGACGACAAGCCGGCCCGCGTAGCCTCCGTCCGCCCACACCAGCCGGATCGGGAAGTACAGCTTGCGCAGCCGCTCCAGCAGTGGGACGGCGGCGTCGCGGTCCTGCACGCTCGCCGCGGTGACCAGCGCCACCAGGACCAGGCCGAGGCAGTCGACCGCCAGGTGTCGCTTGCGCCCGCCCACCTTCTTCCCGCCGTCCCACCCCGATGTCGAGCGCGGGACGTTCGCCGCTGCCCGCACCGACTGCGAGTCCACGATCGCGGCCGTCGGGTCCGGCGCCCGGCCCTCCTTCACGCGCACGCGGTCCCGCAGCCGGTCGTGGAACTCGGCCAGCAGGCCCGTGGCCTGCCAGCGACGGGCGAACGCGTGCACCCTCCGATACGGCGGGAAGTCCTTCGGCAGGTTCGCCCACTTCACCCCGTTGTCGACCACGTAGCGGACCGCTTCCAGCATCACACGGTGGCAATAGCCCTCCGGACGGCCACCACGGCCCTCCAGCCACGCCGGCACCGGCATCGACGCCCGCACCACCTGCCACTCCGCCTCGGTCATGTCCGACGCGTAAGACGGGGCACGGTCCGGCCGGTCCGCGGCGTTCCCGAACCTGTGCGCGAGGCAGTCACACGACCGGGATACCACGGTGGACTCGGCAGGCCCGAGCGCGAAAGACTGTGACAACAGGGCCTCCTGGTACTGCTCGGTTGGGATCGCAACCCCGAGCTACCAAGAGGCCCTTCCTTCATGCACCGCCCCCGCGACGATCACCCGAACAGGAACCCTGTTCGACTGGCCAAGCCCACTGAACGGAAAGCGGAAGCCTTCTGAGTGAGGCCTACAGCGCGATGCCCGACGAGCGACTGTGAAACGCGGTGGAGCGCTCGAACCCGCCCCAAGGGCGGCCAGGGTGGCGCGCCCGCCCACGCCGAGTAGGCCGCGGCCCTGCGGACGGGCACAGGGGGCCGGCGCCGGCTCCGTAGCGCGTGGTGGCCCTGCGGCAGCGGACGCACGGCCCGGTCGGGACCGGGGTGGGCCGTGGGGGTGCGGGCTACTGGACCAGCTCGATGTGCGGATGGTCCGCAGCTGCCGGGCAGGCGTGGAGTTGCAGGTCGTAGCCGCGGGCGAGATCGAGCATGGCGGGGTTCCACGGTTCGGGACCGGTGTGGGACCCGGTGGAGCGGGCGCGGTCCTCGAAGGTCATCCAGCTCTCGGTGCTGGGGTCCCATTCGGCGGAGGCGATGGTCAGCAGCGGTTCCATCTCGGTGCCGCACGCGTCGCAAGTCCGCGGGACGGGGTCGGTCAGGCCCCAGCGACTCCAGCCGCCGACCTTCCATCCGGGAGCGTGGGAGAGCTGGTCCATGTAGAACTCCTGCGGGGCGACGGCGTAGGCGCCGTCCACCGCGGGACCGGCGGCCTCCCAGGCGCTCCATTCCCCCAGTCGCTGCTGCACGTCCTCGTCGAGCTCCAGGAGGTCGGGGTAGTCGACGGTGTCCTCCGGCGCGAGCAGGCACGGCCGCGGCAGGTAGCCGGGGAACTGGACCACGGGCGGCTCGGGGGGTGCGGCGAGGGGGTCGGTGATCGCGGCGGCGGACCGCCAGAACAGTGCGGTCCTGGGGTGCGCCGGGTGGTCGAAGGGGCACCACAGCACCTGGAGGAGGTCGGCCTGCGCCGTGCCGGGCGGGCGAAGTCGTGGGATGTCACGCGTGTACAGCTGGGCTACGGGGAGCAGCGGGACGGGGCCGTCGGGCCAGGGGCGGCCCGCACGGATCCGGTCGTCGATCGCGCGTTCCTCGGGGGTGTACCGGGCCATCTCGGGGAGGCCGTCCGGCCGGCCCGCCACGGCCGCCCGGATGCGCCGCTGCTCCCGTACGTCCTGCGGTGAGAGGGCGGCGTTCACCTGGTCCCACACGTGCGGTCCCGCACAGTGGGGCCAGGGTTCGTCGGCGGGCCACAGCAGCGGCCCGCCGACGGAGCTGTCGTACGCCGACGGCGACCCGGGGTACGGGTGCAACCGGGTCGCCGCCCGCGCCAGCGGGGCCAGTTGAGGGAAGAGCGCGGCGACGTCGAGCGGCCGCGGTGGGGTGGTACGACTCATTCTGGCTCCCGTTGGCGCTGGTGGGGCGGGGTGGGTGGGGATCAGTTTCCCAGGTTGAACTGGCCGGTGTCGGCCTTGGTGTTGGGGATGTAGACATCGGGGAACAGCGGCTGCGAGGTGCCGTCCGCCCGCTGGACGGTGGCCCGCATGGTGACGCCCACCGGAACGGTGCTGGTGGCGTCCTGGTAGGCCGGCGTCACCTCGTAGAAGATCGCGTCGTTGGCCCCGAAGTTGTTGTCCGCCACCATGTTCTGGGCTTCGAACTCGTAGGTGCGCATGCTGGGCGTTCCGGTGTTCATGCCCACCTGCCAGCACGGGACGAGGTTGTTCTGTCCGCCGTCGAGGGTGCGGCCCTTGCCGCCGAGGATGTTGGCGATCAGGTGGCAGCGGGCGAGCCCGTACGGTGCCTTGGTGCCGGGTGCGGCGAGCGGACGGGCGACGTTCTGGGCGTCCTGCCAGCCGGTGATGTCACCCGAGGCCGAGGTGCCCTTGCCGATCTTCTTGCCGAGGCAGGCCTGGGCCACGGTCGGCCGGACGCCGGCCGGGTCGGGCGGGGTGGTGCTCTTGTTGCGGTGGGCGACCGGTTCGGTGGTGTTCTTGATCCATCCGTCGCCGCTGGGGAGCGACCCGGTCGGCTGGGTCTGCAGGCAGGCGCCCCGCGTCTGGGTCGTTGTTGTGGCGATCTCCAGCTTGAACGGGTCGGCCTCCAGCACGCGCTGGTTGGCGAAGCCCTCGGCGAGCTGGTTCAGGGCCGCCTGGTTGTCCGAGAGCGGGACGTGGGCGCGCACGCACGGCTTGCCCGAGACCACACCCCCCAGGTCGTAGATGTCCCATCCGCCACCGCTGTAGTTGGGGATGACCTCGGCGCACCGGGCGCCGTCGGTGCCTCCCTCATGGGTGGCCGCGAAGGGGAATTCGCCGCAGCTGTCGTCCGCGACGAGGTCGGTCCTGTCCTGGAAGCCTCCGCAGGTGCGTGCGGTCCGGTCGGCGATGCCGCTGCGGGCGCGGGTCAGCGGCTTGGCGCGGCCCCAGCCGTCGGCGAGGTGGTCCTGCGCCCAGCGGTATCCGGCGGCCGCGGCCCCCGAGGTGGCGGTGCTCAGGTTCACGACCGGCATGACGCTGGGGACGACGCAGCCGGCAGCCGGCGTGCTGTTGGGGTTGCTCGTGTCGCGGACGTCGTCGTCGCAGCGGACCTTCTCCGGGTTGCTCCAGGAGGCGTTCGGGTCCGTGGCCTGGGCGCCGGGAGAGATGACGTAGAGCTTGTACGAGGTCGTGAAGTCGACCGCCGTCCCGGGGGCCGGGGAGGACGAGTAGGACACGTTGCCGCTGACGGACTTGCCCACCACCAAGTCGCCTCCGAACCAGGGGGCGGCCTTGGTGACCTTGCAGCCGGCCGAGCAGTCGGCCCGGAACTTGGCGGTCAGGGACGTGACGGCCCCGGTCGCACCGGTCATGGCGACGGTGACGTTCTCGTTCCACGCCGTGCGGGCGGCGGGCAGCAGGGCACTGCTCGCCACGTTCAGCGTGCCGGTGCCGACCACCTTGCCGTTGGTGTCCTTCAGTGTGTACAGCACGTCCAGGCCCTGCACGCAGTAGCCGAAGCGGCTGTAGTTCCACGTCCCGGGCACGGCGATGGAGCAGTTGGCGTCGTTGGAGGCGGCAGCCGAGGCCTGCGGCGCGGCGGGGGCGGCGAGGCTGGGGCCCCGTGGTGGCGTCACGGGCGTGGTGCGCGTGGTGACGCAGGCCTCGGCCGCTCCGGCCTTGCGTTCGCGGGAGCCGGCGCCTACGGGCTCGCAGTGCTCCCCGGAGCCCGGTGTGAAGGGCCGGGTCGCGGTGGGGGCGGGGACGCGGGCCGGATCGCCCTGTTCGACCCTGCCCACCTTGGGGTGGGAGGCCCCCGGTGCCTTGCCGGTGCCTTCCGCTGCGGGCGCCGACGGCGCCGGGCCGGGAGGGCCCGCGGCGGCGGCGGTGCCGGTCGCGGTGAAGGTCAGGGCCAGAAGGAGGCCTGGAAGTATGCGTCTTGTGCGTGGTGAGAACATGTCATCTCTCGGTAGGAGGTCAGCCCGGAAAATGGCGTGCGAGGCCGCTTCCCGCGCCCCGGGCGCCCGTGTCGTCAGGGAGCGGGGCAGGGCAGGCGGGGGGCGGCGAGAGCCGGCGCTGTCAGCGGGGGTCTCTCGCCGCCCTTGTGTGGGAGGAGCCCTCAGACAGAGGGGGGAAGGGGCGGGCCGCCGGTCAGGAGAAGACCTTGACGATGCCGGAGACCACGTCTTCGGCGACCTTCTCCACCTTCTTGACGACCGGCTTGGCCACCGAGGCGGCACGGCCGCCGCCGCGGGTGACCAGCTGCAGCGCGCTGCGGCCGGCGGCCGCGGCGAACTCGGCGCTGTCGAAGCCGTACTCGACGCCGTTGGCGATCGCGCTGATACCGGAGGCGACGACGGAGACGCCGAGGCAGACCGCGGCGATGCTGCCGAGGACCGGAGCCGCCGGCCAGAACACGCAGGCGACGCCGAACCCGGTCGCCAGAAGTCCGGCGGCCACACTCACCTTGTCCGCGGTGTCAGCCCACCACTTGGCGTCGTTCCACCATTCGTCCTTGCCGGGCTGGCTGCCCTTGGGGTTGACCGTGTCGTGGGTCGTGGAGTTGGAGGGGTTGCGGTTGGCGTCGCGGTCCTTCTGCGCCTGCTCGGCAGCGGCCCGTGCGGCCTCCTGCACCTCCGCCGTGCGCTTGTCCGCCGCGGTCTGGCGGGCCCCGGCGGCCGCCGAGGCAGCGGTCTTGGAGTCCCGGCCGGCGGCGAGTTCGGCCTGGTGGGCGTTGGCGGCGGACGCCTGGGCCTGATAGGAGGAGGCCAGCGCGCTGCGGGCCGCGTCAATGGCGCGGTTGGCGGAGTAGTTGGCCGCGCGGGAGGCGCTCTGGGCGGTCGTGGCCGCCTCCTTGGCCTTGTCCGCCGACGCCTGGGCGTCGGCGGCCGACTTGTCGGCGGCCTTGGCGTGGTCGCGGGCCTGGTTGGCGTAGGTGTCGGCCTGCTGGGAGGAGGCGATGGCCTTCTGGGCCCACTCCTGGGCCTTGGCTCCGGCGTCCCGGGCCACGGCGGCGACCTGGGAGGCGAGTGCGGCGTCGCGCTGCGCCTCCTGGGCGATCTTGGCTGCGGCCGCGATGGTCGCCTGCATGGCGGCGGCGTGGCTGAGGGAGTCGTAGTCCAGCTGGGCGGCCTTGTGCTGGACGGACTCCACGAAACGCCGGCGCATCCAGGCGGGGCCCTCCATGGCGACCTCGGCGTAGGCCTTGGAGTACGCGCCGGCGGAGGCGATCACCTTCATGGTGGCGACGGCGTCGTCCTCGGCGATGGCGTCGGCCAGGTCCTCGTCGAAGAACTTCTGCAGGGCTTCCGGCGTGTTGGCGTTGAGCGCGTCGTTGGCGGCCTTGGTGACGGCGTTGCCGGGCTTGGAGTTGAGGATCTTCAGGATGTTGACCCTGTTGTCCTCGGCACGCGACTTGACGACACCGCCCGTGTTGAAATCGCCTTCGGCGGGCACGCCGCCGGCGAGCGCCTGGACCGCAGCCTTCGCGACGGCCGGCTCGGAGACCTGGGCGATGAAGAGGATGGTCTCGCGGTCGTCCTGGGAGGCCGCGAGCTGGCGGTCGAGGTCGATCCAGGAGTAGACGTCGTAGTCGGTGCCGGCGAGGGCGAAGCGGGCGGCCTGGCGGGTCCAGGTGCCCTTGGACTCCAGCAGCGCGGTGGCGGCCTGGCGGCCCAGGGTGGCGGCGGCGGCGAGGTCGTCGTTCTTCAGGGCCTGTTCCGCCCGGGCTATGAGGTCCTTGGTGGCCTGGGCGGTCTGCTGGGCCTGGGTGCGCTTGCGCAGGGCGGCGGCGCGCTCGCTCTTGTCCAGCAGGGCGAGCTGGGCGGCCTCCTTCATGCCCTGGACGCGGTCGGCCCCCAGCATGGCCGCTTCGGCGGCCCGGGCGTTCTTCTCCACCTCCAGCGCGTCGGCGACGGCCTTGGTCGCGAGGTTGGCGGCTTTGACCGCCTCGTCGGCGTAGGCGGTGGACTTGTTGGCGAAATCGATGGCCTGGCCGGCGTACTGGACGGCCTCCTCGGCCGCTGCGGCCGCGTTCTGGGCGTGTTCGGCGGCGGACCTGGCCGCGCTGTTGGCGGCGCGCGCGGCACGGGCGGCGGTGGAGGCCAGTGCCTGGGCGGTGGAGGCGGCGTTGGTCGCCTGGGTGGCGGCGGAGGCGGCGATGTCGGCCTGGCGCTTGGCCTCGGCGGCTTCGCCCTGGGCCGCGCCGGAGGCTTCCGCGGCCTGGGCTGAGGCCTTCGCGGCGGCAGCGGCGTCGCGTGCCGCGTCGGCGGCGGCCAGGCCGGCGTTGGCGGACTGCTCCGAGGCGGTGGCGGCGTCATCGGCCGCCTTGGCCGCGCTGTTGGCCTTCGCGGCCGCGTCGCGGGCGGCGACGGCGGCTTCCTTCGCCTCGTTGGTCCGTGACGCGTCCTTGGACGCGGCGATCGCGGCGTTGTAGGCGCGGGTGGCGGCCGAGCCCGCGGCCGCTGCCGCCTGGGAGGCCGCCGTGGCCGCCCAGGACGCGCGCTGCGAGGCCTGGACGGCGGCGGAGGAGGCGTGGATGGCCGTGCGGGCCGCGGAGGCGGCGCCGCTGGCAGCCGTGGCCGCCTGGCGGGCCGCCTCGGCGGACCTGCGCACGTCCTCCTTCGCCTTCGCGGCCTCGGCCGCGGCCGTCTCCGCCTTCTCCCTGGCCTTGCCCGCGGCGGCGGTGGCGCGCTCCGAGGCCTCGACGGCCAGGTCTGTCTGCTCGCGCGCCCGCGCGCCCTCACGCTCGACGATGGCCACCAACTGGGCGATGTTGGCGGCCTCCTGGTCGCGGGCGCGCGCGATGTGCTGGCCGGTGTCGAGGTACCACTGGACATCGTCCGCGGTCCCGCTCAGGGCCCGGTTGGCGTACTTCTTGACCTCGGGACCGGCTGTGGCGAGGCTCCGCAGGATGTCCACCCGTGCGTCTTCCAGCCGGGCGCTGTACTGGGTGGTGAGCAGGAACTGCTCCAGCGCCTGGTCGGTGCCGGCGCTGAGCGCGGTGTTGCCCTCGCGCTTGATGCTCTTTCCGCCGTTGGCCATCACCGTCAGGGTCGAGACCCGCATGTCCTCGGTGATCGCCGAGCGGAAGCCGTCCTTGACGTAGGCGGCGACCGCCTCGTCACCTCCGTTGAGGGCCGCTGTCGCGTCCCGCCGCACGCTCTTGCCGCCGTTGCCGAGGTAGGTGAAGGCGGCCACCCGGTTGTCGATCCGGGTCGCCCTCGGCAGCTGCTCGGTGAGGAAGGTGGTGATCTCCTGGTCGGTGCCGCTCAGCGCGTAGGCGGCCGCCGCCTTGACCGAACGACCGCCCAGGATCCATGCCTTGACCACCTTGGCGCGGTCGGTGTCGGGAAGGGCGAGGGCGTCGCCGGCCGTGGGGGCTGCGGTGGCGGCCCGTACGGGCGTGGTGAGCAGCCAGGGAGTGGAGAGAGCGGCTGCGCTCGCCGCGACGGCGGTCGTGAAGCGGCGTCGGCTCCAAAACGTTTCCTGCACAGAAGACCTCTCTGGTGTCGATTCCTCGGGATGGGATGCCGAATCCCGCCCGGCGTATTCCAGCGCGGCGGCGGTGGCCTGACTTTAGGCATGAAAAGCATCGCGAGAACACCTGGCTGGAACTTTACTGGCATCCCGGCTCGAAGATGGCTGGATCCAGCTCCCAGATTTTCGTAAAACCGCCGCAACCCTTTGTTGTTGTGGTGCAAGTCACAGATAGAATGAGGGGTTCCCCCATTTAAGTCCCATTTATACCCTTGGCTTGTACTCGTATGACTGCTTTCATTCAGGAGATCGCCAGCCATCAAACCCATGCCGTCGCATTTCTCTTTCGAAGGCATGGTTCAGCGTTGGCCGACGGTGCGCGCAAAAAATCGAGCAGACCACTCCGCCGCGTACGCGCACGCATCCGAGAAAAACTCTGGCACAACACCTGAGGACACCATGAAGGTACGAAGCACAGCCTTGCGGATCACTGCCAGCGCCGTGGCCGCAGGCGCTCTGGCCTGGGCCGCAATCGCCGCAGGCGGGGTCGGCGGCTCCAGCCGCGCCCCTCTCGCGACGCAGGCGGTCGCCGAGGAAGGACCGGGTTACGCCGTCGAAGACTTCGCCTACCCGAACGCCGACAAAATCCTCGCCGAACAGAAGATCAAGCTGAAGAGGGGAGACGGACACATCGTTCTCGCTCCCTGCACCGGTGCGCCCGAATTGATGGAGGTCTTCTCTCACCAGAATGAGAAGGTCTGCTTCAAGGTCACCGGAGACAAGGGGTACCTGAGCCTGGAGATTCCGGCGGTATTCGGCGTCAAGGGAAACAGCTACTCCGCCAAGGTGGACATGACCACCGGCACCGAGCAGAAGACGTTCCCGGTGGACAAGAATTCGTGGACCGCCGTCGGCGAAACCGCAGACGACCAGGGGCGCGATTTCATGCTGCTGGAAATTCGCACCAGCAAGTAGCACCAGCTGCGCCCGTACGTCACCGCGCCCGGAGAGAGCTCGTCGGCCCGCGACCCGGCCGCCCTTGACGTCCGCGCAGCCCTGCCCGTCCCCCTGTCTTCGAAGGACACACGTGTCTGCACTCCGTCCACGCGCCGCGCGGATCTCCGGCCTGCTGGCCACCTCGGCCCTGCTGTCGACCGGCCTGCTCACCGCCACCCCCGCGGCCGCGGTCACCGGCCCCGACGCCCCCGCCGGCGCACACCCCTACGCCGTCCGGCTCACCATCGGCAACGACGACACCTTGCGCGCCTGCACCGGCACCCTCGTGGAGCGCTCCTGGGTCCTGACCGCCGCCAGCTGCCTCGCCACCACTCCCGGCGCCACGGTCCCGCCCGGCAAGCCGGCCCTGGCCACCACGGCAACCCTCGGCGACGGCAAGACGGTCGCCGTGACCGAGATCGCCCCCCGCGCCGACCGCGACGTCGCCCTGGTGCGCCTCGCCACCCCGGTCACCACGATCACGCCCGCCACCCTGGCCCACTCCGCCCCGGCGCCCGGCACCGAACTCAAGGCCGTCGGTTTCGGGCGCACCACGAGCGAGTGGGTGCCGGACAAGCCCCACACCGGCGCCTTCGCGCTCAACACCACCGACGCGACCACCCTGGCCCTCACCGGCAAGGGCACTGACGCGCTCTGCAAGGGCGACACCGGCGGCCCGCTGCTCAACGCCGCCGGCGAGCTTGTCGGCGTCAACAGCCGCTCCTGGCAAGGCGGATGCCTCGGCGCCGACCCGGCCGAAACCCGCACCGGCGCCATCGCGGCCCGTGCCGACGGCCTCGGCGACTGGATCGACGACGTCCGCTCCCGCGCCGCCGGCTGGAAGACCGAAGCCCTCGTCCAGGTCGACAACACGGTCTACCAGGGCATCCGCCTGGCCGACGGCTCCTGGACGGGCTTCGCCGACGTCCAGACCAAGGCCGGCAGCATCGACGGCGTCCGCAGCGCCGCGGCCGCCGGCATCAACGGCGAGACCCACGTCCTGGCCATCAGCAACGACGGCCGCCTGTTCCACACCATCCGCAAGGCGGACGGCAGCTGGGGAACCTTCGGAGACGTCGGCGCCGCCGCCGGCGTGCTGAGCAACCTCACCCAGGTCTCCGCGGTCTCCATCGGCACCGACCTCCACGTGGTCGCCGTCGCGGGCGGCGGCAAGGTCTTCCACACCGTCCGCCACGCCGCCGGCGACTGGACCCGCTTCGGCGACGTCGTCCAGGCCACCAGCCCGATCGGCCCCGTGACCCAGGTCGCCACCGCCAGCGCCGGCGGGCAGCTCCAGGTCATCGCCATATCCGCGGGCAAGGCCTTCCACACCCTGCGCAACACCGCGGGCCAGTGGACCGTCTGGGGCAACGTCGCCCAGGCCGCCGGAGCCACCGGCCCCATCACCTCCGTGTCCATGGCTGGCATCGGGGGCGACGTCCACGTCGTCATCGCCACCGACAACGGCACCCGCCAGTACCACACCATCCGCCAGGCCAACGCCTCCTGGATCGGCTTCGGGGAGCTGACCGGCTACCTCGGCAACGTCACCGCCAAGTCCCTCGCGGCCGCCCACGTCGACGGTGAGCTCCAAGTCGCCGCGGTCACCGCGGACAACAAGTTCGTCCACACCGTCCGCCACACCGACCGCACCTGGACCACCACCCCGGCAGCCCTGCGGGGCATCAGCGGCACCGCGGGCGCCATCTGCGTCACCGGCACGCTCTGACACCCCTGTGCCGCCCTGTGTCCGTGGTCCCTCCCGGCACCACGGACACAGGGCGCGCCCGCGCACCACGTTGTGAAGGAAGACCCATGGTTGCAACCCGTCCGCGCTCCGTACGGACGACCGGCCTGCTCGTGACCGCCACCGCGGTCGCCGCAGGCCTCGTCTCCACCGGCTCCGCACAGGCCCTCAGCGGCCCCGAGGCCCCCATCGGCCAGTACGCCTACGTCGCCAGGCTGAACATCGGCGACGAGGCCGACGGCCGCGCCTGCACCGCCACCCTGGTCAACGCCCGCTGGGTGCTCACCGCCGCCGCGTGCCTGGCCGCCAAGCCCGGCGACGCGATCACGGCCGGGCAGCCCCTGCGCAATACCACCGCCACCTTCACCGGCGGCCAGTCCCGCGAGATCGTCGAGCTCTCCGCCGGAGCCGCCGACCGCGACCTGGTCCTCGCCCGCCTGGCCGCGCCCGTCACCGACATCGCCCCCGTCAAGCGCGCCACCACCGCCCCGTCCACCGGCACCGACCTGACCGCAGCGGGCTTCGGCCGGACGAAAACGGAGTGGGTCCCCGGCACGCTGCACACCGGTACCTTCACCACCGGCACCACCGACCCGGCGACGCTGACCCTCACCGGCAAGGGCACCGACGCGATCTGCAAGGGCGACACCGGCGGCCCCCTGCTCAACGCCGCCGGCGAACTGGTCGGCGTCAACAGCCGCTCCTGGCAGGGCGGATGCCTCGGCGCCGCCGACACCGAGACCCGTACCGGTGCCGTGTCCGCCCGCACCGACAACCTGGGTGACTGGATCGACCGGATCACCATGCCGCGCAACGGCTCGCAGGTATCCGTCCTGGCCGGCGGCGGCGGCACCATGTGGGCGCAGTCCGGAGACCTGGGCTACGGGGAGTACGGACAGGCCTGGGGCAAGATCGACGGCCAGGACATCTCCCGCGTGACCAGCCTGCGCGCCGGCGAGTACCTGCGCGCGTACGGAATCGCCGGCGGCAAGGTGTACGGCCGCGATCTGAACACCCGCACGGGCCAGTGGACCGACTGGAGCGAGATCCCCGGCGGGGCAGCCGGCACGAGGGACATCTCCGCCGCGATCGTCGACAACGTCGTCCACCTCCAGATCGCCGGCGCGGACGGCTCGCTGTACACCCAGACCGGCGACTACAACGCCGGACACTGGAACGCCGCCTGGACCCAGGTCGCCGCATCGGGCCTGACCAGCGTGACCAGCCTCGCGGCCGGCTCGACCGTACGCCTCTACGCCGTCGCCGACGGCCGCGTCTACGGCCGCGACCTCAACACGCGGACCGGCTCGTGGACCGGCTGGGGCGAACTGCCGGGCGGCGCCACGGGGGTCAAGGACGTCGCCGCCAGCCTCGTCGGCAACAACGTCGAACTCCAGATCGTCGGGGGCGACGGCGCGCTCTGGATGCAGTACGGCAACTACGACGCCGGCCACTGGAACACCGCCTGGACCCGCGCGGGCGGTGACCACCTCACCCGCCTGAGCAGCAGCCCCGTCGGCAAGAGCGTCAACGTCTACGCCGTCGGCGCCTCCGGCAAGGTCCTCAACACCACCCTCCAGAGCGGCCCCGGCACCCTGACCGAGTGGAAGGAACTCCCTGGCGGTCTCGCCGGCACGGCCGACGTCAGCGCCGTCGCCGTTGCCGCTCCGGCCAAGGTGTCCCTGGCCGCAGGCGGTCAGGGCACGCTGTGGAGCCAGCAGGGCGACCTGGACACCGGCGCCTTCGGTGCCCAGTGGGCCAAGGTCGGCGGGGTGGAAGTCACCCGTCTGACCAGCGTCACCGCCGAGAACCACGTCCGCTACTACGGCATCGCCGGCGGCAAGGTGTACGGCCGCGACCTCGACGTCCGCACCGGCACCTGGTCCGAGTGGGGCGAGGTTCCCGGCGGAGCCGCGGGCGCGAGGGACATCACCGCCGCGATCGTCGACAACGTCGTCTATCTCCAGATCGCCGGCTCCGGCGGCTCGCTGCACACCCAGGTCGGCGACTACAACGCCGGACACTGGAACCCCGCCTGGGCCGACGTGTCCGCTTCCGGTCTGACCAGCGTGACCAGCCTCGCGGCCGGATCGACCGTACGCCTCTACGCCGTCGCCGACGGCCGAGTCTACGGCCGCGACCTCAACACGCGGACCGGCTCGTGGACCGGCTGGGGCGAACTGCCCGGCGGCGCCACGGGGGCCAAGGACATCGCCGCCGGCCTCGTCGGCAACAACGTCGAACTCCAGATCGTCGGCGCGAACGGCGGACTGTGGCTCCAGTACGGCAACTACGACGCCGGGCACTGGAACACTTCCTGGACCGATGCCGGCGGCACCGGCCTCAGCCGGGTGACCAGCACCGCCTCGGGCAAGAACGTCCACGTCTACACGGTGGGCACGTCCGGCAAGGTGCAGGGCTCGATCCTCGTCAGCGGACTCGGCACGTTCACCGCGTGGAAGGAACTCCCGGGCGGCCTCTCGGGCACGACCGACCTGACCGCCACCACCAGGAAGTAGCGCCTCCTCCAGGGAGGTGGCTCGATGAGGTGGCCCGTGCCGGCCGTGGGCATGCCCACGGCCGGCACGGGCAGGTGGGCCCGGCCCGCTGACACCGGTATGCGCTGGCGTACGAGAGGTGGTGGCTGCCTCACCGTTCGAGCGCGGCCCGGTGCCAGGGGGAGCGAGGGGAACAGGCTGGGCGCATGTCCGCGATGCTGATCGTCTACCCGCCCGGCGGGCAGGGCTGGCGCCGGGTGCGCTACGACGGCGTCGCCATCAGGGCGCACTGGCCGCAGACATCCGGGTTTCCTCGCGGCCGCCGGGCTGGAGAACGCCGAGGACGTGGATCTCACCGACCCCGACTTTGTGGAGTGGCGAAGCGTCGGCCCGGAAGGCTGGGAGCCCTCCGCTGAGCCTCGCGGGAGGTTGCACACCTGGTACGGCGAGGGTGGAGACATGAGCCCCGCCCTGCGCGTGCCGAGCACACCGGACACCGCACGAACGAGCGCCTCCCCGGTCCCAGGTGCAGGTCGTCCAGCGGGCATCGCGGCGTGCCGTGCCTGAGCCAGGGGTGGTGCCCGAGGGATCCGATCTCGGACAGGCGAGCAATGGGCGATGTACCCCGTCTGCCCCAGAAAACGGGGCCTGACGGGTGAGACGGCGGCGGGGCGATCAATACCCGATCGTAGGCGCCGCCGTTGTCTCAGCGTGGAGTGAGCCTGCCGGAAAGGGGCACCGACGGCAGGCGAGGTCAGGGGTGGAGGCGAGCTCGTGCCTCCCGGACCCTGCGCCGCTTGACGGCGCGCCGTTCCTCCTCGGTGAGGCCTCCACACACGCCCCAGTCCATGCCCCCTTCCAGAGCCCACTCCAAGCAGCGCTCCAAGACCGGGCATCGGCGGCTTCTCTGGGGGCTGATCCTGTGTGGTGGGACGTTGCACCGGAGGGCTATGTTGATCTTCTGAAGATCGTTCTCTGGGTGTGCGGCTCTGTGGCGGGTTGTTGCATCAACCGTCGGATCATGGAGTTGCATTGCGTGCCTTTCCTGTCAGATTGCCCTCTGGAGTGCGGTATTGGACGGTCGTCGATGACGACTACGAGGTCGTGTTCATCGCTGATCAGTGGCTGAGGTTCTTGCGGTTCGGTCGAAGCCGGTCCGAGTTGACGACCAAGGCGTACGCCGGCGGCATAGCGCTGTACCTGCGGTGGTGCCGGTCGACCGGGCGCGACTGGTCCGTCGCTGCGCGGGACCTGGGCTTGTTCATGGTCTGGCTGAAGTACACGCCGTCCTCGCTGGATGAGGACCCGGCGCCGATCGTGCTGGGACCCGGCGCCGACCCGGCTCGCAAAGAGCGGAGGGTCAACGGCGTGCTGACGGCGGTGCGGGGGCTGCTGTCGTACGCGGTGTCGGTCGGTGAGGCACCGAGGGCGGTGCTCGGGCAGATCTACGAGCTGGCGGATAGCCGGGACCTGCCAGTGGAGGCCCAGGGCGAAGACTCCGGCCTGACCTACCGACTGCGGGCTGTCCACCGGAGCCAGGAGCCGGAAGCTGAAGTGGACCGGGCCACCGACGAAGAGCTAGTGGCGATGTTCCTGGAGTGCCGCAACGCCCGTGACCGGCTGATCGTGCTGCTGCTCGGCCGGGTCGGGCTGCGCCGCGGCCAAGCGGCCGGCCTGCACCGCAGTGACTGCCACCTGCTTCCCGACTCGCGGGCCCTGGGCTGCGACTACAGCGGCGCCCACCTCCACGTCCGCCGCCGGGAGAACAGCAACCGGGCCTGGTCGAAATCGAAGCAGGCGTGGACACAGCCGTGAGGTTCCCCCGCTGTGCGAGAGGTGCTGATCAGCTGGTCAGAGCGGGTTGACGTGGTTTCAGGTTCACTGGTTCGGTCGTTGTCTGGTTGGCGTAGTGCTTCTCCTCGAACTCAGAGGGCATTTGATCTAGGCATATTGCCCTGTATGCCCTAGTAGGTTCCTCGCCAGGTCGGTGTGG
This sequence comes from Streptomyces sp. NPDC001373, assembly GCF_042895815.1. Taxonomy (NCBI): domain Bacteria; kingdom Bacillati; phylum Actinomycetota; class Actinomycetes; order Kitasatosporales; family Streptomycetaceae; genus Streptomyces; species Streptomyces sp. NPDC001373. Next base: position 26,282 of record NZ_JBIAWQ010000035.1, read on the forward strand.
TTTCGTCCGTTATGCGCTTGGTGAGGTTGTCGATCGACGCGATGTGGATCATGGCTTCGGAGCTGGTGGTGAGGGTCTCGTAGTCGCGGGCGAGGCGGCGGTGCATCATGATCCAGCCGATACTCCGCTCGACTACCCAGCGCCTTTTCACGACGTGGAAGCCGCGTTTTTCGGAGTTGCGGTTGACGACTTCGACGTCGATTCCGAGCTGGGCGCCGTGCTCGACGACGGCGTTCTTGAAGCCGGTGTCGACCCAGCTTTTCGCGATGGTCGGGTAGGTCTCTTTCGCCTGGTCGAGGAGGCGTATTCCCATGGCGTTCTCGGAGAGGCCTGCGCCGGCGACGGTCACGGCGAGGATGAGGCCGATTGTGTCGGTGAGGATGCCGCGCTTCCGGCCGACGATCTTCTTCGCGGCGTCCGTTCCCTGGCTGGTCAGGGGCACGTTGGTGGAGGTCTTGACGCTCTGGGTGTCGATGACGGAGGCGGTCGGCTCGGGCTTGCGCCCTTCCTTCACGCGGGCCAGGCCGGTCAGGTCGTAGTTGAGCTGCGAGAGGATTCCCTCGTCGCGCCAGGCGGCGTAGTAGAAGTAGACGGTGCCGTGTCCCGGGAAGTCGTGAGGAAGGCATTTCCAGGGGATTCCCGTGCGGTTCACATAGAGGATCGCGTTGAACACATCACGTAACTCGACCTTGGGCGGCTGACCGGTGGGCCGGCGGTCAAGTCGGGCTTTCCGCCAGGCCGCCAACGTCGGCTCGATCAGGGCCCATCGGGCGTCGGACAGGTCACTGGGGTACGGCTTCCGCTGGTTCATGTCGCAGCGTGATCACGGACGCGGCGGACGGTTCCGTTCCGCCACTGCTGGGCGTTTCTGCCTCATCCTCGAACCAAACGGGTTTCACATACAAGGAGCGGAGCAAACGGGCGTCCACCTCGAGAGCGCGACGGCCACGAAGGAGGCGCGTTCAGGGCAAACACCTCAGACCTGGCAGCCGTGAACCTCGCCTACCGCCACAAACTATCCCTGAACGCCCACTCAGTTCACCCGCCCACGACCGGGCATCAGCAAGTTCCCCGCCCATGCACTGACCAACGACCGACCTGCCCAAGCCCTCACCACAAACACCGTTGTAGTACTAAGTCGCTCTCGCGCCAATCAGCGTCGAAATTCGGCCGTCAGGGCTCGCCTACTGTCTCCTGGGCCCCCTTCAAGAGCAGTCTGGTACAGGCGTCAGCCATCACGACAGGGGGAAACATGAGCAAGATCGCTCGCAGGTTACCGTACGCGTTGATCACGGCGACAGTCGTGGCGCTCACCGCGGCCGTACCGGCATCAGCCGCCGGGAGCGGGGCGTCCGCCGAAGCGGCGGAGCCCCGCCCGCTCGCCGGGAGCGAAGTCCGGGACCTGACAGGGGTCGCCCGCGCGTACCTGCAGCAGCGGGCCGACTCGGTCACCACGGCCGGAGCCCACCGCCTGGCTCCGCTCGTGCCCGACCGTGCCACACCGGAACTCAGGAAGGGCCTCGCGACGGAGTTCGCCCGGCTCGCCGGGATGGGCCGCGTCTACGAGAAGGCCAGCGGCGGCTACTCCGGCGCCGCGGTGACGGTCACCGCGGGCAAGGCGGAGCATACGGGCGGCAAGGCCACGCTCCGGCTGACGGAGAGCACGAGCCTCTTCTACCCGAACGTCCGCTCGGCGGACGAGCCCAAGGCCGAGGAGTACGTCCTCGACCACACGCTCACCTTCACGCGCGACGCGGTCGGCCGGTGGGTGCTCGCCGAGGACCGCCCGGACCTCGGCGCGGGGGACGTCACCACGTACAACACCCCGCCGAAGACCGAGCAACCTACGGAAGGCGCGAAGAACGAGGACCGACGCACGGCCTCTTCCGCCACCGACCACGTGGCCGGGCAGCGCACCGCGAACGACAAGACCGCCCTGGCCGCCGGGTACAACTACACGGCGATGGTCAACTATGCGAACCGCTACTGGAAGAACCCCAACGGCAGCTACCGCACCTATGGGAACGACTGCACCAACTTCATCTCGCAGGCCATGAAGGCCGGTGGCTGGAAGCAGAAGGGCAGCGGGTTCTTCGACCGCAAGGACAAGGACAAGTGGTATTACGGCGGCCACACCTGGACCACCAGCTACACCTGGGCGGGTGCGGAGAACTGGTACTGGTTCGCCACGAAGTACTCGCAGCGCACCCGGATCCTGTCCAACGTATGGCAGATGGGCCTGGGCGACGTACTGCAGGCGGACTGGGACCGTGACAACACCATCGACCACACGATGATCGTGACCGGCTTCTCGGGCAACGACGAGATCTACCTGACTTACCACACGAACAACACGCACAACCGCAAGCTCACCAACCTCCTCGCCGCGCGGCCGCACACGACGTGGTACGCGCACCGCACCTGATCGTTCACCGTCGTTGACCGGCTCGCCTTCCTCTGGAGCGACATGAAGACACCACTTCGCATCGTGTGCGCGACGGCGGTCGCGGTCCTGTCCGTGGCCGCGTGCGACAGCATCGGGGGCGGGGGCGGTGACCAGGGGAAGGCGAGAAACGAGCGCGACACCGCGGTCGCGTACGTGAAGGCGCTCAACGACCGGGATCCGCAGGCCCTGGCGAAACTCGGCCCGCCCGGGAATGCGGGGACGGAGGAGGAGGCGCAGAAGCTGATCGCCGCGCAGGGCGGACGCAAGCTGCAGGTGGACGACGTCCGGGTTAGTCACGAGTTCGGCCCGGACACGGCAGACGCCCAGGTCCGCGCGACGGACGACAAGGGCCAGCCCGTCAATGAGACGCTGACGCTAACCCGGAAGGGGAAGTCGTGGTACGTCGTCCTGGGCACGAACCCGGGCGGCACACCGAAGACACCGGCACAGACGTCACGGCCGTCGCCGACGGAGTAGTGGTTGAGACGTTGGAGCGGGCTCTCCGTGACCGCTCCGCAGAGGGTGAGGCGGCGGGAGTTCTGGTCGGGACCGCGTTGAACGACGACCACGCGGACTTCGTCGAGTTCTGGTGCGTGCAGGTAGGGACGCGGGCTGTGCCGGGGAGTCCGCTGCTGGGGCTGGCCGGTCTGTGTCTGGGAGACACCGCTCGACGCTTCGGCCGTCTCAGCGATGAAGCCCTGGCCCTGGCGGAGTCGCTGGCGGCGCGGGCTGAGGCGGAGCCGACGGATGTGGACGGCCGCGCCGTCGACGGCTATGACGACGTGCGGAGCTTCCTGCACCTGCGGTGATGCCGCCTGCCGGAGCGGGGCAGGCGGCGTTTCCCCTGCTCACGAGGTCTTTGAGGCGCTTTGTCGGCGGCATTCTTGCTCCGCCGGATGATGTACTGAACTTGAATTCGTGATGTCGGTCAGCTGTCCGTGATCAGGCCGGTGCCGGCCAGACACCCGTCGACCAGGTCCGGGCGGTACTGGATCTGCTTGAGCCTGCGCTTGACGGCCCGGGTGATCTGGCCGAGGTCGGCTGCGGCAAGGTTGCC
>NZ_JBIAWQ010000036.1:0-28094 GCF_042895815.1 Streptomyces sp. NPDC001373
CCTCCTGCGCCGACGGCGACAGATGCCGCGCGTCCCCCACCAGATCGCTCACACCCCACCAACGACCCAGAACCCAAACCGTTTCGGATCAATAGCATCTGCCCCATGGGCTACCTCGAAGCCGCTTCCCTGGGGCACGTCCTCCCCGACGGGCGCGAGCTGTTCAGCGATGTCTCGTTCCGGGTTTCGGCAGGTCAGACCGTCGCGCTCATCGGCGACAACGGTGCGGGCAAGACGACTCTCCTGCGCACCCTCTCGGGCGAAATCCCCGCGCAGCAGGGGTCGTTCCGCAGCCAGGGCGCCGTCGCCGTCATGCCGCAGTTCATCGGCAGCCTGCGCGACGACCGCACCGTCCGGGATCTGCTGCTCACCGTCGCCCCGCAGCCCCTGCGGACGGCGGCCGCCGCCCTCGACGCGGCCGAACTCGCCATGATGGAGGCCGACGACGAGCGCACCCAGGTGCGCTACGCCCAGGCGCTGGTGGACTGGGGCGAGGCCGGCGGGTACGACCACGAGGTGCTCTGGGACACGGTGACGGTCGCCGCGCTCGGCGTCCCGTTCCAAACCGCGCAGTTCCGGGAGGTGACGACGCTGTCCGGCGGGGAGCAGAAGCGGCTCGTCCTGGAGGCCCTGCTCCGGGGTCCGGCCGAACTGCTGCTGCTGGACGAACCGGACAACTACCTGGATGTACCGGGGAAGCGCTGGCTGGAGGAGCAGCTCACCCAGACCCGGCAGGGGGTGCTGCTGATCACCCACGACCGGGAGGTGCTGAGCCGCACGGCCGGCCAGGTCGTGACCCTGGAGGGCGGAACGGCCTGGACCCACGGCGGCGGGTTCGCCACCTGGGGCGAGGCCCGTGAGGCCCGATGGCAGCGGGCGGCGGAGCTGCGCCAGCGCTGGAGCGAGAAGCACGACCAGCTCAAGGAGCTGGTCCGGACCCTGCGTCAGCAGTCCTCCATCAGCGACGAGATGGCCTCCCGGTACCACGCGGCGCAGACGCGGCTGGCGAAGTTCGAGGCGGCGGGTCCGCCGCCCGCACCGCCGCGCCGTCAGCGGGTCGCACCGGACCTGCGTGGCGGCCGCACCGGCATCCGTGCCATCACCTGCAAGAGCCTCGAACTCAGCGGACTGATGCGGCCGTTCGACCTGGAGGTGTTCTTCGGTGACCGGGTCTGCGTGCTCGGTTCGAACGGATCGGGCAAGAGCCACTTCCTGCGCCTGCTGGACGAGGTCTTCCTCGACACGGCCGCGACCGTGGCCCACACGGGTGAGTGCAGGCTGGGAGCACGCGTCCGGCCCGGGCTCTTCGCCCAGACGCACCGGCACCCGGAGTGGGCCGGCCGGACCCCGGCCGACATCCTCGGCGCAGGCGAGGGCGACCGTCCCGGGCTCGACCTCCAGGGCGCCATGTCGGCCTTGAGCCGCTACGGCCTGGCGGGCGCAGGCCGCCAGAACTTCGAGACCCTCTCGGGGGGACAGCAGGCGCGCTTCCAGGTCCTGCTGCTGGAACTGGCCGGGGCGACCCTGCTGCTGCTGGACGAGCCGACCGACAACCTCGACCTGATCTCGGCCGAGGCCCTGGAACAGGCGCTCGCCGGCTTCACCGGCACGGTGGTGGCCGTCACCCACGACCGCTGGTTCGCCCGGGTGTTCAGCCGGTTCCTGGTCTTCCGGGAGGACGGCCGGGTGGTGGAGACGGACGCACCGGTGTGGGACGAGGGCCGGGTCAGCCGCGTCCGCGGCTGACCACCGGGCCCGCTCTGCACGGCGGCCGGCAGGACGTGTCCGCCGGTCTGCCGGTGCCCAGGCGCAGGGGGCGACCGCGGCATGGGCGATCTACTTGGCGATCTTCCAGAGGGTCAGCGTGGTGACGTAGTCGGGCATGTCGGACGACAGGCCGCCCCCCTTGGCGGGGGGCACCACATCGGTGATCCGCAGCATCGCCAGGTTGCCCTCGCTGGTGACGGTGCACAACACGGTGCCTTTCGCGAGGGCCGTGCCCAGGTTCAGGTCCTTGCGGGGGAGTGCGGCCGGCAGGGTGTCGGTGTCCACGCCGGTCCTGCATGCCTCGGGTGTGGTGCCGCCGCCCTTGCCCATGGGAGTGAGGAACCTCAGGTCGGCGTCGCCCCAGTCCTGGTAGGTGAGTTCCATTCCGGTGGTCTTGCCGATCTTGCCGTCGGGGAACAGCTTCGGTGCGTCCAGGTCGACGTGCGTGCCGGTGTTGAAGGCCGGTGCGCGCAGGGTGAGGGGCTTGTCCTCGAAGACGAGCGTGTACGCGGCCTGCGGGGACGGGGACGGGGACGGGGAGGACGCCGAGGAGGCGGGGGCCGACGCCCCCGCGGGCCTGCGGTCCGTCCGAGACCCGTCGGAAGTCCTCGCGCCGCCGTCCGGGCTGACGACCGCCCAGGTCACGACCGCGGTGAGGCCCGCGGCCACCGCGATGCCCGCGGCCGGCCACGCGCGTACCCGCTGGGCGGATCGCGGAGAGGGGGTCTGCGCCGGCTGCGGGGGGTGGGCCGGGCCGGGCCTCGGCGGGGCCGTCACCGTGGGCTGCCCGGACCAGTGTGCGCCGGCGTCGGGGCGGGTCGGGGTCGGCGTGGGCTCCGGGGGGTGAGCGGCGGCCGCCTCCCGGCGGGCGATGCGCTCCATGAGCGGCGCCGGCAGCCAGCCGTCGAACGCGCGCAGCGGCCGCCCCGCCGCCCGTTCGCACAGCACGGCCAGCTCGTCCGTCGTGATGCGTGCCGCGGGCTCGGCGGTGAGGGAGCGTTCCAGCAGGGTCCGCAGCGCAGCCGGGTGGCCGCTGAGATCGGGCGCCGCCCGCCCGGTGTTGGCGATCCGTACGGCGAGCGCGGTCGCGCCGCCTTCGCCGTACGGGTGCCGACCGGTGGCCGCGACCGCTGCGATCAGGCCGAGGGAGAACACGTCGGCGGCCGCGGTGACGGGCTCGCCCAGAGCCTGTTCGGGCGACATGTACTGCGGGGTGCCGACGATGCCGCCGCTGTGCGTCAGCTGCGTACTCTCGGCAGCCCGTGCGATGCCGAAGTCGATGACGTAGGGGCCGGTCGAGCCGAGCAGGATGTTGGCCGGTTTGAGGTCACGGTGGACGACGTCCGCCGCGTGGATGGAACCCAGTGCCCTGGCCGTGCAGCCGACCAGCTGGAAGACGGCGGACAGGGGGAGGGGACCGCAGGAGGCGAGCGCGTCCGCCAGCGTGAGCCCGGGGACGAAGGCCGAGGCGATCCAGGGGAGCGGCCCCGTCGTGTCATGGTCGACGACCGGCACCAGGTGGTAGCCCTGCACCCGGCGCGCGGCCCGCACCTCCTGCTCGAACCGGCGCCGGAAGTCGGGGTCCTGGCCGTACTCGCGGCGGATCACCTTGAACGCCACGGGCTGTCCGCCCCGGGTGTGGGAGAGGTACACGGTGCCCATGCCGCCCTCGCCGAGCCGGGCAAGGAGTCGGTAGCCGGAGGTCTCGCGCGGGTCGAGGGGGTTGAGCGGGGTCAGTATGTCGTCGCTGCCGTTCGTCACGGTGCCCCACCTTAAAGGGCGTGACGTGCCGTCAAACACGCCGGTGGGCAGGACCGTTCAACCCCCTGCGCGGCACAGGAGCGGGGGTGCGCCGAGCCGGAGTGCCCGTCGGCGACACACGGCTCCGGCGCCCCGCCCTACCGCAACGGGCGGCCTAGGGTGGCCCCATGGGTCACGACAGCACGGCCGGAGGACCTGGGGGGACGGGCGACCCGCGGTTCGAGGCCGCCCTGCTCAAGGAGCGCATCTACGCGACGATCACGATGATCTCGGTGGTCGTCGGCCTGCGGGCCGCCGGACACGTGGACGCGGCCGGCGCCGCCGCGACGCTGGGGACGACGGCCGTCGGATTGTGGCTGGCGGCGGTCGTGGCCGACCAGCAGGCCCACCGGGTGGTGCACGGCAGGGTGGCCACGGGGCGGGAGCTGCGCGGCATGCTGTCCGTCAGCAGTCCGCTGCTGCTGTCCGCCGCGGGCCCGCTGGTGCTGGTCGCCGCCGCCGCGGTGGGCGTGATGGCCGTCGACACCGCGCTGCTGGCCGCGGCGGTCGTCAGTGTCGCGGGTCTGTTCGGCTGGGGCTGCTACGGGGGTGTGCGCATGGGAGGCGGCCTCCTGGCCGGCCTGCTGGCCGGTGCCCTCGATGCCGCGATCGGCCTGACCGTGGCCCTGGTGAAGGCCGCGGCCGGACACTGACCGGGGGCGGCCGCACGCGCGCATTCCCGGACGCCTATCCGGGAATCCCGGGGTGGCCGGGGGCGCGAGCGCGGCCGGGTTCGGGACGCCGGCCGGCTCTCAGCGCGGCGAGGAGCCTGCTGTGCAGCAGCTGTGCGGCGGGGGAGTGCTGGCCCCGGCGGGTGATGAGGCCGAGGCGGGCGTGCGTGGCGGCGTCGGCGAGGTGGACGGTGCGCAGGCCGGCGCCCTGTGCGGAGGACGCGCTGAGGACGGCGGCGCCCGCGCCGCGCTCGGCGAGGCGGAGCAGGGCGGCCGGGGAACTGGCGTCGATGTCCACGCGCGGCTCGAGGCCGATCCGGCGGCAGGAGTCCTCGTAGGCGGCGCGGATGCCGGTGCCCGGGGAAAGGGAGAGGATCTTCGTCCCGTGCAGGTCGGCGAGGCGCAGCTCCGCCCGGTCGAGGGGGTGCCCGGCCGGGACGACGGCGGCGATCGGCTCGTCGATGACGGTGCCCACCTCCAGGCCCGGGGCCACGTCGCCCGCGTAGCCGATGAGGGCCAGGTCGAGGGAGCCGGAGAGGACCTGGGCCTGGAGGCCGTCCGAGTGGCCCTCGTGAAGGCTGAGTTCGATGCCGGGGTGGGTGCGGCCGAGGTCGGCGACGGTGTCGAGGAAGGACGGGATCGAGCAGCCCGTGATCATGCCGAGACGGACCCGGCCCCGGACGGCGGTGGAGAACTCGGCGGCGGTGTGCTGGATGGCCTCGAGGGTGGCGAGGGCGCTCTTCGCGAGGGGGAGAACGGCCTCACCGGCCGGCGTGAGGCGGATGCGGCGGCCGGACCGGTCGAGGAGCTGCTGGCCCAGTTCCGACTCCAGTTTGGCCACTTGGGTGCTGATGCCGGACTGGCTGACGTGCAGGCGCTGGGCGGCGGCCGTGAAGGTGCCTTCGTCCGTGATCGCGGCGAAGTAGCGCAGCTGATGGATCTCCATATCCAGCAATGATAGATCGCATCTGATCCATCTGTTGGACGAATGGAAAGAGGGTCGGGAGGATGGAGGCATGACGACGACGAAGACCGCGCGCGAACTTGCCGAGACCTACTTCACCGCCTGGGAGGCGGGTGACTTCGAGACCCTGAGGGGGTTGCTGGCCGAGGATGTCGAATTCGTCGGAGCGCTGGGAACGGCGTCGGGGGTGGAGGAGGCGCTCACCGGACTGAAGGGGCTCGGCCGGGTGCTGGAGAAGATCGATGTGAAGGTGCGGGTTGCGGAAGGCGATGAGGTGATCACCTGGTTCGACCTCTGCACGAGGGTCGCACCGCCCGCCCCGACGGCGAACTGGATGCACGTGGAAGGCGGGAGGGTCACCCGGATCCGGGTGACCTTCGACCCCCGCGGACTGCTGGCGGGATTCGAGCGGCAGCACTGAACCGCGACGCGGTGGAGGACGCCGTCTCGGCAGACGGGTCCACCCGCCCCCCGAGGCCGCCCAGGGCCGCCCTTCAGTACGGGCCGGCACCGGCCGCGGCCGGGTGGGCGCCCACCTGGGCGATGACCAGCGCGACGTCGTCGGCGGCGTCACGGTGGCGCAGGGCCGCCAGGAGCCGGTCGCAGGCCGCCTCGGGGGAGAGCCCCGGAGCGGAGAGGAGGCCGAGCAGCAGGTCGAAGCGGTCGTCCAGGGCGTCGTCACGGGTCTCGACGAGGCCGTCGGTGTACAGGACCAGCCGGTCGCCGGGCAGCAGGCCGAGGACGGAGCTCTCGAACCCGGCGTCGCCGAGACCGCCCGTACCGAGCGGCACGCCCACCGGAAGGTCCACCAGCTCGGGGGCCCGCCCCGCTCGGATGACGACGGGCGGCGGGTGGCCGGCCAGGGCGACGCGGCAGCGCGAGCGGTTCGGGTCCCAGGTGGCGTAGACGCAGGTCGCCATGGTCCCGTCGAGTTCGGCGGTGATGTGGTCGAGGTGGCGCAGGACCTCTGCCGGATCGAGACCGAGGTCTGCCAGGGTGCGGGTGGCCGTGCGCAGCTGCCCCATGGTGGCGGCGGCGTGGACGCCGTGTCCCATGACGTCGCCGACCACGAGGGCGGTCTTGTCCTCGGGCTGGGGGATCGCGTCGAACCAGTCGCCGCCGATCCCGCTGGCGGCCGCCGCGGGCTGGTAGCGGTAGGCGATCCGTAGACCGGCGGCCCGGGGCGGGGGGTGCGGGAGGAGGTGGCGCTGGAGGGTCAGGGCGGTGTCGGCGGCGTGCTGGTACCAGCGGGCGTTGTCGATGGCGATGGCGGCGCGCGTGGCCAGCTCCCCGGCCAGCGTGACGTCGTCGTGGCCGAAGGGGCGCGGATCGCGGGTGCGCAGGAGGCCGAGGGCGCCGAGGACCTGGCCGCGGGCGCGCAGGGGCACCGCCAGATAGGAGTGCGCGCCCTCCCGGGCGAGGAGGTCCGCGGCCGCCCCGTCGCGTGCGATGCGCTCCAGGTCGGCACCGGTGACGTGCGCGACGAGGACGGGGCGCCCGCTGGTGACGCAGCGGGTGACCAGGCGGTCGGCCGAGTACGTGGTGCGCTCGCCCACCGGGTCCGCGGCGCGGACGGCGGCCGTCTCGTAGGAGCTCGCCAGCGCCAGGGCCATGAAGAGGGCCTGCCCGGGCGGGGTACCGGGCGGCGAGGTCTCGCGGCCTTCGAGGACGGAGTCGAGGATGTCGACCGAGGCCAGGTCGGCCAGGTCGGCCACGAGCACGTCGGCGAGTTCGCGGGCCGTCCGCTCCAGGTCCAGCGTGGTCCCCACGGTGACCGACGCCCGGGCGATCAGGTCGAGGCGTCTGCGGGCCTCGGCCGCCTCCCGGGCCGCGCGGTGGCTGTCGGTGACGTCCACGACCACCAGCGCCACGCCGATCACCCGTCCACCCGGGTCCGCCAGCCGGTAGTACGAGCCCGACCAGGCGCGCTCCTCGTGCGGATCGGCCGGTGTGTGGCCGGTCCCGTACTGGTCCAGCAGCGGCACGCCGGTGTCCAGGACCTGCCGCATCGACGCCTCGATCAGGTCCGTGTCCAGGAACGGCAGCGCCTCGCGGGGCGTACGGCCCAGGTGCTCTCCGGCGGGCAGGCCGTTGATCCGCTCCAGCGTGGGGTTGACCAGGACGTAGCGCAGACCCGTGTCCAGCACGGCCAGCCCGAGCGGAGACTGGGCCACGAGCGGCACCGACAGCGCCAGATCGCGCTCCACGCCCCGCAGGACGGCCTCGTCGCAGGCGATGCCCAGGGCGTACGCGCCGCCCTGCTCGTCCTGCAACCGCATGTTGCGGAACTCCGCCGGCCTCGTCGAGCCGTCCTTGTGGCGTACGGGGAAGACGCCCGCCCAGGCGCCGCCACCGCCCATGACCTTGGCGAACAGTTCGAGGACCAGGTCGACGTCCTCTTCGGCCACCAGCAGTTCGGCCGCGTAGCGGCCCAGCGCCTCCGCCGCCGACCAGCCGAACAGGTCCTGCGCCTGCGGACTCCACAAGGTGATCCGCCCTTCGGCGTCCAGGACCACGGCGGCCACGCTCAGGACGTCCAGCAGACCGCCCGGCTCGGAAGGAAACATCCGCACGGAGCCGGGCCCGGTGCGGGACGCCTCGGACGCGACCATGGCCGGACCTCCTTCGCCCACCGCGGCATCGGCGCAGTCGTGACGCGGGTGAGGGCACGCACCAACCAGAATCGCATCTGTGGTCCGCCCGGTCGATGCGGCGGGGCGTGCGCACGGCCTCGTGCCCGCACTCGCACCCGCCACACCGGGCGGCCGGCCCGCGCGCGCCGGGTCCCAGGCCGCGTTCGGCCCCGGCCGGGGCTCCGACCTCGGCGCGGAGCGCGGCCGGTGGCGCGGTCGCCGGCCCGGACGGCACCCCCGGCCTCACGGCCCGGCACCCGTGCGGTACCGGCGCCCCGGGCCCTGAGCCTTTCCGAGCCGTGCCGCGTGGGTGTCGACGCCTGGGCCCCGAACGGCGATCGCATGTCCCCGACGGCCGTGGGAGTGGGAGCGGCCATGAACCACCGGCCGTGTGGCGCCCAGGCCACACCTCCGCGTCCGCCGCCGCCCGCCCTCGACGGGCAGGCGCAGGAGACTCCGAAGCCTGCGCGGATCTCAGCCGCGGTCGCGGTGGTCGGGGTGGACGCCGGGAGTCAGCCCCTGCTCGGCGGCGATGCGTGCGAGGAGGCCGGAGAGGTGCGTGCGCTGCTCCGGGTCGAGGACGGCGAGACGGGGCCTCTCCGACTGGTCGACGTCGTACGGGCCGGGCTCACCGTGGCGGGCGCCGTGAACAGACGCCGATAGCCCTCGCTCCGCTGGGCTTCGACCCTGCGGGTGACGTCGCGCGAACGGGCTGGCGTGGTAATCGAGTCGGCGTCCTCGTTGCCGTGCCGCGCGCGGGCTCGCCATCGAGGAACTGTCCGCGCCGGCCCCGGCCTCGGGTCCCACCCTCCTCGTCACCGCTGTTTGCCCGGCCTGACCCGGCGCACGCGCGGCGGCAGGGTGACCGGGCCCGTGCTTGCGGCAGACGTCCCACTCTGCTGTCTCCTGGCGCGGGGCACCGCCCTACGACGATCACCGTGCCAACTCGCCGACGCCTTGGTGCTGGCCCTTGGACCGGCGCGCGCCGCCCAGGCCGACCTGCTCGACGAGCTGGCCGGGTATCCGTCTCCCCTTTATGGGGCAACGCCGACCCGATGTGGCGCCTGCCGGGGTGGATGCACGGCGGCACCTCGGGTCCATCGCGAAACATGACCGGTCTCTTCCTCGCCATCGTCGTGATGGCGGCCCTGGTGATGATCCGCGCCTGCGGCCTACTCCTCTGAGAGGGGGTCTGGTCGAGCAGGCGTATTCCCATGGCGTTCTCGGAGAGGCCGGCGCCGGCGACGGGCATCGGGAACGGCCTGGGCGACAGCCGCGAGTACCTCGTCTCGCCGGCCGAGCGGATCCGGGGTGTAGTCGGCGGGGATCTCCTTTACCGAGGTGACGTCGTCGGGCAGGCGTAGGAGGATCACGTCCCAGCTCATGATGGCCTTCCGGACAGGACGTGAGTAGCGGTTACGGGGGGTCGGCTCAGGCAGGGAGCTGTCGGAAGCACGGGATGTTGCCGCCTGCTGTCAGTACGAATACAGCGCGGTCAAGGCGGGAGCCTGCGAGCCATTTCTTCACGATCGTCAAAATCGCAGTCCCAGGCAGGGTCCGGGTCCGGGTACCGGACGGTGAAGGCGTCGGCGGGAAGTTCCTGGCCGGTCGCCTTCTGGTGGGCGTTCCAGGCGATGCTCGGCATCTCTTCACAGTCGAAAATTCCTTCAGGCGCGGCAGTCCGAACGTCGGGGTGTGCTACAAGTGCGTCGAGTTCCACTGCGTACTGACATCGGCCTCCAGGGACAGTGACTGTCAGAGGGCACGGCTACCGTGCTGGCGTGCCGAACTCATATACGACGCTGTGGACCAACGACTTGTGCCGAGAGCTTGAACGGTCCGGCTATACCGGTCAGCGTCTGACGATGCTGTTCGGCGGGCCGCACCAGTCACTGCCGAGCTTCCAGCGCGCAGGGGTGCAGCCTGGCGACCGCATCTACCCCGTGCGAGCCCACCGCACTCGCCTCCATGTACTGGGGATGCTGGAGGTAGCTCATATCGTCCCCTACGAGAACGTCGGCTCGGTGCTTCCCGATGACGACTACGTGAAGTTGCTGGACTGGAGCCCGCTCAAGGCTGGATGTGTCACTGAAGTGCTCGTCGGACCGCCAAATGCCCCGCTCAAGTTCGACACGGTCGTCCCGGGGGACCTTCTGGAGCGGCTGACGTTCACGTCTCGCCGTGGCGAGCGCCTGCTCAAGTACGTCGAGGACGGACGGCTGATCCGTTCGGTGAGCCTTCAGGGCGTCTACCGCCTCGCCGCCGACTCCGCGGAAGAGCTTGACCAGCTGATTCGCCACGACGGCCCGAGCGGAGGAGCCGATGAAGTTTGATGAGATCAAGGCGTCCTTCTGGAGCGGACGTACCTACGGTGTCCAGCCCGCCCTGACCAAGGCAACCGTCGCCGACGCGGAGCAAGTCCTCGGGCTACGGCCGTGGAGCCGGTCGAACATCCGGTTGTCGCCTTCTGCGGCGGGGAACGAAAGGCGCTGATGGGGATGACCTCCAGCGCTGCGACAGCGTGGAGGATGGTGCGGTGACGAGCATCAGCGGAGATCGTGTGAAGGTTCATTTCCGCATGGATATGGATGAGGAGGGCTGGCCGCCGGCAAGCGTCGAAAGCTTGTGGGCAGTTGATCTCGGCGACGGCTCGGTGCGGTTGGACAACACTCCCTGGTTCGTACGCGGAGTCGCCAGCGGGGACATCATCCGCGTAGAACCCGACGAGGAAGGTCTTCGCTGGGCCGGGGAGACGGTCCGGGCCTCGGAGCACTGCACGATCAGGTTGATCGTGCTGAAGGACAGTGGTTCAGTTGCCGCCCGTCAGACCGTGCTGAAGACCTTTCATCGCCTGGGCACCACCGGCGAGGGGATCGGGCAATTCAGGATGGTGGCTCTTGACGTCCCGCCCGATGCGGAGCTGCCACGGATTCGGAAGCTCTTGGAGCACGGCGAGGCTGAGGGATGGTGGCACTGGGAGGAAGGGTGCGTCACCGCCGCTTGGCGATCCACGGCCACCTCTTGACCGTCGTGTGGGCGTTGACCGTCTCCCTCGGGTGCCATGCGCAGCCTCGATTGTTGTCCGCCCATTCGTCGCTGTTCCACATGACGGGCATGGCGCCGACGGGCTCGAACCGGATCTGCGGATCGTTGCTCTGGACCAGGCCGATCAGGCGGCGGCGAAGTACGGCTGCCTGGCGGGCCGGGCCGGCGATGATGTCCAGGACGACCTGCGCCGCCTTGGGGCAGGTTGTCATCAATCTGTCGTAGTCGCTGAAGGCGAGGACCAGTCCGGCGCCTTCGGGAGCGTCGTCGTAGCCGCTGGTTGTGCGGCCCATCAGGTCTGGAGGGTGTGCACCGGCATGCACCTGCCGGGATCGCGGATGCCGGCTCGTCCTCGCTCGCCGCTGCTCTCGCTAGGGGGCCGTACTGGCCGCCGTCGCTGCGGTGGGGTGTTCCGTGCGGGCTCCTGTCCTGCGCCGGGCCGATGCCGTGCCGGCGCGGCTCCGAGCGCGTGGCACTCTGGTTCTCGCGTCAATGACGCGTATGAGTGGATGACATCGGGGGAGTGACGTGGCGGACCGGGAAGTTGCGGGCAGCCATCTGGCCGGGTATGTCGACATCCTGCGGCATGCGAGTGCCACGGGGCGTCGGCTCACCCGCGCCGAGGTGGAGGCCCGCCGGGCCGAGGGCGATCGGTCGGCGGAAGCGGGACTGCCGCTGCGCGCGCTGATACGGGACCACCTGGCCGCAGCCCAGACGGTCGCACCGACACAGCCCTCGGGGCCGCTGCTGGCCGCTGTGGAGCAGGCAGTGGATGCGTTCGTTGAGGGCTACGAGCTGGCCCAGCGCCAGGCAGTGCGCCAGCAGGAGGCTGCCCGCCGCGAGTTCATCGACGACCTGCTGTACGGGCGCGGCGGGCTGGGCAGGCTGGCGGAGCGGGCGGAGCGGTTCGGGCTGAGGCTCTCGCAGGCGCACGCGGTGGCGGTGGCTGCCGGTCCCGAGCCCTACGGTGATGGCTACCCGGTGGCCCGCCGGATCGAGGAGGCGGTCCTGGGGCGGTTCGGTAACAGGCAGATCCTGCTCGCCACCAAGGACGGCCGGCTCATCTGCGTGGCCCCGGGGGACCAGCCCGATGTCCTGGCCTTCTTCGCCAAGCAGGCGCACGTGGCCACCGCCGGCGGCCGGGCCGCCATCGGTCGCTCCCATCCGGGACCCGGTGGGGTCGTTCACTCCTACGAGGAAGCACTCAACGCGCTCGATCTCGCCGAACGAATGGGGCTGGAGGGGCCAGTGCTGCACGCCGCCGACTTGCTCGTCTACCCCGTACTCACCCGTGATCGGCAGGCCATGGCCGACCTGGTGGAGAGTGTGCTGGGCCCGCTCCGCCAGGCTCGCGGTGGGCCTCAGGCGCTGCTGGACACGCTGATCTCCTACTTCGACAGCGGCTGCGTGGCTACGGAAGCGGCACGGCGCCTGTCGCTGAGCGTGCGCGCCTTGACGTATCGCCTGGAGCGCATCCACACCCTCTGTGGTGCGGACCCCGTCGATCCACGCCACCGGTACACACTCCAGACCGCCGCGATCGGCGCCCGGCTGCTGGGCTGGCCCGGTGCCGAGGCGTGATGCATCTGTCAGCGGCGCCCCCTCCACACGAGGGACCAGCCGGATGACGGTGACCGCAGGCAGCGTGCAGGGAAATTCCCGAGGCGGCCCCACCGAACTCGCGTCGCTGAACGGGTATTTCTTCTTTCGGAGCCGTCTATGTCGCACGGGTGCCTTTGCTCGGGAGATCGGCTGAGGCAGTTCTCACAGCCGTAGGCTCTGGGGCAGGCGACCAGCGCATTCTGCCCGGGACCGAAGAACGTCATCGGACGGTCAGGCTTGCCGGCCTGCCCGTGGGCCGGTTGTGGGTGAGCGGGCAGGCCGATGGCTGCCGTCTGCGGCCTTGCCGGCGGTCCTGCCCGGTGTCGGTGGCGGGGCCGTCTAGGCGGGGCGGTCAGCTGCCCGGTGTGTGGATGTTCCGGCGCCCGAGGAGCTCTGCCAGCCCACGGCGGGTGGCGGCCAGTACGACCCGGTCCTGCGGGCTGAGGACATAGCCCGGGTGGAGGTCCCAGACCAGCTTGGGGTGGGCCTGGGGTGTTTCGCTCGGCACGGACGAGAGGTCCGGCAGCCGGTCCGGGGGTGCGGCGGTGTCCAGGGCGATCACCCGCCACGCCCCGGGCCGGAAGGATTCTGCAATGGTTCGGCCCTCCAGCTGAGGGTGTCCGGCCACTTCCAGGGCGGCGAAGAGAAGCACCCGGCGTTCGACCGGTATGGCGCCGAGGATCTGTCGCCCCATCATGGCTCCGGCGAAGGCGGGGGTGGCGAGATGGGTGACGCTGCGGCTGCGCGTGAGGGCTGCGGGGTGCGCGGCGCGCAGCGTGCGGTAGACGGCGGTGGCGAAGTCGTCGTCGAACAGCCGCATCACCACCCGCAATGTTGTCGTCCTCATAGACCAGCGCCAGGGCAGCCGCCCCGGTGACCCCCGCTGCGGTCAGGGCTTCCTCGTCCGGCTGTGCCGCCTCCACCCGATGCAGTTCCCGGCCGCGGGCGTGCCCCGGCGATGGCGTGCGCGGCTGTCTTCTGTGGGGGACTCGCCCGACTTCTCCGGGACTGTGTGCGGCCCACCGGTCCGTGGCCGCCATGCGGCGGCTGGGCAGCCGGCACCACCAGTCACCCTCTCCTGGTACACGTCGCGCAACTCCGCGGCCAGACGGTAGGCCAGGCCGTCTTCAGCCGACGCTCTCGGCATCGCGACCCTGGTCTGGTTCGCGGTCCTCGCCGTGCGCACCAGCGCCGGCCTGACCAGCATCACACCCGGCGAGTTCCTCGCCCAGAGCCTGAACCTGGCACTCCTGGCGATCACCTTCGGAGCTCTCGCCCTGGGAATCGGAGCAGCCGTGGGGCGCCGCGCTGCGGCCCTGGTGATCAGTGCAGCCGCCGGGGTGATCGTCTACACGGCCCACACCTTCGCCGCCCAGATGGGAGCCGGCTGGCTCTCCTACCTCTCCCCATTCCACTACTGCATCGGAGGCGAGCCGTTGAAGAACGGCTTCCAGTGGTGGGACGCAGCCGTTCTCGTCGTCGCCTCAGGCACACTCGTAACAGTCGGCGTCCTGCGCTTCAACCGCCGCGACCTCAACAACTGACGGCCCTCGTAGACAACTGACCGCCTCGTAGCAAAGATACGGGCCGCGCCGGCACAGACCTGTCAGGCACCGGCAGGACCCAGGCCATAGGCAGCTGACCAGCGGTCGGGCGAAAGACGGGGCGTGACTGGCATGCGACTCCGTGGGATGCTTGCCGCATCCCCTGCCAGGAGTCCCATGCCCCGCCGCCTTCTCATCGGGCCCGTCGCCCCCTGATGGCCTTCGGCGCCGTCCTCACCGCCGCCGGAGCTGTGCTCTACCTGCTGTCTTGTGCCAACACCCTGCTGCTGGCCCTCGCATCCTTCGTGCTGGCATCGGCGACGGCGCTGTGGTGCGCTTCCCGGCAACGCTGAAGACGTACCGGCCCGCCGGGCCTACCGCCGGCGGCACTTCCGAAGCCGGGCCTGCAGGCGTTCACCTGCCCTGGCGCCGAGTTCTCCCAGGGCAACCAGGAGAGCGCTGCTCGCGACGCAGCCGTCAAGTGGCGCAGGCTGGCCGAGGGCCTGACCGGCGCACCACAGGACGAGGGCAAGGGCAGCCCACCACAGGACGAGCGATGCGGCCTCGCCCAGGTGCCCACGAGACCTCTGGGACGGGCCTTTCCTGTCCCGGCTGTTCACGCGAGCGCGAAGTAGCGCAGCCACAGGTAGAGGGCGGAGACGGAGATGGTGGCGGCGGTGACGATGAGTCCGTACTTGGTGAACTGCCAGAAGCTGATGCGCTGGCCGTTGCGTTCGGCGATGCCGAGAACGACGACGTTGGCGGAGGCGCCGATGGCGGTGGCGTTGCCGCCCAGGTCCGCACCGAGGGCCAGGGCCCACCACAGGACGTGGTCGGGGTCGCCGCCCATGTCGGTGACGAGCTGGCTGGTGATGGGTGCCATGGTGGCGACGTAGGGGATGTTGTCGACGATCCCGGACAGGACGGTGGAGCCCCCCAGCAGCACCATGGCGCCGCCGGCCTCTTCGCCGCCGATCACGTTCGCGAGCGAGCCGGCGAGGTCGGAGATCACTCCGGTCTCGATCAGCGCGCCGACCATGACGAACAAGCCCGCGAAGAACGCCAGGGTGGGCCACTCCACCTCGCCGAGGACCTCGCCGGTCTCCACCTTCGAGACGGCGACGAGCAGGCCGGCGCCCAGCAGGGCCACGACACTGGGCTCGTAGTGCAGGACGGGATGCAGGACGAACCCGGCGACGACCAGCGTGAGGACTCCCAGCCCCTGGGCGAGGAGGCGGGGTTCAGTGATGGCCTCGCGCTCGCGCAGCTCCATCAGTTCTGCGGCGCGCTTCTCGTCACAGGTGAACGAGCGGGCGAACATCACCCGGCACAGCACGAGGAGGACGACGATCAGGACCGCGCACAGCGGGGCGAGGTGGACGAGGAAGTCGTTGAAGGTGAGGCCGGCGCGGCTGGCGATGATGATGTTGGGCGGGTCGCCCACCAGGGTGGCGGTGCCGCCGATGTTGGAGGCGAAGACCTCCGCTATCAGGAACGGCGCGGCCGGCAGCCGCAGCCGGTCGCACACCAGCAGGGTCACCGGCGCGACGAGCAGGACGGTGGTGACGTTGTCCAGCAGCGCGGAGGCCACCGCCGTGATGACGATCAGCATGGCCATCACCCGAAAGGGCCGTGCGCGGGCCCTCTTCACGGACCAGATCGCCAGGTACTCGAAGAAGCCGGTGCGTTTGAGGACGCCGACGATCACCATCATGCCCAGGAGCAGGAAGACGACGTTCCAGTCGATGCCGGTCTCATCGGAGCGGAAGGCGGCGGTGTCGTCCGTGGCTCCGATGGCGAGCATGAGGCCCGCGCCGCCGAGCGCGGCGGCGACGCGGTGGATCTTCTCGGTGACGATCAGGGCGTAGGTGCCGGCGAAGACGGCGACTGCGGCCCAGCTGTGCCAGTCGTTCACATCTGCTCCCCTCTGGCGAGCAGATGCTGCAAGAGGGCTGCGGCGGAGACGACACCGACCAGCCGACCTTGTTCGTCGGCATGGTCGCGTTCGATGACGGCGACGAGCGGGACGTGGGTGCGGGCCATCGTCGCCGCGATCTGCATCGTGCCTGCGTCGGGTCCGACATACGGCGGCTTGAAGGTCCGCCGCGGCAGCCACTCGGCCACCGTCTTCCCCGCGAGGCTCTCGGCGAGCGCGTCGGCGTGCCGGTCGTCGATCACGGCGGCGAGCAGCGGGTCCTCCATGACGTACTCGGGTACAAGCTGCCGCACCAGCTGGGAGCCCGGCACGGCGGCGTAGGGGATGCCGTCGGCGTCCAGGACCAGCAGGGCGGGCAGGTTCTGTCCGGCCAGCAGGCGGACCGCCGCCACCGCCGGATCGTCGGTCATCACGTGGGGGTAGGGCTCGGCGAGGTCACGGGCGAGCATGGGCGTTCTCCTGATCGGACGCACCGCCGGGGCGGGCGGCGGGGACGGCGGCCTGCTGGCCGGGGATGCCCGCCAGGTCGGAGACCTGGAACATGCGGGCGATGGGGACGTCGGTGCTGCTGTGGGCGATGATCGAAAACGCGATGCAGACCGCGATGAGCGTGTACGCCTGCTCGCCCTGCGGGATGCCGGCCTGGAGGACGAGAAGGCCGTAGACGACGGACGCGAAGCCCTTGGGACCGAACCACGCGGCGACCAGCGTCTCTTGCCGTGCGAGGCGGGCACCGGCCAGCGACACCAGGAACGAGACGGGACGGATCAGCATGATCGCCAGCACCACGGCCACGTACCCACCCACCGGCAGGTCCTGGAACAGCCGCGGCGTCAGCAGCGCGCCGAACACCAGCAGCGCCGCGAACTTCGCCAGCTCCGCCACCGCCTCCCCCAGGGGCTCAAAGGCCGTCTTGGACTCGGAAGAGACGCACGCCAGCACGGCACCGGCCGAGAAGGCCGCCAGGTAGGGGTTGGCGTGCGTGAGGTGGCACAGCCCGTACAGGATGACCCCCGTGGCCAGCGGCAGCAGCGGCTGCAGCTTCGGCTCCGCGCCCAGCAGCCGCAGTCGTACCAGCGCGGCCACCGCCAGCGGCAGCACGATTCCAGAAACCAGCCCCAGGCCCAGCTCCAGCGCGATCGTGCCGATCGAAGTGTCCGCGGCGCCCGAGGCCGGGCCGGCGGCGGCGATGAGGAGCAGGACGACGGGCAGCGCGAGACCGTCGTTGATACCGCTCTCCACGTTCAGCAGCTGCCGCAGCTTCGCCGGGACCTCCCTGCGGCCCACGATGGCCGAGGCGAACACCGGGTCCGTGGGCGCCAGCACCGCCCCGACCAGGAACGACGTCGTCCAGTCCAGCCCGGCCAGGAAGTGCGCCACCACCGCCATGCCCGCCATGGCCAGCGGCATCCCCAGGCCCAGAGCACGCGCGGGGTTCTTCCAGTTGCGGCGCAGCACAGGCAGCGAAACGTGCATGCCGTCGGTGAACAGCACCGCGAACAGCGCGAGATCCGCGGTCGCCGCGACGATCGGGCTGTCCGGCGTGATGTGCACCAGACCGAGAAACCCGTCGCCCACCAGCGCCCCGCCCACCAGGAACAGCAGCGACGTCGACAGCACCGTCCGGGCCGCCAGACCCGACAGCAGCACCGCAACCAGCAGCGCCACACCGAAGACAGCAACAAGCACCATGGTGTCCAACCTCGATCCGCGAAGAGAGCTCTCCCTGTTCGCCGACCAGGCTTCCCGGCACACCACCGGCTACCTTATACATTCCTTACGCGTCTTTGACGGGTTCCTGACGGCAGTCCCCGACGCCCCGACGCTGCCGGGCACCGGCATGAAACACGCCCGCAACCCCCTCTACCCCGGGCATCCCCAGAGAGGCGGCAATGAACGGAAACCCCGCCTGCCACGCCCTTGCCCTGGCAGCGGCAACACTGCTCATCCTCCCGCTGCCGATCGCCATTCCCGCCGGATGGACACCGTCCACGCTGCCCTCCCGGCCAACCGCGGTCGCCTACGCCTGGGCCGCCGTGTGCCTGTACGCCCTGGCTCCGCTCAACGCGATCCCGCGCATGGCGGGCGCGCCGGCACCAGTGGTGATCGGCTGCACTGCGGCGGGCGGGCGTGGTCTTCAGTGTCGCTGCCGTTGCCCTGCTCATCCACACCGCGTGGATCACACGGCGCGCGACGGCACACCACTGGAGAGAGCCCACGCCATGAGCGCGACAGACCTCAGCGCCCGGGTGCGCAGCCTCCTCACCGAGTTTCGCCTCGCAGTGGCCCTGGTGGCCTGCGGCGCTCCGACGGCGTTGGCGGGGGCCGTCTTCCTTCCGCGGCCGGGTGCCGGAGCCCCCGTGGTGGTCGTCGGTCTCTCCTGCCTCGTCACCGGGCTGGTGATGCTGGGCGAGGGGGCCCGCAGCAGCTGCCCGTGACGGCATCCTGCCGCCCACTGTGCGTTAAAGCGGCGTAAAGATTGCCGACGGCAGGCAATGTGTGCCGCCGTGCCGCGCTGGCACGATGCCGTTGTCGGCGAGAACGCCAGCGCAACGGGGAGGTGCTCATGGGCTTGCTTCTGGGTCTCGGCATCGGGGGAATCGCCCTGCTGGCGTTCTCGCTGGTGTTCGACGGGGTCCTCGAAGGCGTCTTCGACGGTGCCCTGGGCCCCCTGTTCGACGGGTGGCTGTCGCTTCCGGTGATCGCGGGCTTCGTCTCGATGCTCGGTTTCACGGGGGCGATCGTGCTCGGGACCACAGGTCTCGGGCCGGAAGCGGCAGCCGCCACGGGCTCCGTCGCCGGGACGGCCACCGGCTGGCTGACCTACCGCCTCAGCCGCGCCCTGGCCCAAGGCGAAAGCGCCACCGCGCCCCGCCACGCCGAGCTCGTGGGCTCGACCGGGACCGTGGTCACCGCCATCCCGGCGGCCGGCTACGGCGAAGTCCTGCTGCGGCTGGCCGGCCAGCCGGTCAAGTACGCGGCGCTCGCCGACGGACCCATGCCGCTGGGCGCGGAGGTGTGGGTGACGGCAGCCCCGTCTTCCACCTCAGTCAGCGTCCGCGCCGTCGAACACTGAGCCCTCGCTCCACCAGTTCACCCATCACCGATCTGCCCCTGTGCCAGCGGGCAGGGGGGATCCACCATGAGTTCAGTCGTCACCGCGGTCGTGGGAGTGCTCGTACTCCTCGTCCTGCTCGCCCTGGCCGTCGTCACCCGCTACAAGGTCGCCGGCCCCAGCGAGGCGTTCATCATCACCGGCCGGCGCGGCAAGAAGTCCACCGATCCGGCCACCGGTCAGGTCTTCACCGACAACAGCGGCCAGAAAGTCGTCGTCGGCGGCGGCGTGTTCGTCGTCCCCTTCGTCCAGCAGCGCTACACCCTCGACCTGTCCAGCCGGCACATCCCGATCGCCGTCCGCGGCGCGGTCACCTTGCGCGGCATCAAGGCCCACCTCGAGGGCGTCGCGATCGTCAAGGTCGGCGGCAACGAGGACGCCATCCGCGCCGCCGCGCAACGCTTCCTCCAGCAGCAGGACGGCATCGTCGGCTTCACCCAGGAAGTGCTCTCCGGCGCCCTGCGCGCCATCGTCGGCCGGATGTCGGTCGAGGACATCATCCGCGACCGCGCCGCCTTCGCCGGCCAGGTCGCCGAAGAGGCCGAGGCCAGCCTCTCCGGCCAGGGTCTGGTCCTGGACGCCTTCCAGATCCAGGACATCACCACCGAAGGCTCCTACCTCGAAGACCTCGGCCGCCCCGAAGCCGCCCGCGCCAAACAGGAAGCCGACATCGCCGAAGCCAGCGCACGCCGGGCCGCCGAACAGGCCCGCCTGAAGGCCGAAGAGGAAATCGCGGTTGCCCAGCGCACCCTCTACCTGCGGCAGGCCGAGATCAAAGCCGAGACCGACGCCGCCGCAGCACAGGCCAACGCCGCCGGCCCCCTCGCCGACGCCGACCGCCAGCAGCAGATCCTCACCGAACAGGAGAAAGTCGCCGAACGCCAGGCCGCGCTGACCGACCGCCAGCTCGACACCGAGGTCCGCAAGCCCGCCGACGCCCGCCGCTACCAGGCCGAACAGGAAGCCGAGGCCAAGCGGGTGGCCCGCGTCAAGCAGGCCGAGGCCGAACGCGCGGCCGCCATCGCCGCCGCCCAGGCCGAAGCCGAACGGGCCCGCCTGACCGGTGAGGGCGAGAAGCAGCGCCGCTCCGCCCTCGCCGAGGCCGAGGCCGTCGAGGGCGCCAAGCGCGGTGAGGCCGAACGCGCCCGCCGCGCGGCCATCGCCGACGCGGTCCGCCTGGAGGGCGACGCCGAAGCCGCCGCCATCGCCGCCAAGGGCGCGGCCGAGGCCGAAGCAATGCAGAAGAAGGCGGACGCCTTCGAAAGCTACGGCGACGCCGCGAAGATCCAGATGCTGGTCGAGGTCCTCCCGCAGGTCGTCGCCAAGGCCGCCGAACCGCTGTCCGCCATCGACAAGATGACCGTCATCTCCACCGACGGCGCGAGCAAGCTCTCCCGAACCGTCGCCGACAACGTCACCCAGGGCATGGAACTCCTCACCTCCGCCACCGGCGTGGACCTCGCCCACCTCCTCAGGGGCCTGACAGCCACCCAGCCGGAGGCGGCCCCCGTCCCGGCGTCATCCAACGGGAAGATCACCATCACCGGCTGACCGCAGAGCCACGAGGGCAACGTATCGAGGTCTCGCCGACGGGGGATACGGCGAGACCTCGACCGGCGACAGCAGCGCACCGAGAGACGGCCTGTACGGCACACAGGCTGGTGTTGAGCGCACGCTGCCCGGCAGCTCAGCCGCTACCCGCCGGGCATTCCACCAACCGGAAGGATCCATGCGCACCCCGAACAGCCTCATCCACCTCACGCTCGCCTCGACCGCTCTGGCGGCGGTGCTCCTGACCGGCTGCACCGCGCAGGGCGAGCCCCGTCCGACAACGCCGGCGGATGCCGCCACGGCATGGCCCGGCAGCGGGCCTGCACCTGCCGGCCCGGCACCGGACATCCGCATCGAAGCCACGAACAGCAGCATGCGAGGACGGACCTTCCACGCTTCAGGAACGACCACCGCCTTCCCCGGTGCCACCCAGGAGACCTGGTCCGACCCGAGACAAGGGCTGCACATGAAGGTCACCGGCCCGGTATCCGGCGACGTCTACTGCAAGGGCACCACCTCCTACACCAGCGCACCCCTGCTCGCCGCATCGCTGCGCCAGCGCGGACAGTCGATCACCCTCCCCGATCGGCTGGCCGACACCTACGTGACCAGCACGACCGCATCCGGCTGTGACATGTACTACCGGATTCCGGATACCGCCCGAGCCGCTCCGGCCCAGGACCGGCTCCTCGACGGCAAGCAGACCTCGGCCTTCGAGACCCCCGCCGGCAGCACCCAGGACGTCTACTTCCTCGAGGACGGCAACCTGCGCCTGGCCCAGGTGGAGTCCTCGCGCGACGGCCGGACGAGCACCACCACCTACGACTCCTACGGCGAGTCGTTCACCATCGAGATGCCCGCCGCCGCAAAGACCATGAGCATGGAGCAGTTCAGGACCGCTGTGAACGGTTGAGCAGCGGCCCAGCGGCGCTGGTCTCGCCCTCGCACCCACCACCTGACGAAAGGACCCGCCTGTGCGGTACGACGACGAGCCGGTCTTCAAGCGCGGCAAGTGGTCGAAGCGCTACTACTACAACCCCGGCAATCCGATCGGGCTCGCCCTGATCATCATCAGCTCCGTCGCCGTCGGCATCATGATGCTCCTCATGGCCAACCGGGCCGGCCCCTTCGCACCAGAGCCCACCCCTACCCCCTGGAACCCGCCCGTCTACGACGACAACGGGCCACCACCGTCGCCCACCCCGCCGTGAAGGCCGCTGGCTCGTTCGGGCTGGCCGGCCATGGCGGTGCGGGTGCGGTTCCCTGGTGCGGTCCGCGAGTCCTGGGGCGCGGTCGAGGACGTCCATGACCAGTCGGTAGCGGGCCGCTGCCGTTGCGGACCATCATGTCGGGACGGGGTCGTGGTCGTCCCGGACCGGCAGCCAGGTGGTTGTGACGGCACGAGAGCGGGCGTCCAGCTCCGAGACCGAGGGCGCGGTCAACGCGGTCGTGTCCGCTCCTGCGGGTGGGGGTCGGTGACGTTCGCCGACTGAGCCGATGCCGGCACCCTCGCACCGCCGGCACGGGGAACGACAGGGGAGCACCAGCCCTAGGGAAGGGACCGTCGGCCCTTCTCCACACCTGCCCGGCCCGGGGAGGGTGAACCCGGTGGCACCCGGTCCTTCACCCGCCCGGCGCCGCCCGTCCGGCCATCGCCCCCGATGCTCGCGCATCAGTACGGAGGACAGACCTGTGAAGCGCACCCTTGTCGTCGGAGTGGACGGCTCCGCCGAAAGCCGGACCGCGGCCGAATGGGCGGCTCGCGAAGCCGTACGCCGGGACCTGCACGTCCATCTGATCCACGCCTGGCTGTGGCAGCCGCTCGCCCTCCCGGTCGTCCAGGACCGCGACGCCGAGGCACGCCGTGCCCAAGAGATCCTGCAGGAGACAGAGGCCGAGCTGCTGCACCGCCACCCGCAGCTCTCCCTCTCCACGGACGTGGTGGCGGACCTCCCCGTGCCGGCCCTGCTGCGCGCCGCCAAGGACGCGCAGATGCTGGTACTCGGCACCCGCGGGCACGGCGCCCTGGCCGGCTTCCTGCTGGGCTCCTCCGGGCAACAGCTGATCGCCGCCGCCGAATGCCCCGTCGTCTCCATCCGCGCCCGGCACGGCATGGCGGGCCCCGGAGCCGACGAAGGCGAGGTGGTCGTCGGCCAGCAGGGCGGCGTGGAGGAATCCGCCGACGTGCTGCGCTTCGCCTTCGAGACGGCAGCGGCGCGCACCGCGCCGCTGCGCGCGGTCCGGGCCTGGAGCCTTCCCCCCATCTACGGCTACAGCCCCGGCTCGCTGTGGATCGCGGACCAGGTCGGCGGACTGGAACCGTTCGAGAAGGCCGCGCTGGAGCAGGCGCTGGAGCCGTGGCGGACCAAGTACCCGGAGGTGGACGTCGTCACGCACGTGGAGCTGGGCAGCGCGGGCCACGTACTGCTGTCCGCCGCTTCGGATGCCGGGCTGCTCGTCGTCGGCCGCCAGATCCGTGAGTCGGCGCTGGGGGCGCGCATCGGATCGGTGGCCCATGCCGTCCTCCACCACTCGGCGTGCCCCGTCGCCGTCGTGCCACACCACTAGGCTGCCGAGGGGAACGGGTGTTGGCGGGGGGGCCAAGGAACTGATCGCAGCATGGTGACCCTGCGCGCCCTGCCCCTCGACGACGCCCCCGCCCTCACCCGCATCAACAGCGGCGCCTCGGTCCGATACACGACCGGCCGCGCGCTCCCCCTCGACCAAGCCCAGGAGAAGATCCGCAGCGCCCTTGCGGGGGCGGCCGAGACGCCGAGGGCGCAGTGGAGCCGGGGCAT
Source organism: Streptomyces sp. NPDC001373 (assembly GCF_042895815.1). Classification (NCBI taxonomy): domain Bacteria; kingdom Bacillati; phylum Actinomycetota; class Actinomycetes; order Kitasatosporales; family Streptomycetaceae; genus Streptomyces; species Streptomyces sp. NPDC001373. Next base: position 23,427 of record NZ_JBIAWQ010000036.1, read on the forward strand.
CCTGCCGCCGACGAGAGGATCGGCCTCATCGCCCTGCGCCGCCGCTCGCCCGTCATGGGCACCATCAGCTACATCCTGCCGCGAGGACACCTGGAGCCACGCCACCGACGCCGCCCAGCAGGTGGTCGCCTTCGCCTTCACCACCGCTGGCCTGGACCGAGTGGAAGCCATGCACCACCCCGACAACCCGGCCTCCGGCCGCGTCCTGGCCAAGGTCGGCTTCACCTGCACCGGCACCACCGACCAGCCCGCCGCCGACGGGGCCACCGTCGAGCTGGTAGCGGCACGGGGCTCAGCAGTCGTGGCGATGCGTGTAGGGGGTGTCCGGGCAGTTGCGGCAGACGAAGAAGTACATGCCTCCGCCGCCTAGGTACATGTGGTGTCCGAATGTGTCGAGGGCGGCGGGGTCTGCTTCGGCTCGCCAGGACGGGGTTTCGGCTTGGTCCCGGCTGGGGTTGCGTTCGTCCAGGGGGAGCCAACGGCCCATGCCCGCCTCGGTTGCGGTGACGCTGAGCAGGTGCTCCATGCGTGTGCGGCAGCCCGCGCAGTCAGGCCAGTCGGGCTGCTGGGTCCAGCTCGGATAGCCGCCGACCTTGCTCTGCTGGGTGGTGGCCACCTCGAAGTAGTCGAAGCCGCGTTCTTCCTGCAGGGCCTCGAAGCGCTCGCCGATCTGCTCGCTGAGTTCGTCAGGAAGGTCCCAGTTCGGGTATTCCAGGGCTGGCGTGGGGGACACCGTGCACGGGCGGGGCAGGTAGTCCTCCTCCGCGGTGTGCGGACGGGGCGGTTGGCCGTCAGCGACGTCGGCGGCCGTCTGGGCCGTGTTGCGCCAGTGGAGCCGGGGGTTGGCCGCGTACTGGTCGTCCTCGTGTACGAGCGGGCACCACAGAATCTGCAGTAGGTCGGTGCCGGCAGGGAAGACGAGGTCGGGCACATCCCGTGCGAGGGCAGCTTGCCCAGGGCCTTGTGGTTACGGGCCGTCCCGTCCCGGGCGCAGGACGTCGGCGTAGACCCGGGCCCGGACCCCGGGCTGATGAGGCCATACGGTCGCAAGTGGCGGTCGGCGACGGCCCGGCGCCAGCGGCCTGACCCGTCCTCGAAGGCCGGCCCCCGTCCCAGGCGGAGCGGGGGCGCCGTCGTTCGTGTGCCGGTCAGGTGTGGGGCTGTTGGGGCCGTCCTGGCCGTCGGCGGTGTCGTCGTTGAACCAGTAGTCGCCGGCGGCGAGGTAACGCAAGGAGTGGGCGCTGTGCGCGGGCAGGGCGACGGTGGCGGTACACGTGCCGTTGCCCTGGCTCTCAAGAGGGTGTGCGGCGGGGTTCCAGTGGTTGAAGTCCCCGACCACGCTGACCGGCCCCTCGGGGGTGTCCTCGGGCAGGACGAAGGTGACCTGCATCCGGCCCTTGAACCGCTTGCGTTCCAGCACGTAAGTCTCCATAGGGAAGTCGTCGGGGGTGCGGGCATCCTCGCGTGCGCGGCAGCCGGCCTGGGCGTGGCGTGCCGCGCGACGGCCCGCAGCTCACCCGGCCGGATCCTCTGCCCAGCCGCTCTGAACGTGCCGTCGGGGGCCCGGGCGCCCGTAGCGGGGCCCGGCCGGGGTGGCTGCCGTCCGGCCGGGCCCCGCCCTGCGTGGACCTCTCATCGCTCTGTCACCGTGACACGGGCCCGCTGCCTCCGCCCGAGGTACGGGGCCGGATGGGGGTACTGACCTGTCGCAGCGAAGGCTGAGTGTTCTCATCGAACCGTGAGTGGTGCCGCCTTCAGGAGGACACGGTCAAGGCCAGCGAGGCGACGGCGGTGGCGAGGAAGAAGCCGGGAAACGCGAGGTTGTGGAGCACACGAGCGCGCAGATGGTAGGCGAGCGCGCCCAGGTAGAGCAGGACGAGACCGCAGGCCGCGGCGGCGCCGAGGGGGCGCAGTGCGGTGTTGAGGAGGCCTAGGAGGAGGCCCGCCGCACCAGCCAGTTTGAGGGCGGCCAGCCAGGGCAGCCACGATCGGGCGACCCCCACCTGCGCTGAGTTGGCCAGCACGAGGCGCGCCCCGGCGAGGTCGGCGGCGGCGATACCTGCGTTGGCAGCGGCGGTGAGCAGGGTGACGACGAGGAGCGCGAGCTGGGTACCGGTCATGCCGCCAGGGTCCGCGGGCGCTTCTACGCCGTCCAATATCTGCTTCTATAACCTGGTGGCATGGACGTGGACATGCGCCTGCTTCGGTACTTCGCCGCCGTGGCGGAGGAGGGCAGCCTGACCGGAGCAGCGGAGAGGCTGTTCGTCTCGCAGCCTGCGCTGACAAAGCAGATCCGGCGCCTGGAGGACGATCTCGGGGTACGGCTCTTCGCGCGTTCGCGATCGGGGATGGCGCTGACCGAAGCTGGTCGTGAGCTCGCCTCGCGGGTGCCCGCACTGCTGGACGGCTGGGATGAGGCGGTGCATGCAACCGGCCGAGCGGCGCGGGTGCTGCGCCTGGGTTTCCTGGACGCCGGCGCAGTGGGTGGCGTCCCCGAGGTCATCGCCGAGTTCCGCCGGGCGCATGCGGAGTGGCGCGTGGAACTGCGGCAGTTCGGCTGGTCGGACCCGAGCGCCGGCCTGGCCCGGGGCGAGGTGGCTGCGGCAGTGGTGCGTTTGCCGTTTCCGGGGCAGGAGAGTTTCGCGTTGCGGGAGTTGTTCGTTGAGGAGCGCGGGGTGCTGCTGCCGGCTCGGCATCCGCTGGCGAACAGCGAGACGGTGGAATTCTGGAAGTTGTGGGACGAACCGTTCGTCGCGGCCGCAGCCGGGACCGGAGCATGGAGGGGGCACTGGCTGGCGGCGGAGGAGCGGGACGGGCACCCCGTCCGGGTCGGCGCCGTCACCAGCCTTCCCGACGAGTGGCTCGGAGCGGTGGCCGGCGGCTGCGTAGCGCTGGCCCCGGCGTCGGCGGCCCGTTTCTACTCCCACCCGGACGTGGTGTTCCGTCCAGTGCGCGGGGTCTCACCGAGCCGGGTGGGGCTGGCCCGCCCTCGGGGGCGGACGCACGAGGCGGTGCTGGATGAGCTGCTGGAGGCCATCGCGCGTCGACTGACCGGGAGTTGACGACGGGGCAGACACACCGCCGGCGCGCTGCCGGGCCAGGTCGGCACTGCTCCCGGCGGCGGCCGCGTTGACTAGAGGTCATGGACCGGATAGTCGCAAGACCGTCTGGGCGGAGCACACCCCTCGTCCGGCCCCGCGGGACTGTTGTCACAGCCTGCAGCTACCTTGCTCGAGAACATGCAAGGGGCAGGAGGGGGCGGTCGTGGTCGTCGATGTTGGGTACGCGCAGGGATGGGACCCGGAGTCCCGCGCCGTCTGGCGGACGCTGTCCGTCGGGGAGGCCCGGGAGCGCGACGCGGCCGGGCTGCCCTACGTGGTGGTGTACCGGACCGCGGGCACGAATTCGCCGTTGGAGGTCCGGCTCGTCTCCTGGCGGGACCACCACGTCGGGCTGTGGGTGTACGACGACCTGGGCCGCCGTACCCACGACCTGGACCTGAGGCTGCTGGACGACCCGGCGCGGCTGTTCCACCGGTACTCCATCGCCTGGAACTACCCGGACCCGGAGACGGCGGAGTTCGATCCCAAGTGCCCGCGCGTCATCCTGGACCTGTTCCCGGACGGGAGGGGGCGGCGGAAGGAGGAGCCCCGGGGGTACGTCACCTCGGCCGACCTCCGGGAGGACCAGCGCTGGATGGACCGGCCCGCTTTTGGGGAGTGGCCGCTGCTCTCGGCGCGGGTGCACGGGTTCACGGAGCCGCCGGTCTTCGAGGCGGGCGAGCTCCTCGAGGACGACGGCGGGGATGCCCCCGCCTCCTGCTGGCGGCCGCCGCGCCCCGCGCAGCCGGGCCGGATCGGCGACTTGTTCCGGCCCGGGGTGCGGGTCACCGACGGGTACCACCCCGAGCAGACGGTCGTCGAGCCGCGCCGGGTCGGCACCGTGCACGTCCCCAGTGGGCTGCTGGCCGTTTCCGGCCTGTTCACCGACCACGAGAATGGGCCGCACATCACGGTCCCCATCCCGCCCGGGGAGTACGTGCTCGACGAGGCACGGGTCGCATACAGATACCACTGCGAGTGGCGCAACGCCGAGGTCGAGACCACGGACCCCACGGCGGTCCGTTTGCTCCTCGGCGAGAGCCCTGCCGCGTCCTGGGAGATGGCCCTCGGGGCGGACGACGACCTCCGCATCTTCATCGAGAATCAGATAGCCGGCTTCGACACGGACGGCGCCACCGGCTGCTTCGCCGATGCCGGATCCTTCGAGTCGCTCCTCTCGCTCTTCGAGCGGGGACTGATCGAGGGGGAGCCGGACCTCCACGGGTACGAGGACCTCACCGACGGGTCGATGTTCATCCACCGCACCTGGGACACGGCCACCGGCGGCGAGCTGATGGCCTTCGCGACGACCGGGGACGGTACCTACCCCGTGTGGCTGGGGCGTTCCGATGCTGACGAGTTGGTCAGCGTCGTGGTGCTGATCGAGGGGATACCGCAGATCCTTTCCGAGAGGGACGAGGCCAGCGCCGATGTCTGAAACGAGATTCCCAAGCGGCCGGCACCGTTGCTCATATTGATCAGAAACTCATGGGGTTCTCGTCCAGGACGTAGCGGACGTGTGGGCCGCCGAAGTAGCCGCGGACGATGTGCGGCTGGCGCTGGCGTC
>NZ_JBIAWQ010000037.1:0-2581 GCF_042895815.1 Streptomyces sp. NPDC001373
CCTCCTGCGCCGACGGCGACAGATGCCGCGCGTCCCCCACCAGATCGCTCACACCCCACCAACGACCCAGAACCCAAACCGTTTCGGATCAATAGGTCGCCCGGGTGGCATCCGGGGTTTCCTCGCGGACGCCGGGCTGGAAAGCGCCGAGCGGGACGACGCTCGGTCCTCGGGGCTGTACCAGGCTCCCTTCCTGGCCGCGACCCCGGAGCTGGCGGCCGCGCTCGCCGTCGCCGAGGACGGCGGCCGCGACGTCCCTGGGCTGGCCCGCTCATGCAAGGCCCAGGGTCCGCCAGGCCCTGCGGGCCCGGATTGTGTGGTCGCTACTTCTGCTCGGACTCCCAACGCCGCTAGCATGTAGTCGTGGCGAATGATGATCTGACGATCCGCCGTGCCTTCACGTCGGACGGTCCGGCGTTGATCGCGCTTGAGCGGGCCGGCTGGTCCTGGCTGAGCGACGTCATGCCGCAGCGGGCCGAGGACGCGTTGATGTTCGATGAGCGGCACGGGGTAGAGCCCTTCTTGGTGGCCGAGCTCGCCGGCCGCGTGGTCGGCTACATCCGCCAGGTCCCGCCGACCCCGCTCGCCAGTAACCAGCACGTCCGACAGATCCAAGGTCTGCGGGTGTCCCCTGACGTCCGCGGCCACGGGGTCGGACAGGCCCTGGTCGAGGCCGCCTGCCTGGCCGCCCGCGCCCAGGGCGCCCGCCGGATCACGCTCCGGGTGCTCGGGCATAACCTCCCGGCGCGGCGGCTGTATGAGCGGTGCGGGTTCCAGGTCGAGGGCGTGCTACCGGAGGAGTTCCTGCTGGACGGCGCATACGTGGACGATGTCCTGATGGGCCTTCGGCTGGACGACTGACCTCTTCAGCACCGGCGCCAGCCCGCTGGTGATGGGCGTCGTGTGATGTGCGCTGAGCCTCCGCCAACCTGAAGCTGCAGGTCAGAGGGCTGGTGTGACCGGCTCTCGCGGTGCTCACGCTACTCGTGGGCGGGAGCCCATCGAGAAGATCGTCTGACAGAGGTCGGGACTGTCTCCGAAGCGGAGTCCAGAGCGGCGCTCTGGCCCGTACCTGGGCTGGGAGGCGCAGTCCGTCCTGCCGGCCAGCCCATGACATCCTGGCCCAGTGCTCCTGAACGGTCTCTCCAGCACAGTCGACCTCCCCCAGTGCGCTATCAGTTCGCCACCGTCCGGGGAGACTCGTACGACGACAACTGGCTGGTCATTGACGGCACGGTGATGACTCCTGAGGGAATGATCTACCGGCCCAAGCGGTCTACCGACCATCAAAGCGGCGGCCGCAAGAGCTTCGCCTGGAGCGAGTACCGCGACCTCCTCATCGCCGCCCACCAGCAACTCGACGGACCGATCGTCCTCATCTGGGACAACCTCAACGTCCACAAAGACCGCCGCATGCGGGCCTTCATCGACGCACACGACTGGGTCAATGCCTGCCACCTGCCGCCCTACGCACCCGATCTCAACCCCGTCGAAGGCCATCTGGTCAGTGCTCCGCCGCACCACCCAGGCCAACACGGCCTTCACCGACCCCGACCACCTCATGCACCGGCTCCGACACGGCCTCCGCCAGATCCAATAGCGCAGCGACATCATCGACGGATGCCTCACCGGAACCGGACTCACGCTGACGACACCACCGCTACAAGCTCAGTAACCACCGACTCGGGGAACCTGGATGGTCGAGTTCGGCGGCCTGGCATTCGCCGGTCTCGGCATCGGCCTCATCGTGGCCGCCCGCTCCTACGCCGCCCGCACCCACCCCGTCTGCGCCGCCGCCACGACAACGAACCAGCCCGAACAGCCGGCACCGGGAGTCTGATCCGGGAACCGTACGCGCCCACGAGTGATCTTGATTCTGTGACGGCCCGATCGGAATCGGACGTCACACACCCACGATCTCTCAGGGGGAACAAACATGTTGAAGTCCGCGAAGCGCCTTGCGGTGGCCCTGGGCGCGGCCTCATTGGCCGCGCTCGTCACGGGGGCGCCGGCTCATGCGGCCACGAAGGAGATCTGCTACCAGGCCCACGTACAGAACAAGGGCTGGCTCGACTGGCAGTGCAACGGTGATTGGGCCGGCACCCGGGGTGAGGCCCTCAACCTGGAGGCCCTGCGCGTGAAGACCAACTACGGCGAGGTCTGCCTGCGCGCTCACCGGGCGCGCTACGGCTGGGACAGCCAGGAGCAGTGCGCCAAGCCCGGGAAGACCATCCAGGTCGGAACGACGGGCATGAACACTGCGATCGAAGCCCTGGAGTACGTTTCCACCGGTCCCGAGGGCGGCTACGTGACCGGCACCGCGCACGTCCGCGACCTCGGCGACGTCCACGACTACGGCACCGCGAACTGGCGGCCGGGCTGGGGCTACTTCGTCAGGGTGGGCACCACGGGCCGTGGGCTGCCCATCGAGGCCCTGCAATTCCACTGGGTCTGACGCTCCCACACGCCACGGCGGCGGGGGGGGGCCCCCCCCCCCCCCGGGGGCCCGCCGCCCCCCGGGGGGGGGGGTTTTGGGGGAGACGGGGCGGGGGGGGGCGAGGTAAAAAAAAGGGGTGGTTGG
>NZ_JBIAWQ010000037.1:2590-25753 GCF_042895815.1 Streptomyces sp. NPDC001373
GGGCGGGGGGGCCCCCGGGGGGGGGGGCCGCCCCCGCCGCCCCCCCCCGCCCCGGGGGGCCGCCCCCCCCCCCCCCCCCGGGGGGCGCCCCCCCCCCCCACCCGGGGGGGGCCCGCCGGATCTCCGTATTTCGTGATGAGGCTGCCGTCAGGGCGGCGGAGGACGTAGTTCCTAGCTGGGGTTGCTGCACGCGTAGGGGCAGGTGTTCCCCCGCTGGACGCTGCTCCTGTCCGGACGACGGGTCCCGCGCCTGCTGCCGTTGATCCCGGCCTGGCTGACCGGCATCCCCCTGACGATGTACAGAGCCGTCCTCACCGTCATGGCCGTCGGCGTGCTGCCCAAGATCAAGCCGTCCCCGCCGTTCACCACCGACTCGGGGATCACCCGGATGGTCGAGTTCGGCGGGGTGCTGGTTCAGGACCGGTGGCAGAACCTGGTGGCCGCCGCCGAGCAGCTGCCCGCCTGCCTGCTCCTCGACGGCGAACTGGTCGTCTGGGACATCGAGGCGGGCCGGCTGTCGTTCGGGGCGTTGCAGCGCCGGGCCACCGCCCGCGCTCGCGGCGCCGCCGCCCTCGTCGCGTGGTGGCCGGCTTACTTCGTCGCATTCGACCTGTTGCAGCAGGACGGCCAGGAACTCCTGACCCGCCCCTACGCCGACCGCCGGGCTCTCCTGGAGGCCGTGTTCGCCGACCACGCCCTGACTGCTCCGTGGCCGCGACCACCGCAGGCGCCGGTACGGCAGGTGTCAGCCTCCTCGGTGCGCCCATCGGCAGCGTTCTCCACCAGTGCGGAGGCGCAGATCTCCGCTTCAACAACGTTGGCGGCACCCATCCGTTCCACCTTCACGGCCATTGTTTTTGATCCCTTTAGCTTGTTCTTTGAGGCTTTTGCGGCATCCCGGCGCCGGGGTTATCCATGGTCCAGCCGCGTTTGTCAGACCGCCTCGGTAAGGTCGGCGCATGAGAGCTACGGCAATTTTCACTGTCAAAGCGTTCGTCCCGACTGAGCTGAAGCCCGAGCCTGCCGTGCCCACTGGGCTGCCGGTAGGTGTCGCGACGATGGAGAAACACTTCGAGGGAGAGGTCGTGGGGCGCTCGGCGACCCTGTTCACTGCGGCCTTCGACCAGACGACCGGCGTCGGCACCTATGTGGCCATGGAGTCATTCGAAGGCTCGCTGCAGGGACGGGAGGGGTCCTTCAACTTCGTGCACTCGGCGACGACATCGGGCAGCGACCGCACAGCGGAGTTCTTCACCATCGTGCCTTCAAGCGGCACCGGCGAGCTGGCCGGGATCTCCGGGGTTGGAGGGTTGGCCGTTGATGCCGACGGTACGCATCGCGTCTGGTTCGACTACCAGCTCGGCTAAAACGGCGGGTCTTTCCGGCCTCGTGCGGGCTTTGGCGATGAGGCGTTCCGCGGTGCGGATGCTGGCCTGGTAGCGGGAGGCGAGGGCGGCCGGGGTGACGGCGGGCCCCTGCACTCGGGCGTCGGAGCGCAGTGCGGTTCGCATGGGTAGGGGGTGGGGGACGAGCGTGGTCTGCACGGTGGCGCGGAGGGGTTGGCCGGGTGCCGGGATCAGGCGCCAGCGGGCGGCTATGGCAGCCGGGGTGAGGACTGCTCCGGTGAGGGCGTAGGCGTCCCCGATGCATTGGCGGGCTCCGGCGCCGAAGGGGATGTAGGCGCCGCGGGCGGGTTGGGGGCGGTCGGGGCCGAACCGTTTGGGCTCGGTGAACAGATCGCCTCGGTGGTGCAGGAGGTAGGGGCTGTAGATGACGGTGGTACGGGCCGGGATCGCTTGCCCGCCCAGGACCGTGTCCTTGGTGGTGGTACGGGTGAACATCCACCCGGTGGGGTACAGACGCACGGCTTCGGTGATGACCCGCTGCGTCCAAGGCAGCTGCCCGATGTCCTGGTAGGCGGGGTCCCTGCCGGCCAGGACGCTGTCGACCTCGGCGTGGAGCCTGCGCTCGGCATCGGGGTGGCCGGCCAGCAGGTGCACCGCCCAGGCAAGGGTGTTGGCCATGGTCTCGGAGCCGCCGAAGAGGAAGGTGAGGAGCTGGTCGCGGATCTCGGCGTCACTCATGCCGCTGGCGCCGCCACCGTCGTCGTCGCGGGCCGCCAGGAGCGTGGCCAGCAGGTCCTCGTGGTCTGTGGTTCCGACGGCGCGGTGGTCCGCGGTCGATCTTGCCGAGGGGCCGGTCGCCATCTGCAGGGGCCGCAAGCGGATCACCGGTTGATCGCCCTGTGCCAGGCCGATGAAGAATAGGGCGTCGGCGTCGGCGCTCTCGGCTTGGTCCTCAATGCCACGTGCTCTGGACGACGAAGTACATCGATGCCGCCGTCGCCCAGCTCCGCGCCCAGGGCCATGAGATCCGCGACGAGGACATCGCCCGCCTCTCCCCGCTCAAGCACCGCAACCTGAACCTGCTCGGCCGCTACAGCTTCACTGCAAGCGTCCTCCTCTGGAGGAATGCCGTGTGCCGTCTTTTCGGCCTGAGCAGTGCCCCGCAACGCACGCACGCCACCTTCTGGCTCCTGGACGCCCCCGACAGTCTCAGCCGACAGAGCCACCACGACCCCGACGGCACCGGCCTTGGCTACTTCAGCGCCGACGGCACCCCCTGGTCGAAAGGCGCCCATCGCCGCCTACCGCGACCGCGTCCTCGCCGAGCGGTCACCGGGCGCTGCTGTTCACCCCGGCCGGGCCGGGTGGGCGGGTGGTGGTGCAGACCCGGCGCGGGGCCGCGGTGCTGTCACCCTCGTGGCTCGCGGTGGCGGGCGGGCCGAGTGGGGGCGTGGTCGACTGGGCGGGTGCGCGGTGCGGGTTGTGAGGGCGGGCCTGGAGGCGGTCATGGTGGAGGGCGGATCGTACGCGCGGATCGCGGTGGTCACCGGGGCGGCGCGCGGCGTGGGAGCGGCGGTGGCACGCCGGCTGGCCCTGCGCGGCATGCGGCTGGCACTGCTGGGCCGGGAGCTTGACTCATTGCGCCAGGTCGCGGCCGGGCTGCCGAGCGAGGCGCACTGCTTCGAGGTCGACGTCACCGACGCGGCGGCGCTCCAGGGCGCGGCCCGCAGCGTCGGCGCACGGCTGGGGCCCGCCTCGGTGGTGATCGCCAACGCGGGGATCGCCGCCGCGGGCCCGTTCGCTACGTGCGAGGCATCGCTGTTCGACCGGGTGGTCGAGGTCAACCTGATCGGGAGCGCGAACACCGCCCGCGTCTTCCTGCCCCAACTCACCTCCACCAGAGGGTACTTTCTCCAGGTGGCATCCACCGCCGCGTTCGGTTCGGCGCCGCTGATGAGCGCCTATTGCGCATCGAAGGCGGGCGTGGAGTCGTTCGCCCAGGCCCTGCGTACCGAGGTGCGTCCGGCGGGCGTGGGGGTGGGCATCGCGTACCTGCACTGGACCGGCACCGACATGATCGCGGCCCTCGACGACCACCCGGTGCTGCGGGCCCTGCGTTCCCATCAGCCCGCGCCCGCCCGCCGCGTGTACAGTCCCGAGCGGGTCGCCGAGTGGCTGGTGCGCGGGGTGGAGCGGCGCGCGGTCAGCGTCTACGCCCCACCGTGGCTGCGTCTGGTACAGCCGCTGCGTCCGGTGCTGCCGCTGGTGGTGTCGGCGGTGGCACGGCGGTCGTTGTCGGCGCTGCCGTTCGAGGAGTTGGAGCGGACCACCGGGGTGCTCGGCGCGGGCGGCGCCGCCGACCTGCGGGCGCGCGGCGCGGTACCGCCGGTGCCGCCGGTGGCTCCGCCCCAGACCTGACCGGCACGGGGCACGCGTCTCCGGCCCGGGCCCGGGCCGGAGACAGGGAGGGGCAGGCGGCTCGCAGGGCTCCGCTGCGGAAGGCGTGACTTCGTCCTCCTGGACGGCCACCGCCACCCCAGCCCCCGCGCGGGTGACACAGGTCGGAGCTCATCCCTCAACCCTGGCGGGTGCCGGTCAATCGAGCATGCCCAGTGCGGTGTCCGGGCGGCACTGAGGGCACGCGGGGACGCCCTCGGTGAGGGCCCGCCGGGCGGTGTCGGCTTGCAGCGGGTGCGGGTGTCCCAGCAAGCGCCGGTGTGGACGCGCACGGCGGGCCGGCCGGTGCCGATCCCGTGCTCGATCAGCCACGCCGGGGGCGGCGGAAGACATCGCCGAGACCCTTCGTACAGTCGGCCTCCCCACGGAAATGGCTGAGGCCTCGGCCGCTGTGTCGTCCCGCTGGGAGCAGGACAAGGACCGCCACGACCTCTCTGTGGCAGATGTCCTCGCCCGCCTGCGCGATCAGCACAGCACATCCCGCTGACCGACGCTGCTGAGCGGTCTGCCCCACCCGTGATCCACACGACTTCTCCAGGGGTAGCGTGTGGTGACGTGAGCACATCCATGGCCGAAGAACGCGGCGAAACATTCCTGACTCTGTTCCGGCACGCCGGGCGCCACGCCGCGGCGCTCGTGACCGAAGCGCTCGGGCCGCAGGGGCGGTCGGACATCCTGCAGGAGCGCTGGGGCGTCCCGCCCGAGGGCTTCGGGGACTGGCTCGCCGGGCACGGCGAGGCCGATGAGGTGAGGATCCTCCTCGACCGCTGGGGGCTGACTCGTCATCAGGCGGCGCTCGTCGCCGCACGCGAGGGTCTCGGCCGCGAGATTTCCGCCGCGGTCGGCAGCGGGCAGGCCGCGGTGACGGCCGGGCGCGTCGAGAAGGAGTGGCTGGCGGCCCCGCCCGAGTTCCTCCGGCTCCACAGCAACAACCAGCCGCTGCCGGAGGTGGCCCGGCGGGTCCAGGCACGGCTGGGCACCGACGAGCAGGCCTGGGAGTGCGCGTTCGAGCTGCTCGTAGAGGGCTTCACGGGAGATCTGCCGACCCTGCTCGATGCCGCCGAGCGCCACGCCGCGACGGGTGTGGCGGCGGACGTCCGCCTCGACCCGAAGAGCAGCATCGAATGGCTCATCGAACTCGTGCCACGTGACCTGGGACCACGTCTCCTCGCCCGCATCGCCCCCTGGCCCTTGCACCAGCTGAGCCAGGGAAACAGAAGAATTGTTCAGCCACTGATCGACACCGCCGACCGGGAAGTCTGGCGATCCCTGTTCAACGCGGAGTACCGCCTGAAGCACCGCAGCGACGACGGTGCAGCCACGATCGAGCGGGCCTTCCTGCTCCGGAACGATCCGCTGATCAACGAATGGCTGCTCACCGGCCTCACCGGCGCGGAGCCGGGCCGCGGATACCGACTGGCCCCCTCTATCCGGCTGGCCCTGCTGGAGGGCCGTCCCCTCGGACCCGACGCCGTGGACCCGCTGCCGCGGACCCCTGCCGTGCACACCCTCATCGCCGCCCCACCGTCCGCGCCGTGGGATGCCGATCTGCTCCGGCTCTGCTACGACTCCCGCGAGCCCGGCCTCGTCGCCCAGGCGCTCCGGGCCTCGGTCGAGGGCGGGGAGCGGCTGCTGACCGCGTACCAGCAACTGGTGGCCGGCATACGGCTGTGGGAGTCGGGCAGGGCCGACGAGCTGCGCACCCTGCTGGAAGAGCGCAGCAACGGCATCCGGGACCAGGACGTGCAGGACGCGTTCGCCGCCGCTCTGGCCGAAGGGTCGGCGCAGCCGCTGCGCACGGCCGCGGCGGCGCGCCGGGAGCAGGGCGACGACCATCTGGACGAGGCACTGCGCGTATGGGGTCTGCGCCTGCCGTGCGACCTGATGTCCTATGACCTTCGGCACTACACGCAGGACGAACTCGCAGCCGCGAGCCGGGACATCACCCGCGACCCCTGGTACCGGGTCGACTGGGACCTTGTCCGCAGCCGCCTCGCCGACCCCGCGATGCGCCACCACCGGCGGCGGACGCGCGAACGGTACGGGGCCCTGCTGGCCCGCGCCGACTGCCCGCCGGACGTCGTCACCGCCCTGACCGGCTTCGATCCCGATGGACTCGACCTGCTGCGGCTGTATGCCGACAGAGCCATCGGCATCAGGGCGCTGAGTGAGACCGTCTTCCCGCCCCTGTTCTCCTCCCACGCGGCCGGTACGGCCGTGGACGGGTCCCGCCCCGGGCCCGGATGGGCGCCGGCGGTGACCCCCGAGGACGTGCTGCGACACGCACGCCCCGTCCAGCGGCTGCTTCCCCACGCTCCCCGCGAACCACTCGGCCGACTCGTCGCGGAGCTCCTGCGGCAGGCGGGCGCGGACACACCGGAGGCCGAGGCGCGGCTGTGGCTCGCGCTGCGACGCCTCACCCCCTACTTCTCGGGCACCCTGCCGCAGCTCCTGCACACCGCCGCCCGGCTCTCCGAGGGCGGCGCGCCGCTCGACGTGGTGTCCGCCGCCGACTTCCTCACCGGTCCGGGGCCGCACGAGGCGGCCGAGCTGGTACGCGGCCGACTGGGCGGGTCCCCCGGGCCCTGGGTGCACGCCGTGCGCCTGCTCGCGGCAGGCTTCGACGGAACCCTGCCCGAGCTGCTCGACGCCGCGTCGGCAGACCCGCAGGACGCCCCGGGCAGGGCCGCCGTCGTCCACGGGGCGCCGGCTGCTCTCCTCGGGCTCGCCCCGCGTGAGGTCGTGGCCGCCGTCGTGGGCCGGCTCGATGTCCCCACCCGCGTCGTACTGGTCCGGACCACCACGAGCGCCGACATCCTGCGGGCCCTGGTCCGGCACGGAAACCGGCTCGTGTGGGACGCGCTGCTCGACGCTCCCCGCCTCAAGAACCCGTCCGAACCGTTCGGCTGGGGTCGCGCGGGCCTGTACAGCGAGGTGCTCGTCCCGGAGCTGCTCGCCCAGGACGATCCCTGGCTCAACGCCCGTTTGGTGCGTGGCGAGTGCGCATGGGCACGTTCTCTGGACGCCGCCAACACCGAGGCCGTGCTGGCGGGGCGCCCGTTCGGGCCGCGCGAGCAGCCGGTGCCGGTACTTCCCGGGCTGCGCGCCGACTTCGAGGACTGGACCCCGGACTCCGGTGCCGAGCTGCCGAAGTGGACCTGCAACGCGGACTTCTACACCTCCTGCGAGCCCGTGCTGGCGATGCAGGCCCTGATGGCCGTGCGGCGGAGCAACTATCAGGACCCGCCGACCAGCACGCTCAGTGTCCGCAAGAGCCTGCAGGCGGCGTCGACTATCGCTGGCGCGGGCCGTTTCGACCTGCTGGAGTACGTCGTCACGCACTGGCACATCCGATTCCCGTACGGAGAGCACCGCGACATCCAGAACCTGTTCGCGCGGGCCGTCCAGCAGCGCTCTGCCACGGAGATCGACACGGAGCTGGCAGCGGCCGATTGAGCCCGCACTCCGCCTTCCCCCGTGCGGGGAAGTGGGCAGGAGCCCGCCGGGACCGAGCACGGTGTGCTGGGTGACCAGGTATCGGGGCGTCGGCACAGCAGTTGCTGCGGGCGGGGTGTGCACACTTCGGGGCCGGCCACATGGAGGTCCGCCTGACCGCCGTCCGCGGCCAGGCCGTCGTCGGCGTCGGCCCCGTTCGGATCCCATCAACCGGCCCCGGCGGCGCGCTGTCGTTGCGCTTAACTCCTCTGGCAGCGAGGGGAATGGGCGCCGGGACGGCGTTTGTCGTCATCGGATTGTTAGTCCCTTCGGTCCCTCGGGCCTGAACGAGGGCGTTGGCGGCCGCGCGGACCGGGCAGTCCGCGGCGTGCGGCGCGATCCACGCGCGCAGCAGGTTCGGGGTCTGGTGCACCTGGCCGGCGGGGTGGGCCTACTCCGCGACAGCGCCCAGTCCCTGTGGTCGTGGTGCCGGTGATGATGAACCCCGGGCAGAGGCTGGGGACGTTCCCGGATACAGCCGCCCCAGCGGGCGGACCAGCACGTCGCGCTGCACGCTCTCGCGGCAGGATCCCGTCATCGAGCGTGGTGAAGTCGTTTGCGTCGGGAGGTGTCCACCACCGCGTCCTCCGGCCCTTCCCTGCGTGATCTTGTCTCTGGGATGGCCTCATGTCTGTACCGTCACGGCCTCGTGTCTCTGTCCTTATTACGCCGGTGACTTTGGTGTCGGCTGGTCTGTCAGGGTGCTCCTCGGAGCAGCCTGACGCGCCCAGGGTGAATCCGTCCGGCCTGGCGGGGACGGCGGACGCGAAGCTGCCCGGGTCGGTGCCGCCCGCGCCGAAACCGGCGGGGGCCCCTGGTGACATCCGCGTGGGCGGCCGTCCCGTGACCGGATCCGTCCCCTCCGGGAACGCGAAGGTGCCATTCCGACGCACCTATACGGACGGAGAGCTGTACGCCCATATCACCGGCTACCGCTCCATGGCGTTCGGCAACAACCAGCTCGAGGCTATTTGGCGTGAGGACCTCGACGCGGGTAAGGATGTGGTGACCACTGTTGACCCGGTGTCGCAGCGTGCCGCCTTCGACGCGCTGCGCGGCCGTACCGGTGCCGCGATCGCCCTCGACGCGCGGACGGGCGAAATCGCTGCCCTGGTCAGCGCTCCCACCTACGACCCCAACTCCTTCAGCGGGTACGTGACCTCGGACGCCATAGCGTGGAAGCAGCTCAACGCGGATGCGGGCGAGCCCCTCCTCAACCGGGCTCTGCGCGACCCCCACAATCCAGGCGCTGCAGCCCACATCATCGTGGCGGCCGCAGCCCTGGAGAAGGGCCTACTCGCCTCGGTGGACGCGCCCACGCGCAGCCCGGCCGTCTACTCCGTCCCCGACGGCTCGGTGTCGTTCTCCGGCGACCCCGCCCACTGCACCGACGCGAACCTGCGGGAAGCCTTGCGGTATGCCTGCCAGAACGTCTTCGCCCGTCTCGCGACCGACCTGGGCGCGGAGACCCTGGCGGCGACGGCAGACAGCTTCGGCTTCAACACGGAGCAGTCGAACACGCCGGTGCGGGCCTTCGCAAGCAAGTGGCCGCGGCAACCGGGCAACGCCGCGCAGCTCGCGCTCACGGCGAACGGCCTCTTCGACACGACGGCCACCCCCTCTGCAGATGGCAATGGTGATCGGCGCGATCGGCCACGGGGGGAACTGGTTCCCTCCCCACGTGGTCACCGACCTTAAGACGCCCGCGTCCAGCCGGCGTGCGGTCTCCCAGCACACCGCCGACGAGTTGCGGCTCGCGGTCGGCAACTCGGTGACCGCGTGGGTGCCCTCAACGTCGGGCACCTGGGCCCTGGCATACGCTCAGGCCCCTGGCGGCCGGCCCCTGGCGGTGGCCCTATTCCTTTCGAGCGCCACCGACACCACTTCGGATGCCTCCCAGATCGCGGCCCGGGTCGTCGAGGCGGCCAAGCGGTAGACCTGCGTCATCCTTTCCAGTCAGCGACAGTCGCTCTTTGTGTTTCGGGCGTGACGGACGGTATGTTCCGGGGGTGGCGCTTACCTCAATCGGCCTCGTGGCGGCCACGGTAGCCACGGCCCTACTGTCGTTACCGCACCCCGGGCCGGCGCTCGGGCAGCAGCCGCAGGCATGTGTACCTTCGGGGCAGGACTCGCGGGGACGGTCGTCCGTCGACCAGGGTGTGATCGCCTGGGAGGACGAGACCGTCTTCGACGACGCCCGCGCCTACGCAGTCGGCCAGTGGACCAGCGGCAACCTCAAACAGGTCACCTTCCACCCGGACACCGCCTCCGAGATCGCCGACCTGGAGTGGAACGACACCCGATCCAGCGGCGGCGACTGGAAGAACGTCCTGGCCCGCTGGACCGGCCTACCGGGCACCGACAGCATCACCATGAACCGCTTCTACCTGGACAACGGCGGAACCCGCGGCACCACCGCGCACCGACGCCGCGTCGCCACCCACGAACTCGGCCACGCCCTCGGCTTCTGCCACAAGAGCACCCAGGTCGCCTCCATCATGTGGGCCGATAACGCCGAGGCAGCCCGCGCCGGCATCGACCAGATCACCAACACCGACCGCAACGCCTACCACCAGCTGTGGGGATGACCATGAACAAGCCCCTCCTCATCGCCGCCGTCTCGGCCTGTGCCGCGGTCGCCTTGGCCTGCGGCGCCTGGCTCGGCTGGAACCAGTACCGCACCACGCACACCACGAGCGAGTCCGTGCATGCCTTCGACACCACCAACCCGGCCCTGGTGGCGCCCGAGGCCACCGCCGTTTTCACCGGCACCGTTCTGGAAGACCTCGGCCGGCGAACCGTCGAAGGTCTCCCTTCCGATGCCTACCGCGTACGCGTCAACCGCGTCCTCAAGGGCAGCGCCTCGGGCGAGATGCTGATCAGCCAGAGCGACGAAACCGAGCACAAATACCAGGTCGGCCAGACCTACATGTGGGCCACCAACCCTGCCACGCGTCCGGAGGAAGGGGTGGCCCAGCTCTACGACGCCGACCCCCGACCGGCCGACAACACGACCATCACCACCTGGACCACCGCCCTGCACCACGCACCGCAGAACTAGCCTCGACCCTCCGCCTCGGCACGGGTCCAGAGCTTCAGCACACGCTCCCTTTCACCCGCATCGTTAATTTCGATCAGCTGGATGACGGCCATCGGATGGCTGCCATACAACCCAATCCAGTTCCGATGCGTCCGCTCCGCAGTGGACAGCGCCGCCCATTCGCCGGTCACCGCGGGTCCGTCTTCCTCGAAGCGCAGCACGGCGAGTAAGCGGCTCACTGATGCTCTCCTTCGTCACGGCGCTTTGCTGCTCGCTGCTGAACTTGAATCCGTGATGTCGGTCAGCCGTCCGTGATCGAGCTTCCCCCGAGATGCGGATGGGGTTGACAGATAGTCAGATGGGTCTCGTGAGAGGAGTCCGGACGATGCCTGCCCCGAGGAAGTACCCGCTGGAGTTGCGTGGGCGTGCGGTCCGGATGTATCGGGCCGCCGAGCCGAAGCCGGTGATCCGCCGTATGGCCGAGGAGCTCGACGTGCACCACGAGGCCCTGCGGAACTGGATCCGTCAGGCCGAGGCTGACGCCGGCGAACGGGACGACCTGCTGACCACCGCCGAGAAGGAGGAGCTGACCGCCCTGCGGAAGGAGAATGCCCAGCTCAAGCGGGCGAACGAGATCCTCAAGGCCGCCTCGGCTATTTTCGCCCAGGAACTCGACACGACCCGGCGAAGGTACTGACGTTCCTCGACGAACGCGGTGACCTCGGTGTCGAGCCCGTACTCCGGGAACTCTGCATCCCTTCCTCCACCTACTACCGGTGGCGCCGGGCCGAGAGGGAGCCGTGCGAACGGCAGCGTCGGGACGCCGAGCTGACCGGCCAGATCCGGCAGGTCCACGCCGACTCCGGCGGGATCTACGGCTCACCGCGCGTGCACGCCGTCCTCACACGCGAGGGCACCCGCGTCGGCCGCAAACGCGTCGAACGGCTCATGCGCCAGGTCGGCCTGGCCGGGATCAGCCCCCGCCGGGGCAAGAGCTTCACCTGCCGCGACCCCGATGCGGAACTCGCTCCTGACCTGGTGCAACGCGACTTCACAGTGGACGTGCCGAACCGGCTGTGGGTCACCGACCTGACCATGATCACGACGCTGGAGGGCCCGTTGTGGCTCTCCGCGATCCGCGACGCGTTCTCCCGCCGGGTCGTGGCCTGGGAGACCTCCGCCCGCGGGGACGCGGACCTGGTCCTGACCACGCTGGAGTACGCCCTGGCCAGCCGCGAGCCCATTGCCGGCGAGTGAGGCGACCCCCTTGGTGTGGACACTCTGACAATGGAACTTGTAGGTCCGAGGAAGGGTGTCCTGGTGGGACGGAAGTCTCCATATCCGGTGGAGTTCAGGAACGATGCGGTGGCACTGTTTCGCTCGGCTGGAGGCGCACGTATGCCGCGGTCGCGGCGGACGTCGGGGTATCCGGCGAGACGCTGCGGAGCTGGGTGCGGCAGGCTGGCCGTGCCGCTGGTAGCGGTGAGTCGGCCGCCGAGAGCCGGGACGAGGAGCTCGTCCGACTGCGGGCCGAGCTGGGCCGGCTACGCAAGGCCGAGAAGGGTGGGAGCTCGAGCGGGAGATCTTGCGCCGGGCGGCCCAGTATTTCGCCAAGGAGATGAGGGCATGACCGGCCGCTGGGACTTCATCTCCGTCCACCGCGCCGACTTCGGCGTGCAGCGGATATGCCGGGCACTGGGCGTCCCACGCGCGGGTTACTACCGGTGGCTGGCCGACGCCGAGGCCCGGCGGGCACGCCGGAATGCCGACGGTGCCCTGGTAGCGGAGATCCGCGAGATCCACGCCGACCACAAGGGCACCTACGGAGTCCGTCGGGTCCACGCCGAGCTGAGGGGCTTCGGCCACACCGTGAACCGCAAGCGCGTCGAGCGGCTGATGCGCGTCCACGGGATCGAGGGCCGGCATCTGCGTCGGCGCAAGCGCACCACGGTCCCAGACCGGCTCGCGCCACCCGCCACCGACCTGGTCCGGCGTGACTTCACGGCTGTGGAGCTGGACGAGAAGTGGTGCGGCGACATCACATACGTGCAGGTCGGCGGCTCGTGGCTGTATCTGGCCTGTGTCCTGGACATCTGCTCGCGGCGGGTGCTGGGCTGGTCGATGGCCACCCACATGCGCACGGAACTGGTCGTCGACGCCCTCACGATGGCGGTGGCGGCCCGGGGCGGCCACGTGGACGGGGTGATTTTCCACGCGGACAGGGGCTCGCAATACACCTCGGCCGCGTTCGCCCAGGTCAGCGACCATTTCGGTATCCGCAGGAGCATGGGCCGCGTCGGGTCGAGTTACGACAACGCCCTGGCTGAATCGTTTTGGCAGGGGCTGAAGAGAGAAGCCCTGCGCGGCACGTTCACGACGGTCCGGCAGGCCAGGCTGGAGATCTTCCAGTGGCTCACCTATTACAACGCCCGCAGACGCCACGGCTCGCTCGGCTACCTCTCACCCGTCGAGTTCGAACAGCAGCACCAGCGAGGGCATAGACTCACTCTCGCGGCATGAACCCCTGTGTCCCACTCCAGGGGTCACCTCACTGGTCAATGCCGACCTCAAACACAGCCTGCCCAAGCAGCACCGAGCCCGGGACCAGGCCGAACTCGCCGCCGAGACTCGCCGATTCTTCCGCAGGCGCCAGCGGCAGCCACACATCGTCCGCGGCTACTTCGGCGGCCCGCATGTCCGCTACGTCCTGGGTCCGGTGCTGCGGCGGCCACCGGGTGCCCGGTGCGGGCGGCGAGTTCGGCGGCCCGGGCGGATACGGCGGTATCGGCGCGGGAGCCGGTGAACAGGGCCAGCACGGGGCCGTCGATGTAGAGGGTGAAGGGGTAGTCGTGCACCTCGGGTGCCGGTGACGTGTTGGCCGGTCGGGGGGTGTGGGTCGTGGTCATGGCGATTCCTTTCCGTGCGCGCCGCGAGCTGCGGGCTGATCGGGGGCGGGGGCCGTCTCGTCACCGCCGTCGGCGGGAGGGGTCCCGGTTACGGACGGGACATCGGCGGTGTCGGTGTCCTGGCCGCGGGTAGCGATCAGCGACCAGGCGATGGAGACGGTGATGGTGACGGCGATGAAGCCGAGGGTGAGGGGGACGGGGAGCTTGCCGACGGGGGTCTCGGACAGGATGAGCTTGACGCCGGCGAAGGCCAGCAGCACGGCCAGTCCGTAGTGGAGGTAGGCGAAGCGGCGCAGCAGTCCGGCGAGGCAGAAGTACAGGCTCCGCAGGCCGAGGACGGCGAAGGCGTTGGCGGTCCACACCAGGAAGGTGTTGGTGGTGATCGCCAGGACGGCGGCGACGGAGTCGATCGCGAAGATCAGGTCGGTCGCCTCGACCGCGACCAGGACCACGAACAGGAGCGTCGCCAGGCGCTTGCCACTGACGCGGATGAAGAACTTGTCGCCGTGGAACTTGGGGTCGGTGGGGGTGAGCTTCTTGACCAGGCGGACGACCGGGTTGCGGTCGGGGTGGACTTCCTCGTCCTTGGAGACGGCCATCTTCCAGCCGGTCCAGATCAGGAACGCGCCGAACAGGTAGGCGGTCCAGAAGAACACCTGCAGCAGCTCGGCGCCGACGAAGATGAACACCAGCCGGGCCGCCAGGGCTCCGAGGACGCCCCAGAAGAGGACCTTGTGCTGATAGGCGTCGGGGACGGCGAAGAAGGAGAAGACCAGCGCGAACACGAAGACGTTGTCGATCGACAGGGCCTTCTCGATCAGGTAGCCGGCGTAGTAGGTGGAGGACACCTCCCCGCCCTGCCACGCCAGAAGGATCAGGCCGAAGCCCAGGCCGATGGCGATCCAGATCGAGCTCCAGATCGCGGCCTCCTTGAAGCCGATGACGTGGTTGTCGCGGTGGGCGATCAGGTCGACGGCGAGCATCACGCAGATGCCGAGCGTGACCGCGGCCCACACCCACAGCGGGACCGGGAACGACAGGTCATTCATCGCGAAACGTTTCCTCTCCAAGAGCCAGACGGCACGTCACCAGCGGGCGGCGAGGGTGATTGCAGGGGCACCCAGGAGGCGGGGGCGACCGCGTGGACGTACGGGCCGCCGCGCAGGGCCGCGGCCTCGATCAGGGCGTGTGCGTCGAGCCCGTGCGGGCCGCGGCGGGACGCCACCACGTCCGGGGCCCGGTGGCGGGACGCCAGCGCCAGCAGCTCCTTCGCCGCCGCCAGCCGCGAACCCCTGCCGGCCGTCAGGTGGAACACCTCGGGGATGTAGCCGGTGGCGTGCGGGCCGACCTTGGGCATGACCCGGGCCAGTACCGCCCGCACTGACGGGGAGGTCAGCCCCAGCGGTGAACGCTTGACGTGCGGGGGCATCACGGCGATCAGCAGCAGCGGCACCCTGCGGGCCAGCGCCATGCGGGCGGCCGCCTCGGCCACCGCGACATCGTCGACACGGTCGGTCAGTACCGCCGCCACCGGCTGGACCACTCCGGCCCGCGCGAGGCGGGGAGCACGGTCTCGGTGGGGGTGGGAGAGCAGTCGGGTCATCGCGCTTACCCGCCTTCCTTAACTGGAGGAATCTCCTCCAGCGTCACCCCGCCACCCAACATGCGTCAACAGTTATGCGAAAACTTTTTCGCTAATAAAGGTTCGTACGAAGGGGTGAATATGCGAACCGGACTTCGTATGATGGAGGTCATGAGTAGCTCATCGGCACGCGGCGACCAGTGGACGTTCCTGACCAATCACGCACGGGTGCTGCTCTGGCTCGCCCGCGACCCGGAGGTGCGGCTGCGGGACGTCGCGGCCGGTATCGGCATCACCGAGCGGGCGGTGCAGATCATCGTCGCCGACCTGGAAGCGGCCGGGTACCTGACCCGGACCCGGGTGGGGCGCCGCAACCGCTACACCATCGACCCCACCGTCGCCCTGCGCCACCCGTCCGAGGCAGACCACCCCGTCGGCGACCTCCTCGGCGCCTTCCTCCACCGCGAGGACACCCCGGAGAGCGCAGGCGCCGAGCCGGAGGCGGCCGCGAGGCCGTGACCGAGGAGCCACTGCCGCCCGGGGTGTCCTCGCGGGCGGGTCGACGTGGTGAGCTGCGGGGAAGATGCCCGGATCGACCGGCTGCTGGAGCAGCTGGTGCGCATCGGGAGCCCCGACGTCCTCTACGAGCTGCGCAGGCAGCTCGCCAAGGGCGTGAGGTTGCCGTAGAGGGCGGCGTGCAGGGCCGCGGCCAGATCACGGGCCCGCCCCTCGCCGTCCACGTCGTGCAGCACGAAGCAGACCGGGCCGGCCGACGAGTCGGGGCAGATCTGCCGGGTGTGGATCAGGTGGATGAGGGGTGTGACCGAGATACGCGCCAAAGAGGCAACGAGATGATCTTGAAGCCCTGATCCGCTCGGATCTACGTACGGCGGCGTACAGCGGGGTCGCGTTCGGTGACGTGCCGGGCGACCGAGTCGACGCCGGGGCGGGCATACCGCTCCAGGGATCGGACGGAGGCGTGGCGGGAGCGGGCCAGCAGCATCGGGGTGGAGGTGCCGTCCTCCGCGTCGTGCGCCAGGGCACAATGCCTTGTGTCCGCAGAGGTCGTGTGCGGTCGGATGCGTGTTGCCATTGCGCAGGTTCGCTGCCGCCGCCGTGTTCGCGACGATGACAGCGGCTTGTGTTGCATTCCGGGCCCCGCTGCGTGACGCAGATCACTGCATAGATCTTGATGGTGGAAGGTGAGGCCGAGCGCGTCCGCTGTGGCAGGGTCGGGGCCATGCCTTTTGATCACAACGACCACTATCACCGCCTGCTGTTGCGCCAGGTGCCGCGGAACTGCGGTGCTGCACTGGATGTGGGGTGCGGGACCGGCCAGTTCGCGCGTCGGCTTGCTCACCTGGGCATAGAGGTCGATGCGCTCGATCCGTCGGAGGAGGCCATCGCGGAGGCTCGCGCGCTGTCCGGCCGGATGACCGGTGACCGGAGTCCGCGCTTCCAGCACGCGGACGTGACTGAAGTCGAACTTCCCAAGGCGCACTACGACTTCATCTCGTGCCTCGCCAGCATTCACCACATGCCGTTCGACACCGTCGCCGCATTGCGTGACGCGCTTGCGCCCGCCGGGGTCCTCGTGATCTTGGGCTGCTATCCGGAGAAGACCCGGCTCGACTGGGCTTGGAGCCTGGCAGCTGTGCCCGTCAACGCCGTCGCCAGGCTGGCTGTCGCGGTGAGGGACAAACTCCGCTCTGTCTCTGCTGCCACTCGTCGGGAAGAGGTGAAGGCACCGGTGAGACAGCCAGCCATGCCCCTGGCCGAGATCCGCCGGGAAGCCGCGGTGCTGCTGCCCGGATGTAACATCCGCAGGCTCCTCTTCTGGCGCTATCTGCTCGTCTTTCGCAACCACGGCTGACGGGACCACGTGGGGGGTTCCCTCTGCTCCGCCCCGCATCAACTGCAGGTCCCGATCACCGTGGTCCGCGGAGCGGGAAGGCGGCTGACTCGGCTTGTCCCTGCAGCGGCTTGACGGAGCCGAACGGTCTCTTCGTGCTGTGCGGCCAGCCGGGCCGGGGCCTGGCTGCGGAAGTCGCCGAGCTCTTCGACTGTCTGTTCCGACCGGGCAGCCGTTCCCGGAGTTTGGTGCTCTCTGCCTTCAGCCGGGTGATCCAGGCTTCGCGAGGATCGGGGATCTCGCCGGTCTCGCGCATGGCGTCCAGACGTCGCTCGAACTCGACGCGGAGGTGTGCGTAGGGGCGGGTGCCGTAGAAGGTGAAGCTTCCCCTTGATCGTGGACACCTGGAGACTGGGACCTGAGGTTCCAGAGGAAGTAGCACCGGGTGGGAAGCAAGTACACGAAGCGGTATACCGAGGAGTTCAAGCGGGACGCGGTCGCGCTCGTCGATTCCTCGGGCAAGACGGTCACTGCGGTGGCCCGGGAACTCGGCATCGCTCGGAGTCTCTGCGCGGCTGGTACCGCCGGGCCAAGGCGGACCGGGGCGAGGGCGAGCCCGGTGGGCTGACCGGCACCGAGCGCGAGGAACTCAAGCGGCTGCGCAAGGAGGTCCGCGAACAGCAGCAGACGATCGAGATCCTGAAAAAAGCGACGGCCTTCTTCGTGAAGGAGAACGACCGGTGAGCGGGCTGTACCGGTTCGTCCACGCGGAGAGGCGAACTACCCGGTCGTTCTGCTGTGCCGGGTGCTGAAGGTCGCCCGCTCGTCGTAACGCGTGGTGTGATGGCGAGGCGGCCCGCCGCGCCCGGGAGGACGCCGACGACGCGCTCGGGCACGAGATCACCGTCCTGCACATCGCCTCCCGCCGCACCTACGGTGTCCCGCGCATCCACGCCGGGCTGCGACGCCTGGGCCGTCGGGTGAACCGCAAGCGCGTCGCCCGCGTGATGCGCGAGCGCGACATACGCGGCGTCACGCGGCGCAAGCGCCGCTCGCTGACCCGGCCGGATGCGAAGGAGAAGCCGGCCCCGGACCTGATCGGCCGCGACTTCCACGCCGCGCGTCCCGGGAGCAAGCTGGTCGGCGACATCACCCACCTGCCTATTGCCGAGGGCTGGCTCTACCTCGCCTGCTGGCCGGACCTGGCCACTCGCGAGGTCGTCGGCTATGCCATGGCCGATCACCACCGTGCCGAGCTCGTCGTCGACGCCCTGGACATGGCCCATGGCCGGGGGAACCCGGAGCCGGGCTGTGTGATCCACAGTGATCGCGGCAGCGAGTACACCTCATCCCAGTTCCGCGACCGAGTAGGCGAGTTGGGACTCCGGCAGAGCTGCGGGCGGACCGGATCATGTTTCGACAACGCCGCCGCGGAAAGCCTCTGGGCCCTACGCAAGGAGGAGATCGGCACCCGAACCTGGCCCGACCGGGCGACCGCCCGCGCCGACGTGTTCACCTTCATCGAGAGACCCTGTTGCCCAATTGATCTCATGCTGCGAGGTCGAGTCTGGCCAGTCGGGAGGTGCGGGTGCGGGCGAGGGGGGTGTCGTTCCACCAGGCGTCGAGGCGGATCAGGCTGATTGCGGTGGCCGTGAGGACGTGCGCGAGGTGAGTCTTGGCCAGGCCGATATAGCGGGTCCGGCGGACTCCGGCGGTCGCAACGGCCTGGTGGATAGTGCCTTCCACCCCTGCTCGGGCTGCGTAGCGTTGCTTCCACTCGTCCGTGGACTGCTCGGCGCGAACTCTTTCCAGCATTGCGTCCTGGTCCTGGGGGCGGACAGTCAGCTGCCGTCCGTACTGGGTGGAGCGGGTGCACTGGTCGCGCACGGGGCAGGGTGCGCAGGTGGTGGTCGCGAAGCGGATGCGGATTGCGTCCCGGCCGTTGTTGTCCAAGCCTTCTGTCCAGTATCTGCTGCTGGCGCCGGTCGGGCAGGTGGCCTGCTTGGCCGACCAGTTGATGGTGAAGGCGCGCTTGCCGAAGCCGCCGCCCGGGGCCGCCTGCCGGGTGGTGTTCGACCGGACCGGACCGGTGACGGCGACCCCGTGGGAGACCGGCGCGGTCAGCAAGAGCTCGGCGGAGGTGTATCCGGCATCCAGCAGGTGCTTCGCTGGCAGGAGGTCCTTGCCGGCGAGGCCGTCGTGGACTTCCTCGACGACCATCGCATCGTTGACTGTGGCCTCGGTCGTCACGACATGCGTGGTCAGGTGCGGGCGCTTCGCCTCTTCAGGGTCGTCGCATCCCTCACTGACGTGGATCTTGTAGCCGACCCAGGCGGATCCACGCTTCTTCGCGTATCGGGCGTCAGGATCATAGGGCGAGGCGATCAGCACTCTGCTCGGCGGGAGATCGTCCTTCCCCCGCCAGGCCACCTCCTCCTCGCCGTCGGCGATGGTGCGGGTGAACTGCTGCACCCACACGGTGCGCAAGACGGTGAGGGCAGGCACCTGGCGCAGCCGTGCCGACGTTTCCGGTGCGAAGACGGCTTCGAGCAGGCTGTATCCGTCGGTGGCGATCTGCCGGGCGAGCTCGCGCCGCTCCTGCTCATCCGCTGGCAGCCTGTAGGCGTCAACCCCCGCCCCGTACCGTTCCTGCCAGGCAGGGTCCATCGAGGCCCGCAACCAGTCCGGCGCGGCCGCAGTAAGTGCTTCCAGCGCGGCACGCAGCGTCTCCCCGACAAACTCCAGGCGGTTGAGGGACCGCACCGCGGCCAGGACATGTGTCGAGTCGGTGCGCTGCCGCCCGCCGGAGGCGACGAGGTTCTTCTCGGCGAGCCGCTCCAGCAGCAGGTTCAGGATCTTCTCCTCAAGACCGTGGGCGAGCAGTTGGCCCCGGAATCCGGTCAGCACGGTGTGGTCAAAGCCGGGATCGGTCAGCTCCAGGCCCAGCAGGTACTTCACGTCGATCCTGGCCCGCACCGCATGCGCTGCCTGGCGATCCGTCAGGTTCTCGGCGAACTGCAGGATACTGACCAGCGCAAGCCGGCCGGGCGAGATGCCCGGACGCCCTCGGACCCCGAACGCCTCCGTGAAGTCCTCGTCCGCGAACAGAGGCCCGAGGCTGTCGCGGATTCTCATCGCCAGGCAGCCCTTGGGGAATGCTGCCCAGGCGACGTCCCGTGTTACGGCAGGTATCTCGCTCCCCGAGTTCGGCCGCATCGACACCACGCCACCCCCAGTTCCGAGGGCGGACGCGTGGTTCGCGTCCTCGAATCCCTCCGCACCACACACTCGCGGTCCGCCGTGTCACACGACCGTTGATCACGTCGACTTCACCCAATTGGGCAACAGGGGTCATCGAGACTTTCTACAACCGCCGCCGCCTGCGCAAGCACAAGATCTTCGGCTACCTCACCCCAGCCGAGACCCGGCAGCGGCATCAACACGCTCTCGCGGCATAACCATCGAGTGTCCGAGATCACGGGGAAACTTCACACGGCGCCTCCTCCCGTCTGCCAGTTGCCTGCCGAACCCGGAAACCGGTTCCATCATTCCCGGGTCCTGATCGACGGCAACTGGACAGAACTTCTGCGGGCGGCCTCAGCCGCCTGTGGCTGCCGTACAGGCCCGCCGCTCCGCCAGCTGCCGAAGGATCACCCAGCGGGTCACGGCGTACCCGAGCAGGCCGGTGTACACGGCCATGAACGCCACGAATCCCGCCAGGGAAAGACCGGACAACCCCAGTGCCCCCAGCAGCCGCAGTACGACGGCGGCGGTGACGGCCACTCCCAGCCCGATCAGAAGGCCCAGAGCCCACCATCGTGCGGGCAGCCGCGACAGTGCACGTCCGGCTTTGGGTGGTTCGCCCGTCGCCCTGACACGTCCCGCCTCGAGATCGTGCCGCACTCCAGCGGAGGCGAACAGCGAGACCAGCAACGACAGCAGGATCGACGTGACGGCGACATCGACGACGATGCCGCCGAGTGGCACGAAGCCCGTCCGGCGATGGCCGAGCCACGTGATCAGCGAGTTGATCACCACATTGATGATGCCTGCGATCGTCCCCTGCTTGCGAATGTACGAGGTCACCGGCATGTGAGCGCTCCATTGGTCGCAGGTCGCAGGTCGCAGGTCGCTGTTCCGGCCCGGCTACGGTTTGATCACGATACGGACCGGATTGCCTTCCTTTGTCCGCAGCCGCTCCACTGCCCGGGGGGTCTCTTCCAGGGGCAGTACGTCGGAGACCGAGCGTGACAGGTCGAGGCGGCCGGAGGCCAGGAGGCGCATGAGGTGAGTGAGGTGACGGCGGGTGTAGCCGTCGTGGCCGAGGACCGAGTGGTTGTAGTACCCGAAGAGGATCGTGTTCTCGGCGAGACGGATCGGTTCCGGCGACATACCGACCATGACGGCCCGTCCGTACCGGCCGAGACAGGAGACCGCCTCGTCGAGCGCGTTGTTGACGCCGGAGAACTCGGCCGTCAGGTCCAGCCCCTCCCCGTCGGTGAGCCGGCGCACCTCCGCGGCGATGTCGGCCGTACCCGGGTCCAGGGCGTGGTCGGCTCCCGCCTCCAGGGCGCGCCGGCGGGCGGCGTCGAGGGTGTCGACGGCAATGATCAGGCTGGCCCCGGCCAGACGGGCGATTTGAACGGCGTGCACGCCGAGACCGCCGATCCCCCACACCCCGACGGTCTCGCCGGGCCGAAGCCCACCGCGCTCGACCAGGCCCGAGAACGGCGTGGCCACCGCGTCGGCGCAGATCGCCGCTTGCTCGATCGGCACCCCGTCAGGCACCTCCACCAGCGTCTGGAAGGGCGTGACGACGTACTCTGCCCAGGCGCCGTCCCAGTTCTGCCCCATCGTCTGGGGGGCGAGGCAGGCCAGGGCGTCCCCGCAGTGGCGGCAGGAGCCGCAAGCTCTTCCTGGTGCGATCACCACGCGCTGGCCCGGCTGCCAGTACGGCACGTCGGCGCCCACCCGGGCGATGGTGCCCGCCGGCTCGTGGCCTGGAGTGACTTCCTCCAGGGGGCAGGTGATGGTGCCGTCGAGCATGTGTACGTCCGACAGGCAGATCCCGCAGGCTTCGATACGGACCAGCACTTCCGCCGGTCCCGGCTGCGGCACCGGCACCTCCTCCACGCCGAGCCGGCGGCTGGCACGGGAGAAACGCACCGCACGCATGGTGGCCGTCGTCATCACTTCACCTCCACGAGCGCCCGAACGCCGCCGGATCGACCGACTGTCCAGCTCAGGGGCGTGTCGGCAGGCGGAGGTACGGCAGAACGGGGCATGGGTTCTGGCAGGCCAAACGCCCCATTGTTCACCTTTTTGTGAGGTCTCAAACCTGGAAGTGTGGGGTGACTACAGCGGGACCCCTCTGGAATGCGACGAGTACCCCTTCGCCTCGACGTACGAGGGCTCCACGAAGGGAGACAACCGCTACTCGGTACGCCTCATCGATGGAGGAGACAACGGAAACGGAGGTCTGCTGATACAGAAGGTGTATGAAGGGAGCAGGCTCCTCGACGGCGACCCCTTCTATGTGAAGATCACCCCCTGACCGATGGAGGCCACGATGGCGCTCGTCGCCGAGTACCGCACTCCCGCCCGCCCCAACTACCGCCTCGTTGAGGTCTACGACGCAGACGCCTACCTCACCGACAGCGCAGCCATCGACCTGGCCCGCCAGCAGGTCGTGGGCGAGAACGGCTACCACCTCTACCTGTCGAGCCTGCAGCCCGACGTGACCGTGGAGGTGGCCATCCGCATCTGGGACACCCCCCGAAAGCCGCCAGCTGATGTGGAGGGAACCCTCCCGGTGTCCATCGAGTCGGAGACAGGGATCCTGGTGGTCGGCCAGCTCACCCTCGGGCCCGCCGGGGAGATGACACTGCCCCGCCCCGGTGTATACGAGGGGCACGTGTCATGGACGGGACGTACAGCTACCGCGGAGTACTACGCCGAAACCCTCCGCCGGATCGACACCGACTGGACCACTGAGCGGATCGGCGAGGCCTGGACGCAGAACCCTGTTCCTGAGCAGTACATTCTCGACCTCTGGTTCGTCAGGGAATCCGAACCCGATGACGAGGACGACGAGTGACGGCCAGGACCAGCTGCCCAGCGCGATGAGCAGCTCCGGCACTGCGCGGGCGTGGCTGGCCCGGGCTGGACTTCGGGCCTTCAGCGTTGCCGCTCCAGGGTGAGGATGGCCTTGGCGATTGACGTCATGCGGTTGGGGCTGCACCGGGACCTGCGGAAGATCCGCCAGGACTTCAGGCTCGCGACACCGCGTTCGACGGGTGCTCGTGCTGCGGCCAGTGCCCGGTTGAGGGACTTTTCGGTGGGAGTGAGGTCCTGGAGTGGCTTGCGTTTGATGCCGGTCGTCGGCCACGGTGAACCGTTCCGGGTTCGGTAGGGACTCGATCATTTGAGAGGATCGAGTCATGGCACGTCCGTCCCAGTACCCGCTTGAGCTGCGCCGTCGTGCG
>NZ_JBIAWQ010000038.1:0-25336 GCF_042895815.1 Streptomyces sp. NPDC001373
TATACCGCTTCGTGTACTTGCTTCCCACCCGGTGCTACTTCCTCTGGAACCTCAGGTCCCAGTCTCCAGGTGTCCACGATCAAGGGGAAGCTTCAGTGGCGGTTTGCCCTCGCGGCAGGCCGGCGTCGCCATCCCCGGAAGGCTGCTGCCTTCGTCAGTGTGGGCCGTCGTGCTGCGCGAGGGCGTTCTCCCGCAGGTTTGGTTCCTTGCGGAGTGCCCTGGTGAACCATGTGCCGTAGCGGTCGCCCAGGATGGGAGCTGATGCTCCGTGGAGGATGATGCTCAGGCCCACGGTCACGGCGATGACCTGGCTCAGCAGGGTTCCCCCGGGCAGGTGTTCCTCGAGGGCGAGCAGGCCGAACACGAGGGAGGCAAGCCCCCGCGGGCCGAACCAGCCGATGTACGCGATGGAAGGGGGGCGCAGGCCGGTACCGGCCAGGGCGAGTGCGACGGGCAGCATCCGGATGACGGTCAGGCTGAGCAGCGCATAGAGGACCGTGCGCCAGGTGAGGTGCTGGAGTGCGGGTCCCAGGATGACGGCGCCGAAGACGAGGAAGCTCAGTGAGGCGAGCAGGAGGCCGAGGCGTTCGGTGAACCTCGTGCTCTGCGCGGGGTCCGAGCCGCTGGGAGGGATGCCCAGGTCTACGGGGGTGCGGCGCAGGTGGATACCGAAGGCCAGGCCGGCGACCCAGGCGCCGATGAAGCCGCTGCCCTCGACCATGGCGCACAGGACGTACGCGATGACCGGGACGGCGAGGACCAGGAACTGCCGCCAGTCGGAGCTGCTCCACCCTCGGGCGAGTGACCATCTCAACAGGCTTGCCCCGCTCCAGCCGGTTGCGATTCCGATCGTGCTGCTCAACAGCAGCGCGCGCAGGAACGTCTCGGCCACGTCCGGATGGCCGTGGCCCTCGCCTGCCGCGGCGAGTGCCAGGACGAAGAAGGGAAGGGCCAAGCCGTCGTTCAGACCGGATTCGACGGTCAGGCCGCCGCGGACCAGCGGGGGCACTCGCTTGTTGGAGAAGGCCTGCTGCCCGAGCGCGGCGTCCGTCGGCGCGAGGATGACGGCGGCCAGGGCCAGCTCCCACACGCCCAGGCCGGGCAGCAGCGGCCAGGCCACCAGCCACCCCACAGCCATCGTGACCGGCAGGCCGATCGCGAGGAGCCGCAGCGGGAGGAACTCCTCCCGGCGCAGGTCCCGGGCCCTGATCCCCGCCGCGTCCGCGAACAGGAGGAGCACCAGCGCGCTCTCCAGGAGCGTCCGCGTGACCTCGGGATCCTTGGCCTGGTCCAGCAGGTCCAGGCCAAGCGGGCCGATCGCCAGACCGACGAGCATGAAGACCAGCGGTCCCGAGAGCACCGTGGTCGACAAACGGCGTGAGAGCGCCCCGTAGCCGACGACCGCACTCCCGGCGATCACGACGGCCCAGCCGTTCATCCGCACTCCTCACGCCCGCCTCGCGCAGAGAGGCGAAGTCCGACTCTATGGCGGCGCCGGTCAGATGTGCCGGAACCGTGCTCCGAACTCCGCCGGCCCGGTCCGGTCGGCCCAACGCGGCGGTATCGAAGGGTGGTCGAGAACACGCCCGATCCGATGGCCCTGCGCTTGGCGCCAGGTACGGGGAGAGGGTGGGAACGTTCTCAGTCGACGGGTTCCACGGTCGGGAAGGTCCAGGTGCCGTCGAGGATCTCGGGCCGCGGCCGGTAGAGGCGGACGGTGTAGTTCCAGCCGTCCATGATGCGCAGGCAGTTGCTGCGCCCGTCGGCGCACCCTCCGAGGTTGATGACGACCGAGCCGTCCGGCTCCCTTTGGGCATTGAACTGGTTGAGGACGCATCCGCCTTCGCTGCTGTCCTCGAAGTAGCCAGCGGCGTTGTAGAGGGAGATCGACCAGAAGCCGTCGACGGGCACGTCACCGACCACGATGCGGTACTTCCCGACCGGCAGGCCCGGCTCGACCAGCAGGTAGAACGCCTCGCTCTCGGGGAGGCCGGCCCAGCCCACCGCGGTGCCGATGAGGTGCCGAACGGGGTCGACGTCCTCACGGCGGCCGAACATTCGCTCAGTTCCGGGCAGGGTCCGGCCGAGCACGGCAAGCGCGTCCCGTACGGCGTTGAGGGAATCCTCGTCGTAGTCGGGTACGACGAGGGGTTCAGCCGACCCCGCGGACAGCCTCAGACCGTCCTGCAGGGCGTTGGCCTCGGCGACATCGGCGGGGTTGCCCGGGTCGACCAGGACGTGCATCGTCAGGAGTACGTGGCGGGTGCCGTGGTCGTCGATGGTGAGCCGGTGCTCGCCGGGCGTGTGGATGACCTGGTTGACGTAGTGGTCCTGGCTGAGAACCATGAGCGACGCGTAGCGTTCGCCGCTGTCCGGCATGGTGACAGTGGCGCCTTCGGCCAAGTCCAGCACGGCGAAGCTGTACAGCGTGTCGCGGTTCATCCGGACCGATGTCTGCTGATCGAGCGGTGTCGGCACCCGGTTGTGACGCCACCGGTTGACGCCACCGCAGAGCGCCATCAGCTTCGCCATGGCACGGTTGGATTCGGCCCGGACAAAGTTTTCCACCGTCACCTTGACCTTGTCACTCACGGCCGGTGCTCATTGCCAAGGATCAAAGTTGTTCACCCCGTCGACGCAGCCCTGGTACATGTTGGCCAGGTTGTCGGAGACGATGTGCGCCAGGCCGTGGGTGGTGATGGTCAGGTCACGGTCAACCGTCCGCGCCTTGTACGTCCAGCCCTCGGGCAGAGTGAGGCGCTCGGCCAGGCGGGGCAGCGCCGATTCGGTCAGGCTGTGATCCACATGATCGGTGAAGGTCTGCATCACCCAGGTGATCTCGTCGGGCGATCTCAAGAGGAAGACCGGCCGCCCGCCCAGGAACGTGTACGTGTTGGCCCGGTGGATCTGCGTCGGCCGGTAGGCCAGCGCCGACTGGTCCCGCTGCGGATCGAAGCCGGCCGGCATCTGCATGTCAGCCAGGCAGTTGAACATCAGGCCACCCAGCTCACGGGGCTCGCCTGCGAGGTCGATGGTCAGGGTGTCCATCATCCAGAACCGTCTCGGGTTCTTCCACACCAGATCGCACCCGGTGTCCTTCGCCAGTTGCGCGGTGTCGATCGCCGCGAACTCATCGGCCGGGCACGGGCCGAACCCGCTGGTGTTGTAGACGAGGCCTTCGAACGCTTCACCCGCCCGGCTCAGCAGGAAGATCTCTCCTTGGGCGTAGGCCCGAAGATCCTCCAGACGCATCGGTGTGTCGGTCATACGGGTAACCCTTCTTCACAGGGGGGGCCACTGCACCTTCTGACCCGCGAACGGGTGAGGCGGACAGCGCTGACCTTCCAGAGACGAAGGTCAACCACGGTGGCTGTTGCTGACAGACCGGATCCTGGCGGAGGAGGGCGGAGGCAGCCCCGTCCTGGTCGAGGATCGGCACCTGGTCAGTTGCACGCTCCGATACTGCACCGCCGGACAGGACCGGTAGGTGTGTGACGTGAGTCCGCCGGACCGCGAAGGAGGGCGAGAACCATCGAGTGCCTCGCGGTTTCATCCACCTGGCATGGCGGTGGTCGGTGTGGCAGGTGAACGCGACATCGCCACGCAAGAGGCGCTGCGCATTGGATTACACAAAGTGATCACCGGTGATCCTCATCGTGGACCCTGGCCGGCTGGACTTCTGCGGCGCCAGCGGCCCCAGCGTCCTCGTCGCCGGACAGCATGGAGCCCGCCGACATGCAGGCGAGCCGCGTCTGGCCTGTTCGCAGGGGCCCGTCAAACGCTTGCTGGAGGTGACCGCGGTGTGGCTGGAGCTGCACACCCGGAACGCCTGCGACGCGGCCGTCTTCTACGGGGAGGTCCTGGAGTGGGCGGAGCATGAGGTCAGCGGGTGCTGCGAGGTCTCCTACGAGGAGGACCAGGTCGTCCTGCGGCGGGGTGGTCGTCCTGTCGCGCGTTGGAACAGCGGACCGGTCGAGGCGGCGGCCGCCAGGCCGCAGCTGCGGCCCCGGTGGCTGGTCCATTTCAGGGTCCCGGACCTGAAGGCGGCGCAGGCGGCAGTTGTCGAGAACGCAGGCGTCATCGTTCCCGACGCCGCGCCGTGGGACGAGGGGAAGCTGCGGGTGACGGTGAGCGACCCTGACGGCGGCCTGTTCACCCTCGACCAGACCGCTCCGCCCGCCACCTGACAATCCGCGCCCCGCGAAGTGCGGCGCCCGCCTCGGGCTCGACTGGGCGCGGGGTGCGGGGGCACGCGCAGTGAGGCTGGCGCGGCGCGGCCCGGGGAATCCCGGGCGGGACTCGCCGTGGGCGCCACAGAAGCGGAGTATGGAAAGTGACCTTCAAGCCTGTTGCCTCATGGAGGTGAACCGCTATGACACTGCCTGTACTCCACAGGCCCGGCCGGCTCCTGGAAAGGACTTTTCCCTCGCTGAGCTGGGGCGAGCCGATGGTCGCCGAGTTCGACGAGCTCTTCGAGCGGATGAACCAGCTGCTGGCGTCCGCCGCGCCAGCCGGGACCTGGGCTCCGCTGGCGGACATGCACGAGACGGACGACGCCTACGTGGTCGAGGCGGAAATCCCCGGGGTCAAGAACGAAGACATCGACGTCGAGATCGGCGATAGGGAGTTGTGCATCACCGGGGAGTACAAGGAGCGCGAGCGGGAGGGCGTGCTGCGGCGCACGACCCGGCGCACGGGTCGCTTCGAGTACCGGGCGCTGCTGCCCGCCGACGTCAAGGCCGAGGACGTCACGGCGACCATGGCCGACGGTGTGCTGACCGTGACCGTTCCCAAGGCCGAGGCCAGCAAGCCCAGGCACATCGAGATCACCGCAAGCTGAACCACAAGATTTGGCTTGCAGCTGCTTCGACCCTCGCGCTGGTCGCTTCCGTGCCTCACGGGATGCCGTCGTCCAGTGCGTCCCGCTGGCGGCGGATTGCGGCAGAACGTACGCCGCGTTCTGCATGGGGAACCGAGGCCGGGACCGCTGTGTCCGCCTCGCACCGATGTGACAGAGCCCGGCCGGGGTGACTGCTCGGGGCTTGGCCGGGCTCTGTGTGCGTGGGTGGCTCTTCGTTCAGAAGTCCTCGTCGCGCACGTCCCAGTCGCGCAGATCTTCCTCGCGGCGGCGCTCTCGCTCAGGATCCGCTGCGCTGTCGTGTTGGGACGGTTCCGGGTTGTAGACCGGGTCCTGGCGGCCGGGGTGGAACGCGGGCTCCTGTTCCTTGGGCCCATTGCGGCGTTCCCGCTTCTTGTCCTGCATTCCGCCCATGAGGGGTCTCCTCGGTGAGTGGGGGCTTCCTCGTCACGTTGCCATGCGCCGTCACTCACCGCACGTTTTCCGCAAGGGATCGTGGCGACAGGGTGAAGTCGGACCAGGGCGGCCCGCGTCGGGAGGCAGGGCCTGGAACGGCCCCCGAGGATGGTCCGCGGACAATCCACCTCGCGCCGTCAGGAGCTTCCCCATGCTGGAGCGCACCCCGCGCAAGAACCGCACCGAGGTCACGTTCATCCTGCCTGCCGACACCCCGCCCGGTCCGGTCAGCGTTGTCGGGGACTTCAACGACTGGCAGCCCGGCACCCACACCCTGGCGCCCCGCCGCGACGGCACCCGGGCGGTGACCGTCGCTTTGCCCGCGGGCGGTGAGCACGCCTTCCGCTACCTGGCCGCCGGCGACTACTGGTTCAACGAGGAGAGCGCCGACGGCCACGACGGCGTCAACAGCCGCCTGCACACCTGAACGGCGCAACGAAACCGGGTCCGGGGCTTCGCGTTGGAAGTGCTGGCACGGGGCCACCGACCCTCACCATCAGGGGCCGGATCTGCGTGGACGGCCCAGCTGTCGCGCCCGGTGGCAGGGCCGTCGCTCGTGCTCAAAGCCGGCAGCAGCTGAAGCGGCCGCACGCCGTGAGGCGCTTAAGGATCATGTCGCCAGGGTCGATGGGAGTGCGTCGTGGAATCTCCAACCGGTCCATGGCCAGCGCTCACCGAGATGGACGGGGACAGTGTCGGCTGGCAGTTGCGCAGCCCTGGCCTTGTCTCCCGGGCCGGGCTCCGGTGTGGCCTCGGGTGTGGGCTTGGTGCTGCTGGCCCTGCTGCTGTGGTCGGTCCACCACCGCTGGGAGTCTGCGTGCGTGGCGGCCGCGGTCGTGGCTGCCCAGACGGTGTCGTCCATTCTGCAGGCCACGCCCGGTGCGGTGGTCACCCGGCGGGTACTGCTCTGGGCCGCCCTCAGCGTCCTGATCCTGGTGGCCGTGAACGGCCTGCGGGACCGCATCAAGGAGTCGATGACGGCCAACGCGGCCTGGGAGGAGGAGGTGATGCTGACCCGGGAGCGGGACCGGCTCGCCTCCGACCTCCGCGACAGCGTGGTACGGACGATCTTCGACGCCGGAATGGGACTCCACGGTACGGCCGCCATGATCGCAGAGGGACCCGCTCGCACACGGGTCATGGACGCCGTGGACAAACTCGACCACGCGATCCGGGCCCTGCGGGGAAAGCGTGTTCGGTGCACGCCACGACACAAGTCCCGGCAGGTACGAGACCGACGGACCCTGAACCCCGGTGATCGTGGGCCGCTGACAGATCCGGGGCAGTCGCCCGAGGGCCTGGTGATCGAGGTCGTCCAGGCCCTCGGGTGTGGGACGTTCCCGGACCGTTCAGGAGCGGGGGGAGGGTTTGCCGTTCTTGGCGGCGGGTCGGACTCTCAGGGCGACGCCGTGGCCGTCGTAGAGGATGTCGTAGATCAGGCCGCCGTAACCGGGAGGCACCGTCCCGGCCGAGGTGGCCGGCGCGTAGAAGTCGGAGGCGGCCAGGAGCTTTCCGGTACGGGCGTCGCGCCACTGGATCTGGTCCATGTAGTTGACGCCGACCGGGCCGGGGTTGTACTTGGTGGGGTCGGTCTCCTTCGACCGCGCGTTCGCGCTCACGAAGACCCGCTTGTCCGGCGGGCCGATGAGGGTGATGTAGCTGTTGGTGCGCTGCTTGACCTTCCAGGCCAGGGACATGCGGCCGTTGCGGGCACCAGGCCCACGCCCGGGAGCGCCAGATCGCCATCACCTTGCAGGAAGCCATGCTCCACTCACCGGATCTGGCCCGGCATCCCGATATCGCGGTGCGCTACCTGCCCGCCGCCGGTTCCCTGAACGTCTGCGGCGACTGGTACGACGTCGTCGACCTGCTCGGCGATGGCTTCGCCGTCGCGGTCGGTGACGTCGTCGGCCACGGTCTGGAAGCGGCCGCCGTCATGGGCATGCTCCGCAGCGCGCTGTCGGCCGCGGTCCGGGCACTGCACGAGCCGGCCCGATCACTGGAGGTCCTGGGCCTGTACTCGCGGTCCGTGGAGGGGGCGCTGGCCACCACGGCCCTGCAGGCGGTCATCGACGCCGGCGCACGAAGGATCACCTACAGCAGCGCCGGTCATCCCCCCGCCGATCCTGTTGCATCCCGACGGCACCTGCGACCTGCTGGACCAGGCCACCGACCCGCCGCTGGGCGCGCGCCCCAGCACGCCTCACGGCCCCAGGCCAGCCTGTCCTACACCCCCGGCGACACGCTCATTCTGTATACCGACGGGCTCATCGAACGACGCGGTGAGAACATCGACGCCGGCCTGCACCGGCTCACGGACGCCCTGACCCGCTACGGCCGGTACGGCACCGAACGCCTCGCCGACGCCCTGCTGGCCCGCCTCGGCGTGGTCAGCGGCGCCCGCGACGACATCGCCCTGATCATCGTGCGCCTGTGACACCCGAGACGGCGCGCCGCCGCTCGTCCGGCCGGCGTGGATGGGCCGCATCCCGATCGTCCGGCCGACCGCGACAGGACAGACCCACCGCCTGCCCTGTCACGACGCGGCCGTCAGGGGTGTGGAGGCCCTGCGCCGACACCTCCGGTGCACGATTCGCAGACCCGCCGGGCGGGGCGGACCATGGGAAGTGATCCATATGCCCGATCCGTCCCGCGGAGGTGCCCTGCGATGACGCCGCCTGTACTACGCGGTCCGCGGGGCGTGCGGGACGACCCCGAACCGGCCGGTGATGCCGGAACCCCTTGCGTACCCCTGGCGCGTACCGCCTTGGCGCGTACTCCTCGGCGCCGACATCGCCCCTGCGCCGAGCAGCGGTCTCCGGCACGGCGTCCGGCCTCGCGGAGGTGAAACGATGACACCGAGGACCATGCGTGCGGCGCGCTTTTCCCGCGAAGGCCGCCGGCTGCGGGTGGAGGAGGTGCCGGTTCCGGCGCCGGGTCCGGGCGAGGTGCTGGTCCGCATCGAAGCCTGCGGCATCTGCCTGTCGGACGTCCACATGATCGACGGCACTGTGCCCTGTCCGCTGGAGGAGGTCACCCCCGGCCACGAACCGGCGGGCACGGTCGCCCGGTTGGGGTCCGAGGTGCCGTTCTGGCAGCCGGGCCGGCGAGTGGTCATCGCGCCCGGAAGGGGCTGCGGCACGTGTCGCCACTGCGGAGACGGCCAGAGCTGCCTCGCCCCCCAGGTGATGGGGCAGAACTGGGACGGAGCCTGGGCCGAGTACGTCGTGGCCCCGTACCAGACGCTGGTGGAGGTGCCCGACGGCGTACCGATCGAGCAGGCGGCGGTCTGCGCCGACGCGGTGGCCACGCCGTTCTCCGGGCTCCTCGACCGCGGTGGCCTGCGCCCCGGAGAGACCGTCGGTGTGTGGGGCATCGGCGGCCTCGGTGTCCACGCCGTCCGGATCGCCCGCCTGGCCGGTGCAAGCCTGATCGTTGCCGTGGACACCCTGGAAGCCGCCCGCCGGCGGGCCCTGGAGGCCGGAGCCGACCACGCGCTGGACCCCCGTACGGACGGGCTCCGCGAGGAGGTCCTGAGGCTGACCGGCGGTGAGGGACTTGAGTTGGCGGCTGAGTTCTCGGGGGTCGGCAGCGCGCTGGACCAGGCGGTCTCCTGTCTCGGCCGGTACGGGCGGGCGGTCGTGATCGGCATGTCGCCGGAACCGATCCACCTCGCCGAGAACACGATCCTCTTCGGCTGGTACAACCACTCCCTCCTCGGCCACGACGGGTACACCACGCGCCATCTCACCCGCCTGATGCGCCTCCTGGCCTCGGGGCGCCTCGACCTGTCCCGCTCGGTCTCCGACGTACTGCCCCTCGAAGAGATCGCCCGGGGTGTCGAGCGGCTGCGCACGAAGGAGGGCAATCCTGTCCGCATCGTGGTCGAGCCGTAGCCGGGACAGCAATCCGGGGGCGACGGAGAACCGTTCCGGTTGCCGTGGCTCAGAGCCCCCTCGATGGTGGAAAGCGGGGACCCGGGGCCGGGGAGGCCCGGGCAGGCCAGAGGAGGTGCACGGAGATGAGATGGTGGCTCCGGAGCGCCGCAACAGCAGGCGCTGCTGCGGCGCTCATGTTGCTCGGCGCGTGTTCCGACGACTCCACTCCCGTGCAGACGCCCACCACCCAAGCCTCGTCACCGTCGGCGACGCCGTCCAGGACGACTTCCGGGCAGATCCCCGAATATCCGGGCGCGACCGTGGTCAGCCACGTCGGCGGGTTCACGCTGCTGCGCACCGACGACTCGGTCGGCAAGGCGGGTTCGTTCTACGTTGACGCCCTGGACCGGGAGGGATGGACCACGGTCTCCAAATATCAAGGGGAGTTCAGTGTCAACATCATGGCCAGGCGGGGCGGCGAGGGAGTAACCGTCCAGGTCAGCCCGACCGGTTCGGGCAGCTCGATCTCCATCACGACCTACTCCGTGTAGGCCCCGAACCGCTCTACCCCACTCCTCGGGGCCGCACTGGCCAGCCTCTGCTGGTTCGCCGCGCTGGGCTTCGGCGGCCGCCTGCTCGCCGGCTTCTTCCGCCGCGCCTCCTCCTGGCGCGTCCTGGACGCCCTGGTCGCGACGACAATGCTGTTCACCGGCCTGTCCCTGGCTGCCGGGACCTGACGTCCGCGGGGTCCCGACGGCTGAACGGATCAGGCCGTCCACTCGGCAACGTGGGCCGCGGAAGTGGTGCTCGGCCGCCCAGACCCCTCTCTGTCAGCCTTGGGTGAGACATCCCGCTTTGTCGGGTCAGCCTGAGAGGGCCCGCAGTCCGTCTGGGCTGCCGCGTACCGAAGTGCTGCCAACGCGGCTCGAATCGTTGGGCGTTGCTCGTCGTCCTGTCGGTAGGCGGCGTAGATGCGGCGGACGGGAGCCGGACTGACCGGGATGACGGTCACCTGGTCGGGTACGGGGCCGCGGCCGACGCGAGGGGTGAGTGCGATGCCGAGCCCGGCCTGGACGAGTGCGAGTTGGGAGGGGTATTCGGCGGAGGTGTGGGCGATACGGGGCTGGTGGTGATGGGCTCGCAGGACGTCCAGGAGCCAGTCGTGGCACAGGGTTCCGGATGTCCAGGCGATCCAGGGCTGGTTGGCGATCTCGGTGATGTCGAGAGCGGTGCGGTGGGCGAGCGGGTGGTTGGCGGGCAGGGCCAGGTCCGCTGTGTCCTCGAGCAGGTGCTGGGTCCTGATGTCTGCGGGGAGCGGCAGCGGACGGCTTCCCCAGTCCTGGACGATGGCGACGTCGATGACGGATCGGGTCAGGAGCGGGAGGGATTTCTCGGGTTCCTGCTCGTGGATGCGCAGTTGCAGGTCGGGGTGTTCTCGGGCCAGTGATCGTAGAGCGGCGGGCAGCAGGCCGCGGATGGCGGTCGGGAAGGCGGCCATGGACAGGTCGCCGGTGACGAGGCCTCGATGGTTCTCCAGTTCGGCCCGGGTGCGGTGGACCAGCGAGAGGATCCGGCTCGCGTGTTGGACGAGAAGCTGTGCCGCTGGTGTGAGTCGCACGCTCCGGCCGTGGGGCTGGAGGAGGGTCTGTCCGATTTCCTTCTCCAGTTTGGCCAGACGCTGGGAGATTGCCGACGGGGTGAGGTGCAGCGTCTGCGCCGCACGGCTGAGGGAGCCCTCGCGGGCCACTGCCTGCAGGGCCAGCAGCTGGTCCAGGTCGAACATGATCGTCTCCGGTGCGGTCCAGGGGTTCCCACGGGCCGGTCGGGGCCTCCCGCTCACACGGATCGCCGCCGACCAACCCGGTGCGGTGACACATCATGCAGCAGTGCCGAGGAGGTCCATCTGGTCGGGGGTCAGCTCCAGGTCGGCTGCCGCCAGGTTCTCCTCGAGGTGGGTGATGCTCGACGTGCCGGGGATGGGCAGCAGCGCGGGTGAGTGCTGGAGCAGCCAGGCCAGTGACACTTGGGCGGTGCTTGCGTCCAGGGCTCGGGCGACTGCGGCGAGGGGACCGTCGGTCTGGACGTGGTTGCCGTCGACGATGGGCTCCCAGGGGATGAAGGCCAGCCGTTCACGGGCGCAGTACTGTAGCACGTCCTCGTAGCGGCGGTTCGTGAGGTTGTAGCGGTTCTGGACGCTGACGATCTCCGCCACCGCCCGGGCTTCCCGTATTTGGGCCACCGTGACTTCGGACAGACCGATGTGACGGACCTTTCCCTCCTCCTGCAGCTGCTTGAGCGCCCCGATCTGGTCGGCCAGCGGCACCTGCGGATCGACCCGGTGCAGCTGGAAGAGGTCGAGCCGTTCCACCCGAAGGCGACGCAAACTCAACTCTGCCTGCTGACGCAGATATTCGGGCCGCCCCAGGGGCTTCCACTCCGACTGGCTCGGCCTGCTCTGTCCCGCCTTGGTCGCCACCACCACGTCCGCCGGGTAGGGGTGCAGCGCCTCGGCAATGATCTCCTCGTTGACCCCGGGACCGTACGCGTCTGCCGTGTCGATGAAGGTCACGCCGCACTCAACGGCTCGGCGCAGCACGGCGATCGCGGATGGGCGGTCGGCCGGCTCCCCCCACGCGTCGGGGCCGGTCAGCCGCATGGCACCGTATCCAAGCCGTCCGATGCGGATCGTGCCGCCGAGGAGGAAGTCCTTGTTGTCGTTCATGATCTCCGCTTTCTCACGGGGTGTTGCTCGCAGACGCGATGGGCTGATCTCCAGCATCAGCCGTGATCAGGGTGCTCGGCCCGCATCGTTCAGCACAAGCGAAAGATTCTTGACTGAACTGGCAAGGTTCTCTTAAAGATCGGGACTCGGTGAAGGTGGCCGCGTTGAACCGTTCCGGGTTCGATGGAGACTCGATTTCGTGAAGGGATCGAGTCATGGCACGCCCTTCCTCCTATCCTCTTGAGCTGCGCAAACGAGCGGTCCGCATGGTCGGCGAAGTCCGCAGCGACTATCCGAACGAGTCGGCCGCGATCAAGGCGGTCGCCGGGAAGCTCGGCATCGGCTTGACCGAGACGCTGCGTAAGTGGGTGCGCCAGGACCAGGTCGACAGCAGGGTCCGCCCGGGGACGACGACGGAGGAGTCCGCGCAGGTCAAGGCGATGAAGAAGGAGATCGCCGAGCTGAAGCGGGCGAACGGGATTCTGAAGGCGGCGGCGAGTTTCTTCGCGGCCGAGCTCGACCGGCCACACCTGCGCTCGTAGCGTTCATCGACGAGCACCGGGACCGCTTCGGCGGTGTCGAGCCGATCTGCAGGACGCTCACCGAGCACGACTGCAAGATCGCCCCCTCCACCTACTACGCCCACCACAAGCGCCTTGCCGCGCCATCAGCGCGTTCCGTGCGCGATGCGGAGCTCAAGGCCCTGGTCCACGAGGTGTTCACCACCAACTACCGCGTCTACGGGGCCCGGAAGATCTGGCGGGAGCTGAACCGGCAGGGCCATACGGTGGCCCGCTGCACCGTCGAACGCCGGATGCGCGAGATGGGTATCGCCGGCGCCGTCCGGGGCAGGAAGGTCATCACCACGCTCGTGG
Source organism: Streptomyces sp. NPDC001373 (assembly GCF_042895815.1). Lineage (NCBI taxonomy): Bacteria > Bacillati > Actinomycetota > Actinomycetes > Kitasatosporales > Streptomycetaceae > Streptomyces > Streptomyces sp. NPDC001373. Next base: position 12,790 of record NZ_JBIAWQ010000038.1, read on the forward strand.
ATCCTGCCGTGGAGCGGGCCCCGGACGGCTCACCCGCAGCCGCTGTGCGACTTCCGACGGCTTGACCCTCTGCTCGAACAGTTCAGCCGCCTGCATCCGTACCGTCTCCCGGCGCTGACGTCCCGCAGGTGTCAGCCCGCCCCCATCCGCGTATCTCACACAACACGGGTACAGCCACCCACCCACACCCATCAGGGACTTCACAACGATTCACCCCAACGAGCTGAAGTCAGTAGCGGTAAGCCCTTGATGACCGGCGCTGGCCATCTGGTCCTGACCCGGCCGACGGGGGGTACGGGACCCAGGGGCCTCGCCTCGGACACCGTCCGGAGGTGCTGGTTCACCACCGCCGGCAGAGTCCCGACCTCCGCCACGTGCGGCCGACGTACGCGCCGTCACGGGACCGCGCCCGGGCGTCCGGAACGGGACCGGCCCGCCCATGACGCGGTGCGTCGGGGCGGGCCTGGCCGGTGCGCTGCTCGCTCAGGTCATTCGGCGAGACGAATGTTCGGGTTCTTGTCGAGCTGTTCCCGGACCCTTGGGTGTACCTCCGGGCCGATGTGCTTCGCCCTGGGAGACTCGGCGGGGGACATGGCCACGTTGCTGCAGCCGACGACGCTCCCCGGCGGGTAGCAGTTGTCCGGGGTGTTGTTCTCGACCCTGGTGTCGGAGAGGGCCACCGATGCGCCAGAGTAGGTCGCCACGTAGATGCCACCACCCACGTAGCTTGCCGTGTTGTCGGTCACACGGCTGTCCGTGAGCGTCACGGGGCCGCGCGCCGCTTGAATGCCGCCCCCGAACCAGCCCGTGTTCGAGGTGATCCTGGTCCCGGTGGCCTCCAGCGTGGCCCAGTTGATGATGCCGCCGCCCTCAGGGCTGTTGTTGTTCTGGACCCTCGTGGCGTTCAGGGCCATGCTGCTCTGGCAGTTGTTGTTGAGCCCGCCGCCGTTCTCGGCGCTGTTGCCCGAGACCGTGACGTTGTTCAGCGTCGCGCTGGTGCCGCAGTTGAGGATGCCGCCGCCGAGGTACCCCGTGTTGTTGGTCAGGGCGCCGCGTTGCATGGAGAGCGTTCCCTCGTTGTAGAGCGCGCCGCCGAACCCGTACTGCGTTCGGGTGTCCCTCACTGTGACCTGTGTCATCGAGAGGGAGCCCTGGTTGTAGATCCCTCCTCCGGCCACGGCCTCGGTCTGGCCGCCGGTGAGGGTGACGTGGTTGAGGGTGAGTCGCCCCGTCGGCCCCACGTGCAGGATGCGGAACTCGGCGCTGGACGAGCGGCGGATGGTGACGCCGACGCCGTTGATGGTGTACGTGCCGGTGACCTGCGGCAGGCCGTCGTCGCCCGAGTAGGCGTCGGTGATCGTGTATGTACAGTTCCGGGCCAGTGACAGGTCGGCACCGCTGGCGTTCGACGCGATGATCGCGTTCCGCAGGGCGGGCACGTTGCAGGGGACTGAGACGGTGGGCTGGGCCTGGGCCGGGATCGCGGGCAGCACCGCCAGGCACAACCCGACACCGAGCGCGGCAACCGTGCCGCGCGAACGCACTGAGGACTTCATCAATGGGATTCCTTGTCTTACTACCGGTCACCACGCAGGGTCACGACACGAGTGCATACAGTAGTCAATCGCGCCGCGGAGCCATGGGTACCCCAGGCATATGCGTCTGTCACCTCGAAGCCCCGATCGGGCGACCGCCGCTCGGCCCAGCGCCTCGCTGTCGGCCGGGACCTGTCTCGTGTCCGCCGGCCCCGCGACCGCCGGTCTGGTTCTGCGTTCGTAGCCGCGGCCGGCATACAGACGCCGGGGCTTGCGGCGTGGGCGTCCCCGTCGGCCCCGGATCGGCGGGACGGCGTCCAGCAGGGGCAGGAGCTGGGTGACGTCATGGCGGGTGCCGCCGGTGAGGGTGACGGCGAGTGGGGAGCACTGCCCGGGGGCGGGTTCAGGTGTGCAGGCGACTGTTGTGCTCGCCCCGGGCGCCGGCGGATTCGTCGTTGAACCAGTAGTCCCCTGCGGCCAGATACGCGGAACGCGAAGGTGCCCGGCTGCCCTCGCGCCCCTCCAGGCTCGGGTCATCGCCCTGAGCAGCGATCCCGACACCAAGATCAAGACGACGTGTTAATCATCTGCAAGCCCTTAACGTCCACTCACGACCTCAAGATCAACTACTGGCGGCTTTGCTGCCTATCTCGGCTACACCTCGATGTCAGTGGGATGCGCAGGGTTATGACAGCGGCGGCGCAGAGTCCGTTTCAGTAGGCCCGGCGCCTCCAGGCCGCCGACAGGCAGGTCCACCGTGCCTCTGATCCAGGGAATTCGGCGCGCAAATTCCAGCGCCCAAGGCGGCGTCAACCGCCCGCGCGGCGCAGCGCCCCCTACCGTGCTGGTCGGCGCGGGCCCGCGCCGACCAGCACGGTAGGGGTGAGGAGGCGTATGCCGGATCCCTCCCCGAACGGCGCCCCGGCCCCGGACAGCGGCCATCGCGCCTCCCTCTGGCTGTGGTCCTTGCTCGGCCTGTTCGCGGCCTGCGTGCCGTGCGCGCTGCTCGTCGTGGAGAAGCTCGGCTCCGCCCTGTCACCCGTGCAGCTCGTCCTCGCCGTGCTCGCCGCGCTGGCCGGGTACTTGCTGGCGGTGCGCGCCGTGGTGGAGGAGCGGTTCGGGCTGCACCCCCGCCAGTCCCGAATCCTGGTGTGGTCGGCCGCCGTAGTGCTCTTCCTCGGCAGCGTGGCGGTACTCTTCGCCTTCCGTCCCCCGCCACCCCCGCTCACTCGGATGAGCGGCGCCCGCGACGTGGCCGTGGCCGGCTTTGCGGCCGAGGGCGGACGGCAGGACAGGCAGGTCCTGGACGACGTGGCCGCGACCTTCGCCCACGACATGGCGGCGCGCATCCCCACCGCGACCGCCGTCCGCAGCTACGTCGGCGAGGCGTCGCTGCCCCTCGCCCAGCTCGCCGACACCCGCCGCGACGCACTGGAGCGGAAAACCGCCAGGTTCGCCGACGAGACCAATGCCGAGATCGTCGTGGGCGGCCTGGTCAGTGAGGACCAGGCGGGCCAGACCGCGCTTAGGCCCGCCGTCTACGTCCGGGCCGATCAGATCCCCGATTCGCCCGAGCTCACTGGATGGTTCCTCGGCGCGCCGGTCCTCGTAGCCCGCGGCTGGGAGTCGGCACGCGCCCGCGCCCAGCTAACCGGGGAACTGACCCGCCGGATCGGCACCCTCGCCCAGTTCGTCGACGCGCTGGACAGCTGGCGCAACGGCAGCCCCACCGAGGCCAGCCGGATCCTCGCCGGCCTTCTCGACGCGGAGCGGCAGGACGGCGCCAGCGGCTTCGTGCCGCCCGATCTGGTCCGGCTCTTCCACGGCCACGCCCTCGAGGACCAGGCCTCCGGCGAGAACGGCCCCAGCCGCGAGAAGCTGATGGCGGCGGCCCGCGCCGACTACCTCGCCATCGACCGGCACTCGCCGGCCGGCCGCCGTGCTGCCCTCAGCCTGCAGAGCAACACCTACCGTCGGGCCCTCGGCCCCACACACAGCTGCAAACCGGGCACCGTGCGCGCCACGGACCTCGCCCAGGTCACGAAGGCCCTGCGCGCCCTCGCCGCGGACCCTGGCATAACCGAACTCGGACGGATCAAGGCCACCGTGAACCTCGCCGAGGTCGAGCAGTGCTGCATCACGGCCCGCCTGGTGAAGGACGACGGCACGGTGGAGCGCGCCGTGGCGACCGTCCGCGCCGCCCCTGACCTCACCGGCTCGGCGGACCTGCGCGCCTTGGCGGAGTCCATCGCCGCCGTCAACGCGGCCGACCGGGGCGACCTGGCAGCAGCCGTCGACCGCATCCGGGACGCCATCGCACACGGCCAGGACCCTGTCCAACGCGCCCGTTGGCACGGTCTGCTGGCTTCCTGGAGCCTCGAGCGCTGCGACCTCGCGACCGGGCGTACGGCGCAGCAGGACGCCCTGACCCAGCTGGCTGCGGCGGAACGCGCGGGCAGGACGGACAGCGCGCTCGTCCGACAGTATGAACAGGCGTTCGCCACGGAGCTGCGACGCTCCGAGGAACGGTGCGGGACCAGCCAATGACACGGACAAGGAGAGGTGACAAGTGGTAACACGACGCCCGACCCGATGGCGGCCGCCCGTGCTGTGGGTGCTCACACTGCTCCTCGGCACCGGCTGCACGATGCTTCGCGAGACGCCGACGGCAGCCCCCACCGGCCGGACCGCCGCACAGTCGGCAACCCCCAGCCCGGACGCCCGGGACATCCTTCTGGCACAACAGTTCGACACGGGCCTGGCGTCGGGGGCGGGCCCGGTCAGCTGCCGCGACGACCTGGCCCAGCTCACGCAGGGCCGTCCGGACAACCTCCCGTGGGTCTGGGTGACCTCGGTCGGGACGGGGGCGGACGACGCGGTGGCGGCAGTCCTGGGCGAGGCGTCACTCCTGTGCCTCCGCGGCTTCCCGCCCGGCCCGATCACCGTCACGGTCAAGGCCGGAAGGCGCACCTTCACCACGGCCGTGAAACCTGTGGCCGAGCTGAGCGCCACGCCGTCGGCTAAGGACGAATTGTTCAACGGCCGCCCGATGGAGATCGAGGACATCGGCGGCGGCCTGCTCCAGAGCGCCTCCTGGCAATTCCTCCCGTCCGAGCCGGCGCTGACAGACATCGCCCGTTCCGGACAACTCACCGTGGCGGCGCGCTCCGGAGCCGTCCGCGCCGAGAGCGAGGTGCCGCTGCGCGTGCCCCAGGGAGCGACCACCGTGGAGGGCTGGGAGCGCAACCACCGGATCGCGGTCTACGGATACCCCGCCGGCGCCGGCGTCCCAATCGGCCTCTATCGCCTGGAGGACCGGGAGGACGGCCGAACAGTCGCGGTGCTCCAGCGGGAAGTGGGCCGAGTTGTCATGCCGCGCCACCGGGTCGCCGTCTTCACCGTCCCCCTGGAGGTCTTCCATACCGTCAGCGTGGAACCTACGGGCGACGAAAACCCCGCCTGCCTCTCCGTCGCCGGCCTCGCCACCTGCGTCACCTGATCGGCTCAGCAACTTTCGCGCTGGTCAACTACGGCGCTCAGTGTGCGACACGAAAGTCGCTCCAGGTAAGTAACGGCGGCAGCCAACGCCGATCAGCTTCCGGTCGGATCAGTCGACGGCGGGCATCTGCTCGGCCGGTCCAGGCAGGCCGTGGGCAGCGCGCATGTGCGAGCACAGAAACGGCTTGCGGCCGTCTCCGAGCTGCACACCGCCTTCTGGACCGTGGTGGTCCACGCGTAGTCCTCATAGCCCCGCAAGGCGTAGCGCAGCATCCGCCCTCCGTAGCTGCGGCCCTGGTACTCGTCGGTGACGCGGACGGCGATGACCAGTCCAACACGGCACACCTCGGCGGGTGTCCCCAGGACCACGACGGGGCTGGACGCGAACAAGAAGGTCTCGGGGCGCAAGCGCGGACTGGCCGTCGACGTTCTGGGGCTGATCATCGGCGTCGTCGTCATGGCCGCCTCCGCGCACGACAATGCCGCCGGCACCGCCCTGCTGGACCAGGCCGCCGAACGGTGCGGGATGCGCCTGGAGAAAGTGCTGGTGGACCAGGGATTCAAGGACGAAGTCATCGTTCACGGCGCACTGCTGGACATCGACGTCGAGGTCGTCCGCCGCAACCCTGCTGACCAGGGCAAAGGGTCGTCCCGCAGCCGAAGCGGTGGGTGGTCGAGCAGACGAACGGCACGCTGATGCTCCACCGGCGTCTGGCCCGTGAGTACGACCACCGGCCCGACACCTCCGCCTCACGCGTCTACTGGGCCTCCACCGCAAACATGGCCCGCCGCCTCACCACCCCCACCCCCACCTGGCGCGACACCATCGGGCTGGCCGCGTGAACATCACCGAACTCCTGGTGGACCTTCACATCCGGGAGAACGAGGCCACGGCCCCGGGCGGACGGACTCCGCAATCAGATGGCGCACCTCACTGCCGCCCTCACCGAAACCGAAGCGCGTCTTGCGGACCTGGCCACCACCCGCAAGATCATCACTGAACTCGCACCGACCGGGACCGAACCCGATCCGCCCGAGTCAAGCACCGCCCACCAGACCATCGTGAACGCCTTCAACCAGCACCCCGACCGGGCGTTCCGGGCCCGTGAACTGCACGAACTCCTCGACATGCCCACCGACGAAGCATCCGTCAACATCACCCGCAGCCGCCTCGGACGCCTCACCCGCCAAGGCTTCCTCACCCAACCCGGACGAGGCCGCTACCAGAAACGGACTTAACGCCCTTTCGCGGTGTCTGAACGACCCAAACCCGGACGTGCGTGAGGCGGCGATCGCGGCATGCATTCCGCTGTTGGACGATCCCCGGCTGCGCTGTCATCGGGCAACCCTGGTGCCACTGCTGCGGGACGTTCTGGGAGTGAGTGCACTGTGGCAGTACCGCGAGCGAGCAATCGACGCTCTCCTTACATGGGGTGAAGACCCTGCCGGACTGGAAGGGCAACGAGAGGCATTCGCGGTCTGTGGTGCCCAGGATGACCCCATTCCCTGGGCAACAGGACGAACCTTTACGTCGGGCGACACATCAGATCTCCCGTTCTGAATCAGCGCCCGATCTGCGTTCTGATGGCTCTCAGCCTCCCCGGCCGCCGGAAGCGGCTGGGGCAGCGGAGAGGCGTGACGGTCAGACGGTCTCGGTGAGCTGGGCTTCGAGGTCGGCGATCCGCCGGTCCTGGAAGCAGTTGTTGGAGCGGGCTGCCTTGAGCCGTTCGTCCAAGGTCCGGCTGTCCTCGGTGAGCTTGCGGACCCGGTGCTTCAGCGAGGTGTTCTCGGTGGTGATCCGCAGGATGGATTCCTGGGTCCACTCGGCTTCCAGGTCTCGTATCTGGCCGAGGAGTTCACCGATGCGGGTCTGTCGGCGACGGCTGAACTCGGTTCAGCCGTCGCCGACACCTCCACCGCCCACCTCGCCCCAGCGGTTCTGACCAGGTCTTTCAACCGGGAAGCGGCCGGTTCGTAGCAGGCGTTATAGGCGAGGTCGCCAGGGTCGGCCAGGCTGCGGCGGGCGAGCACCCAGTGCCCGTACCCGCCCTTCCAGGGGTGCGCTGTGCCAGGGGGGCTTGTCGCCGTTTGCCACCCTCGCCTCTTCCTCGCTCCGCCCCCGTCGCTTCCGATCGCATTGTCCCCTTCAGTGGCACGGACCTCGGGTCCTGCGCGTCCTCGGCCAGGCAGAGGACACGCCTTCTGTCCGGGCGGGCCGACTCCCTATGATGGGCGCCGCCAAGGAGCGCGGGAACTCCCGTGAACCGTTGACGGCCACAGACTCGGGGGGAGTCGGCATGACCACGCGGGACAACGAGGTGCCGTCCGGCAGACGGACCCGGCGGCGCACCCTGGCCAGGACGGGCATGGCCCTCGTCGCCCTCTGCTCGCTCGCCACAGGATGCGGCTTCTGGAACGAGACCATGGGCGTCGTCTGGGACACCCCCGCGGACCGCAAGGCCGAACCGCGCGGGATCGGGGCCTGGCTGTCCGGCGACACGCTGGTCCGCAGCCGCTTCGACGCGGTGACCGGGTACGACGCCGCCACCGGCAAGCGGAGCTGGGAGTACGTACCGCCCGGCCTGTCGGCGGTCTGCCACGCCACTGCCGACACCGCCCGCTCGGTCCTGGTCCTCGTCCGCGACGGGGACGGCGCCTCCTCCCCGGCCAAGGACACGTCCTGCACCACCGCCGTCGGCATCGACATGAAAAGCGGCCGCGAGCTCTGGCAGGCCGCGCTCAGCAAGCCCGAGCAACTCCGCTTCCAGGAGTCCTCGGTGTCCGCCGGCGGCGGCGTCGCCGTGCTCCTCCAGAAGGAGGAACTGCGCGCCGTGGACGTCCGCACCGGAAAGCCCCGCTGGAAGGCGGCCCTGCCGAAGGACTGCGTCCCGGGCCGGACGGCGGCGGGCGAGCGACAGGTCGCCGCCCTCCTCGCCTGCGGCGGCGACCACAACCCCTGGGACGAGAAGATCGCGGAAGACGCCGAACTGCACACCGCCGCCTTCGACCCGGCCACCGGGGCGCTCAGGTGGTCCGTCCCGCTCGGGGGCCGGCACGCCATCGGCTACAACGCCTCCGCTGTCTTCGTGTCGGCCGATCCGGTGGTCGTGGCCGCCTCGGAATCCGGGGACTCCGACCAGGGGGCGTACTTCTCCTTCGGCGGGGACGGCCGCCCGAACCCTCCGGTCGACTTCAGCGGCCCGTACGGCGAGATCACGTTCCACGACCGGCTCATGGCGGCGGCGGACGACCGCAGGCTCTACGTCATGCCCGCCCCCCGGACGAAGAGGTCCCGTGCCACCCGCCGCCACCTGACCGCCTTCGACCTGGCCACCGGGGCCCCCGTCTGGGGCGGCACCCCCGACGACGACCGCCTCGACGGCGACAGCGGATACCGCCTCCTCCTCCAGGACGGGAAGCTCACCGTCCTCACCTCGCACCGCGGCGATCCCTACCGCGTCCGTGTCCTCGACACTGCCACCGGGGAGCAGCGCGACATCCGTGACCTCCCGGACGACATCGACTCCGTGGACAAGATCTTCGCGTACCAGGGGCGGCTCATCGTCGCCCGCTACGACGCCTATGCGACCGGGTCCAGGCCCTTCACGGCCTACGAAAATCGCTGACGCACCAGGCCTCGCGGGAACGGTCCGGCGGCTCCCCGCGTTGCCCCGCTGCGCTTGCTGTGATCAGCATCGAGCGAAGAACAGCGAGCCGAGGAGCCACGTGCCCGAGACCACGCCCGGAACCGCCGCCCCCGCCGCCGTCACCAGCCTCCCGCCGCTCGCCGCGCAGACCGAGCGTCTGATCGACCTGGGCGTGCACGAACGCGCCGGGATCTCCGCCGCCGAGCTGCGCGCCTTCGCCGAGCGCGCCGGCGGGGACACCCCTTGTCCAGGGCCGGCCGACCCCTTGTCCACCCTCCGCACCACCCCTTGACCAGGTTCCACCGACCCCCTTGACCAGGTTCTCCACTGGCACGTTTCTCCTTGACACAGCCGGTTGCGGCCGCCGATCAGGGCCTGGTCAAGGGGGTGTGCGATAAGCCAAGTGGTTGGCTCCGGAAGTCCTTCGGGGGTTGCGGGGTCCACGATTTGCTGCGTATCCCCGACACGGGATGCGCAAATCCGTTGTCGTCGCTCCTCCTTGGTGACCTGCGGTAGTCCAGGCCAGCGGCTTACTGGCTCACCAGGTGGGGCGGATCGGCCCCGGTGGTGTAAGGCGGGTCAGGTCGGCGACAAGTTCACTGAAGCGCGCCTCGCCCAGCGCCTCTTTCCATGGTGCGACGGCAGCTCGGGCTGCCTGGTCGGCGGCGCGAGTGGCGGCCCAGCCGGCCTCGGTAAGCCCCAGGAGCCGGGCGCGGGCATCGTGGGGGTGTGGATGCCGCACCACGTATCCCTTGCGGACCAGCTCCTCGACCAGCTGGGCGGCGGCCTGCTTGGTCACCCCCAGGTGCTCGGCCAGGTTGGCCGTGGTGGCGTCGCCCAGGGAGATGCGGGCAAAGGCGAAGCCGTGTGCTGGCCGCAGGTCCTCGAATCCCTGCTGGGACACGCGAGCGTGGATCTCCTGCACCAGCTGTCCGGAGAGTGCCAGCACGAGTGCGGAGAAGGCCAGAGCGTCATCCATGGCTTGACTATAACTCGTCAAACTGCTTGTCTTTATGGACAAGTTTCTTGTCTATAAAGGAGGCTGGCATGCCCTTCATCCGAAGTGACGAGGCCGTCGTGCACGAGATCCACGGTGCCCGCTTCGTTTCCTACGTCCGTCCGGGCACGGGCAGCCGGGACTTCGCCGCCTGGCGCGGCGAGATCCCGGCCGGAACGGTGGGTCCGGCCCACGTGATCAGTCACGAGGAAACGTTCTACGTTCTGTCCGGTCACCTCCGGCTTACCATCGGCGGCGAGAGCGCCGAACTCGGCGTCGGCGACGCAGCGGTGGCTCCGGCTGGCTCCGAGCTGGCGGTTGCCAATACCACCGACCAGCCCGCGCACATGTGGGTCACTACACGTGTCGGACTCAGCGCCAAGCTGGCCGATGGCAGCACCATCACGCCGCCCTGGACTCATTGAGCTTCTTCAGCGTTGCCGCTCCAGGGTGAGGATGGCCTTGGCGATTGACGTCATGCGGTTGGGGCTGCACCGGGACCTGCGGAAGATCCGCCAGGACTTCAGGATCGCGACACCGCGTTCGACGGGTGTTCGTGCTGCGGCCAGTGCCCGGTTGAGGGTCTTTTCGGTGGGAGTGAGGTCCCGGAGTGGCTTGCGTTTGATGCCGGTCGTCAGCCACGGTCCTGCGCCTTGGTAGGCGAGATCGGCCACGATGGGAACGCCCTGGAGCTCAGATCCGGATGATTCGGTGGGTGCGGGCGGCCGTCAGGTCGTGTGTGCGGCCCGGCAGGGCGGGCGAGAGCCACAGCATCCGGCCGCAGGGGTCGGTGACGACCTGCACGTTCACGCCGTGGCGCCGGTGCTTGTGGGAGTAGTCGGCCCGGCCGTCGCCGACCCGGTCGCACTCGGCGAGGGTCCCGTCGAGCAGGACGAAGTCGGGATCATGCTCGCGCAGCGTCTTCAGCGGACCCGGCGCACGCGCGGCGAGCAGGTCGACGACCGCGCTGGTGTAGGCATGGGCGGTGGACTCGCTCATCCTGAACCCGGCTGCGATCTCCGCCAGAGTGATGTGCTCGCGCAGGTACACCAGTGCCACCACGGCTCGCTGGGACGGACGGAGCTTGCAGCGCCGGTCGCCCTCACGGGTGACGATCAGCATCGTGACCCACTCCACGAGTGCATGCGGCAGGTCGAGTGCGGCAGGATGGACGACCAACGAGGCCCCCGAGCAACGTGATTGAGACGTCAGACATCTCGATCAACAGCCCGGGGGCCTCGTTCGTTGCGCTTCACGACCATCACCCGATCGGTGGCCAACTCGAAGAAGCTCATTAATCCCGCAGAGGGCCGGTGGTCACTCTTCCCGGATCAGCGACGCCTCGGTCACAACCGAACCATCCACCTTCTGCTGCTGGGTGAGGGTACGTACCCGGGCGAAGTAGCGCAGACCCACGGTGCCGGCAAGAGCCACCCGCTGGGCCAGAGCAAGGTAATCAAGCATGGCGTGGATGATGCCGCATCAGTCGCAGGGCGCGACCCGTCGTGATCCACTTATCCCGATCGGGCCGCCTGTCATGCTCGTTGCCCCGGCCCTCCCGAACGGCGGCAGCACGCCCGTCGTCAGCTGCCAGGCCAGGTAGACGGCGGCCGGGACGAAGAAGGCCGCCGCGGCGGCCGGTGCCGCGAGGGCGGCCACGGCCCGGCGGCGGGCGGTGCGGCGTACCTCGGCGTGCCGTTCGGCGGACGCCGGGGCGGGCACGGCCGCCCCGGGGGCTCCGGGCCGCCGGGCCGAGCGGGGCGGGGCCTGGTGCGGGAGGACGGCGGTGACGCGGAAGCCGTCCTGGTACGGCCCGGTCCGCAGGGTGCCGCCGAGGACCGCCACCCGTTCCCGGAGCCCGGTCAGCCCGCGGCCGCCGCCGACCCCGGCCGCGGGGGCTTGGCCGCCCCGCGCGGCGGCGTTGACGACACTCACGCGGGTGCGGTCGGGCCCGTGGTCGATGCCGACCCTGACCCGCCCGCCCGGGGCGTGCTTCACGGCGTTGGTGAGGGCCTCCTGCACCACCCGGTACGCCCCGCGTTCGACCAGCGGCGGCAGCATCCCGGTGAACGTCCCGCTCCGCTCCCACCGCACCGGCACCCCGGAGGCCACCGCCCGGTCCAGGAGGTCCTCGACCGTGTCCGCCTCCGGCCCAGCCTCCCGGGGTTCGTGCAGCACGGCCACGGTCTCCCGCAGCCGCTCGACGGCGTCCGCGACCGTCCCGCGCAGCTCGGCGAGGTCGGCCCGGTCTCGGTCGGTGAGGCCCGGGGAGAGTTCCAGGGCGCCGGCGCGCAGGGCCACGAGGCTCAGCACGTGGCCGAGGCAGTCGTGCATGTCGGCCGCAATGTCCGCCCGTTCGGCCAGCCGGGCGCGCTCCGCGACCAGGTGCTGGCGCTCCTCCAGGGTGCCAGCCAACCGCCATCCCTCCCGTACGAGTTCGTTCCGGCTGCGCCAGTGGCGCCCGGCCAGCCAGGGCAGCAGGAGGGCGATGGGCGCACGGTCAGGGCGTAGAACCACCATATGGCCGGCACCCCGAGTACGGCGCACGCCGCGAGGTCGGCAGCGAGGGACGCGGCGAGCACCGCCAGCGGGCCCCGGCGCCGGCCGTCCGGACGCCGAGCAGGCAGCTCAGCGCGGCCAGCGACAGGACGTGGGCGTTGGCCGGGGTCGCGGAGTCGGCCATGCCCGCCGCGCACAGGCAGTTGACGAGGAACACGGCGGCCCCCGGCCGGAACCGGGACAGCGGTACCGCAACGGCCAGCAGGGCCAGCGGCAGTACTGAACTTGAATTCGTGATGTCGGTCAGCTGTCCGTGATCAGGCCGGTGCCGGCCAGACACCCGTCGACCAGGTCCGGGCGGTACTGGATCT
>NZ_JBIAWQ010000039.1:0-21801 GCF_042895815.1 Streptomyces sp. NPDC001373
ATCACCCGCAGCCGCCTCGGACGCCTCACCCGCCAAGGCTTCCTCACCCAGCCCGGACGAGGCTGCTACCAGAAACGGACTTAACGTCCTCTGACACGTGAAGCGATCAAGGCGGCCGCTCTTCCCGCCGTCTATGACGCCGCTGCCGAGCGGTCATCAAGCCAGGCCTCGCCCGACTGGGCCGCTGTGCACATGAGGGAGCGGATGGAGTTCGTCTCGGCCGTCCGCCAGCGGGCTGAACGCAGCACTGAATCTTCCCCTTGATCGCGGACACCTGGAGACTGGGACGTGAGAGCCCAGAGGAAGCAGTGCCAGGTGGGAAGCAAGTACACGAAGCGGTACTCGGAGGAGTACAAGCGGGACGCGATCGAGCTCGTGAGGTCGTCCGGGCGGACGGTGACCGAGGTTGCCCGTGAGCTCGGGATCAGTTCGGAGTCACTGCGGGGCTGGGTGAAGAAGGCCCGCGCTGCCCAGGATGCCGGATCGGGCCCGTCTGGGCGGGCCGGGCAGAGTGCCGCCGACCGGGACGAAGAGCTGAAGCGGCTGCGGAAGCTGACCGCCGAGCAGGCAAAGACGATCGAGATCCTGAAAAAAGCGACTGCCTTCTTCGTGAAGGAGAGCGACCGGTGAGCGAGATATGCCGGTTCATCCACGCGGAGAAGGCGAACTACGCGATCACGCTGTTGTGCCGGGTGATGAAAACCGCCCGCTCCACCTACTACGCGTGGGTGGCCGGAACGGAGGCCCGCGAGGCGAGGCGGCAGGCCGATGAGGCCCTGGCGCACGAGATCACCGTGATCCACCTCGCGTCCCGGCGGAACTACGGCGTCCCGCGCGTCACCGCCGAACTGCGCCGGCAGGGGCGGCCGGTCAACCACAAGCGGGTGGCCCGGGTCATGCGAGAGCACGGCATCGCCGGGAACAGCCGGCGCACCGGCCGCCGCAGCCTGACCAAGGCCGACACCAGGGCCGCCCCCTCACCCGACCTGATCGGCCGGGACTTCACCGCCGCCCGCCCAGGCATGAAGATCGTCGGGGATATCACCTACATCCCCACCGCCGAGGGCTGGCTCTACCTCGCCTCGTGGCTGGACCTGGCCACCCGCGAGGTCATCGGCTACTCGATGGCCGATCACCATCGCGCCGAGCTGGTCGTCGACGCCTTGGACATGGCCGACGCACTGGGCCGCCTGGAACCCGGCTGCGTGGTCCACAGTGATCGCGGATCGGAATACACCTCCGGTCAACTCCGCGACAGGATCCGTGAGTTGGGCTACCAGCAGAGCACGGGCCGGACCGGAAGCTGCTTCGACAACGCCGCCGCGGAAAGTTTCTGGGCCGTCCTCAAAGAGGAGATCCGCACCCGCTTCTGGCTCAGTCGGACCGCCGCCCGCGCCGCTATCTTCGACTTCGCCGCCCGCGCCGCCATCTTCGACTTCATCGAGACTTTCTACAACAGACGCCGCCTGCGCAAGCACATCCACTGAGGCTACCTCACGCCCCACGAAACCCGCCTGCGCTACCGGCAAGACCAGGCCCTCACGGCATAACGACACCATGTCCAAGATCACGGGGAAACTTCAAGCGCGGGATCCCCCTGATCGAGGACTGCGCGCAGGCCTGGGGCGTCGACGTCGAGGGCCGGCCGGCCGGGGCGTGGGGGACGCTCGCGACGTTCTCCACCCACTCGATGAAGCTCATCGCCAGTGGCGAAGGCGGTCTCGTCGTCGGCGACGACGACGAGACGATGGCCCTGATGCGGGCCATAGCGGGAGACACCCGCCAAAGGACCCCGCGCACGGTCTGGCGGTCCAAGGCCCGCATGACTGAACTGGCCGCCGGCCTCGCCCTCCCGCAACTCGACCACCTTCCCACCCTGATCACCGACCTGCGCGACCTGCAGCAGCAGTGCCACGCCGAGCTGGCGACGCTGCCCGGCATCCGCCTGGTGCCCGACTCCACCGACCCCGTCGGCAACGGATCGATCATCGGGCTGCGCCTGCCCGATGAGACCACCGCCTCCCGCCTCTCCGACCAGCTCTTCCACAGCGGCTACCGCGCCTGGTGGCCGGGCCCCGGCGACCTCCACACCGCCCAGGCCTGGCCGGTCCAGCCCGACCACACCGTGAGCGACCACCGCACCTACCTCGACATCCAGGTCCCGCACCTGCCCGCCGATGCCCGCAAGCCGTGGGCGCACAACCTCGCCGACCGCATCCAGCAGGCTCTGGGGGCACGGGCATGACCGCGATACCGGTGCGCGTCGTGCTCCTCGGATGCGGCATGGTTGCCGAGGAGTACGCCACCACCCATGCCTCCGCCCCCGGAATCGAGGTCGTCGCCTGCACCGACCTCGACCCCGAGCGGGCCGCAGCCTTCGCCGCCCGCCACCATCTGACCGCGCTCCCCGCCGCTCAGCTGCTCGACCCGGCCCTCACCGACCTGGCAGTCATCCTCACCCCACCCCACACGCACGCCACGGTCGTCTCCGACGCCATCGCCGCGCGCATCCCGGCCATCTGGTGCGAGAAACCCCTCGCCCTGGACCGGGCCGACGCCGACCGCATCGTCCGCGAGGCAGCCGCCGCCGACACCCTGCTCGCCGTCGCCCCCGACACGGTGCTGGGCCCGGCCCTGCGAACCGCCGCGCACGCCCTCGCCAACGGCATCGTCGGATCCCCGCTGTCCGCCACCGCCACCCCGCTCAGTACCGGCCCGGAGCGCTGGCACCCCGCGCCCGAGCCCTTCTACGCCCACGGCGCCGGCCCGCTCGGCGACATGGGCCCCTACTTACTCGCCGCCCTCGACCTGCTCTTCGGGCGCCTGCGCGTCCACTCCGCCATCACCCGCACCCGGCCCGTTCGCACCATCCGCTCCGGGCCGGCCACAGGCAAGCACTTCACAGCCCACGCCCCCACTCACCTCGTGGCCCTACTGGAGGCCGAGACCAGCGGCATCCCCATCACGCTCACCGCGAGCTTCGACGCGGCAGCCACCCAAGCCCCGCACATCGAGATCCAGGGCACCGCGGGCACCCTGCTGCTGCCCGATCCCAACTTCCACGAAGGCGAAGTCCAGTTCACCCGGTACGGAGAACGCGCCTGGCGCACCCTCCCCCCGGCCGCGGCGGACACGCCGCCCTCACGCGGCGCCGGGGTGATCGACCTCGCCCACGCCCTGCGCAACGCCACGCCCCCGCAGTGCCCCGCCGACCGGGCCGTACGCACCGCCCACCTCAGCCACGCCATCCTCGAGGCCGCCGCGCCGCGCACCCTTCCCCGACAGCCGCAGACCACTTCCACAGCACAGAAGCGGTCCCGATGAACCCCACATCCGCCTTCCAGGCCGTCATCTTCGACTTCGGCGGCGTCCTGACCTGCCCGATGGACGACACCGCGATCGCCTTCGCCGCCGAGATCGGACTGCCCAAGTACGCCTACCGGGACACCGTCGCCTTCAACCCGGCCGGCCGCGCACTCTACGCCCAGCTCGAACGCGGAGACATCACCCAGAGCGAATGGAATCAGCGAATCGCCGCGCTGCTCGGCATCGACAGCAGCAACCTCATGGGCCGCGCGCTGGCGACGCTGTCCCCGGAGAAGGAAGTCGTCGACACCGTGCGCCAGATACGCGAAGCCGGCCTGAAGACGGCCATCCTGTCGAACAGCATGGGCCTGGACCCGTTCAACCCGTACACCCCGTGGGACCTCGACGCGAACCATGATGTCGTCGTCCTCTCAGAGCACCACCGCATGCGCAAGCCGGAACCCGAGATCTACCAGCTCACCCTCGACCAGCTCGGACTGCCTGCAGACCGATGCATCTTCGTCGATGACAGCGCCACCAACCTGGCCCCCGCCCAGACTCTGGGCATGACCACCACCCACGCCACCAGCCCTGAGCACACCGTCAGCGCACTCCGGCGCATGCTGAACCTCCCCGCCGCCTCCTGACCGGCACCGGCTCCGTGTCCGGCTGGCACGGAGCCGGTGAAGCCGCTTCGCCCCACTCAGCCTTGACGACAGCCCTCAACAGGGCCGCTCGCCTGGACACCGCCGGGCGCCTCCGGCTGGGGCCGCGAATCTCCAGCCCCAGCCGTGCCTGAAGGCTGAGCGGTGGCACTCCCTCGACCAGGTGATCCGCCTTTTCGCCTCTCAGGTCACCCCTCGACCTCGTGGAGGAGGCCAAGGACGTGCTGGCCGCCGCCGCGACCCTCACGGCGGGCGCCACCGTCCTCGCCCACACCGCACCTCGCACTGGGCGCCCGCGCCAGCCTGCGGATACTGCCGGGCGCCGCGGGAGTTCAAGTACCTGACCAGCCCGCTCGGGCTGACCGACCGGCACACCCTGCACTGCCCCAAGTGCGGGCCGACCCTCAGTCTCCCGCCGACCCTTGTCCCCATCGACATCGGCGTTCCGCCGGTCCTGGCCGCAGGTCAACCTGCCGAGTTCCACGTCACCTTCCCCGCAGGGGCACGTGGCCTGTTCGCCGTCCATCTGCGGCCCCGCTCCACCCGACGCGGCTCATACGATCACGCCGCCCGGCCCGTCACTCCGGGCCGGCACACAATCACCCTCACCCTCCCCCTCCTGCCCCACCCCGGCACCACCGCCACCACCGCCACCAGCAGTAACCAACCCGGCCGGACACACCACCGAGACCACGAGAGAGACCCACGCGTGATCATCTGGCTCAACGGCCCCTTCGGCGGCGGCAAGACCACCACCGCCCGCCTGCTCCACCAGCAGCTCCCCACCAGCCTGATCACCGACCCCGAGGAGGTCGGCTTCCTGCTACGCAAGAGCATCGGCGACCACCCCACCCGGCAGAAGGACTTCCAGGACTACCCTGCGTGGCGCACCCTGGTCGCCGGCGTCTGCACCGAGCTGGAGCGCCAGACCCAGGGCGGACCGATCATCGCGCCCATGACGCTGCTGCGCCGCGAGTACGCCGAGGAGATCTTCGACGCCCTGGCCAAGGCCGGCGTCGAGGTGGACCACCTCCTCCTGCACGCCGACTCCGACACCATCCAGGCCCGCATCGACAGCAGCATGGAGTTCCCCGACAGCGAGGAGCGCAGCGAGAAGGTCCGCGAGTTCCGGCGCCGCAAGCTGGCGGAGTACGAGCGTAGTTGCCTGATGAAGTCATTCGAGTCGCGCAGGAGATCCCGGACGGCCTTCTCTTGCTGGGAGAGCCCCGAGGTCACCTCGTCGTGGCCGGTGGCCAGCGTGCGGATCTCCCGGCGGATCTGCCGGTCGTGGACGGCGTAGTGGAGAGCGTCAACCGCCTGGTGGACCCGGTCTGAATCGAAGAGAAGGTCATCCAGCCCCGTCCCAAATCACCTGTCGAAAACAACCTGGGCGTCCAGCGCGCGACGCCGGCCGAGGAAGCCGTACCAGCGCCTGCGCGAGGAGGGGTACGAGGTGCACGTCGCGGCTCCCGCGGTGAGGCGGCTGCGGCTCGTGGTGCACGACTTCGAGGAGGGCTTCGACACCTACACGGAGAAGCCCGGCTACACCTGGCCCGCCGACGTGGCGTTCGCCGACGTGGACCCGCAGGAGTCCGCGGCCGTGGTCGTTCCCGGCGGCAGGGCCCCCGAGTACCTGCGCAACGACCCCGAGTTGCAGCGGATCCTGGCCGCCTTCACCGCCTCCGACAAGCCGGTCGCCCAGATCTGCCACGGCCCGCTGATCACGGCCGCGGCGGCGAAGCTGGAGAGCCGGTGGGTGACCGCGTACTCGGCCCTGGAGCCGGACATGAAGGCGGCGGCGGGGGCGGCCTTCGAGGACTCCGAGGCCGTGGTCGACGGCACCCTCGTCTCGGCCCGGGCCTGGCCCGACCACCCGGCCTGGATGCGGGAGTTCCTCAAGGTGCTGGCCGACAAGGCGCCGGCGACCTGACCCGGGCGCGGCAAGGGGGCGTGTTCCCCTCCTGCCGCGCCCGGGGCGTGGCGTCGTCAGCCGCTCGCGAAGGTGACCTGCGGGGCGGGCTCGTGCTTGAAGTTGGCCTGGCCGAAGTTCTTCTTCACGGCCGCGTCCCAGGAGCCGTCCTGGACCATCTTCTTGAGGGCGGCGTTGATCTTGGCGTGCAGATCCTTGTTGCCCTTCTTGATGCCGATGCCGTAGCTCTCGTTGCTCAAGCTCAGCCCGACGAGCCGGAACTTGCCCGTGTTGCCCTTCTGGGCGGCGTAACCGGCCAGGATCGCGTTGTCCGTGGTCATGGCGTCGGCCACGCCGTCCTGGAGGGCGATCACGCACTCCGAGTAGCCGTCGAGCTCCAGCAGGCTGGCCTTCGGCGCCAGGTTCTGCTTGATGTTCTGCGCCGAGGTGGAGCCGACGGTGGAGCAGAGCTTCTTGTTGTTGAGGTCCTCGGCCTTGGTGATTGTGGCGTCGTCGGCGCGGACGAGCAGGTCCTGGTGGGCCGTGAAGTACGGGCCCGCGAAGTCGACCTTCTCCCGGCGCTTGTCGTTGATCGAGTAGGTCGCGGCGACGAACTTGACCTCGTTGTACTGGAGCAGCAGCTCGCGTTCGGAGCTGTCGACCCGCTTGAACTCGATCTGCTCCGGCTTGTAACCGAGCTCCTTGGCGATGTACCTGGAGACGTCCACGTCGAAGCCGGAGAAGGTGCCCCCCGCCTCGCGGAGGCCGACACCGGGCTGGTCAAAGGAGATGCCGATGGAGAGGGTCCCCTTGGGTCCTTCGTCGCCGCCGCAGCCGGTGGCGGTCAGGGCGAGGCCGATCACAGCGGCCATCGCACCAGCCTTGGGGACCTTCATGTTGCAACTCTTTCCTCGGGGACGCGGGACGCGGAGCGGGATCGCCGGTGCGCGTGGAACCGCGGGGTACGTAGAAGCGTCAAGACGCGTGTAAGAGGAAGCTAAGAATGCTGTCGCCGCAGTGTCACTGGATCTGCGCGAAACTTGAGGTAACGATCCGGCTCGACCGGCGTTTCCGCGGGCTGGCGGGAGACGCGGGCCATGCCGTCTCCGAGGACGTCCAGCGCGAGGTCGAGGGGATCCTCCACTGCGTCCCGCCGACTCGGGGCGCAGCACAGGTATGGGCACGGGGCGTCCTGGTGAAGGCACCGCCCAAGGCCGTCGGGTTCACCGGACTGGAGCCCGCACCCGGTGTGGCACCGGCCCCGAAGCCTTCAGTGGCCGGCGCAGCGGCAACGGCAGCGGGCCGTGCTCCTGGCTCGGCACGGTCGGCCGGAGAACGGAAGGCGAAGGAGCGGGCCCGTGCTGCGGCGGATCGCACGGCCCGTGAGGCGGAGGAGGCCGAGGAGGAGCTTGCGCGGGCGGAAAAGGACCTGACACAGATCCGTACGGGGCTCGACGAGCGGATCACGGACCTGCAGAATCAGCTCGACCAGGCCCGGCGGGAACGGACCCGGATCAGTACTGCCGAGGAGGCTGACGCCCGCCGCCACCAGCAGGCCGGCGAAGAGCTGAAGAGGGTCCGCGCGCTCGCGCAGAAGGCCGAGCGTTCCCTCAGCGCCTTGGACAGCGGGCAGGGCCCTCGCGGGCCTTGGCCCCGGATTTTGAACACGTCTATGCGGCTTGGGCCAGGATAGTTGTTGCTGGTTGGAAGGCGTTTTCGTAGGCGATCGGGGACCGCTGGCCGAGGCGGGAGTGCCTGCGTCGGGTGTTGTATCGGGTCAGCCAGCGGAAGGCGTCGAGCCTGGCCTCACGCTCGTCCGGCCAGGCCTTCCGGCCCTTGAGCGTCTCTCTCTTGAAGGCGGCGTTGAAGCTTTCCGCAGCGGCGTTGTCCGCGTTGGACCCGACCGCGCCCATGCTCTGCCGGACCCCTGCTGACCTGCAGATTTCAGCGAAGGACCTGCTCGTGTATTGGGTGGATTCAACTGATCGTCGCAACACCTCGTGGGTGGAGGTGGAGTGATGGGTGTTGGTCCGCAGCAGCGGCAGGTTCGTGCGTACCGGGGCCAGATGCCGTCGCCGGGCCGGCCGACGGTCGCCTGGCGTGAGGACCGTGTCCGGTTCTGGGCGGCGATCGCCCAGGGAGTCCGGACGGAGGAGGCAGCGGCCGAGGCCGGGGTGTCGCCCGCGGTCGGTGCTCGGTGGTTCCGCCACGCTGGAGGCGTGGGACCGAACCTTTCGCCATCAGTATCGGGACGCTACCTGTCGTTCCCGGAACGCGAGGACATCGCCGTCTGGCAGGCTCAGGACGTGGGCGTCCGTGAGATCGCGCGCCGGCTGGGCCGGTCACCGTCGACGGTCTCACGGGAGCTCCGCCGGAATGCCTCAACACGCACCTACCGCCTGGAATATCGGGCGTCCACCGCGCAGTGGCATGCCGAACGGCGAGCGCGACGACCGAGAACGGCGAAGCTGGCGGTCAACGAGCGGCTGTGTCAGTACGTCCAGGACAGACTCGCCGGGACGATCCTGGCCCCGGACGGCCAACCGGTTCCCGGGCCTGTCACCCCGAATTGGAAGGGACGCAACAAGCCACGGCGGCAGGACCGGCGGTGGGCGACGTCATTGAGTCTCCAGCAGATCGCGAACCGCCTGCCGGTCGACTTCCCCGATGATGAGTCCATGCGCATCTCGCACGAGGCGATCTACCAGGCACTGTTCGTCCAGGCCCGCGGCGGGCTCAAGCGTGAGCTGGTCGCCTGCCTGCGGACCGGGCGTGCGCTGCGTGTCCCGCGGGTGCGGGGAGCAGGTCGGACCGCTCGTCGGCATTGATCAGCCCGTGGGACCATCCCCGCGGGTGCAGGGAGCAGACGCCTACGGCGAAGCCGGCGGCGAGGACGTGGGGACCATCCCCGCGGGTGCGGGGAGCAGCTCGGTCACCACCGCCCGCACCCATGCCCCGAGGGACCATCCCCGCGGGTGCGGGGAGCAGCAACCGCCGTCCTGCCGGCGGACGGTGCGGTCGGGACCATCCCCGCGGGTGCGGGGAGCAGAGCACCCGGCCGTGAGGGCGGCCGGCCTCGGCGGGACCATCCCCGCGGGTGCGGGGAGCAGCCCCTTGTCGTACCCGAGGTCTTCCACGCGGACGGGACCATCCCCGCGGGTGCGGGGAGCAGTCCTCGGTGGCGGCGCGGAAGTCGAAGGCTCCGGGACCATCCCCGCGGGTGCGGGGAGCAGTGACCAGCATGTTTTATGGCTTGATAGCCGGTGGGACCATCCCCGCGGGTGCGGGGAGCAGCTCGGACGACGCGACCGCAGCCGAGTTCGAGCGGGACCATCCCCGCGGGTGCGGGGAGCAGTTGAGGGCCACATTGGGCGGCTTGTGCTGTCGGGGACCATCCCCGCGGGTGCGGGGAGCAGTCCGTCCTCGCCACCAAGGACGTCCTGGACGAGGGACCATCCCCGCGGGTGCGGGGAGCAGCCGGGCTGCGGTCGCGGGGCCGTGTGCGGGGCGGGACCATCCCCGCGGGTGCGGGGAGCAGGGCTCGGGCTGGTACGGGGCGGGGAAGGATGCGGGGACCATCCCCGCGGGTGCGGGGAGCAGACGAGCGAGGAGGCGGCCGCCGCCGCCGGCGCGGGACCATCCCCGCGGGTGCGGGGAGCAGATCAGGTGCTGGAGGATGGCGGCGTCGAACGGGGGACCATCCCCGCGGGTGCGGGGAGCAGAGCGGAGGCAGGGCCGGAGAGTGAGCGCCTCGGGGACCATCCCCGCGGGTGCGGGGAGCAGCCCGCTCGGCCTTACGAGAAGAACACTACGGGGGGACCATCCCCGCGGGTGCGGGGAGCAGTTTCATGTGCGTTTCAGTGTGCGGAGAGGGAGGGGACCATCCCCGCGGGTGCGGGGAGCAGTGGGCGGCGGTCTCGTTGGGGTTCGGGATGATGGGACCATCCCCGCGGGTGCGGGGAGCAGCTCGGGCAAGACGGAGGGGGCCTTGGACGTGATGGGACCATCCCCGCGGGTGCGGGGAGCAGGGACCTCGGTCAGGATGTCCATCGCCGCCTCGGGGACCATCCCCGCGGGTGCGGGGAGCAGGGTCTGGGCGGCAGGCGCAGCCTGAGCACACCGGGACCATCCCCGCGGGTGCGGGGAGCAGAGCAATTCCCTGCCCGAGGTCGACGCCGAACAGGGACCATCCCCGCGGGTGCGGGGAGCAGGCCGCGACGAGATCCTCGACTTTGACCCCGTAGGGACCATCCCCGCGGGTGCGGGGAGCAGGTACTTCTCGACGTACGGGCCCGGCCGACCGAGGGACCATCCCCGCGGGTGCGGGGAGCAGCGGGTGACCGACACGGGTCAGGTCCGCGTCCCGGGACCATCCCCGCGGGTGCGGGGAGCAGTGGACGTGGTCGGCGGGAACGGCTCCATGATCGGGACCATCCCCGCGGGTGCGGGGAGCAGAACTCCACGCCGAACCCGGCGGTGCCGGGGCCGGGACCATCCCCGCGGGTGCGGGGAGCAGCGGTTCTGGCGCTCGATGATGTGCCGCGGGACGGGACCATCCCCGCGGGTGCGGGGAGCAGCTGCGGTCCTACGGCGGCTCACAGACCGTCGAGGGACCATCCCCGCGGGTGCGGGGAGCAGTATTTCGAGATGGCCAACTCCGCCTGGGGGAAGGGACCATCCCCGCGGGTGCGGGGAGCAGCTCAGCGCGTTCAGCGCGTTCGCGTTCGAGGCGGGACCATCCCCGCGGGTGCGGGGAGCAGGCTTCGTGACCTGCAGGTTTTTATCTGGGGTGGGGCTCATTTTCGTTACTTGTCGAGATTCCGACATAAGCCATAAAAGAGCTCATCTTCCAAAGCGTCGCCGCTTGGCTGCCTTGCTCCAGCCCTGGGTGACGGGCGGAACCTGGGAGACCCGTTCGTTGGGGCGGTGAATCAGGGTGACGCCTTCGCGGTCGATCGGGTGCCATTTATGATCGTGGGTTTCGAAGGTGAAGCCCTGTTCGTTGTCGGTGTTGTACGCGAGGAGGGCGCGCCCCTGGCCGGCATACTGCTTGACCTCCTCCCACAGCGCGGCTCGGATACGTGCCGACGGTCCGCCGATGAAGACACCGGGGGAAATCTCCAGGAGCCAGCGCGTCAAGAACCCGCGGAGGCCGACTGGGCACTGGGTAAGGACGATGACCGTCACCAGGTCACCTCGTCGGCGTAGTTGCGCCCGGCCGGGAGGGCAAGCCCTCGGTCCGTCTGGAGAGTGACGACGTCGTCTCCTTCCGGTGCGGCGGGAGCCGTCCCGGAAGGCAGCAGCAGCATTTTGATGTCGTCGACACAGCGGTCGAGCAGCCGGGTCTTGTTGATGCGGTCCCGCAGGGCACGGCGGGTGCGGGAGCCGATGTCCTGGTCGCCTTCGGCAGCTACGTCGAAGGCGACAGGGATGCCGATCTCTGTTTTGTAGAGGTCGGCCACGTCCAGCACGAAGGAAAGTTCATGGCCTGAGTGGACGAATCCGAGGCCGGTGGCACATCCCAGTGCGGCCACGACCGCGTGGGCAACGCCGTACATGCATTGCGCTGCGGCGGTGACGGCTTGGTTGGGGGCGTCGCCGGCTGTGAAGTCTCCGGGGACGTAGTGTCGGCCTCGCCAGGGGACGCCGGTGCGTTCCGCCTGTTCGCGGTAGCACTCTCGAAGGCGGCGGCCTTCGTGGCCGAGGAGTTCCTGCCGGTTGAGGCCCGCGGGGTCTTCGTCGGGGAACCTCAGCTGGTACATGGCCCGGGCGGTGTCCAGCCGGGTGCGGCGGTTGGCCCAGCGGGTGGCCTGTGCTTCAACGAGTGCCGAGGAGCGGTTGAGGGCGCGGCCGCCCGCGTAGTAGCGCACGCCCTGTTCGCCGACCCAGGCGACGGCCGCACCGCTGTCGGCGAGGACGCTCATGGCCTGGTGGGTGATGCGTGTCCCCGGTCCGAGCAGGAGGGTGCCGATGGTGGCGGAGGGGATATGGGTCGTGCCGTCGGCGTCCTCGGCCGTGATGGCGTTGGCGTCCCTGTGGATGGTGCATCGTTCGAGGTAGATAAAGGAGATCCGCTCGGCGACGCGCGTGAGGTCGCGAGGGGTCGATGCTCGTCGTTGTGCGACGGTGGCCATCACTCACCCGGCCTGGGCGAGTGTCATGAGGCCACAGCCGTAGGCCTTGGCTTTCCCGAGCCCCAAGGTGAGGGTTCGCCTCAGGGCGACGGGGTCGGTGACTTCGAGACGGCCGTCGAAGGTGACGGTGACGAGAGGCACCTGGTTGGCCATGCCGGTGATCATCTCGGTCTTGCTGAAGCGGTGGCGTCGCTCGTCGCGGACGATGAGCTGGTGTTCGTCGCCTTGCGGGAGCCGGCGTTGCTCGGCGGGTGTTTCCAGGATTCTGAAGCCAGCGTCTTGTTGGTGCTTGAGCAGCCATCCCATCTGGTGGCGGGGAGTGCGGTGTGCGGTTCGCTTCAAGGGTTCGTTAGGGGTGCGGCGCACGTTGTGGACGGGGTTGGCGGTGAGGCGGAAGGCCCAGGTGGTGCCGATTGTGAGGCCGTCGAGGAACGTCTTGTAGTCGTACGTCTGCCAGGCAGCGGTAGTGGGCCACCCGGCCTGTTCCACAAGATGGGTGAGGTCGGGGCGTTCTTCGCTGACCATGAAGAGGAGCACTTCGGCCCTGGAGTTGCGGTCGAGGCGCCACAGGACTCGGGAGGTGTTCTCTGCGCTGGGCAGGGCTCCTGCGAAGGACGACATGACGGCGGCGTGCATGTGCTGCGGTGAGGCGAGGAGGTTGCGGGATCCCAGGCGCGCGGTGTTGATGCGGAATCGGGTCAGGAACATCAGTGTCCGTCCAACGGGGACTGCGGGGACAGCAGAGCGAGGTGGGCCTCGGGGGAATGACGGGATACGGTCAGCGCGCGAGATGACTGTTTCTTCGCGTCCGGGTTTTCGGGGCGGAAGTGGGGGTTCTGCACGTCCACGAAGGTCGAGACGACGTTACGCAGCGCATAGCGGCGGTGGTCCGGGGCGAAGGTGACGGGCTGGTCGCGCACGGTGGTGCCGAGGGGAGCATCGCCGGTTGTCTCAGCGAGGAGCTGAAGCGGGACGAGTGCCTGCTTGGAGTGACGTCGCTGGTGCCAGTCGGCAGCGTGCCAGGGCTCGTGGCGCAATGCGGCTACCGCATCGTCGCCTTCCCTGGTTCCCAGATCCAACGGTCCTTGGGGTGGGCAGGAGCGACGGCCGAGGTAGGGAAGGTAGACGGGGGCCTGCACCGCGGTGTGGAGAGTGCGGATGAGTTCCTCGCCGCCGGCCACCGCAGCGAGGAAGACTGCGTCGGCCAGGTAGAAGCGCTCGGAGACGGGCATCGGCTTGCCGGTGTCGGCATGCCGTGCGGTCTGGAAGTCGCGCAGGCGGGTGCCGGGCTGGTCGATGCGTACGGCGAAGGACAGCGCCGCGAGATCGGACAAGTCATCCGTGCGGTCGCGGCCGAGTGCGGCGGCCAGCATGCCGATGACGCCGCTCTTCGTGGGTGCGGTCTCAGTTGTGCGACGGGCGAAGCGGGCGGAGGACCCCCAGGACTGCAGAGGTCCGGCCAGACGTAGGAGCAGGATGCTCATCCACGCTTCTCCAGCCTGCCAACAACGGCCTCACCGACCTTGGTGACGAGTTCTCGCAGGCTGACCTCTTCGCCGAGGGCGGCGAGGTCCTGGGTCCGGCTGCCGACGCGCACGATCCAGGTGTGGTCTGCCGCTGCTCCGAAGGCGCCTTCGACGGCGGGGATGTGCTCGGCCAGTGCCCAGCAGGCCGAGCGGACGTGGCCGTCGGCCGTGTCCTGGGCGATCGGCTTCTCGAAGGCGCCGACAAAGCTGATGGGGCGGGCGGAGCGGAGCTTGACGATGACGGCGTCCGGGAGGGTGTTGTTGCCGAAGGTGTTGAGCTTGCCGGTGGGCATGGAGAGGGTGAAGCCCTCGATGAAGGCTTCCACGGCGCGGCGGACCGGCTCGCCCGTACGTTCGCCTTCGGTGAGGCCGGCGTCGAGGTTGCGGGTGAGGAGGTCGATGTCGACGGCGGCGTAGCGGTAGAGGGTGGCGGAGTTGAAGTCGACGGTCCCGATCATGCCGGCCCCGGGTTCAGCCTCGCTGTTCTTGTCGTCAACTGCGGTGAAGTAGTCGGTTTCAAGGTCTACGGGGTGGACGCTGAGGGCGTGGGCCACCTGTGCAGCGGCGTCGACGTTGATGTCGGCGGTGTCGGCGACCATGCGGCCGAAGAGGGCGATGTCGACGGAGTGCCGGGTGGAGGCGATCTGCTTGGCCTCTGCCTTGATGGCGGAGTCCTTGACGAACACCTTCGGCTCGGCCTTCTGGCCGATGCCCTTGATGGCCAGGTCTGCGAGTCCGTCGAGTTGGCGGGCGCTGAGGAAGAGCAGGTAGGAGGACTGAGGGGCTTGGGGCTCGGTTGCCTCGTCCTCCGCGCCGTCCTTGTCCTTCCCCTTGGCGGGGGGCTTGCGCGTTTCGAGCTTAGCGCCGGTGGCGGTCTGGATGATCTCGACTGCCATGGGCCATACCTGGTCGGTGGTCAGCGTTTCCTCGCGCGCGATGATGCGGTCGGTGAGGGCTTCGACGACCTTCTTGGTGCGGACTCCCAGTTCGGCGGGGTCCAGCAGTTCGTTGAAGGCCGCTCGGGTGGCCTTCTTCCATGCCTGGCTGGACACCCGTGAGCGCCGGACGCCGCCGTAGACCGCACTTTTGGGGGCTCCCGTGTCGTCCCTGTTGATGTTGCTCGGCGGGACGGTCTGCAGGATGTGTACGTCGAGGATGGTGCGGCTCATGTCTGGTCCTTCATGTCGTCACGGCCGGCGGTCGCGTGCGTGTCGGGTGCTTCGGGCGTGCTGTTTCGCGGTCGCTCGGGGTCGGCGGGCCGCCGGTACGCGTGGAAGCCTCGTCCCCATGCCTGACGTACCCGGGTGGGTCCGCCGGGCTTCTGCCATTGCTCGAGGTGGTCGGCGAGGAGGCCGTAGTCGAGCGGGATCTCCGCCTTGCGCAGGAGTACAACCAGTTCACGCAGCCGGTGGCTGAGCACGTCGAACGTCGTCGCGGTGCCGGCGCGTAACAGGCGCTTGCGGATCGCTTCGTCGGATTCGGTGCCGGTCATGAGCCGCCGGACGGCGGCACCCAGGGATGCTCCGTCGGCGACGTGCATGGCTTTGGTGCGGTTGGACTGCTGGTGCAGGGCCCACAGGGTCACGGAGACGTGAGCGGCGCGTTCGGCGCGCATGGCCTTTGCTTCCCTCAGGGGGCGGTCCTCGGGCTGCGCTGCGTAGAACTGCTCGATGCCGAGGAGGCCCCACAGGTCAGGGGCCTCATTGGCCTGGCGGCCGATTCCGCGGCGCAGCCGGGCGAGGTCCTGGACGGCTCGGGGGCTGTCTTTGCGGTAGTCCTCCTGGAGGCTGGAGATGCGGGCCGTCACGGCCCATCGCAGTGGTGAGGGCTGGTCGGCTTTCCTGGGCCCTGCAGTGGCGATGGCGTGTTGTGGCTTCGGTGGCGACGCGGGCGCCGGGATGTGCGGCGCAGTATCTGTCATGGGGCGAGCTCCTTGGTGGGGTCCGTATCTTCTGTATCGTCGGCGCCATCCGCTAGCCCCGCGGCAGGGAGGGGGAGGGCCTTGGCAAGCCTTGCGTGGAAGATCCGCTCGGATTCGGCGTTGTCCAGCCATCCGGACTCATTGGCATCGGCCAGAATGGTGTCGGCTGCGTTGCGCAGGATCCGGTAGGCCATGCGCCGCCAGGCGTCGCGGGCGGCTGCGGGGTCTTCGGCATTGCCGAGAGCGGCGAGCCACTGCCGATAGGGGCCGTCGAGGAGGCCGAAACCGAGGTCGCGTGCTGTGTCGCTGGGCGCCTCGGCGGGCCGTCCGGCCGTCTTGGCCAGGTCACCGGCGAGGTCTCCCATGGCGTTGACGGCCTTGGTGCTGTCCTCGACTGCTCCGATCGCTTCCCGCGCGTAGGTCGGGTTGTGCTCGTGCAACAGGAGTACGGGCATGGCGAACCCGTCGTCGACCACTTCGTCGATGACCGACTGCTGTGTCCCGTAGACGGCACTGATCAGCCGGGGGCGGATGAGCAGTTCCCGGGGCAGCAGCTTCTCGTGGGTGAGTTCGGCGATCCACTTCAGTACGCCGGCACGCAGGTACTTCGCGGGGTCACCGTGTTGAACGGTCTGCTCCTCCGTCTGGGAGGACAGGAGGGCACCGAGGCTGCGCCAGGCGGAGCGGGCAGGATCGTGCTGGCGCGGCATGTAGACCTGGGGCAGGCCAAGCTTCTTCTCCTGCGGGATGCTGCGGCGCCATCCGCTCATCGGTTCCCGGGTGTGGGCGTTGGGGACGGGCAGGGGGTCCCCGTAGGAGAGCACCACCCCCCGGACGGCCTGACCGTCATGATGGAGCCGGACACGGCGGGACTGCCATGTGTACAGGTCTCGGGGACCGGTCGGCCTGGCCGCCAGGTCGCTCTGTACGTCCGGTCCGCACTGTTCCCGGCGCCAGGCCGGCTGGTCGTCCTTGTCGACGGTGAGGGCGTAGGTATCGGATGCCACGAGGTTGAGGAGGAGGGTCTGCTGCAGGTCATCCCCCTCGGCGAACACTCCCCCGAGGTTTCCGGCCCAGCCGACTCCCTGGGGGTACCCCTTGCCTCCCTTGACCCTGGGGTCGCCCACGGCTCCGGACTTGATTCCGGAGGTGTCGAAGGCGTGGGCGTGGACGAGCCATCGCGCCGCCTCCGCGAAGGGAAGTTGCAGGACTCCGGGCCGGCGCATGCTGAAGAAGGGGTCGCCGTTGGGCACGTCGGCCACGATCCGGTTGAGGGACGCTACCTCGGCCTTCTGTGTCTGCAGGTCGGCGACCTGCATGAACGGCTGGCTGGGGTGCAGGAGGTCGAAGCGCTCGCGGTGGCGGTCGAGATAGGGGCCGACTGCGGCGAGGGGTTGACGCCTTTCGCTGAGCTCCTGCCAGGCGTCAATGTCTTCGGGGCCGTTGACAGCGTCGTGGAGGATGGCGAGCAGGAGACGCATCAGTGCGAATTCCTGTGTGGGTACGTCACCCACGAGCCGCCGGATGTCGGGGGCTCGGGCGAAGACCTCCTTCAAGGAGAGCTCCGCTGCCGTGCCGTCCCGTAACTGGACGGGCAGCCACGGACGGGAGACGAGGTCGAAACTGGGCACGCCTTTCACCAACTTCACGTCCTGGGCGCCGGCCGGAGTGACCTCCAGGCCGTCGGTTTCGCTGTATCGAAGGTCGAAGCCTGCCAGACGGGTCTGACAATCCTCGTCGAGCACGAGAAAGAGCTCTCCGGCGAGAGTGTGGCTCTCCTTGGCCTGCCATGCCTTCGGGCAGAACTGCTCCAGCTCACCGATCACGCGGTCGATCAGCCACGGCTTGGAGAAGTGGTACGGAAGCCTCAGAGCGCTGAAGGCGGCGGCGCGGGCCGCTCGGGGGCTCGGTACGACGTCTTCGGGAAGCTCCAGACCGCCGAGTCCGCGTTTCAGCCAGGGCAAGGTGGCATAGGTACCGTCGGTGCGGCGCTGGACGACAAGCACCTCAAAGGATTCCTCGCCGTCACGGACCTGCGCACGACCGGCCCGGGTGTCGTCGGCATCGCCCACGCCTGCGTCGATCCATCCGACGAGAGAACGTCCCGGCCTTCGCACTTCATCGATCCGGAACGCCTGCGCCTTGTGACGCTGTCCGGCCACAGCCTGCTCGTGGTCGGCAAGCGCAGCGTCCATGACCCCGGTCCAGGCCTCCGGTACGCGGGGAGTCTCTTGTGCGTACGCTTTCTGGACGAGCGGGCTGATGTGATCGGGCAGGACCAGCGGACTCTTGTCCCAGTAGGGGCGCAGGACCGCCAGAGCACGCATCAGGGCGTGGCGCCCGTACACAGCGGCAGATCCTCCTGCCGGGTCCGGTGGCTCGGCCGCCCAGTCGACGCCGGTGATCAGGCAGCGAGGGGTGCGGAGGCGTGGGGGCCTCTGGGACTGTCCCTGACCGCGGGGATGGCGGTGCAAGCGTCCCATTCGCTGCAGGACCAGGTCGATGGGGGCGAGATCGGTCACGAGGAGGTCGAAGTCGATGTCGAGTGACTGTTCCGCCACTTGGCTGGCGACGACGATGTGCCGGTCTTCCGGACGGTTGCCGGAGGGGCCGAACCTGGTGACGAGGCCTTCGTCTTTGTGCGCCCGGTCCACGTCGACGAAGCGGGAGTGCGCCACCGTCACCGATTGCGGTCCGAAGCGCTCCCGCAGGACTTCAGCCGTTCTCAGGACCCGGTCGACGGTGTTGCGGACGACGAGCGCACAGCCGCCGTCGGCGAGCTCGCTCTCCAACCGGTCGGCGAGGGCGCCCAATCCGTCGTCGAGCCGCTCCAGGGTGATCTCGGTGTACCGGTCGGATGCAGCCTCGGGAGTTCCGAAGACCGTCTCCTGGCTCTCGGACACCATGCTGATCAGCGGATAGGCATTCGTGTCGGGCAATGACTGCTGCGTGTCGGCCGAACCGCGGTAGGCAAGGGCGAGAGCCTGGCGGCGGGCTGCGGGCAGGGTCGCCGAGAGCATGACCACTGGCACCTTGTAGGCGCCGAGCCAGGACAGGACGCGTTCGAGGTATTCGTTCATGTAGGCGTCGTAGGCGTGGACCTCGTCGATGACGACAACCTTGCCGGCCAGGGCCAAGTGCCGCAGTGCGAGATGTCGGCTCTTGAGGCCCGCGAAGAGCAGCTGGTCGATGGTGCCGACGACGAAGGGCGCGAGCATGCCCTTCTTCCGGCCTCGCAGCCATTGGTGCGCAACCAGTTCCGACGCGGCGGCGCACCGGTCGTCCCTTTCAAAACGCAGGGATTCGGTTGCTCCGTCGAGGTCGACCGCGGCGATCTCACGTGCGCCTGCCCGCATGTCACGGGCGAAGTCGTCGTTGAGGAAGGCCTTGGAATGGGCCAGAGAGACGGTGCGGACCCCTTCGCCCGGGAGCCGCTTGAGCCAGTCACGCAGACGGCCGTACATCGCGTTGGCTGTTGCCCGCGTGGGCAGGGCGACAAAGCATCCGCCGGCCCGGGTACGGGACGCAAAGATCTCAGCCACCGCGAAGGCGGCTTCGGTCTTCCCCTCTCCCATCGGCGCTTCGATGATCATCAGCCCGGGAGACCCGGTCTCGCGCGCGAGTCTTACCGCCTCGACCTGCAAGGGGCGCGGGCGCAGGAGCGAGAACCGGTCCGCGAAGAGCGTCTGGGCGCTTTCCGTCACATCTGGGGCAGACCAGGGGGGCGGAAGTTCGATTCCACGCCATGCGGCCTCGATCCGCTCCGCTTCATCACGGGGCCGGTCCTCGGGATACAGCAGGAAGAGGCCCGAGTTGCTGGCGATCCAGTCCGCCAGAATGACCAGGGCGGAGAGCACCACCTGGACAGGCTGCGGGAGCTTGACGGACCGCCAGTACGGCAGTCGCTCCTCGACTCCGTACACCGTGGCACACGTGTCGAGGAGCTCCGTCTGCACGTCCTGCCAGAGCTGCTCGCTCGGGCCGGGGGTGCGCAGGAGTTCGGTGTGCTGGTGCAGGTAGGAAAACGCCTCGTGTCCGGGGGGGGCCCCGTGGTGGCCGCCCACCGCGACCGCGAAGGTCATGGCCGTGCGGGGGGACCAGCCGCGCCGCTCCAGCCACTCCTCCAGAATAACCTGGCCCGCCAGCCCATGCGGCGCGCGCCTGCGCGCGTCCCCTAACTGCCGTGAAGTGGGCATCTCCAGCCCGGCCTCGCGCATGTCGTGGGCGAGTACGTCCACCTGGCAGGCGAACGCTGGCGTGGCCTTCCCGATGTCATGAATGCCCGCCAGCCACACGACGAGAAGCCTGGCGTCCGGGTCCCCACCGGGCAGTCCGTCCGCGACGAGCCTGCGCACGTTGCGCGGCACCCACTCGTCCCAGAGTCGACCTGCCATCGCGGCGGAGTCGGCCATGTGCCGCCAGAGCGGTAGCCACTTCGCATCTTGCTGAACGTGCTTGGCCCAGACGGAGCGGGCGGCTTGCGTCAGACCCGCGCTCCAATGCGGTACGTCGTGATGCATCCGAAATCCCCCGGATCGCAGTGCTCAAGGGACGGTGGGCAGCGTCGAATCCCACCGCGAGGCGGGCCCCTCCTGACTCCGCGAGCGGAGGGGAGAGAGCCCGCTCATAATCGGGGCACGGGGCGTGCCCCGAACGGCATTACGCCTCAATCACCCTTGTGAGTGACGCGCGCACCGCAATGATCAGCACGACCACGACGAGAACGATGAGCGTAGAGAGGCGGATCCAGGCATCCAGCGGCAGCTGCGATCCGCTGCCGCCCGTCAGCACGGCAACAAGTACGGGCAGCAGCCACGACTGTGACTGCTGCCCGCTGATGACCTTGGGGATCCGACGAGGTAAGTTTCGAGGCATTCGCTTCTCCTTCTGCGAATCGGGGTCGAGCCCGCCATGCACCTTGGCCGGACAGGGCGGGCTCGGCCTGCGCGGGCGCACAGGCCTGTTCATGGCCGCCGCAGAGGTTCCTGAGACGCCATCAGCTGAGACGGTACCGCATCCTTCAAGATCAATTACGCCTCGGCCATCGCTCCGTTCAGTGCGCTTTCTGCGCTGAGCAAGCACAGTTCAAGGAGGAGGCAAACGTGGTCAGAGAGGCATCGGCTATCCCCACCGAAGTGGGGAGCAACATCCAGCTGAGCACGCACAGGGGTCATCCCCTCGGGGCACTGGGGAGCATGAGATCGCGCAAAGCCGCCATGCGTGGGCTCAAAGGCACGTTACCCAGACATGTGAACAATGCGCAGCGCTCGCCGCAAAGACAACCAGCAGGGTTTCGCGGGTCGGCAGGCGCTGGGCTGTTCCGCCGCAACGAGGGCACACCCGTCACCGCCGACAACGGCGCACGGCTCCTTGCAGGCCGCACGGGTCCCGATCTCTCGCTCACCCGCGTCGGCCTCCTTGGCAGCGTCAAGTTGGAGCAGGCCAAAGGGTCCCGTTCCGGTTCGCTCCCTCCCCTCTAGGGTCATCCCCGCAGGTGCGGGGAGCAGCGATCCGGCCGCGGCGGGACTCCGGAGTACCGGGGGGTCATCCCCGCGGGTGCGGGGAGCAGGGCGTCATACCTCGTCGCCTGGCTCGCTGGGGGGGGTCATCCCCGCGGGTGCGGGGAGCAGTTCTGGTCGCCTCGGGTCATCTCCGCCGCGAGGGGGTCATCCCCGCGGGTGCGGGGAGCAGTTCGCGGGTGGCGTCGACGGCGCGATCGTCCAAGGGTCATCCCCGCGGGTGCGGGGAGCAGAGCCGCGCCGCAGCTGCCGCCTCCCACGGCCGGGGGTCATCCCCGCGGGTGCGGGGAGCAGGCGGAGGCCTCCACCGCCCCGAGGAGCAGCTTGGGGTCATCCCCGCGGGTGCGGGGAGCAGCAGGTCAGGAGGTGGGTGGCGGCGTGGGTGATGGGGTCATCCCCGCGGGTGCGGGGAGCAGAGGGAGGAGCGTCAGGGCCCCTGTCAGGCCCCGGGGTCATCCCCGCGGGTGCGGGGAGCAGCTCGTCCTCCACGCTGTTCAGCGTGTCGGCGAGGGGTCATCCCCGCGGGTGCGGGGAGCAGTGGTTGTTCGGTTTGCCGGTTTTCCGGGTCGAGGGGTCATCCCCGCGGGTGCGGGGAGCAGCGGCAGAAGCCGAACGCGGGAAAGGTGGCTTCGGGGTCATCCCCGCGGGTGCGGGGAGCAGTGGACGCGGGACGCCAGGAGAGCTGAGAGGGCATTTGATCTAGGCATATTGAGCCTTTTCCAACCTCGGGCCGGGTTGGTCAGTTCGGCTGACAGACGGGTGAAGCCCCTGGTAGATGGGTTTTCGACCAAGAAGAACCCGTGCCCACCAGAGGCTTCGCA
>NZ_JBIAWQ010000040.1:0-19627 GCF_042895815.1 Streptomyces sp. NPDC001373
CACGAAACCCGCCTGCGCTACCGGCAAGACCAGGCCCTCACGGCATAACGACACCATGTCCAAGATCACGGGGAAACTTCAAGCGCGGGATCCCCACCAGATCGCTCACACCCCACCAACGACCCAGAACCCAAACCGTTTCGGATCAATAGCAGGCAGGACGGACCGCAACGGTCGTTCGGCGGTGGAGTGCACCGGGAACTTCTTCCGCCTCACCGACCACGCACTCAACGGCGCCTACTGCCTCGACGCCGCCTGACACCACGACGGGGAGACGGCCGCCACGCAGATCGCGTCCGCCTGTGACCGGATCACTCCGTCATGGGCAGGCACTCGGCGAGTAGGTCGACGACGTCACGCCAAGCTCGCTGCGCGTGCTGCGGGTGGTAGCCGACGCCGGGAAGCATGGTGTGGTCGACCGGTGGGTGATGGAAGGCGTGCACGGCGCCGCCGTAGACCGTGAGGCGCCAGTCGACGCCCGCAGCCTGCATCTCCGCGGTGAACGCGTCCCGCTGAGCGGGCGGCATGATCGGGTCTTCCGACCCGACCCCGGCCCACACCGGGCAGTGGATGCACGCCGCCTCCCCTGGTCGGCCCGTGGTCAGTGCGTTGACTGTCCCGATCGCGCGCAGGTCGACGCCGTCTCGCCCGAGTTCCAGCACGATTGCGCCGCCAGTGCCGTAGCCGACGGCGGCGACCCGGTCCGGGTCGGTCCGCGGCTCTGCGCGGAGCACGTCGAGCGCCGCGTGGCCGATGCCTCGCATCCGGTCGGGGTCGGCGAGCAGCGGCATGCAACGGGCCAGCATCTCCTCAGGGTCGCCCAAATAGCGTCCGCCGTGGAGGTCGAAGGCGAGCGCCACATATCCCAGCTCGGCGAGTGCATCGGCCCGGCGGCGCTCGACGTCGCTGAGCCCCACCCCCTCGGGCCCGACCAGGACCGCGGGCCGGCGGTCGACACCGGCCGGGAGCGCGAGGTGCCCGATCATCGTCAAGCCATCGGCCGCATATTCGATCGTGCGCGTTGTAACCGTCGTCATGAGACCGGACTGTAGGGATCGTCAAGCCCGGTCGGGCCGATGTTCTGCCGGTGGCGGAAAGCAGCTCTCTGGTCTATTGCGGAACCAAACCTCAGCGGTTGAGGTGAGCCACCAAGTCCCGGTTGGTGGCGCGTGCGGCGGCGAGGTCCTCGTCGCGCTCGGCAAGTTCGGAACGTAGGTCGAGAATCCGTCGCTCCAGCTCGCCGATCCGGCGGGTGAGTGTTTCGTTGTCGGGCGGGGGCACCGAGCCCGGAGACCTCCGCGCTTCTGGCCGGCGCGGCCGTCGACCGCGCCACGCACGCCGCCATCGACCGCGGCGCGCTGTTCCCGTGGCTGGCGGGCAAGACGGGACAGCCCGGCTACGTCGAGCACTGCCAGGCGGTACGCCTGGACGAGAACGGCCATGCGGACACCGAGATCAACTGCCCCGAAAGCACATGCGTCGAACTGGACGCCGCCCTGCACCGGAACGTCGGGGTCGGCGCCGCAGCCGTCACCACCTGGCTCGCCACGCGCAGGCGAGGCCGCCAGTAGACCCATCGGAAGCCGACCAGACACCGGCCCCCGGCGTGAAAGACCAACACGACTTCGAACCGAGCGCCGCACTCGGCCCTCTCGGCCGGGGGCGGCGCTCCGCCCTGTGGGACCGACCAGACCCGTAGGTCGCGGTGGCCGTCGCGGGAGTCGCGCCGGCGGCCCCCACCCGCACCCGCTTACCCTCTACGGGGGGTCAGGCACGTCTCCGTCCGGAAGGCCCGGGGCGGACCCGGCGCGGCCGAGGGTGCGGACGACGCGAGCCGGGTTGCCGACGGCCAGGACGCCGGCCGGGAGGTCCTTGACGACCACGGAACCAGCGCCGACCACCGTGTCGGCGCCGATGGTGACCCCCGGGCAGACGATCGTTCCGCCGCCGAGCCACACGTTGTCGCCGAGGGTCACCGGCAGGCCGCGCTCCCACCCGGCCCGCCGGAGGGCGGGGTCCAGGGGATGCGTGGGGGTCAGCAGCTGGACGTTCGGGCCGATCAGGGTCTGCGCGCCGATGGTGATCGGCGCGGTGTCGAGGAAGACCGCGCCGAAATTGACGAAGGTTCCGGCGCCGATCCGGATGTGGCGGCCGAAGTCGCAGTGGAAGGGGGACCGGATCCGGACCCCTTCGCCCACCGAGCCGAGCAGTTCCCGCAGGATGGCGTCTCGCCGCTCCGACGGGAGCGCGGCCGCGGCGTTGTTGAACTGCGCGCACAGCTCGATGCGGCGCAGGGTGGCGGCCGCGAGTTCGGGATCGTCGGGGAGGAACCACTCACCAGCCGACATCCGCCGCTCGTTGTCTCCCACGTGACCCCCGTTCCCCGGCACCACAGCAGAAACGTGCGCCAACGCGCACGGCCCACGCTCTCCGAGGGGTGCACGGCAGTCAAGGCCCACACCGTCGGACACGCGGGAGGGCTCGCTGCCCGAGCCCGGCGCTGTGCCGTCCGGGATCAGCACCGTAGCTTCCCCTTGCGCCCCCTTGCGCTCGCAGGAGGCGGGGCGGTGGCGGCCGGAAGTGGCTCTTGGGCGGGGCGGACCCGTGGGTCAGGATCGATCTCATGGACGTAGTCTTCGACAGCGGCGGGGTGCCCGTGCCCTCATGGGCCGACGGCTGGACGGAAACCACCGCGCTCGCCCTCGTGACCACCAGGTTCAGGTTCACCGGCGCCACAAACCACAGTGCCCGCCTCCAGGCGATGTCCCTGGGCTCCTCGCAGCTCTCACACCTCTCCTACACGGCGCTGTCCTCCCAGCGGACTCCCGCCCTGATCCGCCGCTCCGACCCGGAGCTGTACCAGCTGGCCCTCGTCCTCTCGGGCCGTCAGCACATCGGGCAGATCCGCAACGACGCCGCGCTCGGACCCGGCGACTTCGTGCTCTACGACAGCTCCCGCCCGTTCGAGGCGTCCTCTCTGCCCGACGGCGGTCCGGCGTCCAACCTCGTCTTCCAGTTCCCCAGGAAGCTGCTGCCGCTGCCCGGCCGCGGCCTGGACCGTCTGCTGGCCACGCCGGTCCCGGCGCGGCAGGGCGTCGGCCGGCTCCTGGCCGATCTGCTCACCGGCGCCTGCCGGGAGGGCCGCACCCTCACCCCCGACGAGGGCCTACGGCTTCAGCAGGCCGCCCTCGACCTGACCGCCGCGCTCCTCGGTGGCCGCCTCGGCAGTGGCCGGCCGCTGCCCTCGGACACCCGGCGGCGCGTCCTGGTCGTCCGGATCAGGACATTCATCCTCGGTCGGCTCGGCGAGCCCGAGCTGACGCCGCAGTCGGTCGCGGCAGCCCACCACATGTCCCTGCGCTCCCTCCACCGCCTCTTCGAGCCGCACGGCGAGCCGGTCGGGGCCTTCATCCGGCGCCAGCGCCTCGAGCACGCACGGCGCGACCTCGGTGACCCGGCGCTGCTGGGGACGGCCATCCACGCGATCGCCGGCCGGTGGGGGTACACGAGACCTGAGGACTTCACGCGGGCCTTCCGCGCCGCGTACGGGCTCGCGCCGAAGGACTTCCGCCTCCTGTCGACCGCCCGCCCCGAGGGTGGCGCCCCGTGCCAAGGGCATGGCGCCGGATGCCATGGAGTCGGGCGGGACCGGTTGGCAGAGTCGTTCTCGTCCGATCGACCTACCGACCGACCCGAGGGGAAGACATCATGCGAAGGAAT
The DNA here is from genome assembly GCF_042895815.1 of Streptomyces sp. NPDC001373. Lineage (NCBI taxonomy): Bacteria > Bacillati > Actinomycetota > Actinomycetes > Kitasatosporales > Streptomycetaceae > Streptomyces > Streptomyces sp. NPDC001373. Next base: position 3,721 of record NZ_JBIAWQ010000040.1, read on the forward strand.
CGGCGACACGCCCTGGCGGCCACCGCGCTGTTCGTCGGAGCCGTCCTCACGCCCGTCGTAACCGCCGGCCCCGCCACGGCGGCCCCGTCCGCCTGCCCGACGTCCAATCCGGCGGACAAGGACGGCCACAGCTGGGGCAAGACGGCCACGACAACCGTCAACATGCGGTCCGGGCCCAGCAACACGCTGTGCATCGCCACCGGCGTCGCCACCCCGAACCACGTGCTCGACTACCACTGCTACGCGTCGGGCACCGGAGGCACCTGGACCTACGTCCGCAACGACTCCACGGGCGTCAAGGGCTGGATACGCGACGACTACCTCAAGGACGGCGGCAGCGGCGTGCCCTGCTAGGCACGCCGGCGTTCACGGGGTGGTCCGGCGCCTCGCCAGGTGCCACCCCTGCCTACGTACAGCGTGACAGGCTGCCGGGATCAGCCGGTCGTGAGTGCGCCCCAGGTCGCGGTGGCCGTGTTCGTGGACACGGGCGCCGGCCGCGGCGGCCGGGGGCGCCGAAATCGGTGCTGGACGGGCCACGGCCCACGGTGCGTGCCGGGCCTCCGCCGTGCGGTGGTGCCCGGCCGGCGCACCGCCGCACGGCAACCGTGCAACGTCTGCCGCCGCTTTCGCCTGCGTGCGGTTGGCCTGCGCCTCGCTCCACGGGCGGGACGCCTCCACCGTTGGACGGGATACGCGTGGCACTGGGTGGGCTGAAGCCGGAGGTGCCCGTTGCAACGGTTGCTCGGTGGCCGTCCTCCCTCGCGATGAGTGGAGGGCGCTCGGAGACACGGGGGCAGGTCGGCACGCCGGCACTCCGAGAGTGCTCCTTCCAGCTGCAGCGCGACGACGGATGTTCGGCCGCGGCTCCCCTGCGGCGCCTGGCTGTCGGGCAGGCGACCCCGGCCGGTGCGAGCAAGGAGGCGGCGGAGGTCATGCCGGGAACCGGGTTGCCCGAAGCACATCGGCACCGGCGGTGTTGCCAGGGGCGCTGTGCACGCTGGTCGTCCTCGCGCACCGGATGCAGCACCATCGTTGTCGCCAGCCGACGGCCGCGGCCTGATCGGGGTGGATGTCGGGGCACCCCACGCCCCCGCCGAGGTAGACGAGAAGCCCGGCCTTGACGAGGCGGCCCACCGCCGAGGCCGTCACCCGCGACCGGCCCGCCGCACCTCGTCGCAGGCCTCGCGCCGCAGCACAGCCGTCACCAACGACACTGGCGGTGACATGGGCAGGGTGGTGTGGTCGCCCGCGTGGCCGGCCAGGAAGGAGCGCGGCTGTCGCGCTGAGGATGCCTTGGCGGGTGCCCAGCGGTTCCGGCAGTGTGCGGGACGCGGCCGAATACTACCGGCGGCGGCGTTGACGACGGTCGGCTGATGCCGGCAAACGTGAGGTAGCGGAGGCCAGGACCGGCGCCGGGCCCTGAGCCGGGTTCGGCCGGATTTCCACGTGGGCGCGGCCCGGCTGCGGCCCGCGCCCAGGATCGTCCGGTCGGGGCTCAACGCCCCGTCGAGTCGGGAGCGGTTCGGGTGAGGCCGTGGGGCGGGTGAGCCGGGTACGGGTCAACGGCCCCACGGCGCCCGCAGGGGTCCCGGCTGCCCGGCCCGCGCCGTACCCGAGTGCGGCCCCCGCAGTCCCGGCCCCGGTTCCGGAACTGGTGGCGGTGAGCGCCGACGCCCGCGCGATGTGGGCCCGCTGACCGACGGGCTGAGCGTCCCGAACGACCTGGACCTGTCCGACCGCCCCGCAGCGCTCGGGCGGCTCGGCGTCGGCGAGGCGGAGGCCAGCCGGCTGGCGACCCTGACGAAGGACTGAGTCGGCTCCGAGCGGGAGACGGCCCTGGCTGGTCAGGGCACGGCCGACATGGCGGACACCACCGTGCGGCCCTTGAGGACGAAGCTGTCTCTCCGCACGCCCGGGTGGTCGCCGATCGGGGCGTCCGAGCCAGTCCGCTGCGCGGCACCCTCGGCCTTCCCGCGCGTCGTCGCTCTGGTCGTAGGTGATGGTGCCCGCGCCCTCGTCGAAGCGGTAGTAGGCCGTCAAGGCCGGGCTCGTTGCGGATCAGCCGGTGGCCCAGGTCCTCGGCCAGCTCGGCCGACGAGCGCACCCGGTTCCCTCTTCGCAGCTCGTCCACGTCGTCGGTGAAGTGGCGCAGCGTGCCGCCCGCGTCCTGCCGGCCCAGCAGGACGGGACTCCGGGCGCCCGGCGTGAACGGCAGCGGCCGCTGCCCGCCGCCCGGCCGTTGACGTACAGCTTCGCCGTGGTGCCGTCGAAGGTCGCGGAGACGTGGGCGTAGACGGCCACGGCGAGGGTGTCAGCGACGACCAGCGCGGCCGGTGCGCCCTCGTGCGTCAGCCGCAGCGCCGTCTCGCCGTGCCCGCCGCCGCTCGCGACCGGCACCAGGTCGCGCCCGGTGAACGGGCAGGTGCCGGAGGACCGCTCGAACACCGCGTCTTGGAACGCCGGGTCGGGGCTGGTGTGGAAACGGATCCCCTGGGTGTTGAACAGGCCCTGGGCGCCCTGCTCGACGCTGAAACCGTCCACTCGCCCGGTGGTGTCGTTGCACGCGAACAGCTGCCAGCGCTGCACGTTGGCGACCCCGGTGGGCACCAGCACCGCCGAGAACCGGCCCGGTGTCAGGTTCCGGACGAAGGACAGCTCCTGGGTCGGCCCGTGGAAGGGCCTGCCCTCCATGTCCTCGGTGCCCAGGCTGCCCTTGGCCGACTCCGGACGGGTGGAGTGCCGGCTGCGCTCGAAGCGCGCCTCCAGCACCGGCTTCAGCCTGCCGTCCACCAGCACGCACCGGTCGCACAGCAGGGTGTCGCGGACCAGCGGAACCTTCGCGCCGCCGCTGTCCAGCACGTAGTCCGAGCGGGACGCGTCCCCGGACGAGCCGCCCCCGGTCAGCTTGTGCACCGCCCCGGCGTCGCCCGCGCTGATCGGCTGGCGCAGCACCACCACGTACGTCCCGTCCGACAGCGCCTGGAACGGCGCGTCCGCGGTCAGCCGCGCGGTGGTCGACAGGTGCCGGTCGAACTCTCATCGGCCGGCGGCTCCCCGGCCGCGGCCTCGGCCCCGCCCCGCTTCACCGTCGGCAGCGCGGTCGCGCCGACCACCCCGTACCCGACCTCGGCGATCTCCCCGGGGAAGACCAGCTCGGCCGGATTGTCGCTCCAGTACGCCGAGTCCACCTCGTCCTCGGGCGCCGAACCGGCGAGATCGAGCACCGTGTAGACGATCCGGCGAGCGGAGTCCATCGCGAAGGCGATCATCGTGCCCTGGTGCCGAGCCATGGTGATGTGTTGGTACGCACGGTCCCCGTTGACCTTGAGCAGGGGTTTCTGCAGTGCCACTGGTCCCGTTTTTCCCCTACACGACCCAGATCGTGCAGCGCCCCCCACACACACAGGGCTCGGGCTGTCTGGCACGCATGGTTCCGGTCAAGGGGACATGTGAAGTTACCTGCGGTGCGGACGACTTGATCGCTGCTCCCAGGGCCCGGACTTCCCGTTCTCGGTCAGCCGGTCCACGGTGCGCCGCCGGTGTACGTACTGGCGGCGGGTGATGGCGATAAGAAGCTCTCGCGCATGCTTGCCGGCGAGATGGACCGGGAAATGCGGTGGGAGGTCTCCCGGCGGCTCACCGGCAGTGCCCCCGTCTACTGCACCGACGTCATCGAGCCCGCGCGCAGGTACATCCCCGGCCGGGCACTGAGTGGGTCGGTCTTCCCTCTGCTCATCGCTCCCGAGCACACCGCGATGTCGAGGATGCTGCCGAGCCGCTTCCGGCCGGCGTCGGCCGCTGAGCGTTGAAGCTGTCCATCGGGGCCACCTACCGTGCTCAGTCACAGTCCGGGTGACTGGGCGGAGCGTCGACCTCCGCCATGGAATCGAACACATTTACGATATCGGGGTGCTTCCGACGCCGGATCCTTCCCGGACGGCCTGGTCAAGCTGCGGGAACACCTCCACCGCGCCTCCGCCGAGCACCGCACGCTCCTCGCCGGCCCGCCCTGGAGCGTGGAGCCCGTGAAGGGCCGGCCGTGCGGTGAGCGGTTCTCCCACCGGGGCGACGTGCCCGACAGCCCGGGCTGGAGCGAGGAGGAGGCGCGAGCCGGCCAGGGCGGTCGGGGTCCATCCCACTGGGCGACCGTCCCGGTGGAGAAGCGGGTCGCCGTCCGCATGGACCTGATGAAGCGGACCCGCCCCGGACGAGCCGGCGGGCGGGGCCGCTGCGGCTGAAGCGGCGTGCCCGACTCCGACCCGCTCCTGCCCCTGCCCCTGCCTCTGCCTACGGAGCTGGACCAGCTCCTGCTCATACGCCGCTGGCTGGAGCTGGTCCTCGCCCGCGTCGACGAGAAGATCACCGCGGTCCGCGGGGTCGAGGCGGAGAAGGCCCGGCGCCGGCCGTCGGCGGAGCCGCCGCAGTGGTGGATCGAGTACGGCATCGGTGCCCGCCGCACTCCCGAGCGCGCCCACACCGGCCTGTGCCCCATGCCCGGCCGGGGCCGGACAGCGAGCTCGGCCTCCTCCACAGCTGATCTTGACCCTGACCGGCTACGGGACCAGGTCCTGCAGCCGGTCAGGGTCACGGTGGCTCCTCGAGGTCGATGGGCGGCTTCTGCGGTGGTGCCTCAAGGTCAGGTGATCACGAGAATGTGATCACCCGGTTCGCACGAGGGTCTGCGGAACCGGCGATCACAGGGGAGAGAGGGCGCGTTGTCGTGGAGTCTTCTTGTCTACGGTTTGTGGTCTGGCAGGGGTGCCTGAGGGCCCCATTGCTCACAGCGAGCCCGCTGCCCTGACCCGGTGCTTCGAAGAGGTCGCGGCTCAGAACTCCCGCGAGTTCGGGATCATCAAGTCCGACCTGACCGCGGTGCGCCTGCAGTTCGGGAACCTGGACGAGAAGGTCGAGAACCTCAGCGGCCACGTGAACCAGCGGCTGGACGGCCTGGAGCGGGAAGATCGACAGCTTCATCGACGAGCAGCGCGCGGTGAACTCGACCATGGTCGAGCTGCCGTCCTCGCTCGTGGGTGAGAACACCGACCAGTGACCTCACTCCCCTGCGGCTGAACGGCCGGCGGGGTGAATACGAGGCCCGGACCGCATGCGGATGCTGGTGGTCAAGTCGGGGCCTTGCGTGACGTCGGCCTTCAAGACCCGATTGGTGCTGACAGCACGCGGGGCCGCTTCGCATCCCGCTCGGCAGGCTGCACGCGGAGAGTTCCCTCTATGATCAACGTCAAAATTTGTTGATGTTGATCATAGGGGGAACTCACTGTGCGCAACCGCATAGCCAAAATCGCCGCCGTCGCCGCAGCTCCGCTGCTCGCCACCACGCTCGGCGCCGGAACCGCCCACGCCGGATACGGCGCGGGAGAGATCCGGTTCAACGGCGGCTACTGCCTCGACGTCTCCGGCGGCAACTTCGTTGTCGGTCAGAAGGTCCAGATCTGGGGCTGCAACGGCACCTCCGCTCAGCAGTGGTGGCTGAAGACGCAGGACGCCACCCACTTCGAGATCCAGGCAGCCCAAACCTACGACCCCCAGGGCCGCCTCCTGTGTGTGAACAACTGGGAGGGCGGCGACGTCACTGGCAACCACATGCGCCTCTACCCCTGTGCCAGCGGCTCCGCAGGCGACACCCAGTTCAACTTCGTCTACGCGGGCAACGGCCGGCAGCTTCAGCCGCGCGTCGCCTCCACCAACTGCATCAACTCATGGGGCGGCCTCTACCAGGGCGCTGAGGCGCGCCTGTACCCCTGCTCCCACAGCGTCGAAGAGGACATCGTCTCCTACCCGTCGATCACCTGACCCCGCCACACCGCTACCTCTCGGGCTGCCAGATCCCCCCCTGCGCGCCCAACGGCGGGACGCTGTTGTGCAATTCGGGGTCGTGTCTGCTACGTCGCCCCGTCGAGCTGCTGCTCGGCGGGGCGACGTGCTGCGAAGTGGCTGGTGCGGGTGCGGGCTCGGGGTGCGTCGGTGAGGTGGGCGTCGATGCGGGCGATGTTGATCGCGGCGCCCGTGAGCTGGTGTTGGAGGCTGGTCTTTGCAGGGCCGCGGTAGCGGGATCATCGCCAGCACCCACGCGATCGGCGAGCCCCTCGAACACGGCCTCGCCGCCCGCCGCTACGCCATCTCCGGCGACCGCCGCGCCCTGCACGGCACCGTGCTGTAGCCGCTGCTGTTCGGATGCTGCTCGCGCTCCGGGTGGGGGCGTCGGGTGCAGCAGGGCGGTGTCCAAGGTGCAGCGCAGCATGTGCATGGCCCGAGGCGGCACACGGCTGCGGCCCCAGGCATGCGCTGCCCCAGCCGTGCAGCACCTGACTGGCAACTCCTGTTTCCCGGACACCAGCACGACGGTGGGCTCAGCCGAGCGCTGCATGACATCGCAGATCTGCGATGTTGCGGGCGAGATCCATGCCCTGCTGCTGCATACAACCCCAACGTCAGCGCCTGCTGCCTGACCTGGAACCGCCACCAGGTCGGCGGATCCACGGCCGGGAGGGCGAGCATCTGGGCCTGGTCGGCTTCCCACCTCTCGGCCGGGCGGGCACCCAAAGTGCGGTGGATCCCGCGGTTGGCGACCTTCAGCCAGGCGGCCAGCTGGGTGTTGAAGTCGTCCGGGCCCGAGAAGTGTCGTCCTGGCAGGAACGATGTCTCCAGATAGCCGTTCGCCCGCTCCACCAGCCCTTTCGCTTCCGGATCGCGGGGCCGGGCACAAGTAGATCTTCGTGGCGAGCAGGCCCGCGAATGCGGCGAACTCCGAGGTCGGACTGCCGCGTCCGACACCCGCTTCGTTGTCCCAGACCAACGTCTTGGGGACCGCACCCCACTCGGTCGGCAGCCGCCAGTGCCCGTCGATCAGGTCCCCGGTCCGCCGCGAGGGCAGCATCCGGGCGGCGATCACCCGCGAATACCCGGACACCATCACCAGCACGGGCGTCCGCCCGGACTGCCCATAGCCGAGCGGGATGTCCGCCTCGGGAAACCACAGGTCGCACTGGGCCGGCTCGCCCGGACGATCGACCGTCCGCGAGACCGGGTCGACCGGGACATAGGCCGGCCGAAGCTCACGCACCCGGTCTTTGAGGATCGTCATGCCCCTCTTCCAGCCGATCCGCTCGGCGGTCACCGTCGCAGGCATCGTCGGGGTCTCCCGCAGAAGCTCACGGATCCGGACCTCGACCGCGTCGACGGCCGAGCCCTTCGCCGCGCGCTCGTACTTCGGCGGCCGGTCCGTGGCCAAAGGAAAAAGGACGCAAGGCGGAGCCGACGGCCGCGATCACCGACTCGCAGTCCCTGTGGGCCGCCGACACCGGCGCCGCCGGATCACGCAAAGCACCAGGTCACAGGCACAGCACCCGCTGAACGAAACACCGAACCACGGAAGAACCACCGCCGAGCATCAACGGATGCTGGAAGGTCTGCTTCCAGAGGTTCTCGACCATGTCGTCCCTTGGCGGCTGGAGGTGCGGTCCCCTGACGGATGCGGTCAAGGAGTGTCGTGGCATTTCAAGATCGGTGACAGAGCCCTACTCCCTGGCTTTGCGCAACTCGGGTGAACTTCCCCCTGCGGCCCGGCTCCCGCCGACACTGCTGTTCCATCCTGGGGAGTGACAGCACCTTCCGCCTTCATGGGATCGCCCGAGGAGGCCGGCTTGATCTTCCGGTTCTGCACCACCGTGGGCCGTACCACTGGAGGAGCCGCGCTCCTGGTGGCCCTTGCCGCTGCCCCGCCAGCGGCCTCTCGCACCCTGCCGCGGGGACAAGAAGATTTCAGCGTGATGTCTGATGAGGAGTACGCGGCCGCGTACGGGAAGGACCGTGCCCAGGCCGCCGGCCTGGCAACCGCCGCCACACCGCCCGCGCGAGCCTTTGCAGCAGTAGGAGGCGCCAGCCACTGGAGCGTCGTCAGGTTCGTCAGCACGGACGGCGAAGGGAAGGCCATCCGAACCCGGGAAGGCAACAGCACCTTCGGCTGGCAGCACTTCTCTGGACCACACAACATCCGCGACCCCAAAGTCATCAGGATCGTAACCAGCGAGCACCCCGAGAAGAAGGGTGCGCGACGCGAGTACGGGGGGGTGCTCACCAACCGCCTCGGGGCAATCCTCGCCCGCATCAAGGTCGTTGCCCAGTACGACTACAAGACCGCAGACGGCGTGTATCAACTCTCCGACCAAAGCCAGAAGATCGGAACCATCACTGCCTACTGTGAGCGGGTGTCACGGAACAGGTGCCCGGACGCGGTGAACGAAACATGACACCACCGCCCCCCACACCCCATGGCGACGACGCAGAGCCGGCTCCGATTTCCCCCTGGCAGAGCGGGGGACTCGCACGGCTGCAGGCCACCCTGGTCAGGGCCATGCTCCGGTGCACGACGACTCCCCTTGGAGGCGGACCCGCCGTCCGAGCGGTCCTCCCCCTTCCGCAGCAGCCCGACGTCGTACGCGTGGTCGTCTGGGACGGGGTGAGGCTGACGACGTCCCAGGCATACGACGTGCCTCTGCTCGACCGCGCCGGCCACGACATCCCCGCCGCGGGGTTGGTGACCGCCGTTCGCCACCTGGTGCGCCACCCTGCCCCAGATCGGCAGAACGAGACCGGCCTCGTCCGGGACGCGTTCGGCATCCCCGTCATGCCCAGCGGAACCCTGCGTCAGTTCCTCGACACCCACCCCGCCGCCCTGGACATCACCGACTCCCTCCACGCCGCCGCCACCGCCCTCACCGCAGTCCCCGACACCGGCGAGCAAAAACTCCTCCTGCTCGGCTTCCTGCTCCTCGACTCCTGGCGAGCACGCCTGTACGTCACCGGCAACGCCCAGGAGGCCCCGTACGGACTCGATGTCGCTCTACGGGATGAGGACGGGGTGCCCAGGGCCGGGATCACCGGCCTCGCAGCAGCCCTGCCCGGTCTCATCGCCGAAGACCAGCTCCGCTACAACCCCTCCGACGAGACCGACCCCTACTGTTCCCAGGTGTTCGACCTCACCCACTGGTGAGGACGGCAGGCCATCCGCATAAGCAGGCCCCGGTGGATCCTGTCAGGATTGAAGCCGTCGCGACCGCCGTCGGCAGCCGTCTGTGCGACGTGCAGGGCCCCACCGTGCCGGTGACCGCGTCGACGGCCGTCGCCCGCCCCGCAGATCCCGACGAAGTGGGGACGGGTCAGGTCCAGCGGACCGGCCGGCGGCGGGACCTCTACGCACCTTGTCTCACACACACCAGTCTCACCTTGAACAGATGAGGCTTGTTGGTTGTCTCGCCGACCTACTGGATCGTCACGCCGGGCCGTTCCTCAGGAACAGGAAGAGGAGCACGGTGGGACGGTACTCGGATCCTCTGGGTCCGCTGTCCGCAGTGCGCGGTCCGCCGCCGTTATCGGCAGTGGCTGTCCGACTGGCCTGTGCCGCCGTGGTACGAGTTGCCCCAGTCGATGTATTGCCCGGGCGTGCGTAGAGGTATACGGGCCTGGCCTACCAGGTGTAGTACCCCGGGGTGGGAGAATTAGCGAGCGTTCGAGGACGACAGCGTGATGAACGCGTCCCTGTCCTCCCGGGCCCCGGCGGCCGGACGGGACGTCACATCGGACCAGATGTCCTCGTGATCGACGACCCTGTACCCTCTTTTGTTGCTGCTGGAGGGTTGAGCGCGGACCGGTGGGTCAGCAGGGGCTGACGTACCAGACCCAGGTCATCGCCGACGCGTTCGGCCAGGCTCCAGGCCCGCGACCCGCACCACCGGCCCGGAGGACCTGATTGACTTCTGGACGTTGCTGGAAGACGACATGAGCGGGTGCGGAACAAGTCCGGGGCGACTCGGCTCGGGTTCGCACTGTTGCTGAAGTTGAGAGAACCACTTCTCCTTGGCCCCGTGAGACGAAGACGTCTGCGGCACCTGACCACGCTCAGCCGGGCTCATTTCCGGTCGGTACGACTCACGGCCCATCCGGAGCCTGAGGACTCGGCAGGTGCGACGGCGATGTTGCACCTTGGGCACTGCTCCATACACGCGCCCCTCCTGCGCGCGGACGGATCTACCGCATAATCTCCGAAAAGGCGGATATCTGGATGAATGCTCCCTTGTGTGCTCGTCGGAGGAGACCTCTGTGGATGTTGGGCTGATCAACGGCCTTCCCGGCCATCCCCTCTTCGTTCACGGCGCAGTGGTGCTGGTCCCGCTGACGGCGTTGGCGCTCGTGGTCTGTGCGCTGTGGTCTTCGGCGGCGCGCAGGCTCGGCTGGGTGCTGCCGTTGATGGGGCTCGTCACTCTTGTCCTGGTGGTGCTGACCACCGAATCCGGCGAGTGGCTGGAGGACCGGGTACGGGAGAGCGCACTGGTGGAGGAGCACACCGAGATGGGGTCCGGTCTCACTCCGTGGGCGATCGCCCTGTTCGTGCTGACGGTCGCCGTCTGGCTGCTCGGCCGCGCCGGCCTCAGCCGGAAACGAGACCGCAGCGGGGAGGCCGACAGCCCCACCGACGGCGGGGCGTCCGCCGCGGTCCGGCTGGCTTCTTCTGTTGTGGTGCGCGCTGTGGCGCTGGTGATCGCCCTGGTCGTGGCCGTCGGCGCGGCCGTCCAGGTGTACCGGATCGGTGACTCGGGTGCGAAGGCGGCCTGGCAAGGCCGTTTCTCAACGAGCCGCTCCGGCGCCGGGCGGTGACGCGGCGACAGCCGCGCCGGTGGCAGGCCGGCCGACCTGGGTGAGGCCTCAACCGGCCGGACTGCCGCGCGGCGCGTGGGCCGGTCTCCGGGTGTGGCCAGGGCGGTCAGCGCAGCTGGTTGAGTGCCTTACGGAAGGCGACGGCGTGCCTGACCTCGTCGGCGGCGGTGTTGCGCCAGTAGCGGGCGGCTGCGGTGTCGCGCTTGACGAACCCCGGGTACACGGTGGTCGCCTCGTTGTGCTCCCCGGTGATGGCCGTGCGCAGGTTCGTCCTCGTCGTGCGGACCAGTCCGGCCAGGACCGCCTCGCCGGCAAGGTGCTCGTGCAGTTCGACCTTGACCGTGCCCTCCCACAGGCGGGCCAGCGCCGTGTTGCCGCTCCGCCGGGCGTGGGCGGCAAAAGGCATGTACTTGGCGTGGGCGAGCGCCTCGCGGTGCAGGGTGGTATCCAGGTTTGCCTTGGTGCGGGCGGCCTTCACCTTCGGCCTCCCGGCGGGCACCGGCACCACGTCGGCCTTCGGCGGCGCCGGGATCGTGCCGTGGCCGGTGGTCACGACCGTGAGAGCCGTGCGGAAGGCGTCGCGGTGGCGGCCCTCGTCCGCGGTGATCTCACTGAAGAGAATCTTCCACGGCCGGTCCGGGCAGCTCTACCAGGACGGCATGGAAGACCAGATCGGCGCCCTGGGCCTGCTCCTCAACGCCCTCGTCCTGTAAAATACGCGTTACACGGACGCCGCGGTGAACCAGCTCCGGACGGACGGCTTCGACCTCCGTGACGAGGACGTGGCCGGGCTCTCGCCGTTTGTACGGCATCACATCAACATGCTCGGCCGGTACTCCTTCCAGCTTCCCGACCTGCCCGGCGGCCTGGTCCGCTGCGCAATCCGGACGCCACCGACGAGGAATGCCCCGGCCCGCGCCTGGCGGCATGACGCTGTCCGGACTGCCGGGAAGATGCGGCGGGCCGTTCGGCCCTTTCACCAGGGCACCTGGTTGCCCCTGTGCGCCGAGGCCACCCCCGGCGCACGCTGGAAACAGGGAGGGCCGCAAGCCAGGAAGGTGATCGTCATGATGTGGTACGACGACGGCTGGGGCTGGGGCGGCTGGTTCTTGATGGCCGTGTTCATGGTGCTGTTCTGGGCGCTGGTGATCGCCGCAATCGTCGCGCTCATCCGCCACTTCAGCGGTGCCCATCACGGCAGTCAGTCGGGACGGCCTGCCTCCACCAGTGAGCCGGGATGGGGAAGCAGGCGGGCCGAGGAGCTGCTGGCCGAGCGGTTCGCCCTCGGGGAAATCGACGAAGACGAGTACAAACGACGCCTCGCGCTGCTGCGGGAGCACCGGTGAACGCGGACCGCCGGCGCAGCGCATGGCTGATCGTCGCCGGGGCGGTCGCCGCGCTGGTGCTGGGCGTCGCGACCACCATGGTGCTGGCAGGCACCGGCGTCTTCCGCCACGCGACTCCCGTGACATGGCGGGCCCAGGGCGCGCGTTGCAGCGCGCCCGCGCTGCCGGGCCAGGTGGTGGACGTGACCGCGAGCGACATGGGGCCGGGCATGATGGGCGGCACTCCCGGCTACGGCATGCGCATGATGCGTCTCGTGGCCCGTCCGGCCACTGTCACCGCCGGTGTGGTGTCGCTGCGGGTGCTGAACACCGGTGCCATGGCGCACGAGGTGGTGGTGCTCCCGCTGCCGTCCGGCCAGGGCATCGGGGAGCGCCCCATCGGTCCTGCCGGGAAGGTCAGCGAGGCGGGCAGCCTGGGCGAGGCGTCCCGCAGCTGCGCAGCGGGCGAGGGGCACGGCATCGCCCCCGGCACGATGGCGTGGACCACGCTGACGCTGCGCCCCGGGCGCTACGAGCTCGTATGCAACCTCCCCGGCCATTACCTCGCCGGGATGTACACCGAACTGGACGTCACCAGCCGGTAGCGAGCCGGCGGCGCAGACAGGAGTCCGGGACACACACGGCTGATCTCAGCGCCTGCTGTCGCCAGGCGCCAGCAGGCTGGTGACCTCGGCGATCGCCTCCGCCGACGGGTGGAAGCACCTCCGTACGTTCTCCGGCTTCCTGTGCCGCGACTTCGCCATCAGCATCGGAAGGCCGGCCCCGGCCTCACCGAGGTGGGTGAGGCCGGAGTGCCTGTATTCCCGCCAGGCGCCCGCGAAGACGAGTGCGACCTCCACGTCCGGACGGGGTGCGGAAGCCTTCCACAAGGGCGTCCAGGCCCTCGCGCAGTACATCGAGCGGGAAGGTGGCGGCGTGCCCGGCAGGTCCCACGTCGAGCACCTCCCCGACGGGACCGCACACCGCACCGGGGTGTGGCTGGCCAACCAGCGCCAGCGCCGCGACCGGCTCGACACCGGCCAGCTCGAAGCCCTCGCCGGGCTCGGGGTCCAGTGGGCCGCCTCGTGACCTCCCACCCGCCCCGGCCGCAGAGATAGACATCGCCGGTGCGGGGCGAAAGATGCGGACGCGGTGTACCGTCCCGGCTGCGGACAGGGGCCCGGCCCGGCGCCCGCCTCTGACCGCAAGCGGCGCCGTGCAACGGTGGCCGGGCCTGCGGCGGGCGTGGAATGGCCGTGGAGGGGGGCAGGTCAGCGCGCTCAAGCCGGTCGGCTATCCGTTGCAGGCCCCCGGAGGAAGGGGACCTGAGACGTTCCCCGCCGCCTTCCATCATCCCTCCGTGGCGGGACGGACGGGACGGTCAGGCGCCGGGATCGGCGCCCGCCTCGCGCGCGGCATGCCGCTGCACTTCCGAGTGCTTCCTGACCACCCCGGACCTCCCCGAGTGCACCGTCGCCAAGGACGTCCCGAGCAACAACGACCCCGCCACCGGCACCGTCCGCGCGACCATCGACCCGGCCACCACACCGAGCCAGGGCCTGCGCACCATGGCCGGCGGCAACGCCGCCCCACCGTCCTGGCCGCCTCCGCCGGCGCCTCCGGCGCCGGCGGCGCATACAAAGCGACCTCCCTGTCCCCCTCCGGTTCCTGGACCGCGGGCGGCAGCGGCGGCGGGTTCTCATGGTCCCACCCGCTACAGGTAGGAGTGCCGCACGGCCGGGTGTAGCTGAGTGCACACGTATGGCTTCGCTACTGGTCTTCGATGATGCGGTTGGGTGTCCGTGGATCGCTCCACTCCAGCGGCGCGCCCGGATCGTAGTGCGACTCGCTGGCTGCCTCGGCGGCCGGCGAGTGGCAGGTGCCTTCAGCCGTCTCGGGCACGGAAACGGCCCCCCACCTGCCGGTTCCCGGTTCGGATGGGGCGCTTCGCGTCGGCCCTGGGCAGACCTGCCGCCTGCCGTCAAGACACGTCTTTCTGTGGCATGACGGGGGCAGCCGCCGACGCGCCTACTTGAAGAGGAACGGCGGCCCCCGCCGGACACGCACCCTCAAGGAGCCCCCATGTCGATCTCCCGTTACACGATGGCCTTCACCTCGGTCGTCTTCATCTCCGGAGCCATCGCGTTGCCTGCGTCCGCGGCGACCGCGACCCCACACCAGCTCTCGGCCGTGAGCCACCTCTCCAAAGACGGCAACGCTGACACGAGCGACATCTTCGGTCAGGGCGGCAGCGGCGGCAACAATCCCTACCGCGACCCCAACGGCGGCGCCTACGGGCCGGACACGTGCCAGCAGGGCTACGTCTGGCGGGACAGTTTCGACGGCGACACTGTGTGTGTGACACCGCAATACCGCCAGTACGTCCACGACCAAAACCCCCACCGTCAGCCCGGCGGCGGCGTCTACGGTCCGCGCACATGCAGCCAGGGCTACGTCTGGCGCGAAAGCTATGAGGGCGACACCCTGTGCGTCACGCCGCAGGAACGTGACATAGCCAAGGCCGGGAGACACCAGTGAGCGTTTTCAGCGTGGCCACTGATCGGGTGACGGGGCCGGGGTGAGGGAGGGGTTCGCAACGCACAGGGCTCCCGTGCCGTTGAGGGAGGTGTTCGAAGTCTCAACCCATCGGCACAGGAGCCCTGTTGGTTCCGAATCCTGCCGCACTCGACCTCCCGCACGCCCTGGTCGAGTGGGTCACGATGCTCATCGTCACCCGTGAGGGTGAACGACGGTGCAAACTCCCGCCGCACCGGCGTGCGCCCGTCGCTCTGGTGTACCTACGCCGCCACGACACCCTCTCCCGCATCGCATCCGGCTTCGGGATATCCGCCGGCACGGCGTGAACGTCCAGGTCGTCACCGACCCCTCCGGTGAGGTGCTGTGGATCTCGCCCGCGCTGCCGGGCCGCCCCCACGACCTGACCGCCGCCCGCACCCACCGCATCATCCGGATCTGCGAGCGTCAGGGCGTCCCCATCCTCGCCGATCGCGCCTACACGGGCGCCGGCCCCTGGGTCACCACCGGCCTCAAACGACCGCCCGGCGGGGAGCCCACTCCCACTCAGCGCACTGTCAACCGCACCCTCGCGCAAACCCGGGCCCCTGTCGAACGCGGCATGGCACGGCTGAAGTGCCGGCAGATCCTCCGCAGATCCCGCGTCAGCCCCAACCGCATGACCGTCATCGCCAAGGCCGTCCTCACCCTGGAGAGGCAACGCTGAAAAGGCTCAGTGAGTCGGGAGGCCCGAAGGCGCTTCGGCCTTCCAGACCCAGACGCCATCTGCAACGCTCACAAAACTCTCAACCACCATCCACAACCGTCGGCCGACGCACGACGTTCCTGATCTGGTGGAGTTCCCGCGAAAGGACGCCATAAATTGAGCTCACAGTGAGATTCGAATGGACAGCAAGCGGGGATGCAGAATCCAGTCAGTGCACGTTTGGATAATACGGGGTGGGCGTTCGATTCCAGCAAATGACATGAAGCCAGTCGTTGTATGCTTCGTCATATCCGTATCTATAGCCTCGCTCCCAGGCACGCTGCTCGTCGCTGGCATACTGCCAGCGCAACGGATACGTTTTCCGACGGCACTGCTGGCCATCCTCCTTGCCGCGGGCTCTTCCTTCCTTCAGGCCCTGACAGTGAGCGTTGGCTACAGAGTCTGTCGATCGTTGTCCACCCTCAATTACCGTACCGTCCGGCATGCAAAGCCCCACACTTGGCGCCGTAGAGATCTCCCCGGACTGAAGTTCCGCTGCAAAAGCGCCCGGCACAAGAGCAAGCGAAACTGGGAACATATTGATCCGAAACGGTTTGGGTTCTGGGTCGTTGGTGGGGTGTGAGCGATCTGGTGGGGGACGCGCGGCATCTGTCGCCGTCGGCGCAGGAGG
>NZ_JBIAWQ010000041.1:0-16244 GCF_042895815.1 Streptomyces sp. NPDC001373
CTCGGCGTCCCGGAGATCACCGCCATCCCGATCTCCGCCCTCGCCGGCGACAACGTCGTCGAGCCCTCCGCGCACATGGACTGGTACGGCGGACCCACCGTCCTGGAGCACCTGGAGACCGTCCCCGTCAGCGACGGCCTCACCACCGGGCCCGCCCGCTTCCCCGTCCAGTACGTGATCCGCCCCCAGACCCCCGAACACCGCGACTACCGCGGCTACGCGGGCCAGATCGCCTCCGGCGTCCTGCGCGTCGGCGAGTCCGTCACCGTCTTCCCCTCCGGCCGCACCAGCGTCATCGAGGGCATCGACGCGCTCGGCGAGAGCGTCGACACCGCCTGGGCCCCCCAGTCGGTCACCCTCCGGCTCCAGGACGACGTCGACGTCTCCCGCGGCGACCTCATCGCCCCCGCCGGAGCCGCCCCCGCCACCACCCAGGACGTCACCGCCACCGTCTGCCACGTCGCCGACCGGCCCCTCGAAGTCGGCCAGCGGGTCCTGCTCAAGCACACCACCCGCACCGTCAAGGCGATCGTCCGGGCGATACCGTCCCGGCTGGCCCTCGACGACCTCTCCCAGCACCCCGACCCCGGCCGGCTGGCCGCCAACGACATCGGCCGTGTCGTCGTCCGCACCGGCGAGCCCCTCGCGCTCGACGCCTACGCGGCTTCCCGGCACACCGGATCCTTCCTCCTCATCGACCCGGCCGACGGGACCACCCTGACCGCCGGCATGGCCGGCGAGGCCTTCACCGAGACCGAACGGACCGTCTGACGATGTCCTCACCGCGCCGCCGGCGCCGCCGCCCCGCCGCCGTGCTCGGCCTCCTCCTGGCCTGCGCCGCCGCCCTCGCCTCCTGCGGCTACGGATCCCGGGCCGACCAGGTCCCCGCCGCGGCCCAGGCCCCGGCCGGCGCGGGCCGCGCGAAGCTCTCCGCGGACTCCGTGACCCTCGGCTACTTCCCCAACCTCACCCACGCCACCGCCCTGGTCGGCGTACGCGAGGGCCTGATCCGCAAGGAGCTCGCCGGGACCGCGCTGAAGACCACCACCTTCAACGCGGGCCCGGCCGAGATCGAGGCCCTGGCCGCGGGCTCCGTCGACATCGGCTTCATCGGCCCCTCGCCCGCCGTCAACGGCTACGTGAAGTCCAGGGGACAGAGCCTGCGCATCATCTCCGGCTCCGCCTCCGGCGGCGTGAGACTCGTCGTGAACCCGGAGAAGATCAAGACCTTCGACGACCTCAAGGGCAAGAGGATCGCCACCCCGCAGTTGGGCAACACCCAGGACGTGGCCTTCCTCGACTGGATCGCCGCACGCGGCTGGAAGGTGGACGCCGCCAGCGGCAGGGGGGACGTCTCGGTCGTGCGCACCAACAACACCGTCACCCCCGACGCCTACCGCTCCGGCTCGGTCGACGGCGCCTGGGTGCCCGAACCCACCGCCTCCAAGCTGGTCGCGGAAGGGGCCACCGTCCTGCTCGACGAGACCGACCTGTGGCCCGACGGGAAGTTCGTGATCACGAACGTGGTCGTCTCGCAGAAGTTCCTCAAGGAACACCCCGACGTGGTCGAGGCCGTCCTGCGCGGCACCGTCAGGACCAACGAGTGGATCAACGCCGACCCGGAGAAGGCCAAGGCCTCCGTCAACGCCGCCCTCAAGACCCTCACCGGCAGGGAACTGGAGCCCGAGGTCATCGACCGGGCCTGGCCGTCGATCCGCGTCACCGACGACCCGCTCGCCGCCACCCTGGAGACCCAGTCCCGGCACGCGGTCGCGGCCGGACTGCTGGACAAGCCCGACCTGACCGGCATCTACGACCTCGGGCCGCTCAACCGGGTCCTCGGATCCCTCCACAAGCCCCCCGTCACCCCCGCCGGTACGGGCCCCGACGATCAAGGGAGGTGAGCCGCGATGGCGACCGCACTCATCAACGCGGAACACACCGCGGCGCTCACCACGGCCGTCCGCACCCAGCACGTCTCCAAGTCCTTCCCCGGCCCCGCGGGCCCCCAGCTGATCCTCGACGACATCAGCCTCGACGTCGCCCCCGGCGAGTTCGTCACCCTCCTCGGCGCCTCCGGTTGCGGCAAGTCCACCCTGCTCAACCTGATCGCCGGCCTCGACACCCCCACCTCCGGGACCGTCACCACCGAAGGCCGCCCCGCCCTGATGTTCCAGGAGCACGCCCTCTTCCCCTGGCTGACGGCCGGCAGGAACATCGAGCTGGCGCTGCGGCTGCGCGGCGTCGCCAAGGCCGACCGCAAGGCGGAGGCCGAACGGCTGCTGGAGCTGGTCCGGCTCGACGGCGCCCACGGCAAGCGGGTCCACGAGCTCTCCGGCGGCATGCGCCAGCGCGTCGCCCTCGCCCGCGCCCTCGCCCAGGACAGCCGCCTCCTGCTGATGGACGAGCCCTTCGCCGCCCTCGACGCCATCACCCGCGACGTCCTGCACGGCGAACTCACCCGCATCTGGGACGCCGCGAACACGAGCGGCTCCGCCGCGGGGGGCCTCTCCGTCCTCTTCGTCACCCACAACGTCCGCGAGGCCGTCCGCCTCGCCCAGCGCGTCGTCCTCCTCTCCTCCCGCCCCGGCCGGGTCGCCAGGGAATGGACCGTCGACATCCCGCAGCCCCGCCGCATCGAGGACGCCGACGTCGCGGACCTGTCCCTGGAGATCACCGAACACCTGCGAGGGGAGATCCGCCGCCATGGCCGGCACTGACCTCAGGCCCCGGGCCGCCGCCAACGAGCTGGCCGGACTGGACGCGCTCGAAACCCACCACGGCGCCCGCACCCCGCTGCGCCGCGTCCTGCTGGGCAAGGCCCTGCCGCCGGCCCTGGCCGTCGCCCTGGTGCTGACGGTCTGGCAGGCCCTCGTCTGGGCCCGCTTCACCGACGACTACGTGCTCCCGTCGCCCGCCGCCGTCTGGGACAGCCTGGCCGACCTCTGGTTCAAGGGCACCCTGTTCGACATCGTGTGGACCAGCGTCTGGCGCGGCCTGTCCGGATTCCTGCTGGCCCTCGCCATCGGAACCCCGCTCGGCCTGCTCGTCGCCCGCGTCCGCCCCGTCCGGGCCGCCTTCGGGCCGATCCTCTCCGGCCTGCAGTCCCTGCCCTCGGTCGCCTGGGTGCCTCCGGCGGTGCTCTGGCTGGGCCTGGACAACTCGATGATGTACGCCGTCATCCTCCTCGGCGCCACCCCCTCCATCGCGGGCGGCCTCGTCTCCGGCATCGACCAGGTCCCGCCGCTGCTGCTGCGGGCCGGCCGCTCCCTCGGCGCCACCGGCCTGCGCGGCGCCCGCCACGTGGTCATGCCCGCCGCGTTCCCCGGCTACCTCGCCGGACTCAAGCAGGGCTGGGCCTTCTCCTGGCGCTCCCTGATGGCCGCCGAGATCATCGCCAGCTCCCCCGACCTCGGCCTGGGCCTGGGCCAGTTGCTGGAGTCGGGGCGCGAGACCTCCGACATGGCCCGGATCTTCCTGGCGATCGGCCTGATCCTCCTGGTCGGCGTCGCCGTCGAACTGCTGGTCTTCGCCCCGGTGGAACGCCGCATGCTGCGCGGCCGCGGCCTGCGGGGGTGAACCCGCCGCCGGCCGGAGGTACGGGCCCGGGCCCGCGGTCAGACCGCGAGGGCCCGGGCCCGCGCCACGGCCTCGTCGAAGCGGAGCAGCACCAGCCGGGCCAGCTCGGGCGCGGCCCCGAGCACCCCGCCCAGGACATCCGCCCCGGCCGCCGCGGCGCCCGCCGCGATCCGGTCGGGCAGCCGGCCCGGGGCCAGCACGCAGGGGGCCACCGCCACCCGTCGTACGCCATCGGCGCGCAGCGCCCGTACGACGTCCTCGGTACAGGGGAACAGTCCGGCGGAGGCGAAGGCGGGCCGTACGGCGCTCCAGCCACCACCCTGCCAGGTACGGGCGATCCCCGCGAGCACGGCGGCCGCGTCGGGGTCGGTGGTGCCGGCGGCCGCGAGCACGACGCCGGTCGTCGCGCGCTCGTGCGGGCCGAGGCCGGCCTCGGACAGCCGGCGCTCCAGCGCGGCCGTCAGAAGGGGGTGGGGTCCCAGTACGCCGCCCTGCCGCACGGCGAGGGGGGCCGGGGCCCGGCGCAGTGCCCCGGGCAGGTCGTGCTTCGCGTGGAAGGCGCGGCTCAGGAGCAGGGGCTGGACCACCACGGCCTGCGCTCCGCTGTCCGCCATCCGGGCCAACTCCCCTTGTATCGAGGGGGAGTCGAAGTCGAGGAAGGCTGTGCCCACCCGCAGTCCGGGCCTCGTCGACCGGATCCGCCGGGTGAGTGCGCGCACCGTCGCCGCGTGCCGGGGGTCACGGCTGCCGTGCGCGACGAGCAGCAGGTGCTCGTCCATGTCCGGGCTCGTCCCTAGCTCGCGACGAGGGCCGGGACGGGCCAGTAGGGCTCGTCCTGGAGCAGCATCGGGTCGTGGGTGAGGATCGCCCGCTCGTACTGGCTCAGGACGGGCGAGGGCTCGATCCCCTGCGACTCGATCATGTTGTGCCGGCACTGGCGGTAGACCGTCAGCGCGTCGAGCTGGCGGCCGCACCGGTACAGGGCCCGCATGAGCAGCATGCAGAACTGCTCGTGGTTGGGGTTGCGCGAGTAGAGCTCGGTCAGCTCCGGGAGGATCCGCTCGTGGCCGCCGGTGCGCAGTTCGAGGTCGTAGAGCAGGATGAGCGCCGAATTTCTCGCCTCCTGATATCTCGTGGAGGCGGTCTGGCAGATCGGTCCGCCGGTCAGTCCGCCGAATACCGGGCCGCGCCAGCGCGAGAGTCCCTGGCGGAGATCGGAGATGTCCTGGCGGAGATCGGGCAGGCTTTCCGTCCCCGTCCTGGCGTGGATGGCGTCCACGGTGTCGAGGAAGAGGTAGGCGTCGAGTTCCCACCGGTCGCAGAGGAACATGTAGCCGGAGGTGCTCGTCACCACCCGCGAGCCCTCGCGCTCCGGCTCGACGGCCGCCAGGGTCCTGCGGACCCGGCTGACCTGCGCCTGGAGGGCGTTCTCGACCTTGTTGGGGGGTGTGGTCCCCCAGAGTTCGAGGATCAGGGAGTCGACCGTGACGAGCGATCCGCCGGCCGCGAGCAGGGCCGCCAGGAGCGTCTGCTGCATGGCGCCGCCGAGGCGGACGGCGACCCGTTGTTTGACGATTTCTATGGATCCTAGGACTGAGAACAGCAACACAAACATCTCCCCGCGAGATGGAAAGAGAACGGTGTCGTGTGCACTGGCGTCGGGCGGTCGATTCGATACCAGAAGCAAACTCGACATGCTCTGGAACCTTAGTGGACCGATCGGTCCCGACCGTACTTGGTCGGACAGGAGCGTGTCAATGAAGCCCCCGGGCGCCCCCGCGGCGCCCGGGTCCGGACATGCGAAAAGGCCGTGCAACACGCCCGGGCGCCGGATGCGGGGGATCCAATGGAGGCGCCGGACGTGCTGCACGGCCGAACAGGGGGGAGGGGGGCGCCGCCGGGGGACGGGCGTCCCCCTCCCGTCAGGCGGCGGCCTTCTGGCGGTAGCGGGCGGCGCCCGCCAGGGCCACCAGGGTCACGGCCAGGGTGATGGCGGTGACGGTCCACAGGCCGGCCCGGTAGGGGGCGATCCCGCCGGTGCTGAGCGAGAAGACGGTTGCGGTGAGGGCAATGACCACACCGTTGCCGATCTGCGCGCCGGCGTTGAACAGGCCCGAGACCAGGCCCTGTTCGTCCGGGGAGGCGGTGCCGACGGCGGCGATGTTCAGCGCCGGGTAGACCGCGGCGAAGCCGAGGCCGCCGAGCAGCTGCTGGGCGAACAGGGTGATCAGCGGGTCGACCTGACCCATCAGCAGGACCCAGCCGAGGTAGCCGATGCTCAGCAGGACCAGGCCGCCGGTCGCGACCGGCCAGGCGCCGTACTTGGTGACCAGCGCGGCGCCGTAGCGGGCGGTGCCCGCCGTCAGCACGCCGCCGAGGAGGAAGGCGAGGCCGGCCTCCAGCGGGGTCCAGTGCAGCTGCTCCTGGTAGTAGAGGGTCAGGACGAACTGGAAGGAGACGTAGGCGCCGAAGAAGAGCATGGCGACCAGCGAGCGGGTCAGCTGGCCCTTGCGGAAGACGGCGAGGGGGACCAGCGGCGCCGGGTGGCGGCTCTCGACCAGGGCGAACAGGGGGAAGAGGACGGCGGCGGCGATCAGCGAGCCGATGGTCTGCGCGTCGCCCCAGCCGTCACTGGCGGCCCGGCTGAGTCCGTACACGAGGGCCACCGCGCCGGCCGTCACCGTGACGGCGCCGAGGATGTCGAGGCTGCCGCTCTTGCCCTTCTCCTGCTGCGAGGGGACCACCGAGGCGGCGAGCAGCGCGACCAGGAGGCCGGCCACGGCCGGGGCGAAGAGGACGAGCCGCCAGGAGACGCCGGCCATCAGGCCGCCGAGGATCAGGCCGAGCGAGTAGCCGGCGGAGGCCACGGCGAGGAAGGTGCCGAGGGCGCGGTTGCGCGACTGCTCGTCACGGAAGGCGTCGAGCAGGATCGCCATGGCGGCGGGCGCGGTGATGCCGGCGCTGACGCCCTTGAGGAGTCGGGCGACGACCAGGAGCACGCCGTCGTCGGCGATGCCGCCGAGGATGCTGGCCACCACGAAGACGGCCAGCCAGCCGATCAGCAGCTTCTTGCGGTTGTAGAGGTCGGCCAGCCGGCCGCCCAGCAGCAGGAACCCGCCGAAGCCCAGTGCGTACGCCGAGACGACCCACTGGAGGGCGGAGGTGGTCATGCCCAGGTCCGCCTGGACCAGGGGGAGGGCGGGTCCCATGCTCGCGATGTCCATCGCGTCGAGGAACTGCACCGCGCACACGACCAGGAGCAGCAGCGGCAGGCTTTTCACCACGGGGGCGGGAGGGGTCACCGCCCGTGCGATGGGAGGGGAGGTCGGGGATGCCTCGGTCATGATCAGACTCCGATCGGAGTGTCGTCGGAAGCAGCGAGCGGGCCAGAGCTATGCGAAAAATTGTGGACCGATCAGTCCTGGACTGATCGGTCCATTTCTAGCGCTCACAAACCCCTGTGTCAAACGTATGCTGGGATCCGCGGGGGAGAGGCGAAGGAGTTGAGACATGGCGCGCACACCGGCACCGGGTACGAGGCGGCGGATTCTGGAAGCCTCGGCCAAACTCTTCGGTGAGCAGGGGGTCCGGGCCGTCGGCATGCAGCAGGTGATCGACGCGACCGGCGTCGGCAAGAGCCTGCTCTACCGCGAGTTCGCCAGCAAGGACGAACTCATCGCGGCCTGGCTGCGCGAGAGCGACGCGCAGTGGTGGGAACAGGCCGAGGAGGTCACCGCCCCGCACAGCGGCGACCCGGCCCGCCAGATCCTCGCGCTGATGGAGTTCTTCCAGGACAGCGTCAGGGAACCCGACTTCCACGGCTGCATCTACTACAACACCTCCAGCGAGTTCCGCGACCCCGCCCACCCGGGCCGCGAGGAGGCGAAGCTGCACCTCAAGGGCCTGCGCAACTGGTGGCGCGACAAGGGCGCCCAGGCCGGCGCCGAGGACCCCGACGCCCTGGCCGACACCCTGATGCTGATCGTCGGCGGCACCCTGGCCAACGGCGAGGTGCTCGGCGCCGCCGGCCCCGCCCGCATGGCCCTGACCGCCACCGAGCTCGTCCTGCGCCAGTACTGCCCCAATGCCCTGGCGGCCGCCGGGATCTGACCGGCGCCGCCCCGCACGAACGGCCCCGCGGCACCGGAATGCCGCGGGGCCGGCGTGCGTCGGCCGCCGGCCCCCCTCAGGAGCCGGGGGCACCGGTACGCGTGGGTTGGGCATGGCGCACCGCCACGCCGTGCTCCTCGTACCCGTCGTTGTAGACGAACGACGAGGGCATCCGGTCGTGGAACTGGTAGTCGGCTTGAATTCGACCGTCCTCGGCGAGCACGAGGATGTCCTGGCCGGACATCTCCATCTCGCCCGTGGCCGCCGTGACCATCACCCAGTTGAACCGGACGACGTCGTGGTGGCCGGTCGCGTTGTGCGAGGAGCGGAACTCGTACCCCATCGGGCCGTACACCTCGTGCGTGTAGGCCAGCTGGTCCAGCAGGGCCGTGTGCCCCCGGATCGGGTCCTTGCGGTAGAAGACGTAGACGCAGTCCGGCGCGTACATGGAAAGCACCATGTCGCGCCGGCGCTGCGCGTCCTTCTCGTTCCACAACGCGACGTAGCGCGCGAGGAGTTCGTTGGGTCGGGGCAGCATGAAGGGGTACCTCCGGGTTCTCCAGGGACGCCGCCCGCTCAGCCGACCGCGGCGTACCGCGGCAGCAGCTGGGCCAGGTCGGCCGTGATGGCGCGGGCGTGGGTCCGCAGGTAGAAGTGGTCCCCGGGGAAGGTCCGGCACCCCAGGAACTCCGGCGTCCGACCGGCCCACGACCGCATGGCCTCGGGCGCGAGGAGCGGGTCCCCGCGCCCGGAGTAGGCGACGACGGGACAGCCCACGGCCGCCCCGTCGTCCGAGAAGTCCGCGCACACCGCCCCGTCCGCGCCCATCGCGCGGACCGCCGCCGCCAGCAGCTCCGGATCCTCCTCGACCTCCGGCGGCAGCCCGCCCAGCACGCGCAGCGCCCCCAGCGGGCAGGCCACCAGGTCGGGCGGCGCCGTGAACCCCCGCGGAGCCCACCCCGACACGGCGAGCAGCGACGGCGCCGGCAGGCCCCGCCGCTCCAGCTCCACCGTCAGCCGGTAGCCGAGCAGCGCCCCCATCGAGTGCCCGAACACCGCGTACGGGCGCTCGTCCAACTCGTCCGACAGCACCCGGGCGAGGGCCTGCGCCAGCGGGTCGAGCCGGGTGTACGGGGCCTCGCGGCGCCGCTCCTGCCGGCCCGGCAGCTGCACGGCCTGGCAGCCCACCGAGGCGGGCAGCTGACCCGGCCACTCCCGGTACATCGGGGCGCCGCCCCCGCTGTGGTGCAGCAGGAACAGCCGCACCTCGGCGTCCGGATCGGCGTCGGCCGGGTGCAGCCAGCGCGAGGCGCCCTGGACCTCGGGCAGCGGGCCCGCGCGCACGGGCTCCCGTACGGTGTCCACGGCGGCCACGGCGGCCACGGCGGCCACGGCGTCCACAGCGGCTACGCCGCGGGTGCGGGGGCGGGCGTTGGCGCGGACGCGGGCGCGGGCGCGGGCGCGGGCGCGGGCGCGGGGGCGGACGCCGCCTCGAACCGCTCCCGCAGCACCCGGCGCAGCACCTTCCCGGTGGGATTGCGCGGCAGCTCGTCGACGATGTCGTACCCCGTGGGGATCTTGAACCCGGCGATCCGGCCGTTCAGGAACCGCAGGAACTCCCGCGGGGCCGTCGCCCCGGCGTCCGGCCGCAGCACCACCGCGGCGCGTACGGCCTCACCCCAATCGGGGTGCGGGACCCCGTACACGGAGACCTCCGCCACCGCCGGATGGGCCCGCAGCGCATTCTCGACCTCCGTGGGATAGATGTTCTGGCCCGCGACGATGACGGTGTCGTTGACCCGGTCGGCCAGGAACAGGTAGCCGTCCTCGTCGACATGGCCCATGTCGCCCATCGACAGCCACTCGCCGGACTCCCCGGACAGGGCCTGCGCGGTCACCTCCGGCAGCCGCCAGTACCCGAGGAAGCGCGCCGGGCTGTGCACCACCACCCGCCCGACCTCGCCCGCCGGCAGCGGACGGCCCTCCCCGTCCAGGATCCGCAGCTCCACCCCGGGGACGGCCCGGCCCGCCGAACCGAGCACCCGGCTGTCCGGCGTGTGGTCCTCCGGCGCCAGGACGGTCAGGAAACTTCCCGCCTCCGCCGACGAGTAGCCCTGCGCCAGCTCGCAGCCCAGGACGTCGATGCAGGCCAGCAGCAGCTCGCGGTCGATGGGGGAGCCGCTGTAGACCACCTTGCGCAGGGAGCGGAAGGTCTCGCGGGTCGTCCCCCGCTCGGCCAGCATCATCCGCAGCATCGCGGGCGCCGCCCACAGGGTGGTGATCCGGTGCCGCTCGATCAGCCGGGTCGCCTCGTCGGCCACGAACTGGCGCATCACCACCGTGGTGGCGCCGGCGTTGAACGCGTGCATGAACCAGCCGAAACCGGCCGTGTGCAGGCCAGGGAAGCAGCTCAGCCCCCGGTCCTCGGGCCGCCAGTCGATCCAGTCCACCCCGGCCGCCCGGGTGTCGGCGATGAAGGTGAAGAACGTCCGCTGCGCCAGCACCACCCCCTTCGGCAGCCCGGTCGTCCCGCTCGTGTACAGCTGCGCGACGGGGTCGTCGAAGCCGGCCGCTCCGGCCGTGGGCGGCTCGGTGTCCGGCAGGGACGCCTTCCAGTCGAGGAACCCGCCCGCCACATGGCGGTCCGAGTCCATCACCACGACCTCGCGCAGCCCCGGCAGCACCGGCCGCAGCTTGTCCACCAGCGGACGGAACTCCCGCTCCACGAAGAGCAGTTCGGCCTGCGAGTCGCGCAGGACGTGCTCGACCTCGCCCAGCGTGAGCCGCGAGTTCACCGGCACCAGCACCGCGCCGCTCTTCGCGCAGCCCAGCGCCAGGTCGTAGTAGCGCTCCGACTCCCGGCCCAGATAGCCCACCCGCGATCCGGCCGCGAGTCCCGCGGCCAGCAGCGCGTGCGCGGTGCGGTTGCTCTCCCGGTGCAGCTCGCCGTAGGTGAGCGCGCGGTCCTCGCAGACCACCGCGGGCTGGTCGGGCCGGGTCCGGGCGTGCAGCGCCGCGCGGGCGGCGAGGGTCCGGTCCTCCGTACGGTTGTCCATGGGTCTTTTTCCCTTGTCGGTTGCTCGGACGGTTGAGGGGGCCACGGCGGCCGAGGCGTTCCGCCGTGGCCCCGGTCGGGGGCCCGCAGGGGGCGGCGGGCTCAGGCGGCGGCGGACGCGGCGGCGGGTGTGCCGGCGGATGCACCGGCGGGTGCGGCCGGGGCCGTCGCCGGCCCGGAGGCCAGCCGCACGGACAGCAGCTCCGCGAGCTCCTCCACCGACGGGTGGTCGAAGACCACCGACGAGAGCAGCGGGAGCCGCAGCCGTGTCTGGAGCTGGTTCTTCAGCACGATCGCCGTCAGCGAGTCCACGCCGAGCTCCAGGAAGCTCGCCCGGGTGTCGATGTACTCCGGGTCGTCGACCGCGAGCAGCGCCGCGACCGTCGCGCGGATCAGGGCGACCAGCGCCGTCTGCCGCTCCTCGGGCCCGGCCGCCGCCAGCGACTCCACGTCCACCGGCGCCGCCGCGGCCGCCGCCTGCGCGGTCCGCTCCGCGGCCGCCGCCTCCACCGGCCGGTCCGGGAGGCGGGTGAAGCCCATCCCGGACAGCTCCATCACCGGCCGGCCGTCCTCATCCAGCAGCAGGACGTCCAGGGTGAACGCCGGGTCCGTCTCCTCCGGGTCCTCGGCGCGCGCGACGCGGGCCGTCGAGCGCAGCACCTCCCCGCGCGGCTTCTTGAAGGCGCGCAGCCGGCCCACGCTGGTGGCCACGTACCGGCGGCCGTCGTCAGTGAGCGCCGCCAGGCCGTGCGTCGCCCCGTCCAGCAGCGGCGGCGGCAGGTGTTCGGCCCGGGAGACGTCCCCGCCCGACAGCTCGGTCACCGCGAAGTCCGGGCCGTACGCCGTCACCGAGCGGGCCCGCAGGAACTGCGGCCCGTACTCCAGCCCGGCCTCCGCGTAGGCCGCCTTCACCTCACCGCCGTCCATCACCCGCGACGGCTCGTCGCCGTCGAGGGCGCCGGTCAGGGCCAGCAGGGTCCGGGCCGGGCCGGCGAGGCCGCTGCCCGCGTGGTCGGGCTCGGCCGCCACGGAGGCCGTGGCGTGCAGCCGCTCGGTGCCCTCGGGCTCGTCGGCGCCCCGGCTGGAGACCTCCACCTCCAGCCGCCCGTCCGTCCCGGGACGGACCCGGGTCAGCAGCAACGCCGGACGGTCCGACAGGAAGAGGGCCTCGTGGAAGCGCACGTCCTCCACCGCCCGGCCGGTGTCGCCGTGCACTTCGTCCTGCACCGCCAGCAGCAGCTCCAGGTAGGCCGCCGCCGGCAGGAAGACCTGGCCGCCGATGGTGTGGTCGGCGAGGTACGCCGGCTGCCGGGAGCTGATCCGCGCGGTGAACTCCCGCAGACCGCCGTCCCGTCCGGTCTCCCGTCCGAGCAGCGGGTGCCCGTCCCCGCCCGCCCCGCCCCGCCCGGCGGGCCGCGCCGGGAGCCGGTACTCGCGCCGGTCGAAGGCGTACCCCGGCAGCGGGATCCGCCGGCCCGGCCGGCCCGTGTACACCTCGTCCCAGGCGATGGTCAGCCCCGCCGCGTACGCACCGGCCAGCGCGGCGTCCAGGGCGGCGCCGGTGGTGTCCTTCGAACGCAGGCTGCTCAGCCAGCGGTGCTGCTCCTGCGGGACGCTGCGCCGGGCCAGCGAGGTCAGCGCCGAGGACGGCCCCACCTCCAGGAACACGTGCCGGCCGCGCTCCGCGATGGTGCGCACCCCGGCCGCGAACTCCACCGTCTCGTTGACGTGCCGCACCCAGTACTCGGGCGTCGCCAGCTCCCGCGGATCGGCGATCCGGCCGGTCAGGTTCGACACGATCGGCAGCTGCGGCTCGTGGAACCCGATCCCGCGCAGCACCTCGGCCAGCGGCTCCGACACCTCCGCCATCAGCGGCGAGTGGAACGCCGCCGTCACGTGCAGCTCGGTCACCGTCCAGCCCGGCTCGCGCAGCGCCTCCACCGCCTCGGCCAGGGCGTCCGCCGCGCCCGAGACCACCACCTGTTGCGGGGCGTTGACCGCCGCGACCGCCAGGTGCGGCCACTGCGCCAGCCGCGCCCGGACCTCCTCCGCCGGCGCCGACACCGCGGCCATCCCGCCCGGCGCCGACACCGACTCGATCAGCCGGGAGCGGGCGGCGAGGAAGGCGACCCCGTCGGGGAGGGTGAACAGCCCGGCCACCGTCGCCGCGACGATCTCGCCGACGCTGTGCCCGATCAGCACGCTCGGCCGCACCCCCCACGACAGCCACAGCCGGGCGAGGGCGTACTCCAGCGTGAACAGCGCCGCGTGCGTGAAGGACGTACGGGCCAGGGTCTCCTCGGCGTCCGGCACGTCCCCGAACATCACCGCGGCCACGGAACGCCCCAGCAGCGGCGCGAACAGCGCGTCGCACTCGTCGACGCACCGGGTGAACACGGGGAAGCGGCCGTACAGGGCGCGGCCCATGCCCACGTACTGCGAACCCGAGCCGGTGAACAGGAAGGCCGTCTTGCGGAAGGCGTCGGGCTTCCCGTCCGCGCGCGGCGGGTCGCTCCACCGCTCCAGCAGGCCGGCCAGCTCCGCGGTGTCCGCGACGGCGGCCGCCGCCCGGTAGCGGAAGTGCGAGCGGCCCGTGGCCCGGGTGCGGCACAGGTCGGCGAGGGAGGTGTCCGGGCGCTCGGCGAGGAAGCGCGCGTACCGCTCCGCCTGGAGCCGCAGCGCGGGACGCGACTTGGCGGAGAGCGTGAAGACCTGCCCGCCCTCCTCGCGTACGTCCTCCCGTACGTCCTCCCGCGCGGGGACCTCCTCGGCCGGCGCGGACGCGGGGGGCTCCTCCAGTACCGCCACCGCGATGGCGCCGGCGACGCCGAAGCCGTTGACCGTGGCCCGGCGCACCGGCGCCTTCCACGGCCGCTCCTCGGTCGCCACCGTGATCGGGTACGTGTCCCACGGGATCCGCCCGGAGAGGTTGCGCCACACGTGCGGGAAGAAGGCGCCCGCACGCATCTGCGTGATCACCTTGATCACCGCGCCCAGCCCGGCCGCCGGCTCCATGTGCCCGATGTTGGCCTTCAGCGACCCGATGACGAGGGGCTCCTCCCGGTCGTGCGAGGCGCCGAACACCCCGTTGACCGAGCCCATCTCGATCGGGTCGCCCAGCGGGGTCCCCGTCCCGTGCGCCTCGACGTACTGGATGTCGCCCGGCTCCAGCCGCGCGTTCGCCAGCGCCGCCCGCATCACGGCCTCCTGCGCCGTGCCATTGGGCGCGCTCAGGCCCGCGCTCTCGCCGTCCTGGCCGATCGCCGTCCCGCGGACCAGCGCCAGGATCCGGTCCCCGTCCGCCAGCGCGTCCGACAGCCGCTTGAGGACCAGCGCCCCGCACCCCTCGGCGCGCGCGTAGCCGTCCGCGCTCTCGTCGAAGGTCTTGCAGTGCCCGTCCGGGGCCAGCATCTGGGCGTGCGAGAGGATCACGTACGAACGCGGGTTGTGCAGGGTGTTCACCCCGGCGCACAGCGCGATCCCGCACTCGCGCCGCCGCAGCCCCTCCACCGCCAGGTGCAGGGCGGTCAGCGACGCCGCGCACGCGGTGTCCGTCGTCAGGCTCGGGCCGCGCCAGCCCAGGAAGTACGACAGCCGCCCCGACAGGGAGTACGCGCCGAGCCCCGTCGTCAGGCTCCCGTCGAGCTGCTCGTCCGAGAGCCCCTCCAGCTCCAGCGCGAAGTCCAGCGGCGAGGCGCCCACGTAGACGCCGCCGTTCCCGTGCCGCAGGGCCGCCGGATCGATGCCGGCGTCCTCCAGCGCCTCCCACACGGTCTCCATCAGCAGCCGCTGCGCCGGGTCGATGAAGGGGGCGTCCTTGGGCGGAATGTTGAAGAACTGCGCGTCGAACGCGTCGATACGGTCGAGGAAACCGCCCGCGACGGCCGTGATGTCACCCTCGGCCACCTCCGGGACCCAGCGGTCGCGCGGCAGCGGCCCTATTCCGGAACGCCCCTCCCGGAGGAACGCGTCGAGATCGGATATCGAATTGTTCCCCCCGGGCAGACGCATGCCGATACCGACCACGGCGATGGGCTCGTGCTTTTCCGAAAGGAACCGCCCGAGTTCCTCCTCCTGCCGGCGGACGGTCTCCTCCGCGGCGTCGAGCCTTTCCTGCAGTTCCGGATGTCCCGGCATGGCCGCCGTCCCTCTCTCAGTTCGCGTC
Organism: Streptomyces sp. NPDC001373; assembly: GCF_042895815.1. Taxonomy (NCBI): domain Bacteria; kingdom Bacillati; phylum Actinomycetota; class Actinomycetes; order Kitasatosporales; family Streptomycetaceae; genus Streptomyces; species Streptomyces sp. NPDC001373. Next base: position 14,910 of record NZ_JBIAWQ010000041.1, read on the forward strand.
GAAGATGTCGGCCAGCACGTCCGAGGCCAGATAGTCCGTCAGCCGCTCGACGGTGGGCTGGTTGAACAGCGCCGTGCTGCTGATGCCCCGGCCCAGCTGCTCCTCGAGACGCTGCTTGACCATGGTGAGCAGCAAGGACGTCATGCCGAGCTCGAAGAAGCTGTCCTCCAGGGGGAGCTCCTCGTCGTCGGGCATGAGCAGCGCTCTCTTGAATTCGGCGACGACGATTTCCTCGAGGACCGTCCGGCGTTCCGTCCGGGGCGAGGTCATTAATAGGTCTGTCATACCGGCCGAGTGAAGCACAGGCCGTGTGACGACCTGCTGACGTCCATCTGACGTGCGGACCCTGTCAGTTCAGCGTCAGCAACATTGTGGGAACCTCGGAAGCGCAGTGTGAGATCCGGCGTGGAGGAGCCAATCATGCAGACCGAGGCACGGGAAGAACTGCGGGCCAACGGATATTCGTTGCTGCCGGCCGACCGGCTCGTCATCGACGCCGAATTGCGGCAGCACGTGAAGGAACTGGCCGCCGAATGGGAGAATCTGGAGACCGACCGGTACCTGAAGGGCGGATCCCGGTTCCGTGAGCGCGCCTACGACCGCTTCTTCTTCGTGCCCCGCACCGGGGAGGTCCGGCTGCGCCCCCACCGCCCCTACTTCCAGTCGATGAACGCCAACGACTACGCCGGCGGCATCGACCGCGACGTGGCCCCGCTCAGCCGGACCACCCTGGACAACCCGCTCCTGACGCGGCTCCTGCGCGCCGACTTCGAGAGCTTCCCGGTCCCCGAGGAGTCCTGGCTGGACGACCCGTGGGACGTCCAGTGCCACCAGTTCCGGATCATCAGCACCCCCGACGAGACGGGCGAGCCCACCCCCGAGGGCCCGCACCGCGACGAGGTCGACTTCGGCGCGATCCACCTGATGGGCCGCTTCAACGCCGACGGCGGGGAGTCCCAGGTCTACAGCCTGGAGCGGGAGCTCGTCGCCGAGTTCTGCCTGACCGAGCAGATGGACACGATGTTCTGGGCGGACGGCCGGATCCTGCACGCCGTCCGCCCGATCCAGCCCGTGGACCCGTCGAAGGCGGCGGTCCGGGACGTGCTGATCATGGGCTACAAGCACGAGCCCGGGCTGCGGCGCGAAGAGCGCGACGAGAAGAACGCCGTCTGACATGACGACCACAGAGATCCGACGTGTCGACCGGGTGGTCATCCGCTTCGCGGGTGACTCGGGTGACGGTATGCAGCTGACGGGTGACCGTTTCACCTCGGAGACGGCGTCCTTCGGCAACGACCTCTCGACACTGCCGAACTTCCCGGCCGAGATCCGGGC
>NZ_JBIAWQ010000042.1:0-13029 GCF_042895815.1 Streptomyces sp. NPDC001373
TCTCAGCATGAACATGCCCAGCGGATGTCCGGCATGGCGATCAGTACCACGATCGAGCGATCACGAACCGAGGAAGATCGGACTTAACGTCCTCTGAGAACATCGCCGTCGTCACACTGGCGGACAAGAACGGCGGATCGTACGCCTCCAGCCCCTCGACCACCTACGCCATCGACCTCGCCACCCGCAGGGTGCTCTGGACGCAGGAGACGTTCAAGGCCGCCGTCGTCACAGGCGGCGTCGTGGCAGGGACGAAGCGGAAGTTGGCCTCCGACGACTACAGCATCCCCACGGCCTACGATCTGTCCACAGGCGCCGAGCGATGGCACGACACGGAGTACTTCGACATCGGCCTGCGATCGGCGGGACCGGATCTGTTCTACCTGGACGCCCGTGAGAAGGGCAGCGGGAAGGCCCGCCGGCGCCTGGTCGACGTGCGAACCGGTGAAACGCGGCAGGATGACGTGCCGTCCGCAGCCCGCTGCCGGCATGACGGCGCGGGCGCGGTTGTCTGCTGGGGCCGAGAGCGGGTCACGGGCGTCGACGCCAAGACCGGGGCGACCCTGTGGCAGCTTCCCGACGAGAAGGCCGGCCGCATCGCACCGAGGGTCACCTCGGTGTGGCACGGCAGGGTCTACGGCAAGACACCCGACGGCACCGTCACCCTGGACTCCCGCACCGGCGCGGACCTGCCCACACCGCCCGGCATCGCACCGGACCTCGTCAACGCCTACACAGGCGTCGCCATCACGGAATCCGGCGGACTGATGGCCTACCAGAGCGCCAGCTGAACCCTGCGGCGCCCAGGGCGGCCTTGACAGGGCGCTGGCTGTCGCCGCCGTCGTGGAGCTGGCCCTGGACGCCGCGGACGACTGCGGCTCGCGGCCGCTTTCCGGCTGGAGAGGTCTCCTCGGGCGAGCGGACCATCGCTCTCGTTGATTCCCACCTGCGGACCCCGGCCAGGGGGGCTCTGCCCCCCTGGACCCCCCGCCAGCGCCTGGATGCGCTGGACCATCCCTGGAGGGGCCGCATTAGCGGCATCCCCTCCAGACCTCCCCTTCGCTCCCAGTCACGGTCCTGCGCTTCGCGCACCCCTCGGGCGCAGGGCGCCCTCAGTGGACCGCGCCTTCGAAGACAGGGGCGCTGCTCACGGCTGTGGTGACGGAATCGAGGCTGAGCAGGTGATGCGCTGCGGGTTGACCGTGGCTGGGGCGTGGGTGCTGTGGTTCTGGGTAGCTCGGTGGGGTCACAGTCTGAGCTCTTCCGCAGGCTCGAACCACTGGGGTGCTGCGGCTGGTGACAGAGTTCTTACCGTCACCCCAAACGGTCCGCCGGTCGAACCGGCGGACCGTCACGAAACTTCGGGGCTAGCGCCAGACCATGAGGTAGTACAAAGCACCGTAGGGTGCGCAGTACGACGGGTGGCTCGCTGGCCCTGGGTTCGCACGCCTGGCCGCGTCGCATGAGGAAAGGGTGAAGAACCAGTCCTCATATACATATGCCGATGCCTTGGCCGGACCCTGGGCAGATGTCGGGGTGTTGGCCGACTGCGCGGCGAGCTGAGGCTGAACAGCATGAGCGGGAACGGTGATGGCGCCCATAGCTAGAACGGCCCCCAGGGCCGATCCCGTGAGGATATGACGGATGCGCATGATGGCTCCTCTCTGACGAAGCTCAGATCCCTTCAGGGCTGTCGCATTACACAGAGTGATGGACCGTACCGTGCAAGAGTGGCACTGGTGGCGTGCGCAGACCAGAGCAATTCAGGACGTCTGCCACTGGGCGTGGCGCCCGTCGCGCGAAGCAGCGAGGGTAACATCCATCCGTCACGGAGCTGTACCCGTTGACCTGCGGAGAGCCGCCTACTTTGCACCTGGTGTCAGAGGTAGGAGTCCGGGGCCTATAAGGGGACGGACCTGGCGGCGGGCAGCATCGGCCGGACGTCGCCCGCGCCGCCGGGGCGCCGTTCCAAGTTCACCTATGGCGTGGCTTCGCCTGCGCCGGCGGGCAGCAGCTCCTCGTCGAGGTCGCGGTGGACTGCCTGGACGCGGGCAGGTCCGGCCGGCGGGGCTGACGTCCGTTCACCGTACCGACTTGGTCCTGGTGCTCAGCCTCGGCCTGCGGCCTTGCGGGCGGCCTTGTCGGCCCTGGCCATGGCCAGGGCGGCCTGATAGGTGGCCTCGGCTGAGGAGAACGCGGGACGCTCCATGCGCTGCTGGATCTCTTCCTGCTGTTCCTGGTGGACGTGCTCGGGCTCGCGGGTCCAGTCCCGGACCTGGGGCTGGGGCTGCTCGAACCGGTGCAGGCCCCAGCGTTCGCGCCGGTCGGCTCGCTCGGTCCGGCGCTCCTCGGCCAGGGCGGCCTCGCGGAGAGCCTGCTCCTGGCGCTCCTGCTCGATCCGGGCCCTGATCCGGAAAATCTGGGTGGAGGTGAGATTGTCCCATGCCTCGACGTGGGAGGCCGCCCTGACGTCGCGGCGGCGTCCGTAGCCGTGGGCGTTCTTCCGGGAATTGATGAGCCGCCACAGACGCCACGCGGCCAGGCGGCCCATGTTCTCGGCCTGGAAGGTGACCCTGCCCCACTGGTCCCGCCGGACGATGTTGCTGGTCAGCAGCTCGACGAGCTCGGACTCCGTGGCCCGGCGCAGGGCGATGACGACGGTGTGGTGCAGGTCAGACCACACATCTCCCGTGATCGACCGGCTGAGCTCCTCCGGGGTGCCGGTGGGCAAAAACACCACCCCACGGCCGAGTTGAACCCTCCAGGAGTGCCACACGCGGCGCATGACCCTCCTGGCCACGTCGCCAGGGTCGTCTCCGAACACCTGGCCGGTCCGCTTTCCAGGCGCCGCCGAAGGCGTCGTTTTTGCTGTTTCCATCTTTTCCGACCAGCTTGACCCACTACTAGGGGTCCCAGTAGTATCCGCCGAAAAAACAACGAAGTAGCCCTTGACCTGTGGTGATATTGATCAGAAACTCATGGGGTTCTCGTCGAGGGCGTAGCGGACGTGTGGGCCGCCGAAGTAGCCGCGGACGATGTGCGGCTGGCGCTGGCGTCGGCGGATAGAGGCTGCTCGCTTCTCGGAGGCCGTTGAGATCTGCGGGACAGATCCAGGAGTGGGGCCCCAGTGCGGAGATCTGCTGATGGGTAGGGCCGCCCCGATCGGGCGGCCCTACCCATGCCGTCGGCAGAGCACCACCTTCACCCTGTGGCTGCAGTCGGTCAGCCGGTTAGGGGAGTGCGCGACGTTGTTGGCTGTCGGCGTTGTTGGTGGGGGTGGCTGGTGGGTTGTCGTCGGTGAGGAGGTGGGCGAGGAGGAGGCCGGTGGCGCGCTGGCTGAGTTGTTGGGCGGCGGGGATCAGGCGGGTGTGGTCGCGGGCCGGGAGTGACAAGGCGATGCTGGAGGCCCGGCCGGGCAGCCCGAGGGAGAACGCGACGCACACCTCCCTGTTGGAGTACTCCAGGAGGTCGAACTGCGCGGCGTGCGGTCCGGGCTCGTCGAGGGCTTCGATCAGGGCGCGCCGGCTGGTGATGGTGCGGTCGGTGAGCGGGACCGAGGGGTAGCGGCTGAGGTGGTCCATGCGGGAGTCGAAGTCGAGCTGGGCTAGGAGGCTCTTGCCGACGGCGCTGGCGTGCGCGGTGTCGGTGAAGGGGGCCCATTCGTCGACGGGCGGAGCGGTGGGGCTGTGGGCGGAAACTCTCACCTCGATCTCTCCGTGAGCGTACGTGCTGACATAGACGGCCGCGCCCAGGTCGTCGCGCAGCTGCTCCAGGGCGCGCTCGAGCATCCGCTTGCCGGGATCGGGGCGGGTGACGAGGTCCATCACTGGGCCGGTGAAGTAGGCGCCTGCGACGGTTTCGACGAGGCGCTGGTCACGCAGCCAGTCCAGGAGACGCACCGTGGCGGTCAGGGACAGTCCGGCCTTGTGGGCGAGGGTGCGGCTGTCGATACCGCTGCCGGCGCTGATCAGGTGCAGCAGGTCGCGGGCGCGCTGGGTGGTCTGCCATTTCTCCGGAACACGGGCGAGGGTGCTGCGCTGGCGGGCCAGGTCGTTCAGGACCGCCGGGCGCAGCGCGTCCGCCGACCACCACGGCTCCGCCGAGTCGTGCCCGCTGCCGTCGGGTTCGGCGGCGTGCCGCAGGAGGCGGACTGCCGCGGCGACGTCGGGCTGCAGGTCTGGCAATGGCAGACGCAGCACATCCTCGGGCAGAGCGGCCAGGTGCTTGCGCTGTGCTTCCTCCACCGGCGAAGGAACGTTGTCGGCCGGGCTGTACTGGGGGACCTGCGGGGCCTGCACCAGGAACAACCGCGGCTGGTCGTCGCCGGGCTCGCCGCGAACGGCCACAGGCCGGAGCGGGCCGCGCCCAGCAGCCGGGCCCCCTGTGCCCTGCCTGTCCTGCCGGGTGGGGGAGGCGTCGGCGTCCGGGTGCAGGACGTGTTCGGGCACGCCGAGTCCCCTGCGGACCTCCTCGAAGAACTCCGTGTCCTCGCACCTGTCCGTCTCGGGGACGTGTCGGCGGTGTGCCATCCCGGCCAGTAGCCGGGCGGCATCACCGTGTCCGTGTCGGGCCGTCTCGGCCACCAGGAACCGGGCCTCGTCCGCCCAGTCGGCCCCGGCCCGCAGGGTCGCGGCCGCCATCCGGAACATCGCTCCCGGGTGCCCCGCGGCAGCTGCTTCGCCCAGCCAGTCCGCGGCCACCGCGAGCTCCCCGCGCCGCAGCGCCTTCGACCCCAGCACATACAGGGAGTTCGCCCGCTCCCACCCGTCCCGATCCAGCCCATACATCCCGGCCAACGGTCCGAAGTCACCTCCAGGACGATCCCAGACGTCCGGCCCGCTCTTCTCCGCGTTCAGTTCCACCAGATCGGCCGACGCCGCAACGGCGCGGCTGTCGTCATTGTTCAAACGGCTCACCACCGTCACCTGTCCTTCTTCCAGCGTCCTGATGCTTTCCGGTGCCCATCGCGAATGAACGCCCCCAGCGCACCCCGCAGCTCCACCACGGCGTTGTGCCGCTCCCGGTGGAGCCGGTCCGCACGTATGCCGAGCGCGGCCGCGATCTCGATGTCGTCCAGGCCCTGGCTCTGAAGCCGGACCACCTGCCGCCGCTTCGACGGCGGCAACGCCTCGATAGCAGGAAGGACCAGGTCCTGTAGCGGGTCCACGTCCCCGACCGCCACTTGCTCCGGTGGCGGAGCCACGGAGACAGCGGTCTCGACCTGGTCACCGGCCAGCTCCACCCGCGCATCCGCCGTCAGCTGGTTCAGCGCCAGATTCCACGCCGCCTTCCGCAGGTACGCCGACAGTCACCTTGTCGTCGAGCAGACCCTCCCGCAGCCGCACCGTCACGTTGAACACCGCCTGCGCCACAACGTCCTGGCACGCCTCCAACGACAGCTTCCCGCCGGTCTTCCCCCTCAAGACCGGCGGCTCCGACTTCTCGAACAGGTCCAACTCGGACTGGGCCCACCCGGACCCTCCACCGTCCCCACCCTGATCCGACGTGCCGGCCTCCACCGCGGCCAGGGGCATGCCCGCGCGCGGGCGGGGCTGCTTCCTCGGTGACTTGTCTGCTACCACGGCGCGCGCTCCTTGGCCGAGGGCCCCGACGGGGCGGACTGTGGGGCAGCCAGCAGCACCTCGACCAGGACCGTCCCCGCCTGGCCGGCCACTGCCACCCGCACCTCGCAGGGCCCGGACACCGCGATCCGCACCGCAACCGGCCCGGCGGCCGCCACCGGCAGCGCGATGGCCGGGGCGGCATCATGGGCAGGCAGCGCCGCCGTCCGGGACTGCCAGCCCCGGTACAGGTTCATCAGGGCGGCCACCACGGCGGCCACCGCGCCCACAGCCGGGGGGATCCCGGTCCAGTCGTCGGGCATCTGAAGTCGTTCTCCATCTGGATCGGCACGGGCACGGATCGGGCCCACACCTCCCAGACAGCCGACCCACCCCACTTCTCCCTCGACCACCCCCTGAATCACCCATTCGAGTGGTTACAACCAGACGGCAGGACAGGCCGGCGGACTCGATGCCTGCCACGCACGTTGTGCGTGTGAGGCTGATTGCGGCAGTGTCCCGGGCTGCGACCGCCGAGCCCGGCAGTCGGCCATCGCCGCCGGGCTCGGGCACGAAACGTGCTCGCGATCCGTGTCTCGCGTCGCGCTCGAGGGCAGCCTCCTGATGGAGCGCGGGCACGCGTACGCACGGCTATGTCGGCTCGGCGTGCGTGGTCCGCTTCAGGGCCATGCGGGCCTTCACCCGGTCTTCGCCCTCGAGGGACTTCCACCAGGTGTGATCGACGACGGCGGTGGCCAGGCGCAGCAGCCGCCGATTCAGGCGAGCGAGCGCGGCTTTCTGCTCGGTGGTGTATCCGGGGCTGTCGGGGACGTTGCCGCGGTGGCTGTAGCGGTGGTCGGAGGCGGCCCAGCCCTTCATCGGTTCGGCGGACCAGGGGAGCTCGGAGTGCAGCTGCAGGTGGACGGCACGGACGCGGTGGAGCTGGCGTACGTGCCGCCGACGGACTGGCAGCCGATCAGGAAGCGGCCCCGGAAGCCGAAGTCCATCAAGGCGAAGAAGGCGGAGCTGGCCAAGCAGCGCAAGAGGCTCAAGGCGGCGGGAGTCCGACGGTTCTACGGCGCCCAGTCGCCCCGGCTCCGGCCCCGGCAGAACCGCATCGGCAGCGCCGCCGCCCGCCGCGATGCCCGCGCCCTGTCCCGGATGCGGCACTCGAACGCCTGGCTGTGGTGACGAGGCCGGGCACCATCCACCGAGTAGACCGCCCGGAGCCGACACCGGGTGGATCCCATCGGGTGGGCTCCACTCAGTGGACTCCACCCACACGGTGGATCACGCGGTGGAGTCCACCGCGGTGTGCCCCCGATTGGCTCTAACGCCTTGTTCCGGCCCCACTCTTCCGGTCTGAGGTGGCGCCATTGAGAGGAATAGGGTGCTGTCGAAACGGCTTGCGGTGGCCCCGGGTTCCGGTCTGCTCTGGCCCCGCTCGCGGGCTCTATCGGAGGAGGAAGGGCGGGTCGGCCGTCTGGATGTAGTGGCCGAGGAGTTCGGTCTTCAGACTTTCCAGCGCACCCAGCCGGCTACGGGAGGGCTACCCACAGTGCGAAAGGGCGAGCGCCCCTCCGGCGGGAGGGGCGCTCTGGATGTGTACTGGTTCAGGCGGGTGGGTCAGGTGCGCTGCACCAAGTGGTGGACTGTGAAGAGGAGGTGGTGCTCGCCGTAGTGGAAACGGCCGGCGAGGCTTTCGTAGCGGGCATATTGCTCCTCGGTGAGGGGCAGTCCCAGAATCGACACGATGCGCAGGAACAGGCGGAACCCGAGGTCGGGGTCGACCCGGACGACGACCTGCTCCAGTGCCTCCATCACCTTGGAGCCTTCCAGGGGGTGGAACGCGGGGCTGATCACCGTGCTCACGGCGAACGGAGCCACTTCGCGGATTTCGCGCAGCACCTCGTCACCGCCACCGGCCGGGGTCGGCTTCGCCGGGACGTAGGCGGGTGCCGTCGCGGACAGGTTGTCCTCGCACCAGTCGGCGACCTGCTGCAGCCACTCCCGACCGCCGATACCGAGCCGGTCGATGTTGTAGCCCCGGTCCGTCGCGGCCAGCCACAACAGGGTGATCGCGTCGTCTGACAGGCCAGAATCAAGGACCCGGTGGGTGTCCTCCAGGACAACAGCCGCCTCGGAGCCTGGAGGGCGCTCATACCCGTCGCCCACCAGCGCCTGCTCGACGGCCTGGCCGGGGGTGCGGTGGTCCCAACCGGCAGTGAACAGCCCGGCGAGCCGGGAGAGCCCGAAGTCACCATGGAGCCGCCACCGGCTGGCGCTGACCGCCGGCCAGAGGATGTCGAGACCGTCGTGGACGACGGCCGCCGGGAAGCCGAACTGCCCGCCCAGTTCCTGCAGGCGGAGGTAACCCTCATACGGGACGGGCACCGAATGGGCCTTGAGCGCCCGGAGGAACAGCCGCATGCCGAGGTCGCCATCCGCGCCGGTCACCACCTGCTCCAGGGCGTCGATCAGGTCCGGCAGTGCCGAGGCATCGGCCAGGGCCGGTGCCATGGCCCGGAGTTCCACCACGACGGCCCGGCACAGTACCGCGTCCCGCACCGGCCGCACGGGCGGCGGCACGTAAGAGCGCTTCTCCTGGCGAAGCCGTGCCGTGGACACGTCCGAGACCTGCTCCAGCCAGGCACGACAGCTCATGCCGTGGCCGCCCGGGTCGAAGGCGCGCCCAGTAGAGGACAGCCACACCGTGGAGAGGACGTGTTCCGGTAGGTCGGACACCAGCAACCGGCGGGCGTCCTCACCCAGCTCGACGGCTCCCTCACCCTCGAACCAGTCGGCGATCTCTGCGGCGCACAGGGCGGCATCCAGATCTGTCCTGGAGTCGGCGAGGGCGAGGCCTTCGGCCAGGGCTGTCAGTCCGAAATCCGAGCCGTAGAGCTCGTAGTACGCGGAACGTTCCCGGATCATGGGGCCACCCCCGTGGGAAATGCGGTCATGATGGCGAACCCACCTCGTCCCTGCCCGCTGTGACCCTGCACCTTCATCAGCTTCAACCTAACTTCGTTACCGGCGTTGGTGATCGTCACGCCGTCGGGGTGGTACGTCTTCCCCAGGGACTCGTAGGCCGTCCAGCGGCCGCTGATGTCCAGGACCACTTCCCCGTCCCGCGCTCTGGCGACCTTCTGCTGGAACGCCTTCCATGCCTCCTTGTCGAAGACCCGCTGGCCGTTCTTCACCGTCGTGAAGTGGTCCGCGAGAACGCGGTCGATGGCCTGCTGGGCGATGTCCTGGCTGGTCCACACGGTATTCGGCACGCCCTTGCGCTGGGCGATCCTGAACGCTTCGGCCGGATCCGGGAGTACGTGCTCCTTGAGACCGTGCATCTCGCCCGAGTCCCTGTACTTCCGGAGATTCGGCAGCAGTTCGTCGTTGAGGTTGACGCAGTTGTGCACGAGCACGTCCGGCGCCTGTGAGCCTTCGGCGCGGACGTAGAAGGAGTGCAGGCCGTCGACCGTGAGGTCGAAGACCTGCTGAGATGCCGCATCGGTATCGCTGCGTACCCCTGCCACCGTGACCTGCGTTCCGCCGGGTCGGAGCAGCCGGTCTCCCGGACGCAGTTCCGAGGCCAGGATCCATCCGCGCTTCGCGGCGTGGATCTTGTGGCCCGGGGTGGTGTCCAGGCTGCTGCCGTCCGCCAGGCTGATGGTGACCAGCCGGTCGGCCGTGTGCCGGAAGGTATCGGTGACCGGCTCGGAGCGGACGGTCCCGGTGGCCGGGTCGCCGGCCAGTACCGCGTCACCCACCCGCAGTGAGCCGATCGGGCGATGTGACCCGTCGGCCATGAGGACGCGTGTGTCGGCCGGGAAACTGTTCTTCTTGCAGGAGGTGAAGACGGCCTCGGCCATGTTCGCCTCGTACTCGATGGCTGCCAGGGCTTCCGGATTGAGCCTCAGCGACCGCAGCCCGCGCAGGGCGTCGGCGATGCCGATTCCGGTCCGCATGGCGGCGTCGAGTGCGGTGATGCCTTCGGCGATGGGCCTGAGGATCTTCCCCGAGAACAGCAGGGCGACGTCCACGGCTGCCCAGGCGCATCCGCCCCAGCTTCCGTTCTCGCCGCCGGGGGCGATCTTCTGAGCGCACTTGATCCAGCTTCCGAAGAGGATGTCCACCGGGTCGACGCTGGCCTGGTACTCGGCCATGGTGATGGTGTGGGTGATCTCCTGCGACAGCTCGTCCGTCGGATACTGACCCAGATACACCGTGTCATCCGGCGGGCATGTGCCCTTCTTCGGATCCAGGACCTCTGCGGTGCACAGGTACAGGTCGAGGTACGCCTTGTACCGGATCTTGACGGTCATCGTGCAGTCGCCCCTGTAGAAGAGCTTGTTGAACCAGCCTTCGCAGCCGTCCGTCTTCTTGAGGGTCTCGGGCTTGCCGATGTTTTCGGTGTGGTCGACGACGTAGAACATCTTGCCGATGGAGCCGCCCGATCCGTCGGGGACGGTGCCGGTGCCGATCTGCTGCGCCTTCGCGGCTTTCTCGGCCCTGTCGGCTGATTCCTGGGCTTCCTTGGCGTATTTGTCGGCGTCTTTTGCCGCCTGTTCGGCCTCGGTGGCCGCGGTGTTGGCGCGGTCGGCTGCCGAGCGGGCGGCCGTGGCGTCCTTTTCTGCCTGGGCTGCCGCGTTGCGGGCGGCGGTGGCGTCGAGTGCCGCCTGGTCGGCGGAGCCGCGGGCCTCCTTCGCGTAGCCCTCGGACCGGCCGGCCGCCTCGCCGGCGGCGACGGCGTCCGCTGTGGCCTGACGGCCGTACTCGGTGGTGCGGGCCAGCGACGCCGCGGCCAGGGATGCCGAGCCGGCGGCCTCGGCCGAGTAGCCGAGGGCTTCCTTGGCGTAGCCGCGGGCCTCGGAGGCGTATCCGGCCGCATTGGCCGAGTGCTGGTAGGCGGCCTTCGTGTCTGCCTGCGCCGTATCCGCCAGCGCCTTGGCGGAGGCGGCTTCCTCCTGGGCGTTCTTGGCATGTGCCTCGGCGATGGCCTTCTGCTGCTCGGCGATCGTCTTGGAGGCCTGCCCGGTCAGCACGATCAGCGTCGCCGTCGAGTCCGTGGTCACGTACGGCGAGCCGAGTTGGATCGCGTCGTTCGCCGGTCGGGCGACCTGGGAGGCCGACTTTCCGGCATCGACCGCGGCCTGCGCGGTGACGTAGGCGAAACCGGCGGCCTTGGCCGACGCAGCCCGCGCCTTGACCGCTTCCTGGCTTGCCTGGTCCGCCTGGGTCTTGGCGGTCTTTGCCTTGCCGTCCGCCTCATTCGCCCGCGCGACGGCGCTGCGTGCCTCCGACGCCGCGTTCTGTGAGGCCGCGATCGCGTCTGCGGCCGCGCTGGTCGCGGTCTTCACTGCGGCATCCGCCTTAAGTTTCGCGGCCTGCGCGGCGTCCGCGTCCGCGCGCGACCGCTTCGCGGCCGACTCCGCGCGGGTGGCCGCGGAGTCCGCGTCCGCGGCGGCCTTCGTCGCCGCGTCCGCCTCCCCGCGCGCCTTGCTGGCTGCTGTCTCGGCGTCCTTGGCGTGCTGGTCGGCCTGGGTGGCCGCGGTGCGAGCCGCGTCCGCCTCCGTACCGGCATCGAGCGACGCGGCATAGGTGGTTTTTGCGTCGGCCTTGGCCCGCTCGGTCTGTGCCCTCTGCTCCGCGTCCCACGCGTCGTCCCGCTTGGCCTTGGCTTCATCGCGTGCCTTGACCGCCCCGTTCCTGCTCTCGACCGCGGTGGCCTCGGACGCCTCGGCCTTGGTTCTGGCGTTCTGCGCCTTCGTCGCCTCCGCCTGCGCGTTCTCTCGATGCTGCGCCGCCTCACCCTGCTTGGCGGCTGCGGTCCCCTTCTCCTTCTTCGCTGTGGCCTCCTGCGCCTCGGCTGCCAGGCGCTTGGCCCGGGCGTCAGCAGCGGCGGCCTTGGCGTCGGCCTCCGCCTTCACCGCGTCGCCGAGCCTGGCCTTCGCCGTCTCGGCTTCCTTCTTCGCGTTGTCCCGATGGGCCTTGGCCGCCTCCGATGCGGCCTTCGCCTGGAGCTCAGCCGTGTGCGCTGCTTCCCTGCGGAACTCGGCCTTGGCCTGCGCGGCTTGCGCCAGAGCACGCTGGGCGATGGTCTCGCTGTCCGCGCCGGAGGCCCGGGTGGCTGCCTCTGCGGTCTCGCCGGCCTTCACCATCGCGTCCAGTGCAGCGACAGCGCCCTTGGTGACCTGTGCCTTCTGCTGGCCGACCAGCAGACCACGGCCCCGCGGAGCACCGCTCGCGTCCGCGATCGTGTAGGCGGCCTGTGTAGCGGTGTCGGTGGTCGTCGCGGCCTTCTTCGCCGCCACGGCTTGGGCCCTGAGGACGTCGAGCTGCTGCTTCGCGCCTGCCTGGGCCCCGGTGACGGCTGCCTTGGCCTTGGTGAACTCACTCTGCGCCGGAACGGCTCCGTTGCCGGAGGGCTTCACGTCGAACTGCTGCGGGCCGGTGCCATTGCACTCCCACAGCCATGCGTCGTACCCCGGGTCGTACGTGTGCAGGTCCAGGCACTTGCCCGTACCGACGTTCTTCAGGCTCGTGGTGGCACGCAGGTTGTACTCCCACGTCTGCGCCGGGGAGCTGTTGCACGTCCAGATCTGGATCCGAGTGCCGTTCGCCGCATCGTTGTTCGACACGTCCAGGCACTTGTAGGAGTTGAGGTTCCGCAAGTGCAGGCCGTAGTCGTCACCGAAGATCTGCCACTTCTGCGCCGCCGTGCCGTTGCACGTCCATATCTGGACCGCGGTGCCGTCGTTCGTACCACTGTTTTCGACATCGAGGCACTTGCCGTTGGCGGCATGTACCTCGATAACGGTCGGCTTGTCACCGACGGCGCCGGGGCCGCCGGGGGACCAGTAGTCCTGCCAGCGGGTCGCGTGGTCGGCGACCCACGAGTTTCCCAGCATCTCGCCCAGAGCTCTCGCCCCCGCCGTAAGGGCCGCGCTCGCCTCGGCATTCGCGGTGAGGATCTGGTTGCGCTGCGTCTGCTGGGAGGCGATCTCCTGCTGCCACTCGCCGACGGCGGTGGTGGTGATCCCGTCGAGCACCTTGTTCGGGTCGATCGGGTCGCGCCACGCGCAGCCGGCGAACCGGGCCTTCAGGTCCTCGACCGCGAGGCGATACTCCGCCGTCCCCGGCTCCGGCGCAGTGCGGGGGAATCCGCCCGACGCCATGAACAGGCGGGCGTTGTCCGCGCCCATCGGCTCCAGAGACCATTCCGTCAGGCGCTTGAAGGCCGCCCGCTCCGCCAGATCCCGGTTCCAGTTGACCCCGGACGACTGGGGATCGGGATCCTTCCCGTAGAGGGGGGTTCCCAAATTCTTGACCGCTCCCATGGCCTGCTCGTTGGCCTTGGGGGTGGGGTCCTGGTATTGATCCGAAACGGTTTGGGTTCTGGGTCGTTGGTGGGGTGTGAGCGATCTGGTGGGGGACGCGCGGCATCTGTCGCCGTCGGCGCAGGAGG
>NZ_JBIAWQ010000043.1:0-13006 GCF_042895815.1 Streptomyces sp. NPDC001373
CGCCAGCGCCAGCCGCACATCGTCCGCGGCTACTTCGGCGGCCCACACGTCCGCTACGTCCTGGACGAGAACCCCATGAGTTTCTGATCAATAGCAGTCCTTCCACGGTACTGGGGAGCGCGCTGGACTCTTCGGCTGGAGGTGGCGAGAATCCCGCTTCGCTGTGCGTGATGGGGCGTCCGAGTTTCCGTGCCAGCGCTTCCAAGATCAGCGGGCGGACGGCCTCTTTCGGCATGTGCCCGTTGAGCCACTGGTGCACCGAGGGTTCCCGGTATTTGAGGGGCGTTCCCCGCTCAGTCCCCAGCTTGTTGACCTCTTGGGCGAACTGGCGCAGCGTCCAGCCGGTTTCCCGGTGCAGTCGGGCAAGTGTCTCGTTGGGGCTGGTCACCGGTCATCAACTCCCCGCGTCTTCAAGCCGCTTAAAGCTCTTAAGTCCTCGCGCTGTCGCAACGGTACCTCTCCCCTGTGGTTTCGCGGTTGCCTTCTGTGAGCAGCCGAACGAGCACGAGAGGTGCAGCCATGAGCAGCCCTGAGAGCGCACGTGAGCACCCCCGGAACTGGGAGGCGGGGGAAACGGCGCTGGACGTCTCCACGGGCCGCGTAGGCCGCGTCATGGGCCACGTGGGACCGCGCTACCAACTCCGCCCGCTGAACGGTGGCCGGGAGTGGGAGGCCGACGCGGAGAGCCTGGAAGCCGCCTATCAGTCGGACGCCCTCAGCGCAGCAGTGGTCACCGCCAACACGAGCCAGCGGATAAGGGAGCGGATGTGAGACGGGCCCCCAGCTTCACCCCTGAACAGCGCGCGGAGATCGACGCCGGATTGGTGGAGATCCTCGCGGAGCGTGAGGCCCGGCAGTGGGAGGCGGCCATAAGGCGTGCTGCTCCCGTCCTCGTTCGGCGCGCTGCGGAACAGCTCATCCACTACAAGGAGGCACAGCCATGACGGCTACCGCGAACGACCTCAAGACCGGCCGCGCGCTGGTCAGCTCGGACCTGTTCGACAGCATCGCGGAGTTCACCGTGACCCACTTCGGCTACGACCGCGACAAGGCGGAGCGGGCCACGGATCAGGCGCTCGCGTTCCTCGCCACGGTCGGCACGGCCACGGTGAAGATGGTCCCGAGCGACGACGTGGACGGCGCGCTGCACTCGTTCATTCTGCACACCGCCGACTACCGCGAGTTCTGCGAGACGTACGCGGGCCGGTTCCTGGAGCACAACCCGCGCCCGGGTGGTGGTGGCCGGGTTCTGGCCGAGGTGCAGGCGACGGCGCACGCGATCAAGGCCAACGGGTTCATGGTGCTGGATTCGCTGTGGACCGTGAACGGCGAGAACGCGGCGCAGTGCGACTCTGACTGTGGGCGCGACTACCGGGCCGTCTGACTGCCGGCCGAACCAGACAGGTGAAGTGCGGGGTCGGTTGCCAACTACGTTGACCGGCACCGCTGTTGAAGGGTGAAGCATGATTTTCGATGGCCCGTACAGCCCGCCGGACGGTGCGTTGCAGCTCCTCAATCCGGGCCCCGCCGAACTGGTCCTGAACCGGCGCGGGTCGTCCGTGTGGAAGGTCAAAACCGAGGCCGGTCCCTACGCGGTGAAAGTCGGCTACCCGAGTCGGACGCACGCCTGGACCGCGCTGGCACCTGCCCGGGAAGCCGCCGTTCTGCGACAGCTCACCCATGAACGGATCTTCAGCGGGGAGTGGGAACACGGCACGTGGGGCGCGCAACCGTGGCGGCGGGGAGACGCCCTCTACGACCGGTGGGCACCCTGCCGGAAGGGGGCGGCAGAGCCGGACATCGGCGAGGCGCTTTCCTGCGCTGTGGCCCTGTCGGGACTGCATGGAATGGGGTGGGTGCACGGGGATGTGCAGCCCGCACATTTCCTTCTGGGGGAGTCTGGCGGCGCGTTCCTAATCGATCTTGCGCTATCCAGCGGAGGACGGATTCCCCGGGCGTATGACTTCCCGTATCGGGGCTGTCTCGTCCACTACGAAGCGCCGGAAGTCTCGGCCAGCGTGTTGGAGTCGGGAGCGGCAACGCCGACGCAGGAATCCGATGTGTACGCGCTGGGAGCGGCACTGTTCATCAGCGCGACCGGGTGGCGGCACGTGGCCTACCCGGACGACGCTTCCCGGGAGGAGCAGCGGCGAGCCATCGTGGCGGGCCCTCACCGCCCCGTGGACGTGCCCGGAGCGCTCGGGGGTCTCATCCCTCACATGCTGAGCCGTTCGGCCGCTGATCGACCTACCAGCGCCGAGGTCTGCGAGACCCTGAGCGCGGCCCTGTAAGGCTCCCTCCGGCCCCGCCTGTGCGCTTCCCCCATGGCGCATGGGTGGGGCTTTCTGCCGTTCATCCCCGCTGGTCAACGCCCCTGGGCTAACATGTTGTTGCGTTGATTCACGCCCACCACACGCCGAAGAAGACGAAGAGGTAGCCGACCACCCCGCTGCCCGGATGCCCCTCCACCAGCGCGTGCACCAGCTGCCGGCCCGCCTGCGCGATCGCGACGACGAAGCAGAGGTCGAAGAACAGCTCCAGCGAGGTCGCGGTCCGGTGTCCCTCGGCACGGCTGCGGGCGGTCATCGGTACGTACGTCATACCGCCCAGCAGACCAGGGCCCGGCCGCCGTACGGTCGAGGCGCGCGCGGCCCGCGGAGCCCGGGTACCCCGGGCGGACTCGCGGCGCCCGGCAGCTCACGCACGACCGGTACGCCTACGAGCGCATCGAGATGGCCCTCCATGACCGCGACGTCCGCCGCACCACGGCCTGCGGCATCGCCGGCCTCTCGGCCGCCGCCGACTCCCTGTCCGCCATCGGTCGCGCCCGGGCCACCGCCGTACGCGACGGGACGGGTCGGCGTCCTGCCCTTCCACAAGCTGGGCGAGAGCAAACGGGAGGCCCTGGGCATGCCCTTCACCCTCCACGGCACACCGCCGCCCACCGCCGGACAGGTGGCCGAAGGCAAGACGGTCTTCGCCGCCCGCGCGAGCTGAAAGCCGTATGACCTGTTCAGCGTAAGAATCAAGACCGGAAAACAGGACTAAACGGTACAGACCACCTAGCGTGGTGCTGTGTCCGAGCCTGCAGAAGTACGCGCACCAGCCCCACCGGCACCACCCGGTGAGCCCGAGCCCACGCCACCGGCCGGCCGGTCCGTCACCGCACGGGCCACTCTGGCCGGTACGGCCGTATCCCTCCTGCTCGTCGTCGCGATCGTGCTCGGCAGCCGCCTCCTGCGGGACTTCGACTCCGCCCTGCTGCCCTACGCCGTCGCCACCGTCTTCCTGGCCTTCGGCGTGGCCCACCGGTACACCGTCTGGGTCTCCGCCCCCGGCGCGCGCCGCCTCCTCAAAAAGGGCTTCGGCAGCTTCTTCTCGGCCGCCAACTTCAAGAAGGCGCCCACCGCCGTGCCCCGGATGGCCGCCACCTACCTCGGCTTCCAGAAGTTCCTCGGCGCCCGCTCCCGCTCCCGCTGGGCCGCCCACCAGCTGATCTTCTGGGGCTGCCTGCTGGCCGCCGCGATCACCTTCCCCCTCACCTGGGGCTGGTTCACCTTCACCTCCGCCACCGGCTCCGGCCCCGGCTACGAGATGCGGATCTGGGGCTTCAAGGTCCTCGGCTTCGACGCGCTGAGCATCACCGGCTGGCTGATGTTCCACGGCCTGGACATCGCCGCCGTCCTCGTCATCCCGGGAGCCGTCTACTTCCTGTGGCGGCGCATGAAGGACCGCGGCGCCATCACCGGCCAGCGCTTCGCCTACGACCTGCTCCCGCTGATCTGCCTCATCGTGATCTCGGCGACGGGACTCCTGCTCACCTTCTCGTCGATCTTCCTGCACGGCGGAGGCTACGAGTTCCTGGCGATCCTCCACATGGTGTCGGTCGTCTTCACCCTCATCTACATCCCCTTCGGGAAGTTCTTCCACATCGTCCAGCGGCCGGCCGCCGTCGGCATGCAGCTGTTCAAGTACACCGCCCGCCAGCACGAACAGGTCTTCGCCTGCAAGCGTTGCGGCGAACCCATCGACACCACCCCGTACGTGGAGAACCTGCGCGGCACCATGCGCGACCTCCGCCTCGACTTCAACGCCTTCGTCGAGTACTGCCCCCGCTGCAAGCGGATCCTGCGCGGCAACGCCTACCTGACCCACGTCAAGAAGGGCTTCAAGTGACCGCGACGGACCCAGCCCAGCCGGCACACCTGCCCCTCGACCCCGCCATCGCCCCACCCGGCACCCGTGACTTCCGCGACGCCGGCGGCCTCCCCGCCGACCGCTGGCACGCCGACCAGAACGGCGAGACCCTCGTCCCCACCCACTGCTGTTTCTGCGGAGTGCAGTGCGGCATGTACCTGCGCGTCGACCGGGGCGGCAAGGTCTTCGGCGTCGAACCCCGCAACCACGACATCAACCGGATGCGGCTGTGCCCCAAGGGCATCAACGCCTATCAGCAGGTCAACCACCCCGACCGGCTCACCGCGCCACTGATGCGCCGCTCCCGCGACGAGGAGTTCCGGGAGGCCTCCTGGGACGAGGCACTCGACTTCACCGTCTCCGAGATCCGCCGCATCCAGAACACCTACGGCAACGACGCCTTCGGACTGCTCGGCGGTGCCAGCCTGTTCTCCGAGAAGACCTACCTCGTCGGCAAGTTCGCCCGCGTCGCCCTCAAGACCAGACACGTCGACTACAACGGCCGCCTCTGCATGGTCAGCGCCGCGGGCGCCAACAAACTCGCCTTCGGCATCGACCGCGCCGGCAACCCCTTCTCCGACATCCTGCTCACCGACTGCCTGCTCATCGCCGGGTCGAACGTGGGCGAGTGCTTCCCCGTGATGACCCAGTACCTGTGGGGCGCACGCGACCGCGGCGCCACCCTCATCGTCGTCGACCCGCGCGAAACGGCCGTCGCCCGCACCGCCGACATCCACGTCGCCCTGAAACCCGGCACCGACTCCGCGTTCTTCAACTCCGTCCTGCACGTGATCGTCGCCGAAGGACTCACCGACGAGACGTACCTCGCCGCACACGCCACCGGCTGGGACGAGGTCAAGAAGACCGTCGGCGACTACCCGCCCAGCCGCGCCGCCGACATCTGCGGCATCCCCGCCGAACAGATCACCCAGGTCGCCCGCGCCTTCGCCACCGCCGACAAGGCCATGGCCTGGCACGCCCGCGGAATCGAGCACCACTCCCAGGGTGTCGAGAACTGCCTGTCCGTCATCAACCTGTGCGTCGCCACCGGCAACATCGGCAGGCCCGGCGCCGGCTACGGCACCATCACCGGCCAGGGAAACGGGCAGGGCGGCCGCGAACACGGCCAGAAGTCCGACCTGCTCCCCGGCGGCCGCTCCATCACCAACCCCGAACACCGCGCCCAGATCTGCCGCATCTGGGGCATCAAGGAATCCGAACTCCCCGGCGCCGGAACCTCCATGATGGAAATGGTCTGGCAGATGCAGCGCAAGGAGATCCGCGGCCTCATCGGCATCTGCAACAACCCCTTCGTCTCCCTGCCCAACTACGGCGTGGTCAAGGCCGGCTACGACACCGTGGAATTCCACGCCCAGTTCGACTTCTTCCTCTCCGAGACCGCCGCCCACGCGCACGTCGTCCTCCCCGTCACCACCTGGGCGGAGGACGAAGGCGTCATGGCCAACGCCGAAGCCCGCGTCGTCAAGCACAACAAGGCCCAGGAACCCCCTGCCGGCGTCCGCACCGACACCTGGGTCATCTGCGAACTCGCCCGCCGCCTCGGCGCCGGCCACCACTTCGACTTCGCCGGCTCCCGCGAGGTGTTCGAAGAACTGCGCATCGCGTCCGCCGGCACCGTCAACGACTACTACGGCATCACCTACGAGCGCCTGGAAGCCACCGGCGGCATCGCCTGGCCCTGCCCCTCCACGGAACACCCCGGTACGCCACGCCTCTTCGAGGACGGCCGGACCCATCACCCCGACGGGAAGATCCACATGCAGGTCGTGGAATGGCATCCACCCATCGACGCCCACACCGAGGAATTCCCCCTCTCCCTCACCACCGGCCGCACCGTCGCGCACTTCCTGTCCGGCAACCAGACCCGCCGTCTCGGCGCCCTCGTCGAACAGACCCCGCGCCCCTGGTTGGAGGTCCACCCCTCCCACGGCTTCCGCAACGGCGACCCCGTCCGGGTGGTCACCCGCCGGGGCAGCGAGGTCTTCCCGGCCCTCGTCACCGAGGCCATCAGGCCCGACACCGTCTTCATCCCCTACCACTGGCCCGTCCCCACGGCCGCGAACGCCCTGACCATCGACGCCCTCGACCCCCGCTCGAAGATCCCCGAGTACAAGGTCTGCGCCGCCCGCATCGAGCCGGCCGACCACGTCGACGACGTCCCGGCACCGCCCACACCCCCCGGCCGCCAGGCCTACCCGGAGGCCCAGGCCTCCCGCACCGACCCCCTGCCCCCCACGTCCCCGCAGGGCCGGGGCACCGCGGAGAGGAGCTGACGCCGCCATGATGGGCCGCACGATCTTCATCGACCCGGGCCGCTGCATCGGCTGCCAGGCCTGCGTCTCCGCCTGCCGCGAATGCGACTCGCACCGCGGCAAGTCGATGATCCACCTCGACTACAGCGACCCCGGCCAGTCCGTCGCCTCCCTGCCGACCGTCTGCATGCACTGCGAGGACCCCGCCGCCCCCTGCGCCGAGGTCTGCCCCGCCGACGCGATCCTCGTCACCGCGGACGGCGTCGTCCAACAGGCCGACACCACCCGCTGCATCGGCTGCGCCAACTGCGTCAACGCCTGCCCCTTCGGCGTCCCGAAGATCGACCTCCAGGCGAAGCTCCAGATGAAGTGCAACCTCTGCTACGACCGCACCTCCTACGGCCTCGCCCCCATGTGTGCCACCGTCTGCCCGACCGGCGCCCTCTTCTACGGAACCCTCGAAGAGCTCCAGGCCGAGCGCCCCGGCGTCCAGGTCTCCGACTCCTTCGCCTTCGGCGACGTGGTCGTCTCCACCGGGGTGGCCATGGTCGTCCCCGCCGACAAGGTCCGGTGGCCCGTCCCCGGCGGCCTGCCCGTCGTCGAAGTCAACGGGGTGGACGTGCGATGAGCGTGACCGAACAGCCCACTCCGCAGCCCGGCCACGGCCACGGCCACGGTCACGGCTACGGCCACGGCGAGGACGGGGACGCCGCCGCCGCGCGGCTGCGCGACCGCATCAGCGCCGACTCCCTCACCACACGCCGCGACTACCTGCGGATCGTCGCCACCGTCTCCGGCGGCCTCGCCATCGGCGGAGTCGGCGTCGCCGCCGGCATCCTGCACCGCCACGGAGACAGCGAGCACCTGCCCGAGGCCAAGAAGGTCACCGACGTGCTCGCCCCCGGCGAGTCCGCCGCCTTCCGGTTCCCCGGCGACGAGGACCGGGCCCTCGCCGTCCGACTCGCCGACGGAAGCCTCGTCGGCTACTCCGCCGTCTGCACCCACCTGGCCTGCGCCGTCCTGTGGCGCGAGGACCGGGGCCCCGACGGCGAGCTGTACTGCCCCTGCCACGAAGGCGTCTTCAACACCCGCACCGGCGAGGTCACCGCCGGGCCGCCGCCCCGCCCCCTCCCCAGGATCTTCCTCACCGAACGCGCCGACGGCAGCGTCTGGGCCATCGCCACCGCCCGGTCCGGAGAGACCGTCCGAGAGGCCCTCTGCCGGCAGTTCGGCGACTCACCCGGGGCGGCCCAGCGCCTGGGCTGCCCCGGAACGGCCCGCGCCACCGAGAGCAGTCGGACATGAGCGACCCCGAGCTGCCCCCCCGGCCCGAGTACCACCCGGGGAGCGCCCAGCCCCGGCTCAACCGCCCCGTGCACGAGCGGTACCCGCAGATCCGCCCCACCAGCGGCTACGGCGACCCGCGGATCCGGCGCACCGGCCCCGGCCCGGGCGCCGGCACCGAGCAGGAACCGGAGCGCTCCTCGAAGCTCAACGCCCGTCTCGTCCTCGCCCTCACCGTCGTCATCGGGCAGCTCTGGGCGCTGACCGTGACCGTCAACGAGTGGATGAAGGGCAACTCGGCCACGGCCTGGTGGGGGGCGGGCTTCCTGGGCCTGTCCTTTCTCGTCGTGATCGCCCTGTGGCTCCTCGACCCGAAGGACCGATGACCATGTCCCTTCCGACGCCCACGCCGTCCGCGGTGCGCTCCCACCGCAAGGAGACCTACAAGCCCGGTGCCGTCATCGGAGACTGGCGGCCCGAGGACGTCGGCTTCTGGCAGGCGACCGGCCACAGGGTCGCCCAGCGCAACCTCTGGATCTCCATCCCGGCCCTGATGCTCGGCTTCGTGGTCTGGCAGGTCTGGTCGGTGACCGTGGTCAAACTGAACGACGTCGGCTTCGACTTCTCCAAGTCGCAGCTGTTCTGGCTGGCCGCCATCCCCGGCATCACCGGCGGCACCTTCCGCATCCTGTACACCTTCATCGGCCCGATCTTCGGCGAGCGGAAGTTCACCGCCTTCAGCACGCTCATCCTGGTCGGCCCCATGCTGTGGCTGGGCTTCGCCCTCCAGGACACCGGGGCCCCGTACTGGGAACTGGCCCTCATCGCGGCCGTCTGCGGCATCGGAGGCGCGAACTTCGCCTCCTCCATGGCCAACATCGGCTTCTTCTTCCCCAAGAGGGAGAAGGGCAGCGCCAGCGGCCTCAACGGCGGTCTCGGCAACCTCGGCGTGAGCGTCGTCCAACTGGTCGCGCCCCTGGTGGTCACCGCCGCCGTGCTGGGCCCCCCGGCCGGCGGCCCGCAGCACGACGCGAAGAACGACACGGACATCTGGCTCCAGAACGGCGCCTTCCTCTGGGTGCCGCTGCTGGTCGTCATGACGGTGCTCGCCTGGTTCCTGATGAACGACCTCAGGGTGGCCGCAGCCCCCTTCAGCGAGCAGAAGGTCATTTTCAAGCGCAAGCACAACTGGCTGATGACCTGGCTCTACGTGGGCACCTTCGGATCCTTCATCGGCTTCGCGGCCGGACTGCCCCTGCTCATCAAGGAGAACTTCGAGGCGCAGGGATACCAGGCGACGACCTACGCCTGGATCGGCCCCTTCATCGGCGCGCTCATGCGCTGGGGCGGCGGCTGGCTCTCCGACCGGATGGGAGGCGCCAGGGTGACCATGCTGTCGTTCGTCGGCATGCCTACCGCCCTGATCGTGGTGATCTTCGCGCTGCCGTCCGACGGGGACCAGGGCAGCTTCTGGGCGTTCTTCGTCGGTTTCCTCGTGGCCTTCGCCTTCTCCGGCCTGGGCAACGGCTCGACCTTCCGGCAGATCCCGGTGATCTTCCGCGACCAGCACATGCGCCAGGTCGAGGGCCAGGGCCCCGAGGCGCAGGTGGCTGCGCTGAAGCAGTCGGAGACGGAGGCCGGCGCCGTCACCGGTTTCTCGTCCGCCATCGCCGCCTACGGCTTCTTCTTCATCCCCGCCATGTTCGCGGCCACCGCCGTCACGAACGCCTTGTGGATGTTCATCGGCTTCTACGCGACCTGTCTCGCGGTCTGCTGGTGGTTCTACGCCCGCAAAGGCGCGGAAGCCCCCAGCTGACCCGGGCCGGTGCCGTAGCCGGGCACCCCCCTCGGGCCGGGGCGCGAGGCAGGGACGGCCGTACTCTTGACGCATGAGCACCGCCCCCGCCTCCGACCCGCAGTCCCCCGAGCCCGCAGCCGGGGCAAAGTCCGACCCCAAGCCGACGGCCAGGCCCAGGCCGAAGCTGGTCTTCGACGACCCGCTGGACCAGCAGTCCTCGGACGACACCGACCGGGGCTGGGGCGAGCGGCCCCCCGCCGGAGGAAGCGCGGCCGACCTGGCCCGTTTCCTCGACGAGAAGCCCCCGCACCACATCTGATTCGCCGCGGCGGTCAGACTGCGTCGCGCGCCCCCGGCGTCCTGGCGCTCTCGCCGTTCACGCTGCGCTGCGCGACCAGGGTGTCGCGGATCTCCTTGAGCACCTCCAGCTCGGTGATCTCGATGGTCTCCTTCACGCCCTCCCTGGCCTTGCGGCGCGCCTCCTGCCGCGACAGGTACTTCGCCATCGGCAGGACCATCAGGAAGTAGACGACCGCGGCGGTGATCAGGAAGGTGAGCGTGGCGTTCAGGACCGAGCCCCACATGATGTTGACGCCGGTCGGCTCGCCCTTGGCGTCCACTCCACAAGGTGCCTTCAGGCACGAGGTGTAGACATCCAGGCTTTTGGTGCCGATGGCGCCCACGACCGGGCTGATGATGCCCTTCACGATCGAGTTCACGATGTTCGTGAACGCGGCGCCGATGACCACGGCCACGGCCAGGTCCACCACGTTGCCGCGCATCAGGAAGGCCTTGAAGCCTGCCAGCACGCTCTCCTTCTTCTTCTCGCTCACGACTGAGCCTCTCTTCGTCACTGCTGTACACGGAGCCAACGGTTCCGAAAGCTACGGCAGTCATGGCACGCCATGTCCAATCGGCGCCCACCTCAGAGCGACTCGACAGTGCGCCAGTGCGAATCAGCACAACGCCACCGCCAGCCGTGCCACCGCCCCCGCGCCCACCAGGGCCCGCGCGGTCTCCCGGGGCACGGACAGCACCACCAGCGCCCCACCGTCCCCCCACCCCTTCTCCGGCGCGGGCACCTCGGTCACCCTGGCCCCCGCCGCCACCACCCTCGGCGGCCCCGTGCGCTCCGCCGCCACCACGTCCACCCGGTCCCCGGGACGCAGCAGCCGTACCGTGGCCGCGTCCGCGATGCGCACGGGTGCCGACACCATGCGTACCGCCGCGGGAGACGGCTTCACCTCGGGCGGGGCCGCGCCCCGGGAGGCCCGCGCCTCCGTCCCGCCCACGGCCAGGGCGGCCGCCACCACGGCCAGGCCGGCCGAGGCGACCCGCCGCTTGCGGTGCACCGCGCGGCGCAGCCGGCCTCCGGCGCGTCCCACGCGCAGCGGCGGGAACGGCGGCACGGGGCGCGCGGGGCGGCACGCGGAGGAAGGGGACGGGTGAGGAACCGGGGAATCCGGGGAAGCGGGGGGTACGGGGGAGTCGGGAGAGGTCCTGGACATGCTGGTCACCGCCGAAAGGGTCGAGATCCGGTGTCCGGGTCCAACGCCCGGACCCTCCCACGATCCGCTCCTCCGCTCCGGCCCGCGCCGACCTGTGGATGATCCCCAGGTTGTGGACAACCCGTTCACCCTCAGGGGGCGGGGGTGACTCCGGCCTGCCGCTCAGGACCGGCCGGGCAGCCGGCAGGCCTCCGAGAAGCCCTGGCTGGTCAGACCGAACGCGCTGTTCACCCGTGAGCGCCAGTTCTCGAGCGCGACCACGGCGGTGAGTTCGACGAACGCCGCCTCGCCGAGCCGCGCGATGAGCTTGGCAGCCATCTCGTCGGTGACCGCCGGCTCGGTCTCGGTCATCGCCTCCGCGTACTCCATGACCAGGAGCTCCGTCCCGGTGAACACCTCGCGGGCCTCCCGCCACCGAGGCACCCGCTCGATCTTCTCCGGGGACAGGCCCAGCTCGTGGCCCTCCCAGTAGCCGAAGTCCATGCACCACGAGCAGTTGATCCGCGTGGCGCAGGCCATCACCGCGAGGTGCTTCAGACCGGCGTCGAGCTTGTTCCATTTCGCCGCCCGCTGCTCCAACCGGACGTAGGAGAACAGCACGCGCGCGTTGTGGCTGTACGCCTGACCGGGGTCGAGCACCTTGCCGTAGGTGCGGCGGGAGTACCAGGCGCCGACACGCGTCAGGAGGGTGCGGGGCGGGGTGAGCGAGATGCGCGGCATGGCTGGCCTCTTCCGGGAGGGGGCCCCTTCGACCCCGTCGCCATGGAGACAGGACAGCCCCGCGGTACGTGACGTCACTCCGCGCAGGGAATCGTTTCCCCTCCTGTCCTGCGGCGCAGCCGACGGCTCGCGCGGTCACCGCAGGGCCCGGCCGCGGCCCCGAGAGCCCGACCGCGGCCCCGAAGGGCCGGCCCGGGTCCACGCCGGTCCATACGGACTCCGGCAGGGCTGCGGCCCGCCTCCAGCCTGCCTACGGCAGTTCGAACCCCAGGTCCCAGCCGTCGTGGGCGTGAGTGCACAGACAGCCGCGGTCCTCGGTCGCCGGAAGGGCCGCCACAGCGTCGAAGAGGACCTGGCGCAGTCGGCTGACGTTCTCGCCGAACACCTTCAGGACTTCCGTGTGCGAGACCCCCTCACCCGTCTCGGCCCCCGCGTCCAGGTCCGTCACGAGAGCCATCGACGTGTAGCAGAGCCCCAGCTCGCGTGCGAGGACCGCCTCCGGGTGCCCGGTCATGCCCACCACCGACCACCCCGCCGCCGCATGCCACTGCGACTCCGCGCGCGTCGAGAACCGCGGCCCCTCCACGACGACCATGGTGCCGCCGTCCACGGGCTCCCACTCCCGCCCGCGCGCCGCCTCGAGCGCCACCGAGCGCCCCACCGGGCAGTACGGGTCGGCGAAGGTGGTGTGGACGACGTTCGGGACGCTTCCGTCCGGCAGGGGCTCCCCGTCGAAGAAGGTCTGCACGCGCGACTTCGTACGGTCGACCAGCTGGTCCGGGACCAGCAGCGTGCCCGGACCGTACTCCGCCCGCAGGCCGCCCACCGCGCACGGGCCCAGTATCTGCCGGACGCCGACGGAGCGCAGAGCCCAGATGTTCGCGCGGTAGTTGATCTTGTGTGGCGGCACGGTGTGGCTGCGCCCGTGCCGCGGCAGGAACGCCACCTGCCGGCCGGCCAGCTCGCCCAGGTAGAGGGAGTCGCTCGGGGGCCCGTAGGGGGTCTCCACCTGGATCTCTGAGACGTCCTCCAGGAAGGAGTAGAAGCCCGAGCCGCCGATTACACCGATCTCTGCGTTCACCATGCGGCCACCCTAACGGGGGACGCGAAAGGCCCCGTCCGCCCAGGAGGGGCGGTTTCTAGGGGTCGTTGCAACACGTGGTCGTGTTGATCAGGCCGCGAGCAGTTTATGCAGGCGCTCGGCTGGGGTTTCCCAGCCGAGCGTT
>NZ_JBIAWQ010000044.1:0-12489 GCF_042895815.1 Streptomyces sp. NPDC001373
GCACAACCTCGCCCTCGCCGGATAGGCGAGCGGGCCGCACAGCGAACGGCCACGTCCACACCGACTCGAAGATCATTTACGGGACAGTCCTTAGCCGCCTGGAACAAGTCCTCGCAAGACTCGCTGGCAAAGGACTACAGCGTGCCGAGCGTGCTCAAGAACGGCCCCCGCTTCTGGGTCAGCGACACGCTGAAGCTGCCGGTGGGTCCGACACTTAACTTCAGCGGCATCTACGCCCGCTGGTTCGCCTATCCGGCGTACCCGCCCGGCATCTCCAAAATTTTCGGAAACCCGAAGGGTGCGTACAAGCAGACCACCATCCAGCGCGACTCGGTCATCGGATTCAACGCGGGCACAAAGATATTCGTTCTCGTTGACCCCAACAACAACCCGTACGTCATGCAGGCCGGATCCTCGCAATTCGACACCAGCGAGACCATTCAGAGCCTTGAGCAGCCCAATTTCGCGAGCAAGCTCCACCTGCCGAGCGGCTGGCAGTACAAAGCCATCACGATCACGAAGCCACTGACGATTCAGGCCATCGACGGAAAGGCAACCGTCACGACCGACTATCTGGCCAACACCTACGACTCCTGCACCTCTCCCTCTACCGCCGCTTGCAGCTACAACCCGCTGACCGGCCAATAAATCCTGCCTGGGCAAGCTGAACCCGAGAAGCCGGCTATGCGGCGTGCTGTGCCGGACCGGGTGAACCGGCAGCCGCCTCACCCTTCGGGTCCCGAATCTGGCGGCCGCCAACCGATTCGCTTGCCCTCGTACGGGTGCCTTATCCAGAGAACGGAAGCGCAGACATGACATCAGCAGACACCGACGAACTGGGGCCGGTCGACTACCTCGTCGTCGAGTTCCCGCCGGCCACCTCGAACTTCACCGGCGAGATGGCCGCAGAGCTCGACAAGCTCGTCACCTCGGGGACCATCCGGGTCTTGGACCTGATCATCCTTACGAAGGGGGCAGACGGCGAGCTCGACGTACTGGAGGTCGATGACCTCGAGGGCGCCAGTGAACTGCGCGCCGCAGAGGCCAAGCTGGCCGGCCTTCTCGCCGAGGAGGACGTCGTCAACCTGGCCGCCGCCATGAAGCCCGGCACGACAGCCGGGGTGCTGGTCTGGGAGAACGTGTGGGCGGGGCCCTTCGCCTCCGCCGCACGCCGCTCAGGAGGCCAGCTCATCGCCAACGGACGTATTCCGATCCAGGCCATCCTGGCCTCGATCGAAGCCGACGAAGAAGGAGAATGAGATGCCCCTCGGACCCATGCGCAGAGGACGACGCGGAGTCATCGGCGCCCCCGTCGCCCGCACCGCGGCCGTCGCGGGCACGGCAGCTGTTGTCGCCCACGGGGTCGGTCGCCGCAGTGACCGGCGCGAGGACCGCCGGGACGACCGTGAAGATCGCCGGGACGACCGCCGGGACCGGCGCTGATCAAGGTTTTACCGTCGGCGCAGCCGATCAGACGGTGTCGTCCGTGCCGGGTGCAGTAGGCGTCTTGGGCCGGCATACGTCAACCGAGGCCGACCCCACCAAAGGCAACTACGGCCCGACCTGAGTGATCTCCACCGAGCAGTAGTAGTACCAATGGTGCAAGCTCTCCGGTAGGCCGATGGCCGGCAACGCGTTCTACACGGCCCTTGTCGGTGATACCCAGACCGATCAAGATGGGCTCAAGGGGCCGCCGGTATCTCGGCCGCAATGATGTGACGGCGCCTCATGCTGGCGCGGAGTCTTCCCGTGCGCCGGTCTGGGACCCGCCGGTCGGAGCAGGGCTGAGCCTGAGCGTCACGACATAGGCGACCACGACTGTGACGATCACCAGTGGCATGACGGTGAGGCCCTCCGTCCCCAGCAGCAGGGTGGCCAGCAGCACTGAGGTCAACGGGAGTCTGAGCATGGCGACCGACATGGCTCCGATGCCCATCGCGAACGCAGGCGTCAGCTGTAGCCCTGGAAGATGTGAGAGAGCGATCCCGCCCACAGCCCCCAGGAACATCGCAGGGAAGATCGGGCCTCCCCGGAAGGCGCTCAGTGAGACGCAGTAGGCCAGCCCCTTGCACACGATGAGCAGCATCAAGGTGCCCACGGTGGAGTCGGCGCTGTGCGCGAGCAGGGGGCCGAGAGCGTTCTGCCCCGAGTACAGCACCTCGGTCGCGGCGTTGCCTGAGCCTTCGGCGTAGGCGATGGCGAGCCCCGCGATCGCCAGGCCCATAGCCACGGTGGCGGGGATTCGGTGCCGTTCGACGCGCGGCTGCAGCAGCAGGGCGAGCCATCGAATGCCCGTGCCCACGAGGGCCGCCGCGAGTCCGATGACCAGTGCCCAGCCGAACTCGGCACCGGTGGGCGCGTTGGCAGGCGGCACGTCCTGAATCGCGAGGGAATACGTGCCGAGACCGGTCCAGTTGTCCAGGCCGATGAAGACGAGCGAGCCGATGCCGGCGGCGAGCAGGCCCGGCACCAGCACGATCCCGAGCATCGGCCCTCCGATGCCCGACACCTCCATGAGGAGGAAGGCCCCCGTGATGGGCGACCCGAGCAGGGTGCTGACCGCGGCGAAGCTTCCCGCGGCCCCGACCGCGGCGTCGACCCGCGGCGGCAGGTCCGGCTTGAGCAGGCGGACCACCCAGACGGCCACGCCACTGCCGAGCATGATGAGCGGCGCCTCGGGTCCGAGGACCGCGCCGAGCCCCAGCGTGGCCACGGCCGCGAGGAAGATACCGGGAAGCTCGAGCGGCTGAGGCGCGCCTGTCATCGCCAGCCCTTCGGCCGGCTTGTGGCCGCCCGTCCCGGGAAGGTAGCGGATGCTCACTCCGACCAGCAGGCCTGCCACCGCGAGCAGCGGCAGCGGCCACCAGGGTGGGGTCCCCTGGAAGCCCAGCACCTTGGGCATGTCGGTGTAGGTCCAGGACTGGAGCACGTCGACCAGCGCGAGGAAGCCGTACGCCCCTGCGGAGATCGGCACTCCGAGCACAGCGGCCAGGACCAGAAGACCCACATAGCCGCGGGTCCTCACCTGGGCGAAGGGATCCGTCGACGGCACCCCAGGTGTTCCGACGGGACTCTCGGCCGACGACATACGCATCAACTCCTCGGCATCGACATCTGTCGGGAACGCGGGGGTTCACGGGCGACTTGCTGAGTTGATATCACGCGGCACAGCCCCGCACGGCACGGGCTCACCGGCGGTCCGGGGCGGTGAACTGGCACTCGTTTCAGGCGGGACAAAGACCGCGCCAGGCGGTTGGTCCGATTGCTCCTGTGCTGTAGGCGCACCGGCCTCGGCCCGCAGGATGCGGGTTGCCCGAGCCTGCCCAGGCCCACATGGACGGCACCCGGTGAGCACCGGCCGCAGCAGTGGGCGGAGCCCCATCATCTTGGTACTGGAGCATGGAACGCCTCGTCAGGGCTTCGTCAGCTGCAGTTGAGGCTGAGGCCAGCCCCGCGACGCATCCAAGATGACGGCCCGCCGTCTGGCTGGGTGGGGCCCATACCCGTTCGGCGGAGCGGCGGCGGCCTTGGCAGAGCCGCGTTACGGAAGCCCGGCTACGTTGTCATCCGTGGCGCATTTGCGATCGGGTCCCAATCCAAGACGCTGACTCTCCTCACGAAGAGTGGTTTTCGATGAAGCGACTGAACCTGGCGACGGCTCTCGTGGTCGGCGTGGCCCTGGCAGGGCTCACGGCCTGCATGGCCCCGCCGACGGGCCCCTTGAGCTCAGCCGTGAACGCGGGCGGCAGTTCCCCACCCGTCAGTACCAGCGGTCAGGTGACCGGCGACTCCGCCCTTGCCCAGGAGGAGGCGGACTGTGCCGCGAAGCTTCCGGGCAGCCCCTGGGCCCGGACGTTGGTGCGGGCTTTCAACTCCGACGCGGAGCACACAGGGTTGTTTTCGTGCGCGCGGTTCGGCGGCTCGATGACCGGGCCGAACACGGTCGAGACCCGTCAGTCGACCGTCGTGTACGGCACCCCATTCAGTACGGCGACGCTCGGTACCGACGCGGTGTACATCTACGGGGGCTGCAACGGCGGCGCGAACCCGCCCGGACTCGTTTCCTACGTCGCGAAGGTCAAACCGGGCACGCTCGAACAGGTGTGGAGGACGGAGCTCTCCGACGCGCGCAACAACAACGAAATCCACCTGTGCGGCTCGGTCGAGGCCCTCGCTGACGGAAGTCTCATCGCCACCGCAGATCACACGGTGTACAAGCTGGACGGTGACACCGGGAAGATCATCGCCCAGGCGGACCCGCCGCACGGGAGCACACCCGTCAATGACGTGGCCATCAATGGTGCAGACGCCTTCTCCGACGGCTCCATCGTCGTCAAAACGTGGAACAGGGTGGCCGGCTGCACGCAGAACGGCATCTTCGCCATGTACAAGTGCAAGGGCGCCCTCACGGGACAGGCAACGCCCTCCGTGCTGGCGGTGCTCGACTCCAAGAGCCTGAAGGTACTCGACTCGGTCGAGCTCCAGGACAACATCTCCTCACGTATCTCGACTGCCGTCTTCCGGGCCCACGAGTACGTCTACATCACGTCGACCAACCAGCTCTTCCGTTATGCGTGGGACGGTGACGAGTTGACGAAGGACACCACCTGGGGCCCGGTCACTTACCCCCAGCGAGGCCAGACAGGGGGCGGCACACCCACCCCCATGAATGACTGGATCATTGAGAACACCAACGGCATCACCAAGCCCATGAGCATCGTGGCCGTGTCCCAGGCCGATGCCAGCACGATGGCGACCATCCAGCCCAACCCGACGATGCAGCAGGGACAACACAGCACCAGCGCAGCCAAACCCACCGTCGACCCGGCCAACAACCGCATCTACATGTGCGACTTCAACCTCGGCACCTGTTCAGCCATCGACCTGCGCAACGGGAAACTGTCTCTCGCCTGGAAGGCGGACATGCGCACCCAGGCCTTCACCTCCATCATCGGACCCCCTGACAAGCGAGTCTTCGTCGCCTCGAACATGAAGTCGTCAACCGAGTCCGACCCCACCAAATACAACTACGGCCCGACCGGAGCGAACTTCACCGAGCAGTACCAATGGCGCGACGCCGCGACCGGCAAGCTGCTCGCCACGTCCGACTACTACCCCCCGAAATCCGAAGCGAGCCAGACACCTCCCGGATACGGCGGTCTGATCTACGGGCTTGCCAACGATGGCAAACTCCAGACCCTCTACGCACGACCCCAGTAGGACGGCCCTCGGCCTCGAACGCTACCTCGCCGCCCTCAGCGACCAGGTTCAGGGCGTGGGTGGGCATGAGGTCAGCGACGGCGGTGCGGATGGCGCCGCGGCTGACGCCGTGGTCGCGGGCGAGGGAGGCGATGGAGCGGCCCTCCAGGTACGCGGTGCGGACGGCGTCGGTCTTGTCAGCCCGGACGGCGGGGCGGCGGCCGCCCTCGTTGCCTTTGGCCTCGGCTAGCTGCGGATCTCCGTGTTCGGACGGGGCCGGGACTGGAAGCGTTCGCGGTTGAGGTCGCCTCACACGATTCGTTCACCCTCGGTCGAGCCCCTTTTGGAAAGAGCGAACACAAAGAACCCAACCGCCCTCCTTCAATACGTTGAACTTGACAGGGAACCGCCCTGCCAGGCGTGGAGCACGGCTGGCAAACGCCTCGGTCTGATCGACCAGCCGCTCGTCCACCAGGCCG
The DNA here is from genome assembly GCF_042895815.1 of Streptomyces sp. NPDC001373. NCBI lineage: Bacteria > Bacillati > Actinomycetota > Actinomycetes > Kitasatosporales > Streptomycetaceae > Streptomyces > Streptomyces sp. NPDC001373. The sequence continues at coordinate 5,679 of NZ_JBIAWQ010000044.1, forward strand.
TCGCGGACCTGGCCGCTGGCCGGGACACCCGCGAACAGCTGTTCACCGCCTGCCAGGACCAGCGGTCGCTGCTGGCCGCCGAGCCGATGCGCTACCTCCACGCCCTGCACCAGGCCGGCGAGCCGGAATGGGTCCTGATGGAGGAGGTCCCCGACGTCGCGCCCTTGTGGAAGCAGTACGCCGCCGTGCTCCGCTCCTGGGGGTTCTCCACCTGGAGCGGCATCCTCAACGCCGCCGACTACGGCGTGCCGCAGACGAGGCGGCAGGCGATCCTGATCGCCTCCCGCACCCGTACGGCGGCCCCGCCCGCACCGACGCACGCCAAGTTCAGCGAGCCGGAGCCCTTCTTCGGGCCCGGCCGCCGGACGTGGGTGTCCATGGCCGAAGCCCTGGGCTGGGGACGCACCGACGGGCCCGTGCCCACAGTGTGCGCCGGCGGTGGCCCCGGAGGCGGCCCGGAGCCCTTCCCCTCCGGCTCCCGCAAGACCCTCTCCGACGCCCGCGACCGCGGCGCGTGGAAGAACCCCCCGCTCCGCCCCCGGAACCCTGAACCTCCGTGCAGCTGCACGGAAAGCTCCCCGCGGACACCGCGGTGCGGTGGCGGGCAGGACTGGGTCCTGCGCAGCAACAGCCAGGCGAACGCGGCCATCCGCCCCGTGACCGAACCAGCCGCCACCCTGTTCTTCGGCAACCGCGCCAACGAATGCGTCTGGACCACTACGGGCCCCGCAGAGACGGCGCCGCCGGCGATCCGTATCACCGCCGAGGAAGCCGGGATCCTGCAGTCCTTCCCGCCCGCCTACCCCTGGCAGGGCAACAAAGGCCAACGCTTCTCCCGGATCGGGAACGCCGTTCCCCCGTTGTTCGCCGCCCACTTGATCGCGCCCCACGTCGAACGCAGCTCACCCGCGACGACTTCGTCCTGGCGGCATGATGTCCGACGCCACCCGTACCGAAGCCGACGAGGGTCTCCTGCAGTACCCGGCGCCGCCGCCGGTGGTCCACTATGCCGAACAGGCCCTGCTCGGGGCCCTGCTCCTGGTTCCCGAGCGGCTCAAGACCATCGGGCCGCTCGAGCCCGAGCACTTCGCCAACACCGCGCACAGCGCCCTGTTCGCGGCGATGCGCACGGTGTCCCCGCCCGCCCCCGAGGTCCACCGCACCAGCCCGGTGTGGCCCAACCAGCTCCTCGACGCGGCCCAGCCCCAGGCCCGAGCCCTGACGGCCTCCTACCTGCACACCCTCATCAGCATCTGCCCCACCGACGCCCACGCCCCTGCTTACGCGCAGATGGTCCGCTCCGGGCACGCCCGCCGCATTCTGCGCAGGCATGCCGGTCTCCTCACCCAGGCCGCCCGTACCCCGGGCCCCGATCCGGCCCGGACGGTCCTCACCCGAGCCGACCAGCTCGCCGTCTACCTCGACGAGCTGGCATCCACCTTCCCCTCCCACCCCGGCTCGATACCCCGGACTCCAACTGTTCCTGCAGCAGCGGTCCCGATATCGGCCGAGGCGGACGACGAAGAGCGGATGCTGCTGGCCACGGCCACCGCCCACCCCGAGGAACTGCCGCAGATGCGGTGGCTGCACGAGACCGACCTCACCACTCCGATGCACGCCGCCCTCTTCGCCTGCCTCACCGGCCTGGCCCGCCGTGGTGCACCCGTAGACCCGATCACCGTGCTGTGGGAGGCACAGCAGCGCGGTCTCCTCCACGACGGGTTCGGTCCCACCGAAGTCCTCGACGCCATCTCCCACCCCGCAGGGGCACCCGAGCACTGGGGGCAGAAGATCCTCCAGCGCGCCCTCCTGCGCCAAGCCGAGGAGGTCGCCGCCCGGATCGAAACCCTCACTGCGGACGAAGCCACCACCGTCCACCAGCTGGCCACCGGCAGCCGCCGGGCCCTCGCCGCGCTGTCCTCCGTCCGGGCCCGCTGGCACCAGGCCGTCGGAGACACGAGTTCAAGAGCAGGCGCCGCTGCTCCCGCGACCGTCCAGAGCCCAGTGCTCCGGCGACCGGCCACACGGGCCAGCCCCGCGCTGCGCCACCCGGCGCGACCCGTCCGATGAGGCCCTGTCGTCGGCCTCAACCGCTTCCCGCTCCACAAAGAAGGTTCCGCATGCCGTACGCCCCGGCCAACGCCCACGTCCGAGCCGGCGCCGTCACCACTCCCGTGGCGTAGCCAGCCGGCCCGGTCGCCCCAGGGGCCGAGGAACTCGGACCCTCGTCCCACGTTCCGCCTGCGATCAGGCAAGCGAGCTGAGCAACTCCATGGACGCAGCCGCTGCCGGAGCGGACATAGCTGTCTCCTTTCCCGAACGGCGTCGAGCGCGCTCGATGTTGGCGCAAAGCAACAGGCGAGACAGACGCCCCGCCCGCGTGTCCAAGACATCCGCAAACTCGTTCCGCACGTGCTCTGCAAGCGCTGGCACCGCCAGGGACGCTGACCACAGGCACGCGGCGTCGTAGCCGACCGGGGCGCGTCCCCAGCTCTCCCAGTCCAGCAGCATGAACGCCGGGGCGGTGACGTTGGCCCATCCAACGTCACCGTGGGCGCAGGCCCACTCCGGGACTGTCGTGTCGATCTCATCACCGTAGACATCACGGATTCGGGCCGACAGGTGCTCCTGCCTCACGCACACCCGCTCGGTGGCGTGTCCGGCCAGAGCGGACAACGCGGACCTGAGGTCCGCCCACCAAGTAGGCGAGAGGGCTGGGTCGTGGTCAACGGCGCCGACTGGGGAGACGGCGGTCGTGGTGGCGTGACCCATCTCGTCCACGCGCCACACCACGCCGCGTCCGGGGTCGTGCCACTGAGAGCTGGCGTACCACTCGGGGCGAGGCACGCCCTTGATGGCAACGGACGCCTCGATTCCAGTCCAGGCCGACGAGCTGAGCTGTTCGGGCCGGCACCAGGCGAGGCGGACCCATGTCCCTCCGCTGGTGGGGAATCCCGCGGTGCCGTTGAAGCGGCTGTAGTGCGCGTGGTCGCGGTCCAGGACTCGCCCGATCCGCTTCTCTGCGTCGGCGAGGACATCGTCGTGGGAGACGGTCCTCAGATCGTCCATGGTCGGGGTGGACGGCATGCTGGTCTCCTTCCCTAGCGTCCGGCTCCGGCACGCAGCAGCTCCCGGTACTCGGCGACGACGACGCTGCTGGCCGTGTACCGGACGGCGGCGGCGAGCTCGTCGAGGTGCTGCGGGCTGGAGGTGCCCACGGCGATCCGGGAGACGGCTGGCAGGGCGAACGCAGCGGCAAGTCCGGCCTGGATCCGCGACGCAGACTGTCCAGGTTCGAGGAACACGCCGGCATCAACCTTCGACCAGACCGGATCGTTCGGGTTGCCCGCAAAGGGTGCCATACCCCACCGGTCCCCCGCCCCCAGTTCGGCCGTGAACCGCTCGGCCGCGTCCAAAGCCTCCCCGCGTACGGCGAGCCCTGCCCGGACCATGACGACGTCCGGCTTCGCTTCCACCGTGGTCGCGGCAGCGAGGAGCGGCGCGTGGTTCCAGGTGGCGATGCCCCAGGCCCGGCAGAGGCCGACTTCCCGGCAGGCGGCCAGTTCCTCGCAGGCCGCCGCGAGCCCGGACGGGTCGTGCTCGGGGTTGTGGAGGAACATCGTGTCCGGTGGGCGGCCGAGGTCGGCCACGCTCTGCTCGACCGCCGCGCGCAGCCGGGCCGGGGCGAGGGTATGTCCGGTGGGGAAGTAACCGACCTTCGTCGAAACCTCGAACCGGTCGAGGAGCTCCCCGGCAGTGCGGGCGAGGACGCTGTGGCCGGTGTAGCAGTCGTAGTTGGAGGCGGTGTCCAGGGCGGTGACCCCGGTGGTCAGGGCGTGTTCGAGGAGGGTGCGGGTCGGAGCCACCCGGTATAGGCCGAGGACAACTCGTCGGTCAGCTCCGCGCACAGGCCCTCCCTGATCAGGATGTCGGCGAGTTCTCGGCTGTCGCTGCCGGTCTCGATGGCCGCTTGCTCGATGTCGACCGGCGCGCCCGACAGCATCAGTCTCACCGCGAGCTCGGCCTTGGCGTGCAGGCTGATGGTCTTGCCGGAGGCGGTGATGCGGACCTGCTCGTCGTCGGCCTCGATGAGCGGCGGGAAGTCGGTGACGCAGACCAGGCCGGTCGGCGCGCCGAAGAGGCCGGCGGTCTGAACGTGCCGGGCTGCGGGGCGCTCCCGCTCCCGAGCGGCGAGGAAGGCCTACGGCGGGAAGTCCTGGCCCAGCTTCCACAGCGCCGCGGCCAGGTCGCGCTCCTGAAGGTGCTGGTCGCTGGCGCTGCCCCAGCGGTCGAGATCCGTACGGAACGCCTCGTCGCGGCGGCACTGGTCGGTCAGCCAGGTCAGCCAGTTCACACCGGTGCGCTTGACGAACCCGAAGGTCAGGTGGACGGAGTAGCCCTCGCCCCGGTCGGTGCGGGTGGCCTGGTGCCAGTGGCCTCGCGGGATGTGCATGACGTCGCCGGCGCGCAGGTTCCCCTGCCAGACCGAGGTGTCGGGCGGAATGTTGTTCGGTGCGGCGTCCCGGTACATGGGGACGGGCCGGGAGGTACCGCGTACGTCCCAGGACTTCTCACCAGCGACCTGGACGATGACCACGTCGTGGTCGTCCCAGTGAAGGGCGAACCCAGCGGCATCCTGCGTGGTCAGGTAGGCATTGACCTGGACGAGCTCGCGGGACCACCACTGGAGCGCGCGACAGGCGACTTCGAGGACGGGGTCGAAGAAGTCGAGCTCGTCGAGGACGAGGGTGGCGCCTTCCTGCATGAGGGCAGACAGGCGGGTCATGTTCGCGAACCGCACACTCTGCCCTCGGCGCGTGACCGTGTCGGTGAAGTAGTCACCGGGGTGGAGCTCGCGCCCGTTCTGGAACGCATGGAACTGGGGGTGGGACAGGCCTCGCCGCATGACGATGTCCAGAAGCCTAGCCGGGGTCATCAGCCGAGCTGGAAAGCCGGCATCGGATAAGTGGCCGCGGGCAAACGCCCCGCCCATGGGGGCAGGACCGGTCCAGGAGAGGGCGGTTTCGAGGGCTTCGACGAGCTGGTGGCGCACGGCATCCTCCGTCGGTTCGGGAGCGGGCCGGGGGCCCACCTCTCGGTGGAGGTGGGCCCCCGAATGCAAGGGCTCGAACGGGAGGGGGTTATGCCTCGGGGTGGTTCAGGCCGTCGCGGTTCTCCCCGTCGTCGCCAGCCGAGGTGCCGGTGGGGTCGGACTCTTGGGTGTCGAAGCGGTCCTGCACGCGGGCAAGGTGTTCGACCGCGATCAGCAGGGATGGGGTGCCAGCCTCTTCGGGCTGCTGCTTGGCCATGGTCGTCTTCGCTCGCTTCCTGTCGAAGTGGGCTGGTGACGTGCTCGGAAGTACGGAACCCTGCCTGCTCGAACGCATGCACGCAAGGCGTGAACGAGCCGGATCGGGGCACCTGGCCGAGCAATACCCTTGCCCCCCGACGGGCGGCTGGGCGATACATAGCGCACGATCCCCGGTTTCCGAAACCGGGGATCGTGCGGAAGATGGAGAACTCCACCGCCACGTCCTGTCCGCCCGATCGAAAGGTGCCCGCCCGAGAAGCCTCGCTTCCCTCCCGCCGCTCGCGCACGCCCCGCTCGATATCCCGGGCCAACATCGGCGTCCAGTCTGCGACCCCTACGCCGCCGCGTAGGACAGCCGGAACAGCTCCACCGCTCGCTCGACGTCTTCTTCAGAGCGCAGCTGGACCTCCAGGTCGCCGGTGCCGTGGTGCCCCAGCCCTGTCACGTCCCTGGTGAAGCCCGGCACGAGGGCGACAGCCGCAGGGACGGCCTTGAGGTACACGAGAAGCTTGTCCTGCCGTGGCGTCACACAGGCGAAATTCCGGAGCCTCTGGTAGGCGTCGTACTGCTGGCGTCTGACCTTCTTGACGTCCTCCCCCAGCCCCAGCAGCAGCTCGTCCACCGACGATGCCAGATCCGCGATTGCCTGAGGCGCCCGCTGGGCGAGCGACATACCGGCAGCACCTACCCGGCGGAAGCGCGTGGGTGCCTTGGCCCGGGCCACAATCGAAGCGGCAACCGTCTCGAGCGTGATGTGGTGTTCTCCGTACAGGCGATAGCGGACCAGGTCGACCGAGCGGCGGTGCTCGCGCACCGCGTGAAGGTCGTAACGGGTGAAGTCGCCAGCGATGCAGATCAACCGGGGCGCGCTCCACAACACCTGCGAAGCCGCCGTCGCCCCGAGGCGCTCGCGCACCAGCGCCTGGAACTCGGTCCGGTGGTCCACCAGCCACGCCATGTAGAACAGGCCCTGGTTGATGACCCCCGGGTCAGTCGCACGCTTGTACTCGATGATCACCGGAGCTCCGTTCTCATCGAGACCCAGCGAGTCGATGGCCCGCCGTGGACAGAGCCGGTGCTGTATTCGGAGGCGAGGAATCGCACCCCGAGCATCGCCTCCATAGCTCCCTCGACCAGGCCCTGCACATCGGCCTCAGCCTCAGCCAATCGCGGCGTGACCTCGGTCACGCCGTTTTTCGTGTAGAACAGCTTCAGGCTTGCCCCCCTTGTCGCACATGCCGAGGGGTAACACCCGAGGACCGAAGGGTATTTCCGCCGGTCCGGGCGAACCAAGATCCGGACCAGCCCCGGACCAGCACAGCGCCAGCAGGCCCCAACTGTCACGTTTCAGCAGGTCAGAACGCCGGGAAACGTGTACCACCAGCAGACGAAAAACGTTCTGGTCAGTGAGCCTTTTCCAACCTGCGGGCCGGGTTGGTCAGTTCGGCTGACAGACGGGTGAAGCCCCTGGTAGATGGGTTTTCGACCAAGAAGAACCCG
>NZ_JBIAWQ010000045.1:0-11548 GCF_042895815.1 Streptomyces sp. NPDC001373
ATCGGCCAGATGGCCGATGACGAGATAACCGTGTCTTCATCCCGCCGTTAAGACGCCTTGACGGGGTCCATACGGGCTCGGCGGAACTCTTGACGTCGTTCTTACGCGAGGGCGCTCTGCGGCCAACCGATCAGCCCTGGTGGGCCAGTCCCGCGGTGTCCAGGGCGGCGCCTGCCTGGGCGGCCAGGGCGACGGCCACCAGACGGGCCTCCTCGGGCGGCCGCGGGTGGCCGGGGTGCCCACCGAGGAGGTAGCGGCCGTAGTAGTGTCCGCCGCCGACGACCCGCAGGTCTTCTCCTCCTGCGGTCCGGCCGGGCGGATGCCGCCCAGATCAAGCCTGCCCCTTCGCGGAGCCACGGCAACACGGGGCCACACCTCTTGACGTAGCTCTTACGCCGCCCCCGCCGACCCATATGGGACCAGTGAAAAGTAGCCGCGGAGGCGTATGGAAGGCGCCAAGAGCGCTGGTGGTCCGCCCGTTCGGCATCGACGCTGTCCTGACTTTGCTCATTCGGAGGAACGGCGACATGACCGCACACGTAGAGAAGCCGACCGCGACCGTGCCGGGGGAGGCCCGGGAGGAGCCCCCGGATCCCGGCGTGCACGGGTCGGGCGACCGGCACAAGCTGACCGCCCTCCAGGGGCTGGCAGCGCTGTCCCTGGACGCGATGGCGTCCGTCGCGTACGGGCCGGAGTCGATCGTGCTGGTCCTTGCCGCGGCCGGCGCCTACGGCCTCGGTTTCACCCTGCCGGTGACGGTGGCGATCGCCGCGCTGCTGGCGGTACTGGTGGCCTCGTACCGGCAGGTGATCGCCGCGTTCCCGGACGGAGGCGGTTCGTACGCGGTCGCCAAACGCCATCTGGGCCGACGTACGAGCCTGGTCGCCGCGGCCTCGCTGATCCTGGACTACGTCCTGAACGTCGCCGTCTCCGTCACGGCCGGCGTGTCCGCCCTGACCTCGGCGTTCCCCGGGCTGTACGGGGAGCGGGTGTGGATCTGCCTGGGCGTCCTGGTGCTGGTCACCGCCGTGAACCTGCGCGGGGTCGTGGAGTCGGCCAAGGCGTTCCTCGTGCCCACCGCCGTCTTCGTCGGGTCGATCCTCGTGATGGTCGTCGTCGGCCTCTTCCGCGACGGCCCCGTCAGCACCGCGTCCGCCGCCGGGCACGCCTCGGCCCTCGGCGAGGGCGCGAGCACGGTCGGCGCGCTCTTGCTGCTGAAGGCCTTCGCCGCCGGCTGTTCGGCCCTGACCGGCGTCGAGGCGGTCGCCAACGCCGTGCCGTCCTTCCGGGCCCCCGCCGCGCGCCGGGCCCAGCGCACCGAGGTCGCCCTCGGCGCGCTCCTGGGCGTGATGCTGATCGGCCTGTCGGTCCTCATCGGGCGCTTCCACCTCCAGCCCGTCGAGGGCGTCACCGTCCTCGCCCAGCTGGCGGACGCCTCCTTCGGACACAACGCCGCCTTCTACGTCGTCCAGTTCGCCACCATGGTGCTACTCGCGCTCGCCGCGAACACCTCCTTCGGCGGTCTGCCCGTGCTGATGAGCCTGCTCGCCCGGGACAACCACCTGCCCCACGTCTTCGCCCTCAAGGCCGACCGTCAGGTCCACCGCCACGGCGTGGTCTGGCTGGCCCTGGTCTCCGCCCTCCTGCTCGTCTTCTCCGGCGGCGACACCAACACCCTCGTCCCGCTCTTCGCCATCGGCGTCTTCGTCGGCTTCACCCTCTGCCAGGTCGGCATGGTCCGGCACTGGTACGGCGAGCGCCCCAAGGGCTGGCAGGCCAAGGCCGCCCTCAACGGCTTCGGCGCGGTTCTGACCGGTGCCTCCGCGGTCATCGTCACCGCCACCAAGTTCAGCGAGGGCGCCTGGCTGATCGTCGTGGCCCTGCCGCTGATCGTCGTCGCGTTCGAGAAGGTCCACCGTGCCTACGCCGAGATCGGCGAGCGCCTCGAACTGGGGCGGGTCCCGCAGCCGCCGCACCGCGCCCGCTCGCTCGTCGTCGTCCCGGTCTCCGGTCTGTCCCGCCTGACCAGCCAGGCCCTCACCGCGGCCCGCTCCCTCGGCGACGAAGTCCTCGCCGTCACCGTTACCCACCCCACCCCCGAGGACCGGCAGGCCGCCGAAGCCCTGTGCCGCGACTGGGAGTTGTGGAAACCGGGGGTCGAGCTCGTCGAACTCCCCTCGGACACCCGCTCGCTGGGCCGCCCGGTATCGGCGTACGTGCGCAAGCTCGCGCAGACCCACCCGGACGCCCAGGTCACGGTCCTCATCCCGGAGACCGAACCCGAGCACCTGTGGCAGCGGATGCTGCAGAACCAGCGCGGCTCCGTCGTCGCCCACGCGGTGCGCCGCGACACCGACGCCGTCATCTGCCGCCTCCGCTTCCGCCTCACGGCGCAGACCGGACCGGCGGCTCCCGACGCCGCCTTCACGGGCTCCTGACGACCATCCTCGACGGCCTTGCGGAATCCGGAACTCGGCCGAAGTCCGTCAGGACCGCATCAGAAAGTCGTCAGCGGTCTTGAGCCGCCATCCGCAAGCCAGTTGGATGGAATACATGCACCTCGGCCAGCGGCACGACGACCGGCCGCCGTCATAAGGGTGCCCACCACCGGCCCCGGCGTCACCGCCGTGGCGGTGTCCCCGGGCGTCTGCGAAACCGCGCTGAGGCCGCTGTACGGATACGAGGGGCGGCGTCCGCCGAAGGCGCCGCCTACGTCGCACGGCGCTGCGACCCGGTGTTCGAGGTGGTCAACGGCGTCTACCACGAACGCCGCGAGCGGATCGAGCCCGCTACGGGGGCGACCGCGGAGCGCATGGTCAAGCGGCTGAACGAGCTCGCCGACCACCCCGTGGGCCACGCCGTCCGACGGCGCCCGCGCACAGTCCAACCCCGGCCGCGGCGGCCGGCCGGCGCCGACCCGCCGGTGCCGGTTCCCCGCGGGGGCGGCCCGCTTCCCCGGGCCGCCCCCGCCTCCCTACCTCCCTCTTGTGACGAGGCGGCATCCGTCGTGATCGAGCTCCCTTCCCCCGGCCCCTCCGCCCTCGCCCGCTGGTTCCCCGGCGGCGCTCCCGGCCTGGCGGCCCTTCCCGAACACGTCATCGCCACGGGCGGTGGCCGCTGGTGGGCGGACCGCGCCGTGGCCCCGAAGGCGGTCGCCGTCTCCAGCGGAGACCACCTCCTGCTCCGCGGTGACCCGGGCGCGCTGAACCCCGACGCCCTCGCACGCTTCGCGGGCAGCTACGTCGAGGCCCCGGCCCGCTTCCTGCCCTTCCTGGGGGCTGCGTTCCAGCGCATCGACCCGTGGGAGCGCATGGTCTACGTGCGCAGTGCGGCCGCCACCGGGGCCCGTCCGGCGCACGGCGTCACCGTGCGCCGACTGACTCCGGGGGACGCCCCGGCCGTCGTCGCCCTCGGCCCCGGGGCGGCCTGGATCCACCGAACCTGGGGCGGCCCCGAGCGGCTCGCGTCCTCCGGACTCTGCTGGGGCGCCTTCCACCGTGGCCGTGCCCTTTCACTGGCCTGCACCTACTTCCTCGGCAGCCGGTACGAGGACGTCGCGGCCCTCGCCGCCCTCGGCCACCGCCGCCAACACCTCGCCCTGGCCTGCGTCAGCGCCCTCTGCCAGGACATCGAGGCCCGCGGCCGGACCGCCAGCTGGACCTGCTCCCGGGACAACCGCCCCAGCCGCCTCCTGGCCTGGTCGGCGGGGTTCCGCCTGACCCGCGAGTACGTCCACTACGCGACCGGCCCGGCCCGCATCCCCGCACTCCACAAGCCGCAGGCGGCCTGAGCCCACACGCGGGCGGTATGTGAGGGGATCCGCCTCAGTAGGACGGGGCGGCGGCACGATACCGGGAGACGGCGAGGCCTGGACGCGGTACTGGCGGAACAGCCGTCCGGACTGCCCGTGCACCAGGCGGTGGACCTGGCCGCGCAGGCCGCCGAAGCGCTCTCGTACGCCCACCGGGCGGACATCGTCCACCGGGACGTCAAGGCGGACGCCGGCCTGACCCGGGAGGGGCAGCCTCGACCCCCGACTCCACGGCACCGAGCAGTGCCGGGAGCAGCGGTTCGACGGTCGCGCCGACCTCTACGCCCTCGGCTGCGTCCTGTTCGCCCTCCTCACCGGCGGGCCGCCCTCCACAGCGCAGGGGGACTTCCGGAGCCGCCCGCCTCCGGCTTCACCATGGACTCCTTCGACGACGAGTTCCTGCACCCGGAGGCGACCGAGCTCGGATCGATCGTGACGGTGACGGCCGAGAGCGCGGCCCCCGAGGAGCTCCCGGATACGGACTTCCGCGCTGCCAAGGCGGCGGTCGCCGCCGCCGTCGACGGCCTGGATGAAGACGTCTCCTTCGAGGTGGTGGCGGGTTCGGACTACGCCCGGATGTGCTACCCCGACACGATGCGGACGGTCCGGGCGAGCCCGGCGACCAAGACCGAGGCGCACGCCGCGCCGGCCCGGCCGATGGCTGAGGCTCGCCGACCCGCTGCTGGCTGCGCACGTCGACGCGATGCGCGTGGCCATGCTCCTGATGGACCTGAAGGCCACGGCCGAGAGTCCCGAGGCGCCAGCGGGAGCGGCTCGCCTCCTGCGCAGGCCGTTTCACCTGCCACACCCGCGGCATCGGTACCGACTGGGAGGCGGCTCCGGTCAGATCCATCACCGCGGCGCTGTCCGGGACCCTATGGACATCGTCGTGGACCCCTCGGATCCGGTAACGGACCTGGCGGGGGAGCTGGCCTCCTCATCGCCGGGACCCGCCAGGCCTTCGCCCGCGATCTCGTCCTGCTTCCCCTGGTGGGCGACGGACGGACACTCGCCCGGCTGCCGCTGTACGTCCGTCGCGACACGGGGCCTGATCGGGCACCGCGTCGCGCCGGTCACTCCAGCCCGGAGACCTTGAACACCGACTGAGCCGTCTGCCGGTCGATGCGCTCGCCCAGTTCGCGCAGCGCGGTCGCACCGCACAGCAGGGTGCCGCGCCGGATGGAGGTCCGGGAGTCCGTGTCCACGCGCCGCCACATCTCGGGGTTGCGCATCAGGACGGCAGGGTCGATCTCGACCCGGTTCCCCTCCGTGTCCTTGAGGACCATCCGCTGTGCCACCCCGTTGTTCCAGCGGACCGAGACCAGGGAGTCGGTGCGGACGGTGTGCTGCACGAGCAGGCCGCGGGCGCTCAGCAGACCGGGCCGCGTGGAGACCCGGAGGGGCAGCAGGATCACGAAGACGAGGAACGCCAGGCCGGTCCAGAGGGCGGCCCGGGTCGGGTCGAGCCGGCCGCCGGCGGCGTCCATCCCGATGAGGGCGGTGAAGAGCAGAAGCGCGACGCCGATCGCCGAACGCCTCTCCCGGGCCCAGTGCGTGTCCCGTGCGAGCGGCCCGGGAGGCACCGTGTGCCCGTCTCGACCGCCGGTCGAGGGGTCAGTGGTAGGTCTTCCCATGGGAGCGAGATTAGGACCGGCCGGGTCGCCGGCCGAGCACCCTGACGGGGTGTTGACGCCGTACCGACGAGATCCTTACGGGTTCGGTCCGGCACTGGTCCGGGGCCCGCGTACGGGGGTCGTAAAGGTCGTGGCCCTCAGCATATGGACGTTGTCAACGCTGCCGGACATGGACGGGATCGGTGTGATCAAGAGCCTGCGGGTCTGGTCGCAGGTGCCCATCCTGGTCGTCTCCGCCCGCCACGGCTCCGAGGAGAAGATCCAGGCCCTGGACGCGGGCGCCGACGACTACCTCACCAAGCCCTTCGGCATGCCCGAACTGCTGGCGAGGCTGGCAGCCGTCGCCCGCCGGGGAACGGCGACGGGGTCGGTCGCTGTTGACGAAGCGGTGGTGGAGACCGAGGAGTTCACCATCGACCTGCTCGCGAAGAAGCCACGGCGCGGAGGAAAGAGCATCAGGCTCACGCCGACGGAATGGCGCGTGCTGGGACTCCTGATCCGCGACAAGGGGCGGCTCGTCAGCCAGCGGCGTCTGCTCCAGGAGGTGTGGGGCTTCTCCCACGGCTCCCGGAACAGCTGCCTGCGGGTGTACATGGCCCACCTGCGGCGGAAGCTGGAAGCGGACCCGGCGCACCCGCGTCATCTGATCACGGTCTCCGGCCTGGGGTACCGGTTCGAGCCGTGAACGCGGAGGCCGGCGCAGCGCCGGCCGCTCGGCGTGTCCCCTTGCACGAGGCCGGCCACCCGGGCGGGGGTGTTCTCCGGCCACGAGGTGTACGGGGCGGCCCTGTTCGGAGGGCCGCCCCGCGGTGTGGGTCGTCGGTCAGCAGTTGGGCTTGCTGCCGTGGTTGGAGCCCTTCTTGCGGCGGGCCTTCTTCTTGCGTGCGCGCTTGGACATGTGCGTGGATCCCTTCAGGCGGTGTGGCCGACGAGGAGGTCGGCGAGCTTGTTGAGGCGCTTGATGGTGCGGTCCTCGGTGGCGGCGGGGGCGGGGGAGACGCGCTCGGAGCGGTCGTAGTAGGCGCCGTTGACGATCTCCGTGGCCGGGTCGCAGAGCCGTACGACGTACTGGGCGCCCTCGGCGGCGGGGGCGCCCTCGTGGCCGTACAGCGGGAGGAGGCCGGTCTCGCACACGCCGGGGTTGACGGAGACGGCGGTGACGCGGGGGTCGGAGGCGAAGACGGTCAGGGCGAGCTGGGACTGGGCGTACGCGGCGAGGCGGGAGTAGCGCCGCACGCGCTGCGGGTCGTTCCACTGGATGGCGCCGGTGCGGTGGAGTGCGGAGGAGACGTTGACGACACGCCCGCCGGGGTCGCTGGTGAGGGCGGGCTCGAGGAGGTTGGTGAGGAGGTAGTGGGCGAGGAAGTTGACCTGGAAGGAGATCTCGTTGCCGTCGGCGGTGAGCGTGTGGCGCTCGGGTGCCGCGATGGCCGCGTTGTTGACGAGTGCGTGCAGTAGCGGGTGGTCGCGTACGACGGCGTGGGCGAGGTTCTCGACCTCCTCCAGGCGGGTGAAGTCGGCCGCGACCGGACGCAGGAGGGCGCTGTCGACGCCGGCGGAGGCGATCAGCCGGTCGGCGGCGGCCTGGGCTTCCTCGGCGGCGCGACCGTGGAGGAGGACGGTGGCGCCGAGTTCGGTGAGCTGGCGGGCAGTCTCGTAGCCGATGCCGGCGGTGGCGCCGGTGACGAGGACAGTACGTCCGGACAGGGTTGTTGAAGACATGTCGGATTCCTGGATCCTGGAAGCGGGCATGACTGACGGGCCCGGCAGCCCGGCGAATGGCGGGTATGGGCTCGGCTCATGCGGGTGATGGTGAAAGACGCGTACGAAGCCTGGGTCGTCCCCGGGGGACGACAGCACGTACGCGGATGACGCGCGGCCGGTGTCAGACGGCCGGGCGGACAGCGGGCGCTGTCGGCTGCACCCGATGAGGTGGCCGATCGTCGTAGCGCGGACCGCTGTTCATGACCTCATCCCAGCGCATCCGGGACGGGCGGACAAGATTCTCAACGGGTCCTTGACGGTCTTCTGACGTGCGTCGGGTGACGGGCTCAGCCGTGTTCGTGCAGGTCATCAGGACCGTGTCAAAGATCGACGGGCTGCGGAAAGAACGCGTCAGGAAGTGCTGTCGTGGCAGGGAGCCGGGCACAGACTGGTGCGGCGGCGGAGCCGGGTGACGTTCCGGCGGCGCTCGCCGGACGGCTCGCGTGTTCCGGTATTCCGACCTGCCCGATGGCTGCGCCCACGTGCCGGGACGGAGTCCCGAGCCGCCGAGCCGGGTCTCGATCGGCCTCAAGCACGGTTCCCCCTTGGGTGGATGCCCTGCCGTGACCCTACGCGGAAAGCACTGCATTGAACACCCTTTTCCGTGCAATCACTTATGGAATCCGAATGCTGACCGAATCTGGAATCCAATATTCCGGAACAGTGCATTCCGGCCCCTGGAGCCCGGCATTCCGATATTCCGGAAGGACATCTTCGGAGCTTCGAATTCCGGAACCTCGCACCATCCCCGATGTGGCGCACGTCACTTCGGTGTCATTGGACGGGAATTCGAGTCGAGTGCTTACATACGGAGGGCTCGCGGCGGTGCTCTTCTCGCTGCCGCAGCCGCAGCCCCCACCCTTTCCTGGGGGTTACTGCCCGCCGATTCGGCAGTTACGCTCATTCCGGGAGTGAGGGGCTTCCGCGGGGGGATGAACACTCATGGGCGTTCATTTTCCCTGCGCCGTACGGCGGTCTTCGTCTCCACCACTACCCATTGCTTCGGGTTCTCCCGAACCGACCACTAGGACAGCGATGAAGGCACGAAAGACGATGCTCCGGACTGTTGGCGCCGCCCTGGGCGCGGGCGCCCTGGCGTGGTTCGCCATCGCCGGCGGGGCGGCGGGCGGGGCGGCCGCGGACGGTGCCGCGATGAAGTCCATCGCGGACGAGGGCCCGGGTTACGCCATCGAGGACTTCGGTTACCCGAACGCCGACAAGATCCTCGCGGAGCGGGGCATCACCCTGAAGCGGGGCGACGGGCACATCGTGCTCGCCGACTGCGGGAGCGCGACCGACCTGCTGGAGGTCTGGTCCCGTGCGAACGACAAGATCTGCTTTCGCGTCACCGGCACCACCGGCTACCTGACGCTGGAGATCCCCGCGGTCTTCGCGGTCAAGGGCAACAGCTACTCGGCCCAGGTCGACATGACCACGGGCACCGAGCAGAAGAAGTACGACGTGAACAAGAACGCCTGGACCCCCGTCGGCGAGAGCGCCGACGAACAGGGTCGCGACTTCATGCTCATGGAAATCCGGACCGCCAAGTAGCAGCCGCATCGCACCCGGCGGCGACGCCTTGCCGAGATCGCATTTCTGATTTCATCACTCCGGACCCGCCGTTTTCGCGACCGTGGAATCCGGCAGTGCGCACGCGCGGCCGTTCACCAGGTCGGAGAAGCAATCGCGGCAGAGCCTCGGCCAATGTCCCACGCACCTGCTCAACCGAAGGAACACGCATGTCCTTTTCCCGTCCGCGCACCGTGTTGATCAGCAGCGCGCTCGTCTCCGCCATCGCGGTCTCGGCAGGCCTGATCACCTCGGCCCCCGCCCTCGCGGTCACCGGCCCCGAGGCCGCCGCCGGACAGCTCGCGTCCGTGGTGAGGCTGAACATCGGCGACGAGGCGAACTCCCGTGCCTGCACCGGAATTCTGGTCGACCAGACGTGGCTCGCGACTGCCGCCAGCTGCTTCGCGTCCACCCCGGGTACGACGGTCCCGGCCGGTAAGCCCGCGCTGAAGAGCACCGCCACCCTCAACGACGGCAAGGCGGTCGAGGTCGTCGACCTGGTGCCCCGCACCGACCGCGACCTGGTCCTGGCCCGCCTCGCTACCCCGGCCGCCGGCATCGCGGGCATCAAGCGTGCCGCAGCCGCCCCGGCGACCGGTGCCGAGCTGACCGCCGCCGGGTTCGGCCGTACGAAGACCGAGTGGGTGCCGGACAAGCTCCACACCGGCACGTTCACGCTCGGCACCACCGCCGCCACGACGTACGCCATCACCGGCAAGGGCACGGACGTGCTCTGCAAGGGCGACACCGGCGGCCCGCTCCTGAACGCCGCGGGCGAGCTTGTCGGTATCAACTCCCGCTCCTGGCAAGGCGGCTGCCTCGGAGCTCCCGCGGCCGAGACCCGCACCGGCGCCATCACCACGCGCATCGACGACCTTGCCGACTGGGTGCAGGGCGTTCGGGCCCTGACCCCTGGCTGGAAGGCAGAGTCCCTCGTCCAGGCCGGCTCGACGCTGTACCAGGGCATCCGGCTGGCCGACGGCTCCTGGACCGGCTTCACCGATGTCCAGGCCAAGTCCGGGGACATCGGGGGCGTGCGCACCGCCGCCGTCGCCGGGATCAACGGTGACACTCACGTGGTCGCGCTCGGCGGCAACGGACGTCTGTGGCACACCAGTCGCAAGGCGGACGGCACGTGGGGCGTCTTCGGCGACATCAACGCCGAGGCCGGCGGCCTGAGCAACATCACCCAGGTCTCCACCGTCTCCATCGGCACCGACCTCCACGTCGTGGCCGTCGCGGGCGGCCGGGTGTTCCACACCGTGCGCAGCGGTGCGAACGGGACCTGGACCCCGTTCGGTGACGTGGCCGGCGCGGTCGGACCCATCGGCGCCGTCACGTCGGTCGCCACCGCAAGCGCCGGGGGTCAGCTGCAGCTCGTCGCCGTCAGCGGCGGCAAGGCCTTCCACACCGTCCGCGCCACCACCGGCCACTGGACCGGCTGGGGCGACGTGGCGGGTGTCGCCGGTGTCACCGGCCCCATCAGCTCCGTTGCCATGGCCGGTGCGGCAGGCGACGCGCACATCGTCATCGCGACCGACAGCGGTACGAAGCAGTACCACTCCATCCGCTACGCCAACGGCACGTGGGCGCCGTTCGGCGATCTGAGGGACTACCTCGGCGCCGTGACGGCCAAGTCCGTCGCCGCGGGCACCGTGGACGGAGAGCTCCAGGTCGCCGTCACCACCACCGACAACCGGATCGTGCACACGGTCCGCCACACCGACCGCACCTGGGGCCCGACCACACCGGTCGCCGCCCGGGGCGTCACCGGAACGCTCGGCTCCATCTCCCTCGCCGGCACCCTCTGACAACCAGGACGGCCCCCCACGGCGCTTCTGGCGCCGCGGGGGGCCGCCTGCGGCCGCGCAGTGCAACCCGAAGGAACCTCCATGTCCCTTTCCCGTCCGCGCCCTGCGCGGATCTCCGGCCTGCTCGTCACCGCCATCGCGGTCTCGGCGGGCCTGATCACCTCGGCCCCCGCTCTGGCGGTGGCCGGCCCCGAGGCCGGCGCCGGGCAGCTCCCGTCCGTGGTGAAGCTGAACATCGGCGACGAGGCCAACTCCCGTGCCTGCACCGGTACCCTGGTCGACCAGTCGTGGATCGCCACCGCCGCGAGCTGTTTCGCGAGCACGCCCGGTACGCCGGTTCCAGCGGGCAAGCCGGCCCTGAAGGCCACCGCGACGCTCAGCGACGGCAAGACCGTCGAGATCACCGAGATCGCCCCGCGTGACGACCGCGACGCCGCCCTGGTCCGGCTGGCCACCGCCGTCACGACCATCAAACCGGCGACACCGGCCGCAGCCGCCCCGGCGACCGGTGCCGAGCTGACCGCGGCCGGGTTCGGCCGTACGAAGACCGAGTGGGTGCCGGACAAGCTCCACACCGGCACGTTCACGCTCGGCACCACCGCCGCCACGACGTACGCCATCACCGGCAAGGGCACGGACGTGCTCTGCAAGGGCGACACCGGCGGCCCGCTCCTGAACGCCGCGGGCGAGCTTGTCGGCATCAACTCCCGCTCCTGGCAAGGCGGCTGCCTCGGAACTCCGACGACCGAGACCCGCACCGGCGCCATCACCACCCGCACCGACGACCTCGCCCAGTGGATACGGGACACGGTCCGCCCGGGAGTACAGCACGATCTGAACGGTGACGGCCGGTCCGATGCGGTGATGACCTACTACCACGCGGATGGTTCGATCGGTTTCTACACCTCGCTCGGGAATGCGGGTGGTGGGTTCGGTGACTTCACGCCGGGGTATACGGT
>NZ_JBIAWQ010000046.1:0-10504 GCF_042895815.1 Streptomyces sp. NPDC001373
GTTTCGGGGGTCACTCCACTCCGGGTCGACCCCCAGCTCCCGGGCGATCTCGGTCACGTGCCCCTCGACCGCGCCGGAGTTCCAGGCCAGGCGCTGGGCCACGCCCTGCCGGGCGCCCGGCGCTTGACAGCGCCCCAGAATCAGAATGAACATTCATTCCGTGACTCCGTCCAACAAACCCGACCTTGCCCCACGGCTGCTCGACGCTGCCATCGCACTGTTCGCCGAGCGCACCTACGAAGGCACCCAGATGCCCGCCGTTGCGCAGCGCGCCGGGGTGGGGGTGGGCAGCATCTACCGCTACTTCCCGAGTAAAGAGGCGCTGGGCAACGCCGCGTTCCAGCACGCCAAGCGGGCACTGTTGGACCGGCTGGCCGAGACGGTCGCCGAGGGCGGCCCAGCTGCGGACGCCCGGGAGGAGTTCGGCCGGTTCTGGCGCGGCTTCACCCGGTACGCGAGCGACCACCTGGATGCGTTCGTCTTCCTGGAGCACCAGCAGCATGACACCTTCCTGGCTCCCGAGAGCCAGGCCCTGGCCGCGCAGATCGACGCGTTGGCCCAGGACTTCATCGAACGCGGCCAGCGGGCCGGCGAGATCCGCGCCGGAGACCCGGAACAGCTGGTCGCGATGGCCACGGGGGCGTTCACCGGGCTGCTGAAGCAGCAGCGCCCCGCAGGTCTCGCCCAGCTCTCCCCCGAGGCCCTCGCCCAGGCGGAAGAAGCCGTCTGGGACCTCCTGCACCGAAAGGCCGGCTGATGACCACCGCCAAGACCGTTCTGATCACCGGCTGTTCCTCGGGCATGGGCCGGCGTACCGCGCTCGCCCTGCACCGGCGCGGCCACCGCGTCTACGCCACCGCCCGCCGACCGGAAACGCTCGCCGAGCTGGCCGTTGAAGGCCTGACCACCCTGGCGCTGGACGTCACCGACGAGGCGTCCATGGCCGCCGCCGTGGCCCGGATCGAGGAGGAGCACGGCAGCGTCGACATACTGATCAACAATGCCGCGTACGGCCTGCACCTGCCGGTGGAGTCCGCCACGCCCGGCGAGGTGCGGGCACAGTTCGAAACCAACGTCTTCGGGCTGGTCCGGATGACCCAGCTCGCGCTCCCCGGGATGCGGCGTGCCAGGCACGGACGGATCGTCAACCTGTCCTCCATGGGTGGACGTTTCTCCCCGCCCGGTGGTGCGTTCTACCACGCGAGCAAGCACGCGGTGGAGGCGATCAGCGACTCGCTGCGGCTGGAGGTCGCGCCGTTCGGTATCAAGGTCGTGGTGGTCCAACCCGGGCCCACCATCACCGAGTTCGCCGACACCGCAGTCGGCACGATGCAGGCCGAGACCGACCCCGCCGACCCGTACGGGCGGTTCCGCGCCGAGCTTGCCGACATGTACGCCAACAAGGCATTCCGCCGCCGCAACGGCGCGGTACCGGCCGAGACGGCGACCAGGGTGATCGTCCGCGCGGCGACCGCCCGCAGGCCGCGGGCGCGGTACGCGATCGGGGCGATGGCACGCGGAACGATGCTGGCCAAGCGGCTGCTGCCGGACGCCGCCTTCGACGCGGTGATGCGGATGAACTTCCCACTGCCGAGCGCGTGAACCCGCCGCGCCCGCGGACGGGTCCGCTCCCCGTCCAGGGCCCGGAGGAGACCAAGCCCGATGAGACCGTGACCGACTGACGTCCCCTCCTGCCCCATCCCCTTGGGCGGGGTCCGGCTCTGCCCAGCAAACGGCTAGTGCGAAAATCCCCCGTCCGCAAGCTGTTGCCCCAGGTCAGGCCACTCCGGCGGGGTTGGAGGGTGACCTGGTAGCCGAGGTGGGTCGGTCGGCTGACGAGCCGTCGGGCCCGCCGGGCCTCGCCGGTGCGTTCGGGGAAGCAGTCCCCGCCGAGATATTGATAGTCGATATCGTTGGTGAACATGTGCCACACGGCGACGAGGATCGAGTGCTCGAGGGCGGATCAGGGCTCTCTTCTTGCCGCGGCGGGAGGCGATACGTCGGCAGTGGGCACTGAGGTAGGTCCCTTTGGAGCGGGCCGCTGAGGTGGCGGCCTGTCCGAGGCCCCCCTTGAGCCAGGGGTCGCCATGGCGGGTCCTGCCAGTGCTGCGCTTGCCGGCGGACTCGTGGTTGCCCGGACAGACCCCGGCCCAGGAGGCCAGATCGGCGGCCGAGGGGAACCTGGTGATGTCCGCGCCGATCTCCGCCAGAACCACCTCGGCCGCACGGGTGCCGGCGCAGCGCCTGCCACAGCAGCCGGAACGCCTCCCGGCACGTCACAGCGTCCGCGACTTCCGGGTCGAACCACTCCCCCCACGGAGCGGATCTCGGTGGTGCCGCCCTCGGGTACGGCGGCCGGAGCGTAGCGGCCCGCCGGCTGGCGCTGGTGCACGAAAAGCCCGGCCAGCCTGTCCCGGCCGGAGCCGGTGGCGGTCAGCCCGGACCGCCTGGTCGCGCACAACCAGAACACCGGCCGCCGCGTCGAGGAATGTGGAGCGGGCCTGCTGGACGAAGTTCGGGCGCTTGGAGGCTAGGGGTGCCCACCGCCTCAAACGCGGCGCCCGCCGGGCCCTCGGGAACAGTGGGCAGCTCACACGGCCCGGCTTCGGCCATCGGACGCGGCGCGGCAGCGACCGGAGCGACCGAAGTCGAGAAGTCCACGGACGAAGCAACCGAGCCGAGACATCCGCGTGAGCCAACGTCTCGGGGGCGGTGTGGGCCCCGGCCGGAACCGGCTGTTCAACCACGACGGCGGGGCGGGTCAGCGCCGGAGAGACCGTGGCAGCAGGCTCGGTGAACGGCACGGCCTCCGGTGCCGGTGGCTTCTCCGCCGCCTTCTTGGCTTCCTTCTTCTGCCGCTCTTCGCGGCTCTTGTGGCAGGGGTAGCAGCGTCTGCCGGGGCGGCGGGTCCACGAGCGGCCGATCTCGCAGACGTGGCTGGACTCCTCTCTGAGCACGTCGCCGCAGTCGGTGCAGGCCAGGCTCTGGAGGAAGACGCGGTGCCGGTGGTCATCCTCGGCCCGGCGACCAGGAGAAGGCCGACCCCGAGGGCGAGGGCGCGGCTCCGCACTGCTGAGCACCACCCTCGCCCGGTTGGCTGTCTTGTCAGTCGACCAGGACGCCGGGGTTGAGGATGTGGCGGGGGTCGAGGGCGTGCTTGGCGGCGCGCAGGGCCAGGGCGAAGGGCTCGGGGCGTTGGCGGTCGTAGGCGGGGCGGTGGTCGCGGCCGACGGCGTGGTGGTGGGTGATGGTGGCGTGGTGGCGGTGCAGCACGTCGTTGGCGGCGGCTTTGATGTCGTCCCAGACCGCGACCTCGTCGCCGGGGCGCCCGGCCACGGCGACGGTGAAGTAGGGGGCGGCGCCGTCGGGGTAGACGTGGGTGAGACGGCAGTTGACGGTGGCGGGGTGGCCGGTGGCCTTCAGGGCGGCGGCGGCGACTTCGGTGCGGACGGCGTCGATCAGGGCGGGGATCAGGTCCCAGGTGGCGGCGGTCTCGAAGGTCTCGACGACGGCGCCCATCCGGGCCAGTCCGTCGCGCAGGTAGGGCATCCGCAGGAACGTCGAGCGCCAGGCGCTGACGGCCGGGTCGGCGGGGGCGTCGCGGTCCGTCGCAGGCGGTTCGGCGTGGCCGCCGTGCGCGCGGGCGAGGTCCAGGGCTGTGGCGAGGCGGTCACCGACCGGGGCGGTGGCCGATTCGAAGCCGAGCACCAGGACGCTGGAGCCGTCGGGCGAGGCGCCGGCCAGCAGTGCCTCGCCGGGGTCGAGTAGGCGGCAGTTGGCCGGGGCGAGGTCGGACTGGGCGATGGCGCGCACAGCGTCCAGTGCGCGCGGAAAGTCGGCGAAGGCCACCGACACGGAGGCGCGGTGGCCGGGGCGCTCCTGCAGGCGCAGCCAGGCCTCGGTGATGACGCCGAGTGCGCCCTCGGAGCCGAGGAAGAGCCGGTCGGGCGAGGGCCCGGCGCCGGAGGCGGGCAGCCGCCAGGACGTGCCCGCCCCGGCGGGGGTGATCACGCGCAGGGACTGGACGAAGTCGTCGATGTGGGTGCGGCCGGTGGCGTAGTGGCCGCCGGCGCGGGTGGCGAGCCAGCCACCGAGGGTGGAGAACTCGAAGCTCTGCGGGAAGTGGCGCAGCGTCAGGCCGTGGGGCCGCAGTTGGGCCTCCAGCACCGGGCCGAGGGCCCCGGCCTGGATCAGGGCCGAGCGGCTGGTGGTGTCGATCTCCAGTACCCGGTCCATCGAGGTCAGGTCGAGCGAGAGCACGGCGCGGTGGGCGTCGCCGCGGTACTCCACGCCGCCGACCACGGAGGAGCCGCCACCGAAGGGGATGACGGCCACGTCGTGCTCGCCGGCCCAGTCCAGCAGGTCGGCCACGTCCTGGTCCCCGGTCGGGTGGGCGACGAGGTCGGGGATCCGGCCGGGTCGGCCGCGCAGGGCGCGGATCACGTCGCGGTAGGCCTTGCCCATGGCGTGGGCGGCCCGGGCCTGCGGGTCGGTGGTGACCAGGTGCGCCAGGGCGGGCGGGGCAGTGGCGGCGGGGCGGCCGATCGGCAGGTCGGCGACGCGGGGCACCGGCAGCGGGCGGGCCAGGGTGCCCGGCAACAGGGCGCCCAGAGCGGCGCATTCGGCGTCGTCGGGGTGGGCGTCGACGTAGCCCCAGCCCCACCAGGAGCGGATACGGGGGACGGACGTGGTGGCAGGCACGGGTGCTCCCGGGTGGGATCGAATGAACTTACCCATCGGTAAATTACCTTAGGGTAAGATCTGGTTCCATGACAATGCTCTCCTCCCGGGCCGGCACCAAGGGCGTGCCGAGGGCCGACCGCGAACGGCAGGTCCTGGCTGCGGCCACCGAGGAGTTCGGCCGTCTCGGCTTCGAGGCCACCACCATGGCCGCCATCGCCACCCGCGTCGGCGTCACCAAACCGCTGCTGCACCAGTACTTCGGCAGCAAGCAGGACCTCTACCTCGCCTGTCTCGACCCGGTCGGCGACCGGCTGCTGGACGCCATCTGCAACGCCATGGCCGAACACGGCACCGGCGCACCGCCCACGCCCCTGCGCGTGCTGCACGCCCTCTTCGACGCCCTCGACGGCCAGCGCGAGGCCTGGTTCGTCCTCTACGACCCCTCGCTGCCGTCCGGCAGCGACGCCGCCCACCGCGCCGCGTACTACCGCGACGCCATCGACGACCTCGCCGCCACCGGCACGGCCGAACTCCTCCGTACAGCCGGATCCGGCGACCCCCTCGACGCCGACGCCCTCAAGTACGCATGGCGCGGCCTGTGCACCGCCCTCATTCGCTGGTGGATCAACCACCCCGACCAGACACCCGAAGCCATGACCCGGCGCTGTGCTCGGCTCACCGCGGCCAGCCACGCCATCCTCGCCGCCGACGAGGACCACAGGTGATCTGGACCGGCACCTCCTGGTCGTGAGCCAACTACGCGGAGCCCCGGTCAGCTCTCGGCGGTCTCGTCCTCCTCCTCGTCGGCCCCGGCCGGGTCGCGCAGGGGCCGAAGCACCCGTCGGCCGGGGTGGAGCCGCGGAAGCCGTAGCGGCCCAAGACGTTCAGGTTGGCGCGCTGGAGCGGAGAGAGCCGGGCCACTTCCTCGTCCAGGACGCCGTGCTCGCGCTGCTCGGCTGGCAGCGCCCACAGGGTGGCCACGGCGGCATGCAGGTAGCAGGTGGTCCACAGCACCGTGGCCTTTCAGCACCAGGCCGAGCACGCCGAGTTGGTCCTCCTGCCCCGTCCGACCGGTGGACACCGGTCAGCGGGACTGTAAAGTCGTTCCACATGATGGGCATGGCGCCGACCGGTGCGAATTCGATCTGCGGATCGGAGCTGTGGACCAGACACATCACGCGGCGTCCGAACAACGCGGCCCGACGGGCGTTGTCGGCGACGATGTCCAGGATGATCTGCGCGCTCTCCGGATGTGCTGCGGCGAAGACATCGAAGTCGGTGAAGACCAGGACCAGGCCGGTGGCCTCCGGGTCGATCCCATAAGCGGCGTAAACGGCGACATCGCCGAAGCAGTCGTCGAACGCGTCCAAGCTGCGCCCGTGGAAGTCGGGGAAGTCCAGTGCGGCGCCGATCCCTCTGAGGAGGTCTCCCTCCGATGAACAGGCAGCCGCATCCAGACTCGTGACCTGGTAGCCGTGCTCGTCCAGCCATGCTGTGCACTCCTCCAGCAGGTTGCGGCGCCAGAAGAGAGTGACGAAAGTGTTCATCACGAGGCGGAAATCGAGGTCGGACGCGGAGTCGGGGGTGAAGGCGGCCATGCTGTTGACCCTAGCCGGTCATGGTGTCAGCAGGACGCAGCGTCTCGTCACACTCCGTGCTTGCTCCCCAAGATCTGTGCCAGAACCCACTACTGCTCGATAAAGCCACTCAGTGATCGGCTACACCACACAGCGGACGCTATCGGTCCTGGCTCAGGTTGTGCCCCTGGACCGTGATGGCCTGTCTCTCGGTCTGACCGGGGTCGGCCGCGAACGCCGGTGACCCATGCCGGCGCCGGAGGGAAGCGCGCATCCCTCCGGCGCCCGGCGTCGGGCGCCGGCTCCCTGAATCCGGAGACCGGCCGGGAGGTGACGTCGCGTCTCCTCCCGGCTGGTGTCGGCTCCGACTGTCGTGCTCCGCCGGCCGGGGCCGGGTCAGTACTGAGTGGACACCGTGACTCCGCTGAAGTCGGTGGTGGCGTGCAGGGTGACGTAGCGGTATCCGGCGGTGGGGTTGGTGACGGAGATGCTTTCGGTGTTGCCGGAGTTGGTCGACTTGGCCGTGTAGACGGTGGGGGTGGCCCAGGTGTCGGGGTTGTAGTAGAGGTCCGCGTTGCCGGTGCCGCCGCTGGTGGTGACCGTCAGTGTCACGTCGCCGGCCGGCAGGTAGATCCACAGGTAGTCGTTGTTGCCGGCGGTGGCGGACTGGTTGGTGCGCGAGCAGTTCTGGCCCATGGCCTGGGGGTTGGCGTCCGAGCACGCGGGCAGGGTGCCGCCTGTGCCGGACCCGAACACGTAGCGCGTGGTCAGGGTGACGCCGCTGAACGCGGCGGTCGCGTGCAGGTCGATGTAGCGGTAGCCCGGCGCGGCGCTGGTGAAGCTGAGGGTGAGGCTGTCGTCGTTGCCCGGGTTGGTCGACTTGGCCGTGTAGGCGGTGGGGTAGGCCCAGGTGTCGGGGTTGTAGTAGAGGTCGACGTTGCCGGTGCCGCCGCTGGTGGTGACGGTCAGCGTCACGTTGCCGGCCGGCACGTAGACGTACATGCCCTGGTCGTTGCCGACGGCCGCCGACTGGTCGGTCCGGTAGCAGTTCTGGCCCATGGCGCGGGTGTCCGGGTCCGTGCACGGCGTCGCGGGGCCGTTGGAAACGGCGTTGGCGAGTGCGTCGAGCCAGGCGTCGAAGTCGGCGTCGTACCGGGTGCCGATGCCGGTGTTGTAGACGGCGTAGCCTCCGGCGTAGTCGCCGACCCGGAAGTGGGCGAGCATGTTGTAGATGTCCGCTGGGTGCTTCTCGAACATGTACCGCACGGCGAGGTAGCCCCACGGGTAGGTGCGTGTCTGGTTGGAGTTGTCGTACGTGCTCTGCCACAGGGTGCTGAGTGCGTAGGTGTGCTGGCTGGCGACGGTGATCGCCTGGGTGTTGGTGACGCCGAGGTAGCTGTAGGAGACGTACTCGGCCTGGCCCTCGATCCACCAGACGTCCGGCACCGATATCTGCGTGCTGAAGGTGCCCTTCATGTCGTACGCGCTCTGGAGGAGGTGCGCGAACTCGTGGTTGAGGTTCCACACCCGCGCCGGGAAACCGTTGTCCGTGTCCCACTGGTACTGGACTGAGACGGGCTGGTTGTTGGGATCGGTGATGTTCCCGGTCAGCGTTTCGCCGCCGTTGTTGGTGCTGTTGCCGAAGATCCAGCTGGAGTACGTCTGGTAGTCTTTGCGGCTCCCGAAGATGGCGAGCCGGACGTTCGTCTCGTACTGGCCGGGAATCGGGCCGTTGTCCTTGTCCAGGTTGTGGAAGTACGGTGCCTCGTTCTGCAGGCTCGTGCAGACGGTCGTCAGGTCGGAGGGGCTCAGGGCCTGGGACAGGAGGGTGATGGTCGGGCCGCACGCGTACGTGGTCGGCAGCGAGGCCGCCGTCAGCTGGGCCGCGAAGTTGCAGGTGCCGTAGTACGAGCACTGCGTCCTGTCGTAGGCGTCGGTCATCCCGGCGACCCCGACCCACAGTGGCGCCGACGTTCCGGTGATCGCCGAGGCGCCCAGCAGCCCCTTCGCCAGCGGACGGACCTTGGCCTGGAGCGCGGCGGTGTCGAGGAAACGGGCGGTCTCGGTGCCCGCGTTGGAGGCCAGGTAGTACCAGGACCCGCTCAGCGTCGACTGGTGGTTCTGCACGAACGTGTTCAGCGTGTCGATGATGCTCGGGTCGGCGATGACCGTGTTGATGAACGCGGGATTCTGGTGGCCGCGGAAGAGTGGGGTGAAGACGTCGTTGACGGCCACGTCCATGCTGAAGTACGCGTCGTAGGAGCTGTTGTAGGCGTTGAGCACCCGCTTGTAGGTGTTCAGGTAGCGGGCTTGCTCGTTGGCGCTGTCGGTCAGGATGATGACCTCGCCCGAGATGTCGCCGTTGGCCGAGCTGACATCCATGAAGTGCGAGGACGCCACGAAGGCGTCCAGCCCGCCTTCGATGGCGGCCGCCAGGGTCGGGCCGTACGTCCCGACGTCGGACGAGTGGTAGAACTGCACGTAGTAGCCGGCCCGCAGGAACAGTACGAGCTGCCACACATGTGTCGAGTTGTCGCCGGGGTAGCCGGCCGAGGTGCTCTTGAAGGCGTTGGCCACGGTGACCATCTGGGCCTCGCCGAACACGTTGTGCGCGTCGGAACCTGTGATGCTGAACAGCGTGTTGACGCAGTTGGTGGTCGCTGACTGGATGTAGGCGACCAGCGCGGAGCCGGAGCGGCTGCCGAAGTCGGCGGGTGTGCATGACTGTGCTGCGGCGAGTGCCGAGGCCTTCGTCTGTGTGGCGGGCTTCGGCTGTGTCACCGGGTTGGCGGGGCGCTGGCGGGCGGCGTCGATCGGTTCGCCTCGCCGGTCCGCCTGGTCGGACGAGCCGGTGTCGCGCCCCTGCGGCGCTGACGCCTGGGGTGCGCTCGCGGTCCTGGCGGGGACGGTGGCCGACGGCTTCGGGCTGGGTGCGGCGGACGAGGGCGGAGCCAGCAGGCTCAAGGTCGCGATGCCGGCGGCCAGGGCGGCGGCCAGGAATCTGGGTAGGGCAAATCGACGGCGCATCAATGCTCCTGAGTGGACGTGGGGGCGCGCATCGGCACGGGGGAGTGAGGCGTGACATGTAACATCTCACTGTGGCATGCCGCTGACAACCTGTTGTGTGATAGGAGATTGCGCGGGCGGTGATAACGCCGGTGGACGTGCACCACGCGGCGTACGTCGGCCTCTGCGGCGCTGTGGCCGGTCGCTGCCCGGGTGTTTCGAACTTCGGCTTCGGTCACGGCTGCACGTGCGCGGCGAGGTCGCGGTAGGCGGCGGTCGCGGAGCGGTGGACGGCCTCGACGATCTCCTCGGAGACGCCGTTCGGCTGCCATGCCAGCAGGTAGCGGAACCAGACCGGTCTGCCGGTGAGGGGTTTGACCGGACGGAAGGTCGCCTGCACGACCGCGACGCCCAGCCCGTCGGCTGCCATGTCCTGCAGTTGGCGCCGGTCGCCGAGGAAGCGGTGCAGGGTGGCCGGGTGGAAGCCGGCCGCCTGGCAGGCGGCGAAGAAGACCCCGGGCCAGCCGGCTCCGTCATCGGGGGCCACGAACCAGGCCTCTGCCGCCAGTTCGGACAGTGCGACCTCGATCCGGTAGGCCAGCCGGTGGTGCGCGGGCAGCGCCACGAAAGCCGGCTCCGTGACGATCGCGCGATGCGCGACGGCGTCGGAGTGCTGTAACTCCATTCCCGGATAGTCCGTGCCGATCGCAGCGTCCAGTTCACCGGCCTCCAGCAGCTCGACGATCTCCGCCGAGGAGTAGACCGAGCTGACGGTCAGTGTCAGGTACGGCAGCGTCCTGCGGATCCGATGGGCGAGACCGGACAGGATCGGGGGGTTGGTCGCGGCCAGGCGCAGGACCCGACCGGCCCCAACGGTTTCCCCAGGTGGACACCGGCCGATGGCGTCCACCTGGGCAAGCACCTCTCGGGCTTGGGCGATGACCTTCACGCCGAACGGCGTCGGCACCGTCCCCGCTTGGCTGCGGACGAACAGCTCGCCGCCGAAGTGCCTCTCGATCCGCTTGAGCTGGGTGCTCACGGCCGGCGGTGTCGTCGGCCGGGCGTTGCACCGTACTCCTCAGGCCCGGAAGGTCCGCCCGGGCGTGGCCGGGTGGTGCGCGCGGGCGTGGTGCCGACCACGAGTGCTCCGGCACCACACCCGCGGGGGTACTATCAGCCGTCCGTCAGCAGGTGAGGACGGGCCCCGCCCAGTCGGCGTGTGGAGTGACCCCCGAAAT
>NZ_JBIAWQ010000047.1:0-10368 GCF_042895815.1 Streptomyces sp. NPDC001373
AGCTACCTCGCCGCCCTCCACCTTCGCGGCGCAATGATCTGGATCAAAGACCTCACCAGAACCACCGCCTGATCACAACCAAATACGCGCCCTAGGCGGCTATGCGACCGCCTTGTCGGCCGGGGCGTCCTGCGCGTACGGGGCCGCGTTCGCGGCGGACGCAGCCGGAGTGGCGGCCAGGTGGCGCTTGCGCGTGGGCATGCAGAAGGTGGGGTGCGAGTTGGTCCACAGCGACATCTTGAGGATGCCCGCCTTGATCCGTGCGGCCTTCCGGCCGCCCATGTACTTCGGCTTTGCCTGTCCTTCGTGGTCGACCATCTGCAGGATTCCGTCCTGGCGGCCGAGGCTGATGTGGTTGCCCGGGTAGTCAAGCTTGACGTGCCCGACCTTGCTGCCGGTCAGGCGTCCCACGATGGCCTTCATGGCCTGCATGCCGGTGTAACCGGCCGTGGCGCAGGACATCGGCAGCGGCCGGCCGCTGTCGCCGATGGCATGGACGCTGTCGCCAGCGGCGTAGACGTTCGGGTGCGAGAGCGAGCGCATGGTGCGGTCGACGACGATCCGGCCGTCCTCGGTGACCTCCAGCCCGGCAGCGGACGCGATCGGGTCGACCGCGAACCCAGCCGACCACACCGTGGCGTCGGACGCCAGGTCGCTGCCGTCGGCGCACAGGACCCCTGCCTCTTCGACGGCTTCGACGCTGGTGTGCTCCAGGACGGTAATGCCCAGCCGGTCGCAGGCCAGACGCAGATGGCCGCGGGCCCCGGTGGATAGCCGGGCGCCCAACTCACCTCGTGCAACCAGCACGACCGACAGACCGGGCCGGGATTCGGCTATCTCGGTTGCGGTCTCGATACCGGTCAGACCGTCGCCTACGACCAGCACCCTCCCGCCTTCCCTCCCGCCTTCCCTCAGGCCGTCCAGGCGCTCGCGCAGGCGCAGCGCCGAGGGCCGGGCGGCGACGTCGAAAGCATGCTCGGCCACACCGGGGACGCTCCGGTCGTCACCGTGGCTGCCGAGCGCGTAGAGGAGCGTGTCGTAGCCGAGTTCCTCGGCGCCGCCTCCATCAGCGCCGGCCACCGCGACGACCTGACGTTCCGGGTCGATGGTGGTGACACGGGACAGGCACAGCCGTATCCCGGTGCCCGCGAAGATGTCGGAGAGCTTCTGGGTTTCGATGTCCTGGCCAGCCGCGACCTGGTGCAGCCGCAGCCGCTCAACGAACTCCGGCACGGCGTTGACCACGGTGATCTCGGTGTCGGCCGGGGACAGCCGACGGGCCAGGTTCCCCGCCACGTAGGTCCCGGCATATCCGGCACCAAGGACGACGATACGGTGCTTCATGTGATACTCCTGTCGGTTCGATCCGCTGGGCTCTCGGTGACTTGAGCGGGACAGCGACCCGATTCCTGACAGCAACCGGATGTGATGTGAGCCACAGCCCGGAAAGGGTGTCGGTATCGCCCAGTGATGGCGGCCGGTGAGCGGTCAGCCCCTACGAGCGGCCACCTCGCGACGCACCTCGAAGGCAGCAGCGCCGGCCGACAGAACCGCCGCGCCGCCGATCCCGGTACCGGACAACGAACGGCCCGGGTCCAAGCGACAGGCCGCCTGGGTGATGGCCGCCACCGGCGCGCCCCTGACCCTGGCCGTTGTGGCCATGCACTTCCTGCCGGGCCCTGGATTCCCCCTACTCGCCATCGGCCTGTCCCTGCTCATCACCGGTCTGGTCATGTCCACGTCCGCCCACCGCTAGCAGCGGGAATCGACCGAGCCGACGGCCGGGTCCGCCGCAGCTACTTCACCCACAGGACCGTGCAGCGTTTGAGGACATCACGCTCCATCCCCAGCTCCTTGTTCTCCTTCTTCAACGCCGCGTTCTCCGCCGTCAGCCGCGCGATCAACGCGTCCCTGTCCTCGACGGTCGCCTTCCCGGCCCGCTTCGCCCGCGAGACCCAGCTCGCCAGCGTCGTCTCGTTGATCCCCAGGTCCTCCGCGACCTCGGGGACCGGCTTCCCGGTCTCCGTCACGATCCGTACCGCCCCCTCACGAAACTCCGCCGTGAACTTCCGACGCTTCTCCGCCATGACAACCAACATCCCCTGCTGTCACGGACTCCACGCTACGAGGGGAGCCTCACTTGTAGAAGCTGGAGCGGGCGACCTCCGGCACGGCACACAACCGCCTCACGCCCCAGGCGCGGTGGTGGTCCTCGATGAACTGGAAGCGGTTGGTCACCGGGTCATCTCTGGTGCGAAAGACTTCGTCGTTTTACACCGTGCTCTTCTCCGTGCTCGTCGTGCTGCCCCCGCCGCGGCGGGCCCGTTCGGCCCGCACCCAGTTACGCAGCGTCTCACGGCTGATCCCCAGATCTCTGCCGATGCCCTCGAAGGTGTGGCTCGGGTCCGACAGGTACAGCGCGACAGCGTCCGCCTTGAACTCGGGCGAGTAGACCTTCATCACCATAAAAGATGCCTCCTACCCGGCCCTTGGCGTGGCCGGGATCAGAGGTGTCCACCACTCGGGGACAGGTCCCCTTCGCGGAATTCGAGGCGGTTGCGCGGCGGTCTCCAGGACGGCCGGCAACAGACCGGGACAGGTGAGGAGGCCCCGGCCGTCTCCGGTGGCGGTGCACTCCTCGTCGTCATCGTGCGGAGATCGCCATGTCGGGTGAGGTGGCGAAGGCGGCGGCGTTGGTCTCGTCGCCGAAGTGGTGGATCACGTGCTCGCGGACGTGTTCCTGCTGGGCGCGGGTGAAGGCCGCGCAGGCGTCGTGGATGACGTGGGTGGTGTAGCCGCGGTCGTGGGCCTCGCGCAGGGTGGATTCGACGCACACATGGGTGGCGAAGCCTGCCAGATACAGGTCGGTGACGCCGAGTCGGCGCAGGATCAGGTCGAAGTCGGAGGAGCCGGCGAAGGCGCTGGCACCGGCGCGGCCGCTCACGACCGGTTCGCCAGGGGCGGGCTGGAAGGCCTCGGCGAACTGTACGCCGGTGCTGCCTTGGATCCAGGTGCCGGCCTTGGGGATTGCTGCGCGCAGGCCGAGCCGCGCCGGGGTCCAGCCCTCCAGCTCCGGTGCGCCGGGGGTGAGGACAAGGGGCACGTGGACGACGGGGACGCCGTGCGCGCGGGCTGCGGCCAGCGCGGCGGCGGCGCCGCGTACGGCGGTGTCGAGCAGGTCACGGTCCTCGACGAGGTGGTTGAGGCGGCCGTGCTCGGGGTCGAGCCACTCGCGCTGGAACTCGATCAGGACGAGGGCGGCGTTCGGGTGTGCGGACATGACCGTCATGGTCAGGCTCCTTGTCCGGAGTATTTCCAACTGGTGAGTTGGACATTAGCGTGGGCAGGCCCACATCTCCAACCCGCCAGTTGGAAATGTAGCGGAGGCCGTTCAGTGCGTGAGCCTGCGCACCATGTCCACGACGCCAGCGCGCCGGGCGGCCGGATCCTCGGCGGCCGTACCACCGGTGATCATCCGGACGAGCTGCGGCACGGCGAACTGCCAGCCAGCCAACGCCACGACGGCATACAGCAGCTCCTCGGGCGGGAGCGAGGCCCCGGCCTGCGTGGGCTCCGCTCCCGCCCGACGCGCACGGGCGACGGCTGCTACCTTCTCGGCGTAGTAGGCAGCCCGCCGCTCCTCGCCCGCGACCGGAACGGTGGCATCGCCATACAAGGCCTCCCACTGCAGCAAGCGCAGCAGGTGCGGATGGGCGAGGTGATAGTCGAACACCCGGCCCGCGTACTCCGGAAGGTCCACCATCCGCCCGTCCGCCTCAGTCATCGGCACTGCGGCGGCGAGCTGTTCCAGCTCACGCTGGACCACAGCGGCGAACAACTGCCGCTTACCGCCGAAGTAGGGGTAGATCCGCTCCTTGTTGACCCCAGCCGCAGCCGCGATGCGGTCGATGCGCGCACCCTCCGGCCCGTGCGCGGCAAACTCGTCCACGGCCGCGTCGAGCAGCAGCCTCTTGGTCTTCGCGGTGTCCCATGCCATGCGCCCAGCATACGAAGCAACCAACCCGCCAGTTGGCAATCGGGCTGCTCCGCTGCCCGCGAGCACCGCCGATGACGCTCTCTTCGTGTCGACACGACCCAAGTTCCCGAAGCGAAACGCCGCATTCGAACCTGGCGCTCCTCCCGCGTGCATACGGCAAGCGACTGCGGCAGGCCCGGTGAGACCGCAACCTGTAAAGCGAGACCAAATCACCCGGGCGAAGCAGAAACGTCCACTCAGCGCGAAACGGCGAGAATCCGACAACACGGATGAGACCGAGCGGGAATCCGCCAGCTTTAGTGCGACAGGACACCGACATCACGGATTCAAGTTCAGTAGCTACGGTCAACGGACATGTAGCGCTGCGTGACCGTTGTGGTCGTCGTTTCCCCTCGCTGGACGACGGCTGGAGTCCCTGCGGGAGCCCTCGCGGTGCTGGCCATCGCCCTCGCGAGCGTCCACGGGCGCCTGGCCTGGTTCCTCGGCGCTGCCTCCACCGCCCCGACCCCCGTCCTTCACTGGCGGACCCTGCCCGCCCCGGACGGGCCCAGCTTCGGCGCCGTCAAACCCAGCCCCGAGCAGTACACGGAAGCCGAAGACGCCCTGCGTCGGCCCCACATCGCCCTCACCCGCATCACCACCACCTGAGAAGCCACCCTCGGCGCACGCCCACGCGCGGCGATGGGCAGCCGTTCTCCGGACGGCAACGGATACCCGGGAGGGCGCACGGTGCCCACCCCGGCGGCGAGCGGGGTGGCACACGGGGCCGCAGGCCCCGCACCGGCCGGTAGGACCGCACCCACTCCGGCATCGGCCCCGCGGCCCTGCCGATACCGACCGCCCCTTTCGGCGAGCGGTCGCCGTGACGGCTCGCCGACCGGATCGCCCGGGGGCGATGGCCTTGGGCACGCGGGAAGGGGCACCCTGGAGGCGTGGTGAGCAGGAAGACCCCGCGGCGCGGCCGCTAACGGTCGGCGGTGAGCTTGCCCGCGGCGGCCCAGCTGTCGGCGGGGACCTCGTGGATCCAGACCTGGACGGTCTCGGCAGGCAGCTGCAGCGTGTCCACGAAGGCGTCGGTGATCCGCGCGACCAGCTCGCGCTTGAGCTCGATGCTGCGGGGGCCCTGCTGGACGGTGACGATCGGCATGGTCTGCTCCTCAAAGTGGTTGCGCCATCCGGCTCCTGATGTCCGGTCTGCGCTCTGGGAACAGTCCACCGCAGAGCCCGGCGGCGAACCAGACGAGCTTCGCTCTGGCAGCGATCACGATTCGTGATCGTGCGCGGCCCGCCCCAGACAGGCCGCGACCAGCAGCTCCGGGTGCGGCACGGTGCGGCGCACCCCGAGCGCCAGCGGCAGGGCCAGCACCCGGTCCCGCAGCGGCCGGAAGGCGATCCGCGGATGGCTGGTCAGACGGGCGTTGGCCGCGTAGACGACCGTCCACATCGGGGTGCCGGTGCCGATCGCCGCGAGCGTGTCCTGCAGGGTGCTGGACGCCGGGCCGGGGACGGGCTGGAAGCCGGCCCGGTGGCAGGCGGTGAGCACCAGGTCGACCAGCGCCGGATGGTTGCGGCGCTCGGTGAGCCGCAGCGGCAGTTCGGCGAGGTCCGCCAGGTCGAGCTCGGAACGCTCCGCGAGCGGGTGGCGGGCGGGCAGGGCGACCATCAACTCGTCGGCCGGCAGCGGCAGGAAGCGCACGTCGTCGGTGCCCGCGGGAATCTCGCCGCGGACGAAGGCCGCGTCGAAGCGCCCGTCCGCGAGCCTGGCGAGCCGCTCCTGCACCGGGGCCGAGTGCAGTTCCACGCGGACCTCGGGCGCGTGCCGTTGGTAGGCGTCGAGGATCCGGTCGAGCCGCTCGCCGAGCCCGGTGATGGTACCGAGCCCGAACGTCCGGGCGCCGGGATCGGCCAGTTCGGCGGCCAGCGCCGCGGCGGCCCGCTCGGCGGCCAGCACCTGTCGGGCGGCCGGCAGGAACCGTTCGCCGGCCGCGGTGAGCCGGACGTACCGCGGCGAGCGGTCGAACAGCTCCACCTTCAGCTCCCGCTCCAGCCGGCGCACCTGCTGGCTCACCGCCGGCTGGCCGAGCATCAACCGGTCGGCGGCCCGTCCGAAGTGCAACTCCTCCGCGACGGCGACGAAGCACCGCAACTGGCGCAGCTCCACGTGATCCCCCGGTTCCGGTCCCTGTCCTGATCTGCGGCGGCCCGCGAAGGCCCCGGCCAGCGTACGGCCGGGCCAGCCACTCCCCCGCCCCTGTTCCGTCCCGGCTCGGCGCCGGGACGGAACAGGGGCGGGGGTGACCGGCATTTTGGGGCGGAGGTCCTCGAGACCGTAATGTCTGATCATGACCATGTCGACTTCCCCCAACCCGCCCGACACGTCCGGGACCTCGCAGCAGTCGAACGCGGACCCGGGGGCAGACGGCCCTGTGGGAAGGCGGCGGGGCAGGAGGACGGTACTGATCGTCGCCGTGTCGGTCGTGGGCCTCCTCGCCGCGGGATTCGGGGTGCGGTGGATGGCGAGCGGGCCGGACGAGTACCGGCTCTCCATGCCCGACACCTTGCTCGGTGGCTCCTACCAGCGGTCTGAAGACGTTCCGCCGAGTTCGAAGGACGATGCACCCATGGGGTCTTCCGGCACCGCTGCCGGGAAGCCCGCCCGCGTCACCGCCCGGTACGAGAAGGGCTCGGCGGGTACGCGAGAGGTCCTCATGGTGACGGGGGCGTACGGCCGTTTCACGACCCCGCACGACAGATCCCGCACGGCCCTGCTGTCGGGAGCCTCGGCGCCGACCGAGGCACAAGCGCCTGTCCCGCCCAAGGACATCACCCCGCCGGGCAGCGACATCACGGTGAGCTGCCAGGTTCTCACCCGGCCCGGCGATGAGGACGTCCGGGTCGACATGCCCATGTGCGCATGGTCGGACAGGAACACCATGGCCTTGGTGGCGCTGGTCACCCCGGACGGCCCGCAGCCGGCCCCGGAGAGCATCGATCTGGACCGACTCGCCGCCATGACGCTGCAGGTACGGTCAGAGGCCCGTCAGCTGGCCGGTTGATCGTGCGTCCCATGGCCGACCTCCGCAGAAAGGGCGCGGAGAACGGCCTGGGCAATCATCCGGGCCGCGCCGCGGAACGCGCGGCGCGGCTGACCGCGATCGACGAGGACTGGGACTGCCCCTGGCCGCTGGACTGGCAGCGGCACTACCGCGTCCTGGCCGACCTCGTCGACGCCGACGGCGCCCTGCCCGACATCGCCCCCGGCGTGCTCATGGACGGCGACGACATCGGCCGGTGGCTCCAGCAGCAGAAGCAGCCGGCTACCTGAGCGCGTCGGCTTCGAGGGACGCTGGCACGACTTCCCCGGGCTGGGCGACGCCTCCCGCAGTCATGAACAACGGCCCGGCGCTGACGGCCCGGGTGCCTCCCGAACTGCTGTCGGAACCTGCTCTTCGCCGTGTACAGAACCAGATACACGACCGAGTCGGGTCCACACCCTCTCCGCCCCGCCTGGTGTGCGTTTCAACGCGTGCGCGAGCGAGGCGCGAGGCCCCAGGCGAGCGCATCGGCAAACAGGACTGCAACAAAGACAAGGGCGGCGGTGCTGCGGGCTGGGTAGAGGGGGAGCGCCCACCAAGAGCCTGGTGGAGAGCGGGGCGGACGCCTCGCGGGTGCGGTAGCCGATCAGGTAGTTGTCGTAGGCGGGCAGCATGCGAACATCCGGGGTGTCAGACGAGCGTGGGAGTTCTTTCACCCGCCCGGCGAGCATGGTCAATGCGCCGTACTCGGTGATCACGCCGGATTCCGCCAGCACTTTCCAGGCCCTGCGGGCCCAGGTGATCGGCAGTCCGGACCAGGCGGCGAAGTCCTCCAAGGTGGCGGGGGAGTGCGCGGCAAGGTAGCGGCGGGCCAGCTCGGCGAGAGCATCGTCGCCCTCCCACCGGAAGCGCCCGGTGGAGGGCAGCCAGTCGTCGAGCAGCACATAGGTGCCCTCACCGGCGCGCTGCGGACCATGGCAGAGGATGCCGGTGAGTGCCGCGTGGCGGATCAGGTAGAACGGCGCCTGCCCGTCCGGCGGGATACCGAGGGCGGTAAGGCGCTCGGTCAGCTCGGCCCGGGTGAGTGGGCCGTGCGCGGCAAGAGCACGCCGGATGAGATGGTCGGCGCGCCGGCGCAGATCATCGCCCAGGCCCAGCTGCTGGTAGCGGCGGCTGGTTGCGGCAAGGATCCGCGGGGACAGCAACTGCAACACCCAGCGGGCGTCGTCGCTGGGGATGGTGTGCAGGGTGCCGCGCATGTACCAGTTGCGGACGATGCTCCGCTCTTTCTCGTATGCCGTGCGGATGGCCTGGGCGGTGATGTCCCGGCCGCGTACCCGGATGCCCAGGTCGGCGGCCGTGGCGTCCTGGGCCTGGATGGCGAAGACCCGTCGGACGACCGTCACGGCAGAGGCCTCGCGTGCTCCGCCGGCCAGGGCCTGCGCACAGGCCCGAAGCCTGCGGATGCTTTCGTGGTCAGGTGTCGGGCTGTGCCTCTCGGCCGGCGCGGTCAGGAGACGGCCTTGTCGAGGAAGCGGGCGAGTTCGGCGGGCGCGGACAGCATCGGCCAGTGCCCGGTGGGCAGATCGAAGCGCCGCCACGGCGGCTGGTTCAGGTAGGCCAGCATCGGCACTCCGGCGTCCAGCAGTCCCGTGAAGTCACGGCAGGCGATCAGGACACGGTCCACACCGGGACCGGGCTCGGCCGGGCCGGCGAGACGCTGGGTGAAGGTGCCGAACGGCTGAGGGGTGGCACGCGTGCGCAGAACGTTCTGCCGGCCCTCATCGAGCCCGTCGAGGCTGCTGGACAAGCCCAGGACCTCAAACGGCGGCATTGGTAGCCGCCACCCGTCGCCAAAAGCGTCGACCTGCTGGCGCAGCTGGTCCACTGCCTGCGGTGGCATGAGGTCGAGCATGCACATGCCTGCGGTGAACGGCGCACTGTCCACGTGGATCACGCGCTCCAGCCGGTCGCCGAGACGTCCGGCTGCCCCGGTGACCGGTGCAGCCGCATAGCTGTGGGCGACCAGCGTGACGTCGCGCAGATCGTGCTTTTCGACGAATCCCGTGATGTCCGCGATGTGCGTGTCCAGATCCGTCTGAGGGCCACCCTGGTCGGCGTGCTCG
The DNA here is from genome assembly GCF_042895815.1 of Streptomyces sp. NPDC001373. Lineage (NCBI taxonomy): Bacteria > Bacillati > Actinomycetota > Actinomycetes > Kitasatosporales > Streptomycetaceae > Streptomyces > Streptomyces sp. NPDC001373. The sequence goes on from NZ_JBIAWQ010000047.1 coordinate 9,159, forward strand.
GCCAGGCCGGTCAGTGTCAGGGGCAGCGCCGTGTGGCCGCGCTCCTGCAAGGCTCGGGCGGTGTCTTCCCAGGCCCATGCCCCGAGCCAGGCGCCGGGAACGAGTACGAAGGTGGCCATGTGATCTCCCTGGAGTGAGGTGCTGCGGGGAGCGTAAAGTCGATACAGGACAGAATCCGCCCTGAAATGCCGAGTGATCCATGTCGCATCCCCTGACCCGCGTGCTGACCTTGCTGGAACTCCTCCAGTCCAACGCCCGGCTCACCGGGATGGAGCTGGCCGACCGGCTGGACACCGACGTGCGCACGGTGCGCCGGTACACCGCGCACCTGCGGGAACTGGGCATCCCCGTGGAGGCCGAACGCGGCCGCTACGGCGGCTACCGGCTGGCACGCGGCTACCGCATGCCACCCCTGGTCCTCACCAATGAGGAGGCTCTCGCCGTCGTCCTTGGCCTGCTCGCGGCAGAACGTCTGGGCATGGGCACCGCCGCGCCGGCCAGTGCCGGTGCCCTGGCCAAGATCGAGCGGGTGCTTCCGCACGCCCTGCGCGAACCGCTCGCCGCCATGCGGGAGACCCTGTCGTTCACCGCCAACGCCGTGACCGGTCAGGCACCCGGAACCGGCGTCCTGCTGGCCCTGGCCCAGGCATCCCGCGCCCGCACGACCGTCGGCATCCACCACCAGTCCTGGCGCCGGGAACACACCGAACGCGACATCGACCCCTACGGCGTGGTCTTCCACACCGGCCGCTGGTACGTCGTCGGCCACGACCACCTCCGCGACAGCTTGCGCACCTTCCGCATCGACCGCATCACCTCCGTCACCCCCCGAGCCGACAGCTTCACCGCACCCGACGGCTTCGACCCCGTCGCCCACCTGACCTCGACCCTCGCTCAGGGGCCCTACCGCTGGCAGGTCGAGGTGACGATCCATGGCCCCCTCGATGAGATCGCTCGCCGACTGCCTCGCTCAGCGGTGACCCTCACCGCCCAGTCCACCGGCGTTCTCATGCACGCACGGGCAGAACGGCTGGACGGCATGGCCCACATGCTCGCCTCCCTGGAGTGGCCCTTCACCATCCACCATCCCGACGAACTGCGGCAGGCGCTCAAGAATCTAGTGTCCTGCGCCGGGAATTCGTTGAATTAGTAGGCTGTCTTCATGGCGAAGATGGGGCGGCCGATGGCCGAGCTGGTGTTGTCCGAGGAC
>NZ_JBIAWQ010000048.1:0-8873 GCF_042895815.1 Streptomyces sp. NPDC001373
GGCACGCAGGTGGACTGGCCGGCCGTCCTGGCCGGTCAGGGCGCGCGCCGTGTCGACCTGCCGACCTACGCCTTCCAGCGCCGGCGCTACTGGCTGACGACGGAGGCGGCAACGGCACCCGCCGCCGGTTCCGCACCGGCCGACGCGGCGGAAGCGGAGTTCTGGGACACCGTGGAGAACGGGGGCCCCCAGGCCCTCGCCGCGCAGCTCGGGGTGGCGGCCGGGGCGCCGCTGGACTCGGTGTTCGGCGCGCTATCGGTCTGGCGCCGGGAGAGCCGGACCCGGACCACCCTCGACGGCTGGCGCTACCGGGCGGTGTGGCAGCCCCGCACCGATCTGCCCGCCTCCGCCCCGTCCGGCACCTGGCTGGTCGTGGCCCCGGACGCGACGACCGCCGAGCCCTACGCCCGGATGCTGGCCGACCGGGCGGCGGCCGAGCCCCTGCGCGTCATCGCCACCGATCCGGGGGCCGACCGTGAGGCGCTGGCCGTGCTGCTGCGGCAGGCCGGGGCCTTGGACGGCGTACCGGTGGCCGGGGTCCTGTCCCTGCTGGCGCTGGACGAACGCAGCCACCCGGTGTACACGGGCCTGCCGGCCGGTCTCTCGGCCACCGTCGCGCTCGTCCAGGCGCTCGGGGACCTGCACGTCGAGGCCCCGCTGTGGTGCCTGACCAGCGGGGCCGTGGCCGTCAGCAGCTCCCGGCCGGTCACCCGGCCGCTCCAGGCCCTGGTCTGGGGCATGGGACGCGCGGTCGCACTGGAGATTCCCGGCCGCTGGGGCGGCCTGGTCGACCTCCCCGGAACGGATGCCGGCGCCGGCGCCCCCGACGAGCGGACGCTCGCCCGCCTCGCCGAGGTCCTCGGCGGCGCCGACGGCGAGGACCAGCTCGCGGTGAGCCCCTCCGGGACCCTCGTCCGCAGGCTGGCCCGGATGCCTCGCACCACCGGAGCCACCGGTGACGGCGGCTGGAAGCCCCGGGGCACCGTCCTGGTCACCGGAGGTACGGGTTCGCTTGGCGGGCACACGGCCCGCTGGCTGGCCGCGGCCGGTGCCGAGCACCTGGTCCTCACCAGCAGGCGCGGCGAGGCCGCGGCGGGTGCGGCCGAACTCGCCGCCGAACTAAGGGATTCGGGGGTGCGAGTGACGCTCGCCGCGTGCGACGTCGCCGACCGGGCGGCCCTGGCGGGCCTGCTGGACACCCTGGCCGGGGACCCCGCCCCGCTGACGGCCGTCGTGCACGCCGCCGGGCTCCCGCAGTTCACCACCGTCGCGGAGACCGGTCCCGAGGAGCTGGCCGCCGTGGTCTCCGCCAAGGTGGCCGGCGCGGTCCATTTGGACGGCCTGCTCGCCGACCGGGACCTGGACGCGTTCATCCTGTTCTCGTCCGTCTCCGGCGTCTGGGGCAGCGGCAGCCAGGCCGCCTACTCCGCGGGCAACGCCTTCCTGGACGCGCTGGCCCAGCACCGCCGGGCCAGGGGGCTCGCCGCGACGGCCGTCGCCTGGGGCCCCTGGGCCGAGGGCGGCATGGCCGCCGACGGCGGGGCGGAGGAGTACCTGAGGCGCAGCGGACTGCCCTCGCTCTCCCCGGCCCTGGCGGTCTCGGCCCTGCAACTGGCCATGGACCGGGACGAGACCGCCGTGGTGGTGGCCGACGTCGACTGGCCGAGGTTCGCGCCGTCCTTCACCATCGGCCGGCCCAGCGCCCTGCTCGCCGACCTGCCCGAGGCACGGGAGGCGCTGGCCGCCGGCGCCAGGGCCGAGGAGGCCGCCGGCACCGGCGCCCCCGAGGCCGAGGAGTTCGTACGGGAGCTGTCCGGCCTCGACCCGGAGTACCGGCACGACCTGCTCCTGGAACGGGTGCGGAGGGAGGCGGCGGCGGCACTGGGCTACCCGGGCACGGACGCCATCGAGCCCGACCGGGCCTTCCGGGACCTCGGCTTCGACTCGCTCACCGCGGTCGAACTCCGCAACCGGCTGGGCGCCGTGACCGGGCTCCGGCTCCCGACGACGCTGGTCTTCGACCACCCCACCCCGAGCGCCCTCACCGACGGCCTGCTGGCCGCGCTGCTGCCCGAAGGGGCCGCGGACCGCGCTGCGGAGGAGGGCCCGGACGAGGCCCGGCTGCGCCGGGTCCTCGCCACCGTCCCGCTGGCCCGCCTGCGTGAGGCCGGCCTCATGGACGCCCTGCTGGCACTGGCCGGGCCGGCGGACACGGCATCCGCCGGCGATCCGGCCGGCCCCCACACCGATGTCGACACCGACACGGACACCGACTCCGCCATCGCGGACATGGACCTCGACCACCTCATCGAACTGGCGCTCGGCGACAGCGAAGCCTGATCAACGGCCCGAGTACGGAGCACATCATGACCACATCGAACGACAAGATCGTTCAGGCACTGCGCGCCTCCCTCCAGGAGACCGAGCGGCTGCGCCGCCAGAACCGGAAGATGACGGACGAAGCCCGTGAGCCCATCGCCATCGTCGCGATGAGCTGCCGTTTCCCCGGCGGCATCGGCTCCCCCGAGGAGCTGTGGCGCCTCCTCGCGGAGGGCCGCGACGCGATCTCCGGCTTCCCGGCCGACCGAGGCTGGGACCTGGACGCGCTCTACGACCCCGACCCGGACCACGCCGGCACCTGCTACGTCCGCCACGGCGGGTTCCTCGACGACGTGGGCGAGTTCGACGCCGCCTTCTTCGGGATCTCCCCGCGCGAGGCCCTGATGATGGACCCGCAGCAGCGGCTGCTGCTGGAGACCGCCTGGGAGGCCTTCGAGCGGGCCGGGATCGACCCGGCGTCGCTGCGCGGCTCCCGCACCGGTGTCTTCGCCGGCACCAACGGTCAGGACTACGCCCGCCTGTCCACCTCACCGGAGGATTTCGACAGGTACCTCGGTACGGGCAACGCCGCCGCCGTGATCTCCGGACGGCTCGCCTACACCTTCGGTCTCGAAGGCCCCGCCGTGACCGTCGACACGGCCTGCTCCTCCTCCCTCGTCGCCCTGCACCTCGCCGCCCAGGCACTCCGCAAGGGCGAGTGCACCCTCGCCCTGGTCAGCGGCGTGACGGTGATGTCCACGCCCGGCGCCTTCATGGAGTTCAGCCGCCAGCGCGGGCTGGCCGCCGACGGCCGCTGCAAGCCCTTCTCGGCCGCCGCCGACGGCACCGGCTGGAGCGAGGGCGTCGGCATGCTGCTGGTGGAGCGGCTCTCCGACGCCCGCCGCCACGGCCACCGCGTCCTGGCCGTGCTCCGCGGCAGCGCCGTCAACCAGGACGGCGCTTCCAACGGGCTGACCGCCCCCAGCGGCCCGGCGCAGCAGCGGGTCATCCGCCAGGCTCTCGCCGACGCCCGGCTCACCGCGGCCGAGGTGGACGCCGTCGAGGCGCACGGCACCGGCACCTCCCTCGGGGACCCGATCGAGGCCCACGCCCTGCTCGCCACCTACGGCCAGGACCGCCCGGCCGAACGGCCGCTGCTGCTGGGCGCACTCAAGTCGAACATCGGCCACACCCAGGCCGCGGCCGGCGTGGCGGGCGTGATCAAGATGGTCATGGCCATGCAGCACGGGACCCTGCCCGCCACCCTGCACCTCGACGAGCCGTCCCCGCACGTGGACTGGTCGGCGGGCGCCGTCCGCCTGCTGACCGGGGCCGTCGCCTGGCCGGAGACGGAAGGCCCGCGCCGGGCCGGCGTCTCCTCCTTCGGCGTGAGCGGCACCAACGCCCACGTCATCCTCGAACAGCCGGCCCCCGAGCCGGACGCGCCCGACACCGGCGCGGCCCCGACCGCCGGATCCGGCCGGGCCCCGCTCCTGTGGCCCCTCTCCGCCCGCACCCCCGAGGCGCTCCCCGAGCAGGCCCGGCGGCTCCTGGCGTACGTACGGGAACACCCGCAGGCCGAGCCCGCCGCCATCGGCCACGCCCTCGCCACGACGCGCGCCCAACTGCCGCACCGGGCAGCCGTCGTGGGGCGCGACCGCGACGAACTGCTGTCCGCCCTCACCGCCTTCGTCCGCCAGGAGCCGACGGGCCGGGCCTTCCAGGGCATCGCGGCCCGAAAGACCAGGACCGCGTTCCTGTTCTCCGGACAGGGCAGCCAGCGCCTGGGCATGGGTCGTGAACTGCACGCTGCCTTTCCGGTGTTCGCGCAGGCTTTCGACGCGGTGTGCGGGGCCCTGGACCCGTACCTCGAACTCCCGCTGCGGGAGGTGGTGTTCGGTGCCGACGCGGAGCTGCTGGACCGGACCGAATACGCGCAGTCGGCGTTGTTCGCGGTGGAGGTGGCGTTGTTCCGGCTGGTGGAGTCCTGGGGTGTGCGTCCGGACTTCCTGGCGGGGCATTCGGTGGGGGAGTTCGCGGCGGCTCATGTCGCGGGTGTGCTGTCGTTGGAGGACGCGGCGAGGCTGGTGGCCGCGCGGGGCCGGCTGATGCAGGCGCTTCCCCCGGGCGGGGTGATGGTCGCGGTCCAGGCTTCCGAGGAGGAGGTGCGGGAGCTGCTGGCGGGGCTGGAGGACCGGGCGGGCATCGCGGCCGTCAACGGGCCGGCCTCGGTGGTGCTTTCGGGTGTCGAGGACGCGGTCGCCGAGCTGTCCGGGAAGCTGGCGGCCGAGGGGCGCAGGACCAAGGCCCTGTCCGTCTCCCACGCCTTCCACTCGCCGTTGATGGACCCGATGCTCGACGCCTTCCGCGAGCTCGTCGAAGCCGTCCCGGTCGCCGCACCGTCCCTCCCCGTGGTCTCCACCGTGACCGGCCGCCGCCTGACGGCCGCCGAACTGGGCGATCCCGAGTACTGGGTGGGCCAGGTGCGCGCCGCGGTCCGGTTCGCGGACGCGGTGCAGTACCTCGCGGACGCCGGAGCCTCGGTGTTCGTCGAGGTCGGGCCCGGGGGAGTGCTGTCCGGCCTGGCCCAGCCCCTGCTGGACGCGGACTCCGCGCACGCGGTACCCCTGCTGCGCGCGGAGACCTCCGAGGATCTGGCCGCGGCCTCCGCGCTGGCACGGCTGCACGTCCACGGCGTCCCGTGCGACCCGACCGCCCCGTCCGGCGACCGCGCCGGCCGCCCGGCCCTCCACGACCTGCCCACCTACGCCTTCCAGCGGCGCCGCTACTGGCTGGAGTCCACGGCCTTCGCCGGTCGGCCCGCCGCCGACGCCGCCCGGGCCGCCGACCCGGCGGAAACCGGGTTCTGGGACTCCGTGGAACGCGCCGACCTCGCCGCCTTCGCACAGCGCCTCGGCCTCACCGACGACGCGCCCCTCAGCTCCGTCCTGCCCGCCCTCTCCCTCTGGCGCCGCAACCACCAGGAGCGGTCCACGCTCGACGGCCGGCGCTACCGCATCGCCTGGCAGCCCGCATCCGCACCCGTACCCTCCGCCTCCGCCACCGCCCGCGCCGGCGGCAGCTGGCTGGCCCTGGTCCCCGCCGCCGGCCCGGCCGGCGACCCGTGGACGGCCGACGTCCTGCAGGCCCTGGGCGAGCACGGCGCGACCGTCCGGCCCCTGCCGGTCGAACCCGGCACGGACCGGGAGGCACTCGCGGACCTGCTGCGCACCACCGCCCACGACCAGCCCGTCGACGGGGTCCTGTCCCTGCTGGCCCTCGACGAGCAGCCGCACCGCGCCCACCCCGTCCTGGCGGAAGGGCTCGCCACGACCCTCGCGCTGATCCAGGCCCTCGGCGACGCGGGCCTCGACGCCCCCCTGTGGTGCGCCACCCGCGGCGCCGTCTCCACCGGCACCTCCGACCCGCTGCGCAGCCCCCACCAGGCGGCGGTCTGGGCCCTCGGCCGGACCGCGGCACTCGAACACCCCGCACGCTGGGGCGGCCTGGTCGACCTCCCCGAGGTGCTCGACGACCGCGCCGCCCGGCGCTTCGCGTCCGTCCTCGCACACGCCCACGGCGACGAGGACCAGCTGGCCGTACGCGGCGCCGGCGTCTACGTACGCCGCCTGCTGCGCGCCCCCCGGAGGCAGTCCGGTACGGCACCGGAAGCCGCGCCCGCCCGGCAGCCGCACGGCACCGTCCTGATCACCGGCGGCACCGGAGCCCTCGGCGCCCACGTGGCCCGCCGGCTCGCCGGGGCCGGAGCCGACCACCTGGTCCTCACCAGCCGCCGCGGAGCGGCGGCGTCCGGCGCCGAGGCGCTCCGCGCCGAACTCGAGGCCCTGGGCGCCCGGGTCACCATCGAGGCCTGCGACATCGCCGACCGGGAGGCCGTGGCCCGGCTGCTGGCCGGCCTCCCGCAGGAACACCCCCTCACCGCCGTCGTCCACGCGGCCGGGGTGGGCACCCCGGCCATGCTCGCCGAGACGACCGCCGAGGAGTTCGCCGAGGTCCTCGCCGCCAAGACGGCCGGCGCCCGGCACCTCGACGAACTGCTGGCCGAGGAGGCCGGGGCGCGCCCGCTCGACGCCTTCGTGCTCTTCTCGTCGATCTCCGGCGTGTGGGGAGCGGCCGGCCAGGCGGCCTACGCCGTGGCCAACGCCTCCCTCGACGCCCTCGCGGAACACCGGCGTGCCCGCGGGCTCGCCGCCACCTCCGTCGCCTGGGGCCCCTGGGCCGGCGGCGGCATGGTCGAGGACGGCGACGCCGAGGACCGGCTGCACAAGCGCGGACTGCCCGCACTCAGCCCGGCGGCGGCCCTCGCCGCACTGGACGCCGCCCTCACCGCGGACGAGACGGCGGTGACGGTCGCCGACGTCGCCTGGGACCGCTTCGCGCCCTCCTTCACCCTGCTGCGCCCCAGCCCGCTGCTGAACGGTGTTCCCGAGGCCGTCGCAGCCCTCGCCGGGGCAGCCGCGGGCACGGCGTCCGACGGTCCGGGCGACGGCGAACTCCCCGAGTTCGCCCGCCGCACCACTGCCCTGACCGCCGCCGAGCAGGCCCGCGCGGTCCTCGCCCTGGTGCGGGCCGAGGCCGCCGCGGTGCTCGGCCACCAGGACGCGGAAGGGGTCCCGGCCGACCGGGCCTTCCGCGAGCTCGGCTTCGACTCCCTCACCGCTGTGGAGCTGCGCAACCGCCTCGGCAAGGCGACGGGGGTCCGGCTCCCGGCCACCCTCGTCTTCGACCACCCGTCCCCGTCCGCCCTGGCCTCCCACCTGCTGGCCGAACTGACCGAGGCCGTCACGGGCCGGGCCGCCGCCCCCGCGCCGACGGCCACCGCCCGCGGCGCCGACGACGGCGAGCCCCTCGCGATCGTCGCCATGAGCTGCCGCTACCCGGGCGAGGTGCGCAGCCCCGAGGACCTCTGGCGCCTCGTCGCCGAGGGCCGCGACGCGGTCGGCGGCTTCCCCGCCGACCGGGGCTGGGACCTGGACTCCCTCTACGATCCGGACCCCGACCGGCCCGGCACCACGTACGCCCGGGACGGAGGCTTCCTCCACGACGTCGCCGACTTCGACCCCTCCTTCTTCGGCATCTCGCCCCGCGAGGCCCTCGCCATGGACCCGCAGCAGCGGCTCCTGCTGGAGACCGCCTGGGAGGCCTTCGAACGCGCCGGCATGGACCCCACCTCCCTGCGCGGCACCGGCACCGGCGTGTTCATCGGCTCCGGCTACCAGGACTACGCCTCCCGCCTGCTGAGCGTCCCGCAGGACCTGGAGGGCTACATCGGCACCGGCAGCTCGGCGAGCGTCGTCTCCGGGCGCATCGCCTACTCCTTCGGCCTGGAGGGGCCGACGCTCACCGTCGACACGGCCTGCTCCTCCTCCCTCGTCGCGCTCCACCTCGCCGCTCAGGCCCTGCGGCGCGGCGAGTGCGACCTCGCCCTGGTCGGCGGGGTGACCGTGATGTCCACCCCCAACGCCTTCGTCGAGTTCAGCCGGCAGCGCGGTCTGGCGGCCGACGGGCGGTGCAAGCCGTTCGCGGCGGCGGCCGACGGCACGGGCTGGGGCGAGGGGGTGGGCATGCTGCTGGTGGAGCGGCTCTCCGACGCCCGCCGCCACGGCCACCCCGTGCTGGCCCTCGTCCGGGGCTCCGCGGTCAACCAGGACGGCGCCTCCAACGGGCTGACGGCCCCCAACGGCCCGGCCCAGCAGCGGGTGATCCGCCAGGCCCTCGCGAACGCCGGGCTCTCCCCGGCCGACGTGGACGTGGTCGAGGCGCACGGCACCGGCACGGCCCTCGGCGACCCGATCGAGGCGCAGGCGCTGCTGGCGACGTACGGGCAGCAGCGGCCGGAGGACCGGCCGCTGTGGCTGGGCTCCCTGAAGTCCAACATCGGCCACACCCAGGCCGCGGCCGGCGTGGGCGGCATCATCAAAATGGTCGAGGCCCTGCGCCACGGCGTCCTGCCCAGGACCCTCCACGTCGACGCGCCGACCCCGCACGTCGACTGGTCGGCGGGAGCCGTCGAGCTGCTGACCGAGACCGTCGACTGGACGGCCGGCACGGACCACACCCGCCGGGCCGGCATCTCCTCCTTCGGCGTGAGCGGCACCAACGCCCACGTCATCATCGAGCAGCCGCCCGTGGAGACCCCCGCACCCGCCGAGGCCCGCCCTGAACCGAAGCCGGTCCCCTGGCTGATCTCCGGAAGCGGGCCCGAAGCCCTCCGCGAGCAGGCCGAGCGCCTCCTCGACCACGTCGAGCAGCATCCGGCCCTGGAACCGGCGGACGTGGCCCTGTCCTTGGCGAGCTCCCGCGCGGCACTGGAACACCGCGCCGCCGTACTCGGCACCCGACGGGAGGACTTCCTGCCCGCACTGCGCGCCCTGGCCGCCGACGACCCGGCCACGGAGACGGACACCACCCTCCGCGGCACAGCCGGCTCCCCGCCCGGCACGGCGTTTCTGTTCTCGGGCCAGGGGAGTCAGCGGCTGGGGATGGGGCGTGGGCTGTATGCGGCGTTCCCGGTGTTCGCGGATGCCTTCGAT
>NZ_JBIAWQ010000049.1:0-7742 GCF_042895815.1 Streptomyces sp. NPDC001373
CCTCCTGCGCCGACGGCGACAGATGCCGCGCGTCCCCCACCAGATCGCTCACACCCCACCAACGACCCAGAACCCAAACCGTTTCGGATCAATAGTACGTGTGCTGGCCGAGGTGCCGTCATCTGCGTTTTCGCAGGTCACCGTAATTCGGCCAGTCCGTGGATGTGCGCGGAAGTCCCCTCCTGTGCGCCCCTGTTGCCGTCGGCGTTGCCGTCAGACGGCAGTGCGCGTGAGGTTGGTGGAGTGGGCTTTGGCCGGTGTCCTGCCCGGGTTGGGGTCGGGCATGGTCAGGGGGCCGTACGCTGGCCCGGCAACTCGGGCAGGCTTTGGAGCTGCCCGGAATTTGAACGAGTGGCCCCCTGGCCTTGCCCGACGCGGGCCCGGCCCGGGGAGGTGGGTAAAGCCCACGGAGCCGGCCGACCCCGCCTCCGGGCCTGCCCCCGGCCAACTCCCCGCCGTTGCCTCGCCGTCGGCCTGGTGTTCGCCGTGCTGGCGCGTCCGGCTTCCTCCGCGCTTCCGGTCGTCCGCTGTGCCGTCTCTGCGCGGCCTGGTCGCTGGCCGGCCCGCGGTGGCGGAGCCGAGAGCGGGCCGGGTGGGCGGCCGTGCCGCGCGCGACCCGCGTCAGCGGGTCGCCTTGAAGACGTAGAGAAAGTTTGGACGCATCCCGCTTCGGCGGTACGCCCTGGCTGTCGGTTGAGCGTGCGGCTGGGGCTGCTGGCCTGGTGCGATGGTCTGCGGGTGTGGGTCCTGCTATGGCTGTCGGTGGGGCTCTAATCGGCGCGGCTCACCTTGGCGTGATCGGTGAAGACCCGCCTGAAGAGGTCGTGGCCCGTGCTCCCGGTGTGACGGAGTGCCCAGTCCTGCGCAGCTTCCTGCTCATCGTGAGGGCCGGATTCAGCCTGGCACCCATCGGTGACGCAGAACGCTTCGTAGGTGATGCCACCTTCAGGAACGTGGCGGATGGTGTGGGGGACGAATCGGTAGACGGTACGTGTGGTCACTGGTGGCCCTCCGGGTGGCGTCGCATGTAGACGTTGCAGTCGCTGACGGTGGTCATGTCGCCGACCACGCGGGCACGGTCACGTACGTTGGCCAGCTCGACACAGCCCGCACAGCCCTCGACGGGCGTCGGCTCCGGCTCCAGGCGCAACGGGAGTTCAACCGGCGGGGTCGAGTACCTGGTCGGCTCCGTCACTGCACATCGCCACCTCTCGAACGTCACATGGCCAACCTATTGACAGGTCGGTGCTCTAGTTCAGTATTCGAGTGGCCGAAGCACTCCCGCTACGGTTCGTAGTGCACTAGTGTGCCCTCACTGACATCACGTCAACTCAACGGAGGGGCACGTCTTATGCCCAGTCCCAAGACGTTCACGAAGATCGCGGATCACTTCCGGGAGCGCATCCTGTCGGGAGAGCTTGAGCCGGGCGCCAAGCTGCCGACGAACCGGGAGATCGCCGGACAGTGGCAGGCAGCAGCAGCCACCGTCTCCCGCGCCTTGCAGGCCCTTCAAGTGGAGAACTTCATCCGCACCACCCCCCGAGGCACCTACGTCGCCGACGATCCGCGCTGGACGCTGTCGGCGCGGGACCGGCTGGCACGGGTCCAGCGGGTGAAGTCGTTCCTCGCGGAAGGTGAGACGAGCCGTGTGACTGCGGCGGAGCTGATCACGCCGCCGCTGTATGTGGCGGAGATCTTCGACCTGGAAGCCGGGGATCAGGTGGTGCGACGCGAGTGGCTGGCCGGCCGGGGCAAGACCCGGACCGTGTTCGCGGTGACCTGGTATCCGGCCCCGTTCGCCGCCCTCGTACCGGACCTGCTGAACACCGCCCCGGGCCGCAATCACGGACTGTCCGCCCGGGTCCTGGAAGCCACCGGACGCACGATCACCCACGCCCGTGACGACATGCACGCCCGCCCGGCCGATGCCCGCGAGGCGAGCGCACTCGGCCTGCCGGTCGGTTCCCCGATCCTGGCTGGCGCTCACCGCTGGTCGGACGCAGAGGGGATCATCGAGTACGGGGAGTGGTGTCTGCCGCCCCGGTTCACCATCGGCTACGAGTACCAGCCCTGACCGATCAACGCGAAGCGTCCCCGAAGGCCAACCTGCGGCCTTCGGGGACGCCCTCGTTCACGTATTAGCCTCAGCCCGCGTCACGGCCTTCGAGGCGTTCAACGCGCTCCTCCAGCTCCTCGATCCGCTCCAGGGCGCGTTCCAGCTTGTAGGCCAAATCCGCCAATCCGGCCGCCGGAAACTCCTTCTGCGGGATCGTCGACGCTTCGTCCGGCTCGTCCACCGGCTGCACCGTGACCGGCACCTCTGTGCCGAACTCGCCGCCAATGATGACGTACTCGAACTCCTGGCGTGCCCCGTTCCTCTTTGCGTACTTCTTGATCCTTCCCTCCAGCGCAAGGAAGTTCAGGGCCTGATCCGCGGCCTCGGCGTCGCCACCAAGCATGTCGACCACCTCGTCCACTGTCACAGTGGCACCCTTGGCCAGCGATCCGTCTCTGATCTTGCCGACCAACCGACCGTGGATGAGCTGGGTGGCGAAGCCGTGGTCGTCCCAGTCACGTACGTAGACCTCATCACCTGGCAGCTCGCCGGGGTAGCGCAGGAGGAAGTTGCCCGCCAGCAGGGCGATGGCGTTGGTGACCACGTTGAGCGGCACCGCGTAGTACTCCGCCAGGACCTCGCGAGCCGGGAGCCTGGCGCCGGGAGCCAGAGCGCCGGAGTAGATCTGCTGCTGGAGATCGCCAGCAACCTTCTCGAAGGCGTCCTCGAAGTCGGCCGAGCGCGTGACGAAGGTGCCGCGCCCCTGGCGGGCGATGACCCAGCCCTCATTCCTGAGAAGCCGAATCGCCTTCTGCACGGTCAGGCTCGATGCCTTGTAGGTCTGCATGAGCTGGCTCTGCGTCGGCAGGAGCTGACCTGGACGCAGTTCGCCGTCCCGGATCTGCTGCCGCAGGTCGTCCGCGATGCGTTCGAACGTCAAGCGCGCTTCGTCAGCAGCAGCCATGTCCATCCCTGATCCGAGTCCGAGTCCATCCGCCGCAGGCCGCCCGCTGACTGTCGTGTTTCACCAGCTCAGCCGCCTCACGGGCTCAGGGTAGCCGCCTGATGGATGGACCACCGCAGGAACGGATGGAACTCAATAGGGATGGACTTCGGATGGAATGAAGGTATGGTTGCGGCACACGATCACCCACACGGGTGATCCACACCCCTCTACCTGGAGGTTTGCCGTGAAGACCATGCCCATCGACCAGTCCCAGGCACTGATGATCCTGGCCTCCGAGCCCCGGCCGCAGTTCAAGGACCGCGAGGGCCGACAGCCCGCGATCGACCGGGGCACCGGCGCCCACGTGCACATGGTGGAAGTGATGTTCGCGTTCAACGGCCGCGCCGAAGTGATCGCCGTGAAGGTCCCCGAGCCGGGTCTCGGCAAGGGCCTGAAGGTCGGCCTGCCGGTCGTCTTCACCGGACTTGTCGCCTCGGCCTGGGAGAACGAGATCAACGGCAAGGACCGGCACGGCGTCTCCGTCCGCGCCGACGCCATCACCCTCAAGGCGAGCGCCTGATGCCCGGCAACCGCCTTGGGCTCGCGCTTCTCGTCTTCGCCGTGCTGGACGTGCTTGGGATGCTGGGCTGGGCCGGGTTCTGCTTCGCACGCTGGTACCGGGCCGATGCGGAGACCCGGGTCAGTCTGCGGCAGGCGCGGCGGATGCGGTGGGGCTGGAAGCGGCTCGCGCCGATGCTCGGCCTCGCGGTCATGGACGCCACCCCAACCGTGGTCCAGCAGTACGGCAGGCAGGAGCCACCGACCAAGCCGCGCGTGCTGGTGCCGCGTCTGCATACCCGTGCCGATGCCTTCGGCGTCACCGTCACCGCCGACGCGCTGCCGCAGGTCGGGCTCAGCGCCTGGCAGGACGCGAACGAGGGCCTGTGCGACGCCTGGGGAATGCGCCGCATCCGCATCAGTCAGCCCAAGCCCGGAGTGATCGTCGCGCGCGGCTTCCGGCGTGAGCCGTTGGAGGCGGTAATCCGCTCACCGCTCCTCGGTCCGGACGGCTCTCCGGTCTGCCGACCGGGGCAGTTCGTCTCCACCGATGACGTGCTGCTCGGCTGGGGCGAGGACGGCACACCGATCGTGCTCAACCTCGCCTATTCCGCGCACGCGCTCATCGCCGGCGTCACGCGCTCCGGCAAGTCGATCACCGTCAACACCCTGCTCGCCTACGCCTCGCTCATGCGGGACGTGCGGCTGATCGTGATCGACCCCAACCTCGGTGCGGTCGCGCCCTGGTGGCGTACCGCGTACAAGGTCTCCGACGCCATCCACCCCGACGAGCCGACCGAGATCCTGGCCTGGGTGCGGGAGGAGATGCAGCGCCGGGAGCGGCTGTTCTGGTCCGACCGCACTGACCGCATCACCGACTTCAGCCCCGAGCTGCCGCTGCTGCTCGTGGTGATCGACGAGGTGGCGAACTACACCCGACATCCTGACCGCAAGGCCCGCGAACGCTTCGAGGCCGAGCTGCTGGCCATCGCCAGCCAGGGCGCCAAGTTCGGTATCCGGCTGTGGCTGCTCACCCAGAAGCCCTCCGCGGACGTACTCACCACCGCCGTACGAACCAACCTGTCCGCCCGGATCTGCCACCGCGTCGACACCGTTGAGGACTTCCTGCACCTCTTCCCCGACGGCCGGGACCTGGACATCACCGCCGCCGACCGCACCATGCCCCAGGGCGTGTCCATCGCCTCCGTCGGCGACATGCGCGGCCCCGTCCGGCTGCGCTCGATCTACCTGCCCACCGAAGCCTGCTGGCAGATCAACGACCTGATGTGCGCGGAAGGGCTGAAGGTCCGCGACTTGCCCGACCGCGTCGACTTGGACAAGGCCGCGTGACCGCCGCCTCCTGGTCCCGCTTCGCAGCGATCCCCGGCAAGGGCGTGTAGTCGCCAAACCCTCGCCCTTGCCGGGGCCTCCCTCCCATCCATCCACGGCACACGCGTGTGCCGCAGTGCAGAGAGGTCCCGCCAGGATGCCACCGCACGACCCCACCACAACAATCCCCCGCCCCGAACCCGCCTCGGCTGCGCTGCCCACGTTCACCGGGTACCGGAACCTGCTGGGCCTGGTAAGGCAGCTGTCCTCCCTCGGCGGGTGCGCCCAGCCGATCCGGCTCGAAGGCCAGCGCACCGAGATCGACACCTTCACCGGCGAGATCCTGCGCGAACTGAAATCCAAGGAACTGCCCGCCGAGCACCTCCTGGTCCGCTGCGGCAACCGCCGCACCACCCGCTGCCCCTCCTGCGCCGAGCTCTACCGCCAGGACACCTACCAGCTCATCGCCGCCGGCCTGCGCGGCGGCAAGAATATCCCCGAACAGGTCGCCACCCACCCCCGTGTCTTCGCCACCCTCACGGCACCGTCATACGGACCCGTGCACGGGCGACGCGTGGGCGGCTCCGCCCGCTGCCGTTGCGGACGCACCCACACCAAAGGCGACCCGCTCCTCGGCACCGCGCTCGACCCGGAGCGCTACGACTACACCGGCGCCGTGCTGTGGAACGCCCACGCCCCGGTTTTGTGGGCCCGCTTCATGCTCCACCTGCGCCGTACCATCGCCGCCGCAGCCGGTGTCCCGCAACGCCTGCTCCACAAGGTCGCCCGCGTCTCGTACGCCAAGGTCGCCGAGTACCAACAGCGCGGGCTGATCCACTTCCATGCCGTGATCCGCCTCGACGGCCCCGCAGGCCCGTACACCCCGCCACCCGCCTGGGCCACGCCCGAACTACTCGCCGATGCCATCCGGATCGCGGCCACGTGCGCCCACATCGACGGACCGGAGATCAACGGCCGCGCCCGCTCCTTCGGCTTCGGTGAGCAGATCGACATCAGGATCATCCGGTCCACCGCCTTCCGGGCCGGGACCACGATCACCGAGGGCAAGGTCGCCGGATACGTCGCCAAGTACGCCACCAAGGGCACCGAAGCCGCGACCGGCACCCTCGACCACCGGCTGAAGAGGATCACCGACCTCTGGCTCGAGTCCGTACCCGAGCACGCCGCCTGGATGATCCGCACCGCCTGGGCCCTCGGCAGCCGAGACGACCTCAAGCACCTGAACCTGCGCAAGTGGGCCCACATGCTCGGCTTCCGCGGCCACTTCTCCACCAAGACCCGCGCCTACTCCACCACCCTCGGCGCCCTCCGCGCCGCCCGTGCCGCCTGGCAACGCCGCAACACCCCACCGGCCTCCCCGACCACCCTCGTCCTCGCCCACTGGGCCTATGACGGCACCGGCCTCACCCCCGACCTCGAACGCCTCGCCACACTCATCCACGGCGGCCCGACACGCAAACAGGGAGTGACAGCCGGTGCGTGACGACGAACTCCTCACCGTCCCCGAGGCGATGGCCCGACTCAAGATCGGCCGCTCCGCCCTCTACGACCTCCTGCGCACCCGCCGCCTCGCCTCGCTGACCATCGGCCGCGCCCGCCGCATCCCCACCCACGCCCTGGACGACTACGTCCAGCGCCATCTGGAAGAAGCCGCCCGATGACCGCCCCCAAGCGAAAGAAGGCCCGCGCCAACGGCGAAGGCACCATCTACCAGCGAAAAGACGGCCGCTGGGAAGCCGCCGGCTACGTCCTCGCCGCCAACGGCACCCGCAGACGCGTCCGCGTCTACGGCACCACCCGGAGAGAAGTCGCCAACAAACTCGCCGAGAAGATCGCCGACAGCAACCGCGGACTGCTGGTCGCCACCGCCGACAGCACCGTCGGCGACTACCTCACCTACTGGCTCGGCAGCGTCGCCGTCCACCGGCTTCGGGAGAACACCCACACCCGCTACGCCGCCTGCGTCCGCCTCCACATCATCCCCGGCCTCGGCACCAAGAAGGTTGCACGCCTCACCACCAAGGACGTGCGCTCCTTCCTCGACCGGCTCCGCACCACCTGCCAGTGCTGCACCCAGGGCCTGGACACCGAACGGAAGAGGTGCTGCGCCATCGGCGAGTGCTGCCAGAAGCAGCTGTCCGCTTTGACCGTGACCTACGTGCACTCGGTGCTCAAATCGGCACTGGAACACGCCGTCCGAGAGGACGAACTGCCCCGCAACGTCGCCCGCAACGTCAAGACCACCACTCACCAGCCCAGGCGCTTCCGTCCGCTCACCGCAGCCGAGGCCCGCCAGTTCCTCGACGCGGCCCGCACCGACCGGCTCCACGCGCTGTACGAGCTCGCCCTCCGCACCGGACTCCGCAAGGGCGAACTACTCGGCCTCCACTGGGAAGACCTCGACCTCAACAGCGGGACCGCCAGCATCCGCCGCTCACTCCAGCGCACCTGCACCGGCGGCCTCACCCACCTGCCCACCAAGACCCGCGCATCCGAACGCCGCATCGCTCTCCCGACCGAATGCATCCACTTCCTCAGGGAGCACAAGCAGCACCAGGACATGGACCGCAAGGCCGCAGACTCAGCCTGGCAAGACAGCGGCCTCGTCTTCACGACGCCCACCGGCCGACCTCTCGACCCGGCCAACCTCACACGCCGATTCCGTAGCTTCCTCGACCGCGCCGGACTCCGACGCATCCGCTTCCACGACCTCCGCCACTCAACCGCCACCCTGCTTCTATTGATCAGAAACTCATGGGGTTCTCGTCCAGGACGTAGCGGACGTGTGGGCCGCCGAAGTAGCCGCGGACGATGTGCGGCTGGCGCTGGCGT
>NZ_JBIAWQ010000050.1:0-4812 GCF_042895815.1 Streptomyces sp. NPDC001373
GAACTCCCCCACCGAATGCCCCGCCAGGAAGTCCGGACGCACACCCCAGGACTCCACCAGCCGGAACAACGCCACCTCCACCGCGAACAACGCCGGCTGGGTAAAACGCGTCTCGTTCAACCCCTCCGCATCTTTCCCGAACACCACCTCCCGCAGCGGGAGTTCGAGAAGCGGGTCCAGGGCCGCGCACACCGCGTCGAAGGCCTGTGCGAACACCGGGAATGCGGCGTGCAGTTCCCGCCCCATCCCCGGGCGCTGGCTCCCCTGCCCCGAGAACAGGAACGCGGTCCGGCTGCCGCCGACGGCTGTGCCCTGCGGGGTCTCCCCCCGCAGGAACGCCGTGGCCGTCGGCCGGCCCGCGAGGAGGTCCTCCAGGCCGCTGAGCAGTTCCTCGCGGCGCGTGCCGACGACGGCGGACCGCAGGTCCAGAGCGGCGCGGGGTGCCAGGGAGAGGGCCACGTCGAGGGGGCGCAGGTCCGGGTGGGCGGTGAGGTGGGCGAGGAGACGTCCGGCCTGCGCGCGCAGCGCCGCCGGGTCCTTGGCGGAGAGCGGCCAGACGACGGCCGTGTCGGGGGCCGGTACGGCCCCGGGGGCCTGGTGCGGCTCCGGTGCCTCGTGCGGTACGGGCTGCTCGATGACGACGTGGGCGTTGGTGCCGCTGACGCCGAAGGAGGAGACGCCCGCCCGGCGCGGACGGCCGCCGTCCACGGCCCACTCACGGGCCTCGGTCAGCAGGCGCACGTCCCCCGCGGACCAGTCGACGTGCGGGGAGGGCTCGTCCACGTGCAAGGTCCGCGGCAGCACCCCGTGGCGCATGGCCATCACCATCTTGATCACACCCGCCACACCGGCCGCGGCCTGCGTATGACCGATGTTGGACTTCAGCGAGCCCAGCCACAGCGGCCGGTCCGCGTCCCGCTCCTGCCCGTAGGTGGCCAGGAGGGCCTGGGCCTCGATCGGATCGCCGAGGGTGGTGCCCGTGCCGTGCGCCTCGACGGCGTCCACGTCACCCGCCGACAGGCCCGCCTGCGCCAGGGCTTGGCGGATCACGCGCTGCTGCGCCGGCCCGTTCGGGGCGGTCAGGCCGTTGGACGCACCGTCCTGGTTGATCGCGGTGCCCCGTACGACGGCCAGCACCGGGTGCCCGTTGCGGCGGGCGTCCGAGAGCCGCTCCACGAGCAGCATGCCGGCGCCCTCGGCCCAGCCGGTGCCGTCGGCGCCTGCGGAGAACGCCTTGCAGCGGCCGTCGGCGGCCAGCCCGCGCTGGCGGCTGAACTCGACGAAGATGTTGGGGGTCGCCATGACGGTGACCCCGCCCACGAGGGCCATGGAGCACTCGCCCTGGCGCAGGGCCTGCGCCGCGAGGTGCAGGGCCACCAGGGACGAGGAGCAGGCCGTGTCCACGGTCACCGCCGGCCCCTCCAGCCCGAAGGTGTAGGCCACGCGCCCGGAGGCGATGCTGCCCGCGCTGCCGTTGACGAGGTAGCCCTCGAAGCCGTCGGGGACGACCGAGAGCCGGGAGCCGTAGTCGTGGTACATGACCCCGGCGAACACCCCGGTACGCGAGCCCTTCAGCGTCGCCGGGTCGATACCGGCCCGCTCGAACACCTCCCACGAGGTCTCCAACAGCAACCGCTGCTGGGGATCCATCGCCAGCGCCTCACGCGGCGAGATCCCGAAGAACGCGGCATCGAACTCCCCCGCCTCGTACAGGAACCCGCCCTCACGGGCATAACTCGTCCCCGCGTGATCCGGATCCGGGTGAAACAGCTCGTCCAGCGCCCAGCCACGGTCCACCGGGAACCCGCCGACCGCGTCACCACCCTCCGCGACCAACCGCCACAGATCCTCCGGAGAACGCACCCCACCCGGATACCGGCAGCTCATCCCCACGATCGCGATCGGATCGTCCACGGCCGGGAGGCCGCCGGGCAGCGCTCCCGCCGGGGCCGGGGCGGTCGCGCCGGGGGCGTCGCCGAGGATCTCGGCGCGCAGGAAGCGGGTGAGGGCCAGCGGGGTGGGGTGGTCGAAGACCAGGGTCGCGGGCAGTCGGGTTCCGGTGACGGCGCCCAGCAGGTTGCGCAGTTCGACGGCGGTGAGCGAGTCGAAGCCGAGGTCCTTGAAGGGGCGTTCGGGTTCCACCCGGTCGGGCGAGGCGTGGCCGAGGACCGTGGCGATCTGGCCGCGCACCAGGTCGGTCAGGACGCGTTCCTGTTCGGACTCGGGGAGCCCGTGCAGGGTCGCGGCGAGGGCGGAGGCGCGGTCCGCCGGCGAGGCGGAGGGGGCGCCGGGACCGCTGTGGGCCTTGCGGACCGGGGTCCTGACCAGTCCGCGCAGGAGGGCCGGGACCTTGCCCTCGGCCGCCTGGACGCGGAGTCCCGCGTGGTCCAGCGGCACGGGGAAGAGGACGTCCGCGCCGGAAGCGCAGGCGGCGTCGAACAGGGCGAGGCCGGTGGCCGCGTCCATGGCGACGAGGCCCATGCGGCGGATCCGTGCGAGGTCGGTGGAGTCCAGCTTGCCGGTCATGCCGCTGCCGTCGGCCCACAGGCCCCAGGCCAGGGACACGGCCGGCAGTCCGGCCGCGTGGCGCTGCTGGGCGAGGGCGTCGAGGAAGGCGTTGGCGGCGGCATAGTTGGCCTGGCCGGCGCCGCCGAGCGTGGCGGATACGGAGGAGAAGAGCACGAACGTGGACAGGTCCATGTCGCGGGTGAGCTCGTGCAGGTGGAGTGCGGCGTCGACCTTGGGCCGCAGGACGTGGTCGACGCGGTCCGGGGTGAGGGCGGGGACGATGCCGTCGTCGGTCACCCCGGCCGCGTGGACCACGGCGGCCAGCGGGTGCTCGGCGGGGACCGCCTCCAGCAGGCCGGCCAGGGCGCGGCGGTCGGCCACGTCGCAGGCGGCGGTGGTGACCCGGGCGCCGAGGGCGGTGAGTTCGGCCTCGAAGTCGGCCGCGCCTTCGGCGGCGGGGCCCCGGCGGCCGGTCAGCAGGAGGTGGCGTGCGCCGTGCTCGGTGACGAGGTGGCGGGCGACGAGCCGGCCGAGGGTGCCGGTGGCGCCGGTGACCAGGACGGTGCCGTCGGCCGGGAACGCCCGGCGCTGCGGGGAGTCGCCGGCCGGCCGGTCCGTGTGGGCTGTCAGGCGGGGCAGCAGGACCGTGCCGCCGCGTACGGCGAGCTGGGGTTCGCCGGTGGCCAGGGCGGCGCGCAGGGCCTCCCGGCCGGGGCCGGCGTCCGGGTCCAGGCCCGGTTCCAGGTCGAGGAGGACGAAGCGGTCGGGGTTCTCCGACTGGGCCGTGCGGAGCATGCCCCAGACGGCGGCCTGGGCCGGGTCCAGCGCGGCGCGTTCGGCGGGGGTGGTCGCGACGGCGTGGCGGGTGACGAGGACGAGCGGGGTCCGGTCGGGCCGCTCCTCGGCGAGCCACTCCTGGATCAGGGCGAGCGTGCGGTGGGCGGTGGCGCGTACGGCTACGGCCGGGTCGTCCGGTGCCAGGCCGCCGTCGGGGTCCGGGCCGGCGAGGGCCACGACGCAGTCGGGTTCGGGGGCGTCGGCGGGCACCTGGGCCGGGGTCCAGTCGAGCCGGAGGAGGGTGTCGGTGCGGGGGGCCGCCGCCGCGCGCAGCCGGTCGGCGGAGACCGGGCGCAGGACCAGGGCGTCGACCGAGGCGACGGTCTGCCCCGCCGTGTCGGCGACCAGGACGGAGACGGTGTCCGGGCCGGCCGGGGTCAGCCGGACGCGTACGGCGGGGGCGCCGGTGGCGTGCAGGCCGACCCCGCTCCAGGAGAAGGGCAGCAGGCCCTGCCCGGTGTCGGTGCCGGACAGCAGGCCGAGCCAGGAGGCGTGGAGGGCGGCGTCGAGGAGGGCCGGGTGCAGCCCGTACGTGTCGGCGTCCGGTGCCGTGGGGGCGGGGAGGGCCGCGGCGGCATACAGGGAGTCGCCGTGCCGCCACGCCTCGGTGAGGCCGCGGAAGACCGGGCCGTAGCCGAAGCCGAGGTCGTCGAGGAGCTCGTAGAGGTGGTCGGTGGCGACCGGTTCGGCTCCGCGCGGGGGCCATGCCGCGAGCTCGGACGCCACCGGGGGCGGTGCCGCTGCGGCGGACAGGGTGCCGCCGGCGTGGCGCGTCCAGTCGCGGGATGCGACGGGGTCCTCGGGGCGGGAGTGGAGTTCCAGGACGCAGCGGCCCGTGGCGTCGGGTGCCCCGACCGTGAGACGGAGCTGGACGCCGCCGTGCTCGGGCAGGACGAGCGGGGCCTCCAGGGTGAGGTCCTCGATGTGTGCGCAGCCGGCTTCCCGGCCGGCCCGCAGGGCCAGTTCGACGAAGGCGGTACCGGGGACGAGGACGGCTCCGGAGACGGTGTGGTCGGCGATCCAGGCGTGGGTGGCGAGAGAGAGGCGGCCGGTGAGCACGATGCCGCCGTCCGGGAGCACGACGGTGGCGCCCAGCAGGGGGTGTTCGGTGTCGGTGACGCCGATCGCCTCGGGGTCGGCGGAGGCCGGGACGTGCAGCCAGTAGTTCTCGCGCTGGAAGGCGTAGGTGGGCAGGGCGATGCGGCAGGCGCCGCGGTCGGCGTACCAGGCCGTCCAGTCGACGGGGGTGCCGTGGACGTGGAGCCGGGCGAGCGCGGTGGTGACGGCCAGGTCCTCGGCCCGGTCGGTCCGCAGGACGGGCACGGTGACGGCCTGCTCGTCGACGAGCTCCCGGGCCAGGGCGGACAGTGCGCCGCCGGGGCCGATCTCCAGGAAGGTGCGCACGTCGTCTGCGGCGAGGGTGGCGACGGCATCTGCGAAGCGGACGGCCTCACGGACATGGCGCAC
>NZ_JBIAWQ010000051.1:0-4558 GCF_042895815.1 Streptomyces sp. NPDC001373
CGTCAAGAGTTCCGCCGAGCCCGTATGGACCCCGTCAAGGCGTCTTAACGGCGGGATGAAGACACGGTTATCTCGTCATCGGCCATCTGGCCGATTCATCTTCTTCCCACTTCACTCAGGAGCTCGCGATGGCCGATCTGGCCTTCGTCGTCACCACGGTCGCGGTGTTCGCGCTGGTGGCTCTCATCGCCCGGGGGGTGACCAAGCTGTGACCGTCGAAAACGTCGTCGGCCTCGTCGTGGCCGTCTCCCTGCTCGGATACCTCGTCCTCGCCCTCGTGTACCCGGAGAGGTTCTGAGCACCGATATGAGCCCCGTAACCGCTGGTGTGCTCCAGCTGCTCGCGCTGATCGCCGCGCTCGCGCTGGCCTACCGTCCCCTGGGCGACCACATGGCCCGCGTCTACTCCTCCGAGAAGCACTACCGCCCGGAGAAGTGGATCTACAAGGCCATCGGCGCCGACCCGACCGCCGAGATGCGCTGGCCCGCCTACCTGCGCAGCGTCCTCGCCTTCTCCGCGGTCAGCGTCCTCTTCCTCTACGCCCTCCAGCGCGCCCAGGGCCTCCTGCCCGGCTCCCTCGGCTTCGCGGCCATCGACCCCGACCAGGCCTTCAACACCGCCGCGTCGTTCGTGGCGAACACCAACTGGCAGTCGTACGCCGGTGAGCAGGCCATGGGCCACGTCGTGCAGACCGGCGGCCTGGCCGTGCAGAACTTCGTCTCCGCCGCCGTCGGCATGGCCGTCGCCGTCGCCCTCGTACGCGGCTTCGCCCGCTCCCGTACCGGTGAGCTGGGCAACTTCTGGGCGGACCTGGTGCGCGGCACCGTACGGATCCTGCTGCCGATCGCCGTGATCGGCGCCCTGATCCTCGTCGCCTGCGGGGCAATCCAGAACTTCGCCGGGATCCACGAGGTCGGCCAGTTCACGGGCGGCACCCAGCAGTGGAACGGCGGGGCCGTCGCCTCCCAGGAGGTCATCAAGGAACTCGGGACGAACGGCGGCGGCTACTTCAACGCCAACTCCGCCCACCCCTTCGAGAACCCCACCCCGTTCTCCAACCTGTTCGAGATCTTCCTGATCCTCGTCATCCCCTTCGCGCTCACCCGCACCTTCGGCCGCATGGTCGGAAGCCTGCGCCAGGGCTACGCGATCCTCGCCACGATGGCGACGATCTGGCTCGGGTTCACCGCCCTGATGATGTGGACCGAGTTCGCCCACCACGGCCCGGCCTTCGAGGTCGCGGGCGGCGCGATGGAGGGCAAGGAGACCCGCTTCGGCGTCGGCGCCTCCGCGATCTTCTCGGTCGCCACCACACTCACCTCCACCGGCGCGGTCAACTCCTTCCACTCCTCCTTCACCGGGCTCGGCGGCGGGATCCAGCTGCTGGGCATGCAGCTCGGCGAGATCGCCCCCGGCGGCGTCGGCTCCGGCCTCTACGGCATGCTGATCATGGCGATCATCGCGGTGTTCATCGCCGGCCTGATGGTCGGCCGCACCCCCGAGTACCTGGGCAAGAAGATCGGCACCCGCGAGATCAAGTTCGCCGCCTGCTACATCCTCATCACCCCCGCCCTCGTGCTGTGCTTCACCGCCGCGGCCATGGCCCTGCCGACCCCGCCGCACTCGATGCTCAACTCCGGCGCACACGGCTTCTCCGAGGTCCTGTACGCCTACACCTCCGGCGCCAACAACAACGGCTCCGCCTTCGCCGGCCTGAACGCCGACACCCAGTGGTACAACTCGACCATCGGCATCGCCATGCTCCTGGGCCGCTTCCTGCCCATGGTCTTCGTCCTCGCGCTCGCCGGCTCGCTCGCCGAGCAGAAGCCCGTCCCCGAAACCGCGGGCACCCTGCGTACCGACAAACCCCTCTACACCGGCCTCCTCGTCGGCACCATCCTCATCGTCACCGGACTGACCTACTTCCCCGCCCTCGCGCTGGGGCCGCTCGCCGAAGGGCTCGCATCATGAGCACCGCCACTGAGACCCGTGCCCCGCACGAAGACCTGCCCACCGGCCACAAGCCGCCCGCCGGCCGCGTCGGCGGAGGGCTCTTCGACCCCAAGGCCCTGCTCAAGTCCTTCCCCGACGCGGTCCGCAAGCTCGACCCCCGCGTCATGATCAAGTCCCCGGTCATGTTCGTCGTCCTCGTCGGCTCGGTCGTCACCACCGTCCTGGCCGTCAAGAACCCGACGGACTGGTTCGGCTGGGCCATCACCGCCTGGCTGTGGCTGACCACCATCTTCGCCAACCTCGCCGAAGCCGTCGCCGAGGGCCGCGGCAAGGCGCAGGCCGACACCCTGCGCAAGGCCAAGACCGACTCCGTCGCCCGCCGCCTGACCAAGGACGGCAAGGGCGAGGAGCAGGTCCCGGGCACCGAGCTGAAGATCGGCGACCTGGTGGTCTGCGAGGCCGGCGACATCATCCCCGGCGACGGAGACGTCGTCGAGGGCGTCGCCTCCGTCGACGAGTCCGCCATCACCGGCGAGTCCGCCCCCGTCATCCGAGAGTCCGGTGGCGACCGGTCGGCAGTGACCGGCGGCACGAAGGTCCTCTCGGACCGGATCGTCATCAAGATCACGACGAAGCCCGGCGAGACCTTCATCGACCGCATGATCGCCCTGGTCGAGGGCGCGGCCCGGCAGAAGACGCCGAACGAGATCGCTCTCAACATCCTCCTCGCGTCCCTCACGATCGTCTTCCTGCTGGCGGTCGTCACCCTCCAGCCCTTCGCGATCTACGCGGACGCCAAGCAGTCCATGATCGTGCTCACCGCTCTCCTCGTCTGCCTGATCCCGACCACCATCGGCGCCCTGCTCTCCGCGATCGGCATCGCGGGCATGGACCGCCTGGTCCAGCGCAACGTCCTGGCCATGTCCGGCCGCGCCGTCGAGGCCGCGGGCGACGTGTCGACGCTGCTGCTCGACAAGACCGGCACCATCACCCTCGGCAACCGCCAGGCCGCCGAGTTCGTCCCCGTCAAGGGCACCACCGAGGCCGAGGTGGCCGACGCCGCCCAGCTGTCCTCGCTGGCCGACGAGACCCCCGAGGGCCGTTCCATCGTCGTCCTCGCCAAGGAGAAGTACGGGCTGCGCGAACGCCACCAGGGCGAGCTCGCCCACGCCGAGTGGATCGCCTTCACCGCCCAGACCCGCATGTCAGGTGTCGACGTCGACGGGCGCAAGACCCGCAAGGGTGCGGCCGGTTCGGTCATCGCGTGGGTCAAGGAGCAGGGCGGCGAGGTCGCCAACGACGCCGACCTGCTCGCCAACCGGATCTCCGAGGCCGGCGGCACCCCGCTCCTCGTCGCCGTGCAAGACGAGAAGGGCGCCCGCGTTCTGGGTGTCATCCACCTCAAGGACGTGGTCAAGGAGGGCATGCGTGAACGGTTCGACGAGCTGCGCCGCATGGGCATCAAGACCGTCATGATCACCGGTGACAACCCGCTCACCGCCAAGGCGATCGCCGAGGAGGCGGGAGTCGACGACTTCCTCGCCGAGGCCACCCCCGAGGACAAGATGGCCCTCATCAAGCGGGAGCAGGCCGGCGGCAAGCTGGTCGCGATGACCGGCGACGGCACGAACGACGCCCCGGCACTCGCCCAGGCGGACGTCGGCGTCGCGATGAACACGGGCACCTCGGCCGCCAAGGAGGCCGGGAACATGGTGGACCTCGACTCCAACCCGACGAAGCTCATCGAGATCGTCGAGATCGGCAAACAGCTCCTCATCACCCGCGGCGCGCTCACGACCTTCTCCATCGCCAACGACGTCGCCAAGTACTTCGCGATCATCCCGGCCATGTTCGCCGTGGTCTACCCCGGCCTGGACAAGCTCAACATCATGGGCCTGTCCTCCCCGAACTCGGCGATCCTCTCCGCCGTCATCTTCAACGCGCTCATCATCATCGCCCTCGTCCCGCTCGCCCTCAAGGGCGTCCAGTACAAGCCCACCAGCGCCGACAAGATGCTCCGCCGCAATCTGGGGCTGTACGGGGTGGGCGGTCTGATCGCCCCGTTCATCGGCATCAAGCTCATCGACCTCCTCATCTCCCTCATCCCCGGAATCGGCTGACCCCACATGAACAACTCGGTAGGAAACACAGCACGGCTGATCGGGGCCGGCCTGCGGGCCCTGCTCGTCCTGACCGTGATCTGCGGGGTCCTCTACCCGCTCGCCGTCACCGGCGTCGCCCAGGCCCTCTTCAACGACAAGGCCAACGGCTCGGAGATCAGGGACAAGAGCGGCCATGTCGTCGGCTCGTCCCTCATCGGGCAGACCTACAACCTGCCCAAGAAGGACCCGAACGACCCCCAGGAAGCCGCGAAGCCGGACCTGAAGTGGTTCCAGCCCCGCCCCTCCAACGGACTGGGCACCAACAGCGTCAACACCCAGTACTCCCTCGTCCTCTCCGGCGCCACCAACCGCTCCGCCGACAACGGCGCCGTCAACGGCACGTGCACCAAGGCCTCCGAGGAAGGCAGCCTCTGCGCCCAGGTCATCGCCGCCAAGGAAGCCGTCGTCGTCGACAACTCCACCGCCACCTACAAGGTCAAGCC
>NZ_JBIAWQ010000052.1:0-4525 GCF_042895815.1 Streptomyces sp. NPDC001373
CTCCGGGCTTTCGTTCTTTCCTGCGTTTCCGACTCTATCAGACTCTTTCGTGTCCGACTTCCTCGGCGCTTTCCAGGTTCTTCGCTTTCGCGTTTCCCCTTTCCGGCGGTTCCGACTCTATCAGAAGTTTTCCACCGGATTTCCCGGCTTCGACGTTCCGAATGAAGAGTCGAGGGCACCCCGCATGGAATTTGATTCGCTGTGGGGTGGGTGTCGCCGAACGTGTCCCGTTCGAGGCAACCGTTTGACTCTACATCCCGCCCCCAGGGGTGTCAAAACGAGGCGGGTCCCTCATGGACGCGCCTCAGCAGCCCCATCAGTACGGCCTGCTCCTCCACCGTCAGCGGGGCCAGGAGCTGCTCGTTCGCCGCCTCCGCGAGCGCCGCGCAGCGGGCCAGGGCGGCTTCTCCCTGCGCGGTGACCGTCACGGCGTTCTTGCGGCGGTCGGCCGGGTCGGGGGTCCGCAGGACCATGCCCGCCTCCTGGAGGTGGTTGAGGATCCCGACCATGTCCTTCGGGTCCACCGCGAGCCGGCGGCCCAGCTCCGCCTGGGCGACCGGCCCGTACTCGGCGGTCGCCGCCAGGACCGCGTGGTGCATCAGCTTCAGCCCCTCCGCCGCGATGGCCTCGGCGACCAGTTCCCGTCCGCGCGCCGCGACCCGGCCGACGAGCCAACTGGGCAGGGACTGGATGTGCGCGAGGGGCGGGGTCGTGAGCATGAACCCACCCTACCCATGAATCGTTGGATGTCCCTACGACTTTCGACTTACCGTTGGGCTGCCCAATGAAATCAACGGATCGGGGGAGGTCCTGTGCTGCGCATCCGCCACGAGGTCAACGGCGGGCCCGAAGTGCTGTTCGCCGAGGAGGTCGATCGCCCGGTCGCGGGCCCCGGGGAGCTGGTCGTCCGGGCCGAGGCGATCGGGGTCACCCTGCCCACCGTCCGCAAGGTCCGGGAGGGCAGCGGGCCGGTCCCGTTCGGCGGGGAAGTCGCCGGGACCGTCGTCTCCATCGGAGCGGGAGTCACCGGGTTCGCCGTCGGAGACCGTGTCACCGGGCTGTGTTTCGCCCACGCCTACGCCGAGTACGCCGTCCTGAACAGCGCGCTGACCACCGCCGTCCCCGAGAGCGCGACCGCCGTGGACGCGGTGGCGCTCGTGCGCAGCGGGCTCGTGGCGCGGGGGGCCTACGAGGCCGGGCGGGTGCGGCCGGGCGAGTCGGTGCTCGTCACGGCGGCGGCCGGTGCGGTGGGCGGCCTCGCCCTCCAGCTCGCGAAGGCCGGCGGGGCGGGGCGCGTGGTCGCCGCCGTCGGCAGTGCCGACAAGGCCGGGTTCGTCCGCCGCCTGGGCGCGGACGAGGTCGTGCTGTACGAGGACGCCGACTGGGGAGCCCCGTACGACGTCGTCCTCGACGGCATCGGCGGCGACCTGCTCGGCCCCGCCGTACGGGCCCTGGCCATGGGCGGGCGGCTGGTGGCCTTCAGCTCCGGCGGCGGCACGGTGGAGGCGTACGAGCTCCTGGTGCGCGGCGCCTCGGTGATCGGCTTCCAGATGCGGGCCGTCGCCGCCGGCCGGCCCGACCTGTACGCCCGCTGGCAGCGCGAGCTCTGGGAGCAGCGCGCCGCGGGCACGCTGCGCACCACCGTTCACGAGGAGATCCCCCTCGCCGAGGCGGCCCGCGCCCACGCCGTCATCGAGCAGCGCCGCAACCTCGGCAAGGTCGTCCTCGTACCGTGACGGGTGGGTGAGCGACGCCAGGAACCGGCCGCCGCTGAACCGGCCAATGGCGCTCGTTCGACAGCCCGGCTCATGGGCGACGGGGATGGTCTCAGGGACGGTCACGCCCGCACCCTGATCAAGCGGTGAGCCCCGAGCCTGGACCGGGGCAGGGTGCGGCGGGCGGCCGGGGGGCCGGCCGGTCGCGTGAGGGGGGTCTTCTAGGGTGCGTGCCCATGGACGCTGCCGATCTCGACCGCCGGTTCCGGTCGTACTCCCGTTGCATACCCCCGTACCTCGTTTCCCGGCTGCTTGAGCTCGGGCACGTCGAGGAGGTGGCGTTCCAGGCCGGCCGCGGGGAGTGGTTCTGTGCGCGGGAGCTCGCGCAGCGGTTCACCGAGGAGGGGCGGCAGACGGAGGCCTGGGAGCTGCTCGACCCCTATGCCGCCACGGGGTGGTGGACGGCGGTCGAGGCCGCGGCCGGGCTGCTGGAGGCCTGGGGAAGGGCGGACGAGGCGATCGCGCTGGCCCGCCCGCACGCCGAGGGCGGGGGACGGGAGGCGCTGGCGTTCCTCGGGCGGCTGCTCGCCCGGCAGGGGCGGGGCGCCGAGGGGTTCGCGCTGCTCCTGCCCCACGTCGGGGACGCCTTCCTCGCCATCGCCCTGGTCGACGTCGCCGGGATCGCGGGCCGGGACGAGGAGGTCGCCGCGCTGCTGACCGACCGCATCGAGGCGAGTCACCGCTGCGAGGACCCGGCCTGCCGGCGGAGCGATCCCTCGCCCGCCGGCGCGGCGTACCTGCTCGCCACCGTCCGCGAGCGCCAGGGCCGGGTCGACGACGCGCTGGCCCTGCTGCGGCCCGGCCCCCTCGACTCGCCGGTCCACGGCCACGAGCAGCTCGCCGGTCTCCTGGTCCGCACCGGCAGGATCGAGGAGCTACGGGTGTGCGCCGAGGAGCTCGGGAACCCGGCGTGCCGGCTGGCCGAGCTGCTGGAGGAACGCGGCGACCTGGAGGGGGCGATCGCCGTGTTCCGGAGGCCGGGGGCTTCGGACGGCTTCCGGCGGTTCGGGGCGGTGCAGCTCGCGGCGCTCCTGGAGCGGCACGGCCGGGGCGGCGAGGCGATCGAGGTGCTGCGCGCCCTTGCGGACGCGCCCCTCGGTGCGGAGGACTGGCTCGTCCGCAGGCTGTGCACCCTGTACGCCGACCAGGGCCGTGCCGAGGAGGGACTGGCCTACCTCGACGGCCTCAAGTCCCGCCGAGGCGAGGAGGATTGGGGCTTCTTCGAGATGCGGCTTCCGCTGCTGGCCGCCTGCGGCCGGCGTGAGGAGGCGCTCGAGCTGGCACGGGCCCACCCGGAGGGGGACACCTGGTACGGGGCGTCGTCCGTCGCCCTGCTCCTCGCCGACGCCGGCCGCGTCGAGGAGGCGGTCACCGTCCTCGAAGCGCACGCGTGCGACAACACGACGGACCTGGCCGAGCACCTGATCACCCTCGGACGGGTGAAGGAGGCGGTGGCCGTCCTCCAGCGGCACTGACCCCCGCCCGACCGGGCCGCCGTGGTCCGTTCAGTCGACTGTTCAGCGGACCGTTCAGTGGTTGACGAAGCTCAGGCTGGACTCGTCGTAGCGGGCGCCCGCGATCTGTTCGCGCGGGGCCGCGGCCTCGATGGCGGCCAGGTCCTCCGCCGTCAGCTCGACGGCCAGGGCGGCGAGGTTCTCCTCCAGGTACCGCTGCCGCCGGGTGCCGGGGATGGGCACGACGTCCTCGCCCCGGTGCTGCACCCAGGCCAGGGCCAGCTGCCCGGTGGTCACGCCCTTGGCGGCGGCCAGCTCCTCGAGCTTCGCGACGATCGCCAGGTTCCGGTCGAGGTTGCCGTCGGCGAACCGCGGCTGCGTGCGCCGTACGTCGCCCTCCGCCAGTCCCTCGACGGAGCTGTAGCGGCCGGTCAGGAAGCCCCGGCCGAGCGGGGAGAACGGGACCATGCCGATGCCCAGTTCACGGCAGACCGGGGCGACTTCCGCCTCCAGGTCCCGGGTCCAGAGGGACCATTCGCTCTGGAGCGCGGTGATCGGGTGCACCGCGTGGGCCCGGCGGATCGTTTCCGCGCCGGCCTCCGACAGCCCGAGGTGGCGGACCTTGCCGGCCTGGACCAGTTCGGCCATGGCACCGACGGTTTCCTCGATCGGCACCTGCGGGTCGACCCGGTGCTGGTAGTAGAGGTCGATGTGGTCGACCCCGAGCCGACGCAGCGAGGCCTCGCAGGCCTGGCGCACGTAGGCGGCGTCACCGCGGATCACGGTGGGCTCGCCCAGGCGGTTGGCAAAGCCGAACTTGGTGGCGACCACCGCTTCGTCGCGGCGTCCGGCGATGGCCCGGCCGATCAGTTCCTCGTTGTGCCCGGAGCCGTAGAAGTCGGCGGTGTCCAGGAGGCTCACCCCGAGGTCGAGGGCCCGGTTGAGGGTCGCGATCGACTGCTCGTCGTCCGAGTCCCCGTAGCCGTGACTCATACCCATGCAGCCCAACCCCTGTGCAGAGACTGCGAGTTCACCCAGGTGCCGCATGCGTGCGTCGATCATCGTGGTGCCTCCCGAACTGGAAAACCGTCTGCCCACGACGCTAGGTCTTGGAGCGCACTCCATGTCAAACGATCAACCGGGACCCGTGAGGTGCAGGACGTAGTACTCCGCACCCAGCACACTCCGGCCGGCCGCCGATCTGCCCGTAAACGCAGAAAAGCCCCGCACCAGAAGGTGCGGGGCTTTCCCACAATGATTGTTCGGCGGCGTCCTACTCTCCCACAGGGTCCCCCC
>NZ_JBIAWQ010000053.1:0-4397 GCF_042895815.1 Streptomyces sp. NPDC001373
CATCACCCGCAGCCGCCTCGGACGCCTCACCCGCCAAGGCTTCCTCACCCAGCCCGGACGAGGCTGCTACCAGAAACGGACTTAACGTCCTCTGAGGTTGAACTCGTGGTGTCGCTGGGTCACTCAGGTGGGTTTGATGGTCAGGCCGGTCTCGGCGAGGCAGCCGTTTATGAGGTCGCTGCGGTACTGGATGTGGCGTAGACCGCGGCGGATGCGCTGGATGAGGTGTTCGGGGGTGCTGAAGGCGACGTTGGAGAGCCAGCCGCGCCGCAGGAGGGACCAGATCCCTTCGACGGGGTTGAGGTCGGGTGCATAGGGCGGCAGGTAGTAGATCGTCAGCCAGTCCCGGGCTTCGGCGAACTCCCGCAGGCCGGCGGCCTTGTGGACGTTCAGGTTGTCCCAGACGAGGACAATCGGCCCGCCGAGCTGCTGGTGTGCGGCGATCAGCGGGTCCCGATAGTCGCGCCAGGAGAAGCTCTTGCGCCCGTCGCGTTGGCCGTCGTCCCGGCGCGGCCGGTAGATCAGCCGGGACCGGTGGCCGGGCTTGTAGCAGGTCAGCGCGGCGATGGATATCCGTCTGCGGGAACGACCACGGACCCGCACCACCGGAGTCCGGCCGCGCTGCGACCAGGTCTTGGCCTGCGGCGGCGTCATGGAGAATCCGGCTTCGTCCTCGAACACGAGCCAGGCTCCACGGGCCGCCGCGAGCCTTCCGCGCAGGGCCACACCTCCTTGACCCACCCGGCCACCGCCTCGTCGTCCCGCTCCATCGCACGCCGGGCCGGGACCTGGCAGGACCAGCCATTGCGCACCAGCAGCTTGCGCACGCCCTGGACCGTGTAGGTCAGGTGGAAGCGCCGCCCGATCACCGTCTTCACACGGCTCAGGGTCCAGCGTTGGTCCTCCCAGCCGTGCGCGGCCGGCCCCTTGGCCAGCTCCGCCTCCAGCTGCGCGAACTGTTTCTCGCTCAGCCTCGGCAGCGACGCCGGACCCTGTGACCGCAGAGCCCGCGGACCGCCCTCGTCCCACATCCGCCGCCACCGCTGCACCGAGCGGACGCTGACCCGAAGGTCCTTGGCGATCACCGAGCTCGCCTCGCCCTGGGCGAACCTCTCGGCCGCCTCCAGCCGTAACCCCTCGCGGAACTGCTGACGTTCGGCGGTCAGTCCGCCCCCTTGTGGATACCGCATGCCCCGGTAATACCGCAGCGGACGACCAGCCGTCAGCCCCTACGACACCACGAGTTCAACCTCAGTAACCTCGCCGTTTCACTTGGGGTTGCTGGGCGGCTCTCTTGAAAATTACCTGTGCTGAACCGAACCGCGGTGCGGGTCACGCAGCCTCCCGTGGGGTGACGGTGACGTCCAGACCGAGGGCGGCGAGTTGGGCGATCAGCCGGCGACTCTGGCGTTCCTTGCCGAGCCGGTTGGTGAAGTGGTCGGGACCGAGGTCTTGGTAGGGGACGAGGCCGTGCAGGATGTGCCAGGCAGCGACCAGGATGGAGTGCCCGACTGCGAGGGTCGCGCGTTTCGCGCCGCGGTGCGGGACCAGCCGTCGGAACTGGGCATTTAGGTAGGTGTTCTTACTGCGGGCCGCGCTGGCTCCGGCCATGAACAGCGCGGTCTTGAGCCAGGTGTCGCCGTGCCGGGTGCGTCCGGACAGGCGCTTGCCGGCCGATTCCTTGTTGCCCGGACACATCCCGGCCCAGGACGCGAGATGTCCGGCTGTCGCGAAGCGGCCCATGTCCACTCCGATCTCGGCGATCAGGACCTGGGCCAGCGTCAGGCTGATCCCGGGGATGGTGATCAGCAGGTCGACCTGCCGGCGCAGCGGCTGCAACTGCCGGTTGATCTCCTCGCTCAGTCGGGCGATCCGGTCATCGGCCTCATCGATTGCACGCAGCATTGCGGCGATCATGAACGCATGATGCCCGTTGAAGTTGCCGGTCAGTGCGCGGGTCAGCAGCGGGACTTTGCCCTGCAGGCTGCCCAGCGCAAGGTCGGCCAGCACCCGCGGGTCACGTTCGCCGGCGACCAGGGCGTTCAGCATGGCCCGCGCGGACCGGCCCGTGATGTCGCTGACCACCGAGGACAGTTTGATCCCGGTGTCTTCCAAAAACATCGCGAGCCTGTTCACATCGCGGGCCCGGTCGCGGACGGTCTCCGTGCGATACCGGGTCAGGTCCCGAAGCTGGCGGATGTCGCGCGGGGGCACGAAGGAGGGCCGGACCAGGCCGTGTTCGACCAGGCGACAGATCCACTGGCAGTCCTTCACGTCGGTCTTGCGGCCCGGCACAGTCTTGATGTGCTGGGCGTTCAGCAGCCACGGTTCGATCCCCTCGGTCGCCTCCAGCAGGTAGAACAGCGGCTTCCAGAACGACGCCGTCGCCTCCATACCGATCCGGGTGATCCGGTTCTCCACCAGCCAGTCCCGCAGCTCAAGTAGACCGTCGTTCATCGTCGAGAACGTACGGACCTCATAGCGAGCGCGCTTCCCGGAGCCCGGCACCCGGATGCACACCTTGACATCCGCCTTGCTCAGGTCAGCGCCCCCGCACCGCTCCTCGACCACGTCCATGTCCTGCCCCGCCCTTCGTCGCACACAGCGATGACGGTGCCCGCCCATCCGGGGCCACAGGATTCAAAGAAGCTCTCTTGCGTGCTCATGGCAACAACACTGGACTCCTGCGCTTGGCCCCCACGTCCGACTATCCAACGGGCTCAACGTTCGGCACCAAGCTCCATCGACGTCATCCGGACGGACACCCGCCCCAATTTTCCCGGCCACGGGCGGGACCGACAGGGCCCGGGATGACTATCCACGACGGCTCCGACGCCTTGATCACACCAGCCACAGCAAGATCATCTCATCTGTGGCCAGCAGTTACGGGACACCCCTTACCTCGACTTCCTCGACCTGGTCCTTTCCGAGGAACTGGCCGTCCGCGACGACCGCCGCTTCCGCCAAGGCCTGCGGCTCTCGAAGCTGCCGCACCACAAGACGCTCGACGAGTACGACTTCTCTTTCCAGCCCGAGCTCGACCCGCGCAAGGTCAAGGACCTCGCCACCCTCTCGTTCGTCGAGGGCAAGGCGAACGCCGCCCTGCTCGGGCCACCCGGGGTGGGCAAGACGCACATCGCCGTCGCCTTGGCGGTCGCGGCCTGCCGGGCCGGCTACTCGATCTACTTCACCAGCCTCGACGACATGGTCCGCAACCTCAAGGCTGCCGAGACCGCCGGGCGTCTGACGAACAAGCTCGGCACCTACCTGCGGCCCGGCGTCCTCGTGGTGGACGAGGTCGGCTACCAGCCCCTCGAACGAGCCGAGGCGAACCTGGTCTTCCAGGTCATCTCCAAGCGCTACGAGAAGGGATCGATCATCCTGACCTCGAACAAGACCTTCAGCGAATGGGGCCAGGTCTTCGGCGACGAGGTCCTCGCCACCGCGATTCTCGACCGACTCCTCCACCACTGCGAAGTGATCTCCATCAACGGCCCCAGCTACCGGCTCAAGAACCGCCTCCAGGCCATCGAGCGGGAGAACGACGTGGCCTGACCAGCTGCGATCAGTGCACCGGATCTTCGCCCGGCGGGATGAAGGCATCGGCGCCATCGGCATCCTCGACATGCCCCTGGGCATCGACCGTGATGGCCGTCGCCCGCCCCTGCGAGGTGATGAGCCAGGCCAGCACCTGTTCCGTCAGCGGCGTTCCCCCTGGTCCCTCGTCCTTCCAGTGCACCCGCCACCCTCCACCAGGCACCGCGGCCACGACCTGGTCGGCTCGCTCCAGGTGGGAGAAGTCCTCATAGTCCGTCACCGCACGCAGGGCGCCGCGCTTGGGATCGACGACCAGGGCCGTCCCGGTCGCCTGGTCCCAGCCCTCCACACGCACCATGCGGCCGATCTCTGTGTCGGTGCCGTTGAAGATCGCGGTCCAGCCGGTCTGATTGAAATAGCGAAGAGACACCTCTCCATCATCTCGAACCACGACGCTCGCACTTCACAGGGCTCACTGCTCTGCACGTTCATCCGTACGGAGCTCTGCACATAGCCGAGTACGCCGACAGCAGCCCTCCCGGCGGGCGATCGAACGCGACGACCAGGCGGTCGAGGTCTGGAAGAAGGAGACCTGGCCGCGGGTAAGAGCACCGCGGCGGCGTGCGGCGGCTGGATCGTCTTCGAGGACGAAGCCGGGCAGTCGATGACGCCGCCGCGGGCGAGAAGCTGGGGACGCAACGGCTCAACGCCGGTGGTCCGGGTCCGCGGCTGGGGCTCGGGCCGGGTGTCCATGGCCGGGCTGACCTGCTATTGATCAGAAACTCATGGGGTTCTCGTCCAGGACGTAGCGGACGTGTGGGCCGCCGAAGTAGCCGCGGACGATGTGCGGCTGGCGCTGG
>NZ_JBIAWQ010000054.1:0-3201 GCF_042895815.1 Streptomyces sp. NPDC001373
TCGGCGTCAAGCTCACCACGCTGCGCCCGGAGCAGGCCGAGTACATCGGCGTCAAGGTCGAGGGCCCGTACAAGCCCGACCACTACCGCTACTGATCCCAGCGGATCGCGCACACTGAAGCAGGCCCCCGGCACCCGTGCCGGGGGCCTGCCCCGTACCTCCGTACGTCAGCCAAGGACCACAGCCCATGCCCCGCGGCCGCTACTCGCTCCACGACCCGCACGACCACGCCCCCCTCGGCGAGGAGCACTTCCACTGCGCCCCCGGCCCCTCGGGCTGGCGTTACGTCTCCCAGACCACCGGCCCCGGCGGCGAGCACCTGGGCTCCCTCGACCTGGCGGTCGACGCCCTCGGCCGCCCCATCCGGCTCGAAGCCAACGCGGCGAGCTGGCAGGTCCGCGGAGCCGCCATCGACGGCGTCACCTGGGTCCGCACCGACCCCACCGGCACCGAGGCCACCGAGGGCAACGTCGCCGCCCCCGGCTTCACCGGCACCTCCCCGGCCTTCCTCGTCGCAACGGCCCGCCTGCTGCGCCTGACCCCCGGCGCCCCCGCGACCCGGATCCGGCTCGTCGCCCTCACCGACCCGGTCCTCGCCCCCCGCACCGTCGACCAGGCCTGGGCACTGCGCTCCCGCGCCGAGCACCCCACCGACAGCGGCCCGCTCGTCGTGGACGAGTACCAGGTCACCGCCCTCGACACGGGCGAGGTCCACACCGTCCACATCGCCGGGGACGTGGTCCTCTCCGCCCCCGGCATCGAACTCGAACACCTGGAGACCCCGCCGTCCGCCTTCACGGACTCCGAGGACCCCGGGCACCCCGAGCACTTCGAGGGCCCGGAGGCCTAGCTAGGCGGGCGGCGCGAACCCGGTGGCGGGCGGCGCGGGCTCCACGGGAGCCGCGGGCCCCACCGGCCGGGCGGGCTGGGCAGGCCGCACGGGCTGTACGGGAGCGGCCGGCGCCACCGGGATCCCCCCGTACGCCACAGGACCGGGACCGGGACCGGGCGCCGGCGCGGCGGCGAAGGCCCGGGCGGCGTCCCGCGACTGCCGCTCGTGCACCACGGCCATCAGGAACGCGGCCGCCGGCACCCCGGGCGGCGCCGGCGCCCCGGTCCGCGCCACCACGTCGTCCGCGAGGCGCGCCGCCATCACCGCGCCCGTGTGCGGGTCCAGCTGGTTCATCCGCGTCAGGTACTGCCGGATCGCCAGCCACAGCCCCTCCGGCACGGCCGAGAGGTCCAGCCCCGCGAACCGTCCGGCCAGCCACGGCGGCGGCGGGGGTACGGGCATCACCCGCGCCCCCGGCACCCGCTCGCGGATCACCAGCGTTCCCGCGAACACGTCCCCGACCCGCCGCCCCCGCTCCGACACCAGCGACGCGGTGCACGCCACCGTCCCGAAGGTCATCAGCAGCTCCACGACCCCCATCGCCCCGCGCACCAGCGCGTGCCGGAACCGGATCGGCCCGCCGTCCTCCCGCACCACCCGCAGCCCGCAGGCCAGCTTCCCCAGCGAACGCCCGTGGCTCAGCGTCTCCACCGCGATCGGCACCCCGACCAGCACCAGCACCAGCGTCGCCACCGACACGGCCGCCTGCGCGGCCTCGTCGAGCCCGGCGGTCGCGAGGACCAGTGCGAGCAGCACCAGCAGGTACCCGGTGACGTACACGGTCAGGTCGAGCAGGACCGCCAGCGCCCGGCTCGGCAGCCTCGCCGGCCGCAGACCCAGGACGACCGCGTCCCCCGTCACCAGACCGTTCACCGGACACACCTTTCACCGACCTGACCCGCCCCTGCCCACCCCAGTCTGCCAAGCTGGCCGCAGGACGAGCAGCCGTATCGGGCGGGCCAGGGGCAGGGGAGCGACAACCGGATGGATCTCGACGTCTTCGTGGCCGCCCACCAGGCGCAGTGGGACCGCCTGGAACAGCTCCTCGGCCGGGGCCGCCGGCTCACCGGGGCGGAGGCCGACGAACTCGTCGCGCTCTACCAGCGCACCGCCACCCACCTCTCCCTGATCCAGTCGAGCGCCCCCGACCCGCTGCTCACCGGCCGCCTCACCCAGCTGGTGGCCCGCGCCCGCTCCACCGTCACCGGAACCCGCCGGGCGAGCTGGCGCGACGCCGCCCGCTTCTTCACGGCCGGCTTCCCGGCGGCCGTCTACCGCAGCCGCCGCTGGTGGATACCCGCGGCTCTGCTCTCCACGGCCCTCGGCGTGCTCATCGGCTGGTGGATAGCCACGCACCCGGAGGTCCAGGCAGCCGTCGCAGCGCCCGAACACCTCAAGGAGCTGACGCGACCCGGCGGCGAGTACGAGACGTACTACTCCAGCCACCCGGCGGCCTCCTTCGCCGCGAAGGTGTGGACGAACAACGCCCAGGCCGCCGCCGTCTGCCTGGTCCTCGGGGCCTTCCTGGGCCTGCCGGTGCTCTGGATCCTCTTCCTGAACATGGCCAACCTCGGAGTCGGCCTGGGCCTGATGGCCTCGGCGGGCCGCCTCGACGTCTTCCTGGGCCTGATCCTCCCGCACGGCCTGCTCGAACTGACGGCGGTGTTCGTCGCCGCCGGCACGGGCCTGCGCCTGGGCTGGACGGTCGTCGACCCGGGCCCGCGCACCCGCCGCGCGGCTCTGGCCGAGCAGGGCCGAGCCGCCCTCGGCATGGCCATCGGGCTGGCCGTGGTCCTGTTCGTCTCCGGTCTGATCGAGGGCTTCGTGACGCCGTCGGGCCTCCCCACCTGGGCCCGCATCGCGATCGGCGTCGCCGCCGAGGCCACCTTCCTGACGTACGTCTTCGTCCTGGGCGGCCGTGCGTCGCGCGCCGGGGAGGCGGGCGACGTGGAGGAGGCGGACCAGACGGCCACGCTGCCGACCGCGGCGTGATGTGCGTAGGGGCCCGCTCAGCTGCTAGTCTCCTCGTCGTCGCGAAGGGTGTTGACACATCCGGAGCGTGGAGGTAGATTCGAACGGTTGCCTCGAACTGGACAAGTTCGGCAGCGATGGTTTAACATCTTCTTCGCCCCCAAGAATCCAAGAAATTGCATTCCGTTGGGGCACATCCAGCTCTGAATCAGGATCTGAAGCCGGGAAATCCGGTGGAAAAACTCTGATAGAGTCGGAACCGCCGGAAAGGGAAAACGCGAAAGCGAAGAACCTGGAAAGCGCCGAGGAAGTCGGACACGAAAGAGTCTGATAGAGTC
>NZ_JBIAWQ010000055.1:0-2812 GCF_042895815.1 Streptomyces sp. NPDC001373
CTCCTGCGCCGACGGCGACAGATGCCGCGCGTCCCCCACCAGATCGCTCACACCCCACCAACGACCCAGAACCCAAACCGTTTCGGATCAATAGACCTGGGGAGGGCAGACATGGACCCATCGCGCCGGAGCGTGCTCGGAGTAGGTCTGTTCTCTGTCGCCCTCACCGTGCCCAACTGGCCGGACGTGGTCGGCCGGATGGAAGTCGCCCAAAGGGGCGAGACTCAGCGCATCGGAATGTCCGACGTTCAATCGGTTATCGCCATGACCGAACGCCTCTCCGATATTGACGACCAATTCGGCGGACGGACAGCGCGGCCAATGGCTGCTGCCTATGTGGTTAACACCGTGGCTCCCTATCTGCGCGCTGACGCTCCGGGCAACGTCCGCAAAGCGATGATGGCCGCCGCATCGGATCTCTCATATCTCACGGGGTACATGGCCGTAGATGAGGGCGTACACGGAATGGCTCAGCGCTATTACCTCAAAGCGCTTGAACTCGCCGGGGCATCCGAGGATCACCTAACGTTCTGCACCACTCTCCGAGGAATGAGCGTTCAGGCCGTAGACCTCGGGCACGGGTCCGAAGCATTGCGCCTCGCTGACGCTGCCGCCGCCGCTTCCCCGCAGGCCGGTCCCCGAATGCGCGCCTTCCTCGCCGGACAGCAGGCACACGCAGCCGCGCAAGAGGGAAACAAGCGCATGGCCCTACAGCGCATCCGGGAAGCCGAGACAGCCATGGAAAAGGCCGAATCACAGTCGAAGACTTTCGGGTCCTATAACCCTTCCTCGCTGGCGTATCACGTAGGCCAAGTGCGCTACCAACTGGGAGACGTGGCAGGTTCCATCGAATCACTCAAGGAATCGGACCGGCTGCGCCCCAGCACGTTCCGGCGGACGAGTATCCGCTATTTGTCCATGCTGGCCGAACGGCAACTAGAGGTCGGTCACTTGGAGGCAGCGTGCGAGACGTGGGGGCGAGTCTTGGAGATATACCCCCTCGTGCAGTCCGGGCAGTGTGATCGGAACCTAGCCGCAATGCACAGCCGAATTCGCCCCTACCTGAAGAACCACACGGCCCGTGACTTGTCTGATCGGGCCCGAATGGTGACCCCTTCAAACTTGCTCCCCCACTGAATCTGACGACCCGTCAGAAACTAGCTCGGCTTGGCTAGTACCCGAGGGTGCGGGCCGCTCTCGACGCTGTGGCCTGAGATTCGAAGGGGCTCGATTCCCTTGCAATCTCGGGCCCGTGGGTACCCAGCACCCCGCAGCCGGCCAGACTTGTCGCCTTTCTTTCGAAGGCTTCCACCAGGAACGCAGAAAGCCCCCGACGACCAACCCACAGCGGGGCCAGTCATCGGGGGCCAGGAGCACACCTAAACGTTGAGGTGTGGTCATCGGCTGCCGCAGTTCCGGGGGCGTCCCTCTCGGCGCGCTGGACGGTTAGGCATGAGTCGGGGCGGGGCCGGTTGCCGGACAGCGCGCGAGCGAGGGAAGCGCCACGCCACCTTGCCCGGCGGTGCCGGTTCGTCGGACGGCTCCCAGCCATTCGGACCGAAGACTACGCGGGTCGGCTCCATCGGCGTCACGCTCGGCCGTACACGTCGAAAAGCTCATCGAGCAGGCACAAATTCCGGGTGTCATCCAGACCCGCGACGACTTCGGAAAACAGCGCAGCGTCCGTCTCGGCATTCCGCCCATACGCCGCCCCGCCCTCGCTGAATGCGGTAAAGGCCCGATGCCACTTGCGGCACTGAGTGCTGCACCACGGCTTGAATGACTGCCTACCGCTGCGGAGTTGGCGCGGATTCACGCAACCGAGCCGTATGCATTCCGGGGACTCAAACACTCGTAACCTCCGTGCGGCGCGTGTGACCAGTCGCCTGCATGACAGCGCCGGGAGGGAGTTTCAGGTAAGCGGCGTACAAGTCGAGCGCCTGCATGACAGCCTCGCTCGCTGTCTCACAACCGGATAGCTGCTGTATGACAGCGAGGTTCGCGCGGGAACTTTCCGTGTGACGGACGCTGAGAGTCTTTACCTTCTTCATCTTTCCCCCTGAGCACCCCTTAACGTTTAGGGGTGGTCGTTTCAGAACAGCGTGGACATGTGATGAATTCGCCCGGCCCATTCCTGCACCTTGGCTTCAATCTCGCCGTCAGCAAGCGGGCAGCTGAAATCCTGTACCGGTAGGGAGTGGCTGGCGGCGACATAGCGGCGCGCTAGCTCAACCTCTACAGCGGACGGGCCGCTATCAATCGGTACGTCATTACGCCGACGCCGAGCCAAGAGAACGCACCCCCCAACGAGCCCGATTCATGGCGCGGGCAGCAGCAGACGCCGAACCCTTACCCGTCCCGCTGTCGGCATCGCTCAGACCGAGGGAACGCACCAGCGAGAGGAAAGACGCCTCGGCCGCGCGCAGTTCCTTTAGCGACGGATTCGGGTAGAGACCGCCCCGGATTCCACGGACGATTACGCCGCGATCCTTCACGTCCCGCTCTAGTCCCTCGATCTGATCGAGCACAGCGCAGGCCCGGTCAAGGGTGGTCACCTCGTACGCCTCTAGGTCGAATTCCTCGACCACGGCTCGGCGGAATTTCGCGCTGATCTTCTGGTTACTCATCGTGCCCCCTTCCGGGGATTCGGTATCTGCGCTGCTCACAGCGGGTTAACTGGTTCTGGTGCTCCGGACGGAGAATCTCGGGTGCTATACGCTAAGGGGTGTCCCGTAACTGCTGGCCACAGATGAGATGATCTTGCTGTGGCTGGTGTGATCACGGCGTCCGAGCCGTCCTGGATAGCCCCGTT
>NZ_JBIAWQ010000056.1:0-2466 GCF_042895815.1 Streptomyces sp. NPDC001373
AGCTACCTCGCCGCCCTCCACCTTCGCGGCGCAATGATCTGGATCAAAGACCTCACCAGAACCACCGCCTGATCACAACCAAATACGCGCCCTAGAGGTCTGTATGCCCCTGCTCTACCAAGACTGTACATTTCGCTACAGTCGCCGCTCACGCCCCGTTCTGAACGGGCTCGATCTGACGCTCGCTCCAGGTCATACCGTCCTCCTGGGGCCCAACGGCGCTGGGAAGAGCACACTCCTATCGCTCGGTGCCGGCGCGTTCAAGCCGGCCTCGGGGAGAGTGAGCCTCGGCCGCTTCTCCTCCACTGGTTCCCGGGACGCGCGTGCCTACCGGCGCAAGGTCTCATGGCTACCGCAACGGCCTGGCTTCCTGTCGGGGCTGACCGCTCGCGAGCACGTGGCATACATCGGCTGGCTCAAGGGGATGAGGGAGCGTGACGCCTGGACCGCTGCCCCCGCGGCGATAGATCGCGTCGGGCTGGCCGACAAGCTGAACGACCGAATCAAGACGCTCTCCGGCGGTCAGCAGCAACGGGTAGCCATCGCTGGCGCTCTTGTCCACGAAGCCGAGGTCCTGCTCTTGGACGAGCCCACCGTGGGCCTCGACCCGCACCAGCGCCGCCGCTTCCTCGACCTGCTGGTGTCCCTCCGCGGCACTATGCACGTCGTCGTCTCCACCCACGACATCGGCGACCTCGATCAGGCCTTCGACGAAGTGGTCGTCCTCGAGTCGGGCAGGGTGAGGTTCCAAGGTCCGGTATCGCTGTTCGACAGCTACGCCGCGCCCGACTGTGCGCCGGGTCGTCGGCTGGAGAGCGCGTACGCGTCTCTGCTGGAGGCCACGGAATGATCACCTGGGCCAACCTCCGTGCCTCAGCCGCCCCATGGATAGCGCTGCCCGCCCTCGTCTATTCGGGCCTGTACATCACCGGCAATCGCCTCACCGTGCCGACGGCCTACGGCGTCGAGGCCGGTGAGACCGTCGCGCAGTCCTTGCCGGTCGTAGTTGGTGCCGTTGCCGCGGCTGCGGCGTGGGAAGCCGGACGGCACCGTAGGCTCGGCGCGTTCCCGACCACAGCCGCACGCGGTGCACTGCGCCAGTTCGTCTGGGCTGTCACCCCTGTAGTCGTACTGCAGGCAGTGCTCCTTGCCGGTTCCTTCCTGCTGGCCACAAATACGGTCGGGACTCTGCCGAGCGGCATCGGCGGCTGGCTGGGAGTCGCCCATGCTGTTGTGCTTCCGCTCGGATGGACGGCCATCGGATGGCGGCTGGGCCATATTCTTCCCCGCAGCCTGGCCGCCCCCATCGCGGGCATCGGCGGCTGGATGTTCCTGTCGTTCCCGCAGGGGATGTCGAACCCGTGGCTGCGGCACCTGGGCGGATTCATCGACGGATTCTCCTCCCCGACCGACACGCGATCGCCGCTCGCCTACCTGATTCCCTGGGCGGTGCTCTGCGGTCTGGCTCTCGCGTTCTGGCTTCCCGTACTGGTCCGACGACGAAT
Organism: Streptomyces sp. NPDC001373; assembly: GCF_042895815.1. NCBI lineage: Bacteria > Bacillati > Actinomycetota > Actinomycetes > Kitasatosporales > Streptomycetaceae > Streptomyces > Streptomyces sp. NPDC001373. Next base: position 1,506 of record NZ_JBIAWQ010000056.1, read on the forward strand.
TTCCGCGATCTCCTTCGGGATGGCTCTCGTGATCGCCACGATCCTGCTCGGGCAGAGCGCGGTCGCGGACTGGGGCTACTTCCGCCCCTCCGACGCGCGGGTCGTCACCCCAACCTGTGTCGGCGAGGCACCCCGAGTGTGCCTCCCGCCCGAATACGCCTCCTACGCGGACGGGATACGCAAGGACCTCACGGAACCGCTGGCCAAGTTGCGCGCCGCCAGCGTTCCGCTGCCCGGTGAACTGCTCCTGGCCTCATCGAAGGAGCCGCTGAAGCCTGGAGTCTGGCCACTGATCTGGTCACTGCCGCTCGCCAATGGACAGAAGGACCCTGACTCCTTCCGTGCCGACCTGGCGGAATCTGCCGTCACCGGCACCGCCGTGAACGCCGGGGTCGTTCCCTGCCGCCGCCCCGGTTCCATGCCTGCGGCCTGGGCCGCCCTCGTTGTCGGCGTGAACGAGGAAAACGTCCGCAGCGCGATGCCTCCCCCGGACTGGCAGGAGATTACGAAGATCCGCGCCCTCCCCAAGGAGAAGCAGGTCTCGTGGTTCACCGAGGCAGCGCGGGCCCAGAAACACTGCGGAGCGGGCTCGTGAAGCTGTACGCGAGGGCGGTGAGGCGCTGGTGGGCTCTCGTCCCCGCAGTGCTTGCGCTCACGATGGTCACCTGGCTGATCGGGGCCAGCCCGGTGCCCGTTCCCAGCATGCTGGGGGGCGGAGGGTTGGCCCAGATTAAGCATTTCGTGCCGATAATCGTCAGCGTCGCTGCCATGTACTGCTTGGATCGGCGGATGACGGAAGCGGAGCTGACAGCAGTCGTGCCAGTTCGCAGTCTGGATCGAGCAGCCGTGTCAGCAGGCGCGGTGCTCCTATTGATCCGAAACGGTTTGGGTTCTGGGTCGTTGGTGGGGTGTGAGCGATCTGGTGGGGGACGCGCGGCATCTGTCGCCGTCGGCGCAGGAG
>NZ_JBIAWQ010000057.1:0-2406 GCF_042895815.1 Streptomyces sp. NPDC001373
AGGGCGATTGAGTTGCACGCTCTAGACCCGAAGCGGAGTGATCTAGCCATGGGCAGGTTGAAGCGGAGGTAAGACTTCGTGGAGGACCGAACCCACCAGGGTTGAAAACCTGGGGGATGACCTGTGGTTAGGGGTGAAAGGCCAATCAAACTCCGTGATAGCTGGTTCTCCCCGAAATGCATTTAGGTGCAGCGTCGTGTGTTTCTTGCCGGAGGTAGAGCACTGGATAGGCGATGGGCCCTACCGGGTTACTGACCTTAGCCAAACTCCGAATGCCGGTAAGTGAGAGCACGGCAGTGAGACTGTGGGGGATAAGCTCCATGGTCGAGAGGGAAACAGCCCAGAGCATCGACTAAGGCCCCTAAGCGTACGCTAAGTGGGAAAGGATGTGGAGTCGCAGAGACAACCAGGAGGTTGGCTTAGAAGCAGCCACCCTTGAAAGAGTGCGTAATAGCTCACTGGTCAAGTGATTCCGCGCCGACAATGTAGCGGGGCTCAAGCGTACCGCCGAAGTCGTGTCATTGCAGCAATAGGGCCAACGCCTGCTGTGATGGGTAGGGGAGCGTCGTGTGCCGGGTGAAGCAGCAGCGGAAGCTAGTTGTGGACGGTTCACGAGTGAGAATGCAGGCATGAGTAGCGATACACACGTGAGAAACGTGTGCGCCGATTGACTAAGGGTTCCTGGGTCAAGCTGATCTGCCCAGGGTAAGTCGGGACCTAAGGCGAGGCCGACAGGCGTAGTCGATGGACAACCGGTTGATATTCCGGTACCCGCTTTGAAACGCCCAATATCGAATCCTCTGATGCTAAGGCCGTGAAGCCGTTCCGGACCCTTCGGGGAAAGGAAAGTGGTGGAGCCGCCGATCCAAGGTGGTAGTAGGTAAGCGATGGGGTGACGCAGGAAGGTAGTCCAGCCCGGGCGGTGGTTGTCCCGGGGTAAGGGTGTAGGCCGTGTGGTAGGCAAATCCGTCACACGTTAAGGCTGAGACCTGATGCCGAGCCGATTGTGGTGAAGTGGATGATCCTATGCTGTCGAGAAAAGCCTCTAGCGAGTTTCATGGCGGCCCGTACCCTAAACCGACTCAGGTGGTCAGGTAGAGAATACCGAGGCGTTCGGGTGAACTATGGTTAAGGAACTCGGCAAAATGCCCCCGTAACTTCGGGAGAAGGGGGGCCATTCCTGGTGATGAGACTTGCTCTCTGAGCTGGGGGTGGCCGCAGAGACCAGCGAGAAGCGACTGTTTACTAAAAACACAGGTCCGTGCGAAGCCGTAAGGCGATGTATACGGACTGACGCCTGCCCGGTGCTGGAACGTTAAGGGGACCGGTTAGTGACCTTTCGGGGTTGCGAAGCTGAGAACTTAAGCGCCAGTAAACGGCGGTGGTAACTATAACCATCCTAAGGTAGCGAAATTCCTTGTCGGGTAAGTTCCGACCTGCACGAATGGCGTAACGACTTCTCGACTGTCTCAACCATAGGCCCGGTGAAATTGCACTACGAGTAAAGATGCTCGTTTCGCGCAGCAGGACGGAAAGACCCCGGGACCTTTACTACAGTTTGATATTGGTGTTCGGTTCGGCTTGTGTAGGATAGGTGGGAGACTTTGAAGCAGCCACGCCAGTGGTTGTGGAGTCGCCGTTGAAATACCACTCTGGTCGTGCTGGATGTCTAACCTCGGTCCGTGATCCGGATCAGGGACAGTGTCTGATGGGTAGTTTAACTGGGGCGGTTGCCTCCCAAAGGGTAACGGAGGCGCCCAAAGGTTCCCTCAGCCTGGTTGGCAATCAGGTGTTGAGTGTAAGTGCACAAGGGAGCTTGACTGTGAGACCGACGGGTCGAGCAGGGACGAAAGTCGGGACTAGTGATCCGGCGGTGGCTTGTGGAAGCGCCGTCGCTCAACGGATAAAAGGTACCCCGGGGATAACAGGCTGATCTTCCCCAAGAGTCCATATCGACGGGATGGTTTGGCACCTCGATGTCGGCTCGTCGCATCCTGGGGCTGGAGTCGGTCCCAAGGGTTGGGCTGTTCGCCCATTAAAGCGGTACGCGAGCTGGGTTTAGAACGTCGTGAGACAGTTCGGTCCCTATCCGCTGTGCGCGTAGGAATACTGAGAAGGGCTGTCCCTAGTACGAGAGGACCGGGACGGACGAACCTCTGGTGTGCCAGTTGTCCTGCCAAGGGCATGGCTGGTTGGCTACGTTCGGGAGGGATAACCGCTGAAAGCATCTAAGCGGGAAGCCTGCTTCAAGATGAGTATTCCCACCTCCTTGAGAGGGTAAGGCTCCCAGTAGACGACTGGGTTGATAGGCCAGATGTGGAAGCCCGGTAACGGGTGGAGCTGACTGGTACTAATAGGCCGAGGGCTTGTCCTCAGTTGCTCGCGTCCACTGTGTTAGTTCTGAAG
>NZ_JBIAWQ010000058.1:0-2384 GCF_042895815.1 Streptomyces sp. NPDC001373
GCCACCACCCGGGCCGCGTCCTCCAACGACAACGCACCCGCAACAGCCGCAGCCGCGATCTCACCCTGCGAATGCCCGACCACCGCATCCGGAACCACGCCCAGGGAACGCCACACCTCCGCGAGGGAGACCATGACGGCCCAGGTCACCGGCTGGACCACGTCCACCCGGTCCAGAGAGCCGCCCTCCCGCACGACCTCGACGGCGTCGAAGTCGACGAACGGGGCCAGGGCGTCCGCGCACTCCCGCATCCGGGCCGCGAAGACGGGCGAGGACTCCAGGAGCCCCGCGCCCATCCCCACCCACTGCGTCCCCTGACCCGGAAACACCCACGCCACCCGCCCCCGCGAGGACGCCACGCCCTCGACCACGGCCGACCCCACCGCGACCCGCCGGTGCTCGAACACCGACCGCGTCGTGACGAGGGAGTACCCGAGGTCCAGGGGTCGCGGCCCCTCGGGAAGCCGCTCAGTCTGGGCCCGGAGGGCGGTCTCGGAACGGGCGGTGAGCACCACCGGCACGACCGGCAGCTCCCGCACCACCTCGACCGGCTCCTCCACCCGCTGCGGAGCCTGCTCCAGGATCACGTGCGCGTTCGTGCCGGACACCCCGAACGAGGACACACCAGCACGCCGCGGACGCCCCACCTCGGGCCAGTCCCGCGCCTCGGTCAGCAGCTCGACGGCGCCGTCCTCCCAGTCCACCCGCGAGGACGGCGCGTCCACGTGCAGGGTCCTGGGGAGCCGGCCGTGTTCCAGCGCCTTGACCATCTTGATGACACCACCCACACCGGCGGCCGCCTGCGCGTGCCCGATGTTCGACTTCAACGAGCCGAGCCACAGGGGCTGTCCGGCCGGCCGCCGGCCGTAGGTCGCCAGCAGCGCCTGCGCCTCGATCGGGTCGCCCAGCCTCGTACCCGTCCCGTGCGCCTCGACCACGTCGACGTCGACCACACCCAGACCGGCACTGTCCAGCGCCGCCCGGATCACCCGCTGCTGCGACGGACCGTTCGGAGCCGTCAGACCATTGGACGCACCGTCCTGGTTCACGGCCGAACCCCGCACCACCGCCAGCACCCGATGGCCCTTCGCCACCGCGTCCGACAGCCGCTCCACCAGCAGCATCCCCACACCCTCGGCCCAGCCCGTGCCGTCCGCGGCGTCGGAGAAGGCCTTGCACCGGCCATCGGCGGCCAGCCCCCGCTGCTGCGAGAACTCCACGAACAGGCCGGGCGCGGCCATCACCGCGACACCGCCCGCCAGGGCCGCATCGCACTCACCCGTGCGCAGGGACTGCGCGGCGAGGTGGAGGGCCACCAGGGAGGAGGAGCACGCGGTGTCGACGGTCACCGCCGGGCCCTCCAGGCCCAGAGCGTAGGAGATGCGGCCGGACATGACGCTGGCGGTGTTGCCGGTCAGCAGGTAGCCCTCGTAGCCCTGCGCGGGCTCGTACAGCCGGGGACCGTACTCCTGCGACATGGCGCCGACGAAGACGCCGGTGCGCGAACCCCGCAGCGAGGACGCCGGGATCCCCGCCCGCTCCAACACCTCCCACGACGTCTCCAACAACAACCGCTGCTGCGGATCCATCGCCACCGCCTCACGCGGCGAAATACCGAAGAAGTCCGCGTCGAACTCCCCCGCCTCATGCAGGAAACCCCCCTCCCGCACATACGAACGCCCCGCAACACCCGGCTCAGGATCGAACAGCGACTCCACGTCCCAACCCCGGTCCTCCGGGAACCCCGACACCGCGTCCACCCCCGACGACACCAGGTCCCACAACCCCTCCGGAGACACCACCCCACCCGGAAAACGGCACGCCATCCCCACGATCGCGATCGGGTCCTCCGCCTCCTGGCCGCCGTGCCGCGGCTCGCGGCGGACGGCGGGTGCGGCGGCGGGCTCGACGACGCCGGCGGGGTCCGCGTCCTCGGCCGCCGCGTCCCTGATCAGGCGGGCGACGGCGAGGGGGGTCGGGGAGTCGTAGATGAGGGTCGTGGGCAGGCGCAGGCCGGTCGCGGCGCGCAGCCGGTTGCGCAGCTCGACGCCGTTGATGGACTCGAAGCCCTGCTCCTTGAACGTCCGCTCGGCGGTGATCGACTCCCGGGAGGGGTGTCCGAGCACGGCGGCGGCGTGGACGCGGACCAGTTCCAGGACGTGGTCGAGCTGCTCGTGTTCCGACAGGCCCCGCAGTTCCCGGCTGAACAGGGTCTCGTCGGCCGCCGCGGGACGGGTGTCCGCATCGGCGGTGTCCTCGCCGATCCAGTGGCGGGTCCGCTGGAAGGCGTACGTCGGCAGGTCGACGCGGCGGGCGCCGGTCCCCTCGAAGAGGGAGGCCCAGTCGATGTCCGTCCCCCGGACGAACAGTTCGGCGGCGGAGGT
>NZ_JBIAWQ010000059.1:0-2339 GCF_042895815.1 Streptomyces sp. NPDC001373
TCCACGGCCTCCAGCTGGTCCTCCAGGACCGACTTGGAGTCGTGCAGCAGGCGGCCCACCAGGGTGGACTTGCCGTCGTCGACGGAACCCGCGGTGGCGAAGCGCAGCAGCGTGGTGGCGCTGAGCTGCTCGGTGGTGGTCGTCATGGTTAGAAGTACCCTTCGCGCTTGCGGTCTTCCATCGCGGCCTCGGACAGCTTGTCGTCGGCACGGGTCGCGCCCCGCTCGGTGAGGCGGGAGACGGCGATCTCGGCGATCACGTCGTCGAGCGTGACGGCGTCGGAGTCGACGGCGCCGGTGCAGGACATGTCGCCGACGGTGCGGTAGCGCACGAGGCGCTTCTCCACCGGTTCCGTGTCCTTGGGGCCGCCCCATTCGCCGGCGGTCAGCCACATGCCGTTCCGCTGGAAGACGTCGCGTTCGTGGGCGAAGTAGATCTCGGGGAGTTCGATGTCCTCGCGGGCGATGTACTGCCAGACGTCGAGCTCGGTCCAGTTGGAGAGCGGGAAGACGCGGACGTGCTCGCCGGGGGCGTGGCGGCCGTTGTAGAGCTGCCAGAGTTCGGGTCGCTGGCGGCGGGGGTCCCACTGGGAGAACTCGTCGCGCAGGGAGAAGACGCGTTCCTTGGCGCGGGCCTTCTCCTCGTCGCGGCGGCCGCCGCCGAAGACGGCGTCGAACCTCAGCCGCTGGATGGCCTCGGTGAGGGGGACGGTCTGGAGCGGATTGCGGACGCCGTCGGGGCGCTCGCGGAGCGTGCCGGCGTCGATGTACTCCTGGACGGAGGCCACGTGCAGGCGCAGGCCGTGCCTGGCGACGGCGCGGTCGCGGTAGGCGAGGACCTCGGGGAAGTTGTGGCCGGTGTCCACGTGCAGCAGCGAGAACGGCACCGGCGCGGGCGCGAACGCCTTGAGCGCCAGGTGCAGCATGACGATGGAGTCCTTGCCGCCGGAGAACAGGATCACCGGCTTCTCGAACTCGCCCGCCACCTCACGGAAGATGTGCACCGCCTCGGATTCGAGGGCGTCGAGGTGCGACAGCGCGTAGGGCGCGTCGGAACCGGACTCGGTGTGCAGGTGCTGGGCGGTGGTCATGCCAGACCCCTCTCGGTGAGCAGTGCGTGCAGGGCGGAAGCCGACTCCTGCACGGTCTGCGTGTGCGACTCGATGCGGAGGTCCGGGTCCCGCGGGGCCTCGTAGGGGTCGTCGACGCCGGTCAGACCGGAGATCTCGCCCGCCGCCTGCTTGGCGTACAGGCCCTTCACATCACGCTCGGAGCACACCTCGACCGGGGTCGCGACGTGGACCTCCAGATACGCGGTGCCCTCGGCCGCGTGCCGCTTGGCGACGGCCTCGCGGCTGTCCGCGAAGGGCGCGATCACCGGGACGAGGGCCTTCACGCCGTTGCTCGCGAGGAGCTCGGCGACGAACCCGATCCGCTGCACGTTGGTGTGCCGGTCCTCACGGCCGAACCCGAGTCCGGCGGAGAGGAACTCGCGGATCTCGTCCCCGTCGAGCACCTCCACCCGGTGGCCCTCGGCGCGCAGCCGCCCGGCCAGCGCGTAGGCGATGGTGGTCTTGCCCGCGCTGGGCAGACCGGTCAGCCACACGGTGGCTCCCTGGCCGGTCACGCTCATCCGCTTCTCCGTAAGTTCCGTGGTGTCCGTAGGTGTGGTGGTCATCAGCCGTGCAGTCCGCACTCGGTCTTGCCGCGCCCGGCCCAGCGGCCGGCCCGAGCGTCCTCGCCCTTCGCGACCCGGCGGGTGCAGGGGGCGCAGCCGACGGAGGTGTAGCCGTCCATCAGCAGCGGGTTGGTCAGCACCCCGTGCTCGGCGACGTACGCCTCGACGTCGTCCTGGGTCCAGCGCGCGATCGGCGAGACCTTGACCTTCCGGCGCCTCTCGTCCCAGCCGACCACCGGCGTGCTCGCCCGGGTCGGCGACTCGTCACGGCGCAGACCCGTCGCCCACGCGTCATAGCCGGCCAGGCCCTCTTCGAGGGGCCTGACCTTGCGCAGCGCGCAGCACAGGTCGGGGTCGCGGTCGTGCAGCCTCGGGCCGTACGCGGCGTCCTGCTCGGCCACCGTCTGGCGGGGGGTGAGGGTGATGACGTTGACGTCCATCACGGCCTCGACCGCGTCACGCGTGCCGATGGTCTCCTCGAAGTGGTAGCCGGTGTCGAGGAAGACCACGTCCACGCCGGGCATGACCCGCGAGGCGAGGTGGGCGACCACCGCGTCCTCCATCGAGGAGGTCACACAGAACCTCGTACCGAAGGTGTCGGCGGCCCAGGTGAGGATCTCCGGCGCGGAGGCGTCCTCCAGCTCCCGGCCCGCCCGCTCGGC
>NZ_JBIAWQ010000060.1:0-2166 GCF_042895815.1 Streptomyces sp. NPDC001373
AGAACCCCCGCCCCTTCGCCTGGACGAAGAGCGCCGACGAGATCCTCGAACGCCTGGCCTCATATCTTGATCGAATTCCCGGCGCAGGACACTAGTCCTCCGGTTCAGTGGTGATCTCCGCCCCCAACGTGGCGAGTCCGTCGAGCAAGTGGCCGTAGCCGCACCGGAGATGGTGCAGGCCCCGGATCGTAGCGGTGCCGTCGGCGGTCATGGCGGCTATCAGTAGGGCGAGCGGGCCGCCCGCATGACCCCATAAAGAGCACGCCACCGTACCCGGACCGAACTCGGCATCGCAGCCTGATCCCACATCGGAGTGGTTGGAGTGGCAGAGTGCCTTGGAGCGGTCGTTGTTGTAGATCAGGTAATCGCCCCTGGACAGCGGCTGATTGAGGCATAGGCTGACCGGGAAGCGCCTGGCGCGTTCTTCGGGGTGGTAAGAGTGGCTCAGCAGGCGCCGCGATGCAGCAATCAGTGCGGTCTAGCTAATCGACCGTGCCGCTCCCGTGACGGTGCAAGGAGCTGAATGTGACTCAGGCCCAGCAGGTGCTCGTGCTGTGGGACATCGACCGCACGCTGCTGTACGTCGGGGATGTCGACCGGCAGGTCTACCGCGAGACCTTCGCCGAGGTCGTCGGCCGCCCCGCGGAACACCTGCCGGCCCGCGGCACCGGTGTGACCATGCCGCTGGCGATCCGATCGCTCCTTATCGATAACGGAGTGCCGGAAGGTGAGGTCGACGGTCTGCTACCGCGCATGGTGGATCTCCTGCCGGTCCACCTCGCAGCACATGCGGAGGATCTGCGCGCACAGGGCGTCCTCATGCCAGGAGCCGCCGCCGCGCTGCGAGCGGTGCACGATCACCCTGGCTTGATTCCGACCGCCGTGACCGGGAACCTCAAGCCGAACGCCGTGCTCAAGCTCGCCGCCTTCGACATCGACGGCCTCCTCGACACCGAGATCGGTGGATTCGCCTCCGACGACCCCCACCGCCCGGCGCTCGTCGCGTTAGCCCAGAAGCGCGCCCAGGCCAAGTACGGAACGGTCTTCACTCGCTCGAACACCGTGATCATCGGTGACTCCCTGGAGGACGTCCGAACTGGCCTCGAAGGCGGAGTCCCTGTTATCGGCATCGCATCAGGTAAGACCCCGGCAGCCGAGCTGAATTCGGCGGGGGCCGATCTCGTACTCGCCTCCCTCAAGGATGTCGCACGGGTTCTGGAGGCAATCTTCACGCTGACGGCGGCGAGCGCCAGCTAAGGGCAAGAACGGGGCCTTGCCTCCGGATCGCAGTCGCGCAGCCCGTAGAGCACCACCCGAACTCGTCATCCCGTCGGGGGAGGTGTGTCGGGCTGCCGACCCGTCGAACCCGATCAGCTCATTGCCCGTGCTGGAGCTGAATGTTCTGTGCCGGGTCCCTCAGCACCGGATCAACGGCGGGTACGGGAGCGCGGTAGAGCCTTTCTCTTCCGAGATCCGCCGTCGATCCCGTTTCAAAGCGTCTTCTCGGGCCTCACGAGAGACCGCCTCGCCGTGCGTGATGGCCGCGTTCTCGGTGACCGGGGCCAGCGAGTACCGGATGGGGGAGCGGGTCGAGCGTGCCGGCAGGTGCAGGCGGGCGACACCTGCAGGGAGTTCGGCTCGCAGTGCTCCGTGCCAGCGGATCCACAGCGCGGGGCGCCCGCGCAGTGCCTCGTCGCGGAGCTTGTCCACGGCGGTTCCGTCGTCCTCGCGGTCGACCTCCACGGCGATCGGAGCGCCGTCCCCGCGAAGCAGACGGAGATCCAGGTAGGCGGACCACGGCGGCGACCAGTACGTACGGCATCCCCCGGGCTGCATGCGCGGCGGGTCGATGTAGCGCATGCTCGCCTCCGATCGGCACTTCCAGCCCGAGGCCTTCGCCCAGTCCACCACCGCACGGGTGATGGTCTGGGTTGCCTCCTTGCCGGTCAGGCCGGTGAAGGCGAAGCGGGTCTCGGACAGGTACGCGCGTAAGGAGGCGGCGAGAGTCTCGGACTCGCCTGCCGCCGCCGGGTCGTGGGCCATCCGCTGATTCTCCGGCCCGGCACTGACAGCGGCTAGTGTCCTGCGCCGGGAATTCGATCAAGATATGAGGCCAGGCGTTCGAGGATCTCGTCGGCGCTCTTCGTCCAGGCGAAGGGGCGGGGG
>NZ_JBIAWQ010000062.1:0-1677 GCF_042895815.1 Streptomyces sp. NPDC001373
GCCGTTCGGGGTACGGGCCGTACTCGCCGATCGGCAGGTACGGCTCGATGAACTCCCACTCCGCATCTGACAGTTGCACTCGCGTCACGGCATACGGTCTACCGGATCAGGCCACGCCGCGAGGGCAACTTCCCAGAATGATCACGACCAAATACGCGCCCTAGTGCGCTGGGTAAAACCCTGTGCGGGCGGGAGAGTCTCCCGCCCGCACAGGGAGTGCATCAGTAGTTGACGGTCAGCGTCCTGACCCAAAGCGTCGCCGACGAACCATAGTTGACGGCAAAGTAGTAGTTACCTTCGCCGTGGTCGCCCCAGTTGCCCGACGAGGTCGCGTAGGTGCCGTTGAAGCAGTTGGTGAAGGACGCCGTGGAGTACTGCGGGTCCGGCTGGAAGTCGAGGTCCTTACGCAGGGTGACGTTGGCCACGTGGACGTCGCTGGTGCAGTCAGTGAACGTGATGTTCGTTGAGCCACCACCGTCGTACCAGCGGCGAGACTCGAACCCGGGGTCCGCGCCAACAATGGTGCTCGACCAGCTCGCCGCCTGAGCCGGGCTGGAAGCCAGACCGACGACGGCAGTAATCCCCAGGCCAACCACGGCCGCCCGACGGCCGGATTCACGTAGGGCGGAAAGACGCATCGATCTCATGATGCTTGCGCTCCTCTGGAGTATTAGCGGAGAAGACGGCCACGACGCGATCGACTGCCGCTCGTAGCGGACTCTGCCGCTGTGCCGAATTTCGGAGTTTTCTCAGTACGTGACGGTGAGGGCCCGAACGTCCAGATCGCTGTACGTCGCGCCCAGGTTCACAGCGAAGTAGTAGCTACCGCTGCCGTGGTCGCCCCAGTTACCCGAAGAGGTTGAGTTGTAGCCGCCGAAGCAGTTGGTAAAGGAAGCCGTGGTGTAAGTGGGGTCCACTTGCCAGTGGACATCCTTGCGCAGGGTGACGCCGGCGCTCGTAGCTCCGGTGCCATCGGTGCAGTTGGTGAACTGTATGTTCGTGCTGCCGCCCGCATCCGACCAACGATGGGATTCGAAGCCGGGGTAAGCGCCAGAGATGCTGCTCGACCAACTCGCGGCATCGGCCGATCCGGCCGTCAACGACAGCAGAGTCATGACTCCGAGCGAAACGGCCCCTGCACGCTGACCGATTTTACGCAGGCCAGACTGAATGGTGGATTCCATATCCCCCCCCGGGAATGGCTTGACCGATGATTCGATACCCGATCCCACCTGGAAGCGCACTCGAATTGATCCACGGAGCTGCTATCCAGGCGCTGCACCGATGCAATCGCGCGTCTACGACGCCGTCAAGATCAGGTAAATCACCCCCACCCATCCACAGTCCTGACTCAGGCTGGAAATGCAGGCGGCCTCCCGATGGCCGGAATTGCTTGTTCCGGCGCGAAATCGCAACGGGGGCAAGGGGAGGCGCTGCCGATCCGAGCTCCCGTCGCGCCCTGCAGACGTCGAAACGCTTGACGGGAATTCGCCCAATGCAATCGAGCCAAGCAGCCTACAACAGGCCAGGTCACCTTCCATCCTGAGCTCGTTCATGCAACCGACGCTCGACGGATGCCTACTGAGAGGACGTTAAGTCCGATCTTCCTCGGTTCGTGATCGCTCGATCGTGGTACTGATCGCCATGCCGGACATCCGCTGGGCATGTTCATGCTGA
>NZ_JBIAWQ010000063.1:0-1586 GCF_042895815.1 Streptomyces sp. NPDC001373
ATCGTGCCCTTGCCCTCGGCGTCGGTCTTCTCCATGTGCGGCTCCAGGAAGGCCACCGCGCTCTTCATGACCTCCGCGGACTGCAGGACGAACGGCAGCTGCATCCGACCCGAGCCGAACAGCTCGCCGACGACCTTCATCCCCTCCAGCAGCGTGTCGTTGACGATGTCCAGGGCCGGGCGGGTCCGCAGGGCCTCGTCGAGGTCGGCCTCCAGACCGTTCTTCTCCCCGTCGATGATCCGCCGCTGGAGGCGCTCCTCCAGCGGAAGGGCGAGGAGCTCCTCCGCCTTGCCCGCCTTCATCGACTTCGTGTTGACGCCCTCGAACAGGGCCATCAGCTTCTGCAGCGGGTCGTAGCCGGCCTCACGCCGGTCATAGATCAGATCCAGGGCCGTGCGGACCTGCTCCTCGTCGAACCGGGCGATCGGCAGGATCTTCGACGCGTGCACGATCGCCGAGTCCAGACCCGCCTTCACACACTCGTCCAGGAACACCGAGTTCAGCAGGATCCGCGCCGCCGGGTTCAGACCGAAGGAGATGTTCGACAGACCCAGCGTCGTCTGCACCTGCGGATGACGGCGCTTGAGCTCACGGATCGACTCGATCGTCGCGATCCCGTCCTTGCGGGACTCCTCCTGACCCGTGCAGATCGTGAACGTCAGCGTGTCGATCAGGATGTCCGACTCACGGATCCCCCAGTTCGACGTCAGATCCTCGATCAGACGCTCCGCGATGGCCACCTTGTGCTCGGCCGTGCGGGCCTGGCCCTCCTCGTCGATCGTCAGCGCGATCAGCGCCGCCCCGTGCTCCTGCGCCAGACGGGCGACCTTCGCGAAACGGGACTCCGGACCGTCACCGTCCTCGTAGTTCACCGAGTTGATGACCGCACGCCCGCCCAGCTTCTCCAGACCCGCCCGGATGACCGCAACCTCCGTCGAGTCCAGAACGACCGGCAGCGTCGAAGCCGTGGCGAACCGCCCCGCCAGCTCCCGCATGTCCGCGACACCGTCACGCCCCACATAGTCCACGCACAGATCCAGCATGTGCGCACCCTCACGGATCTGGTCCCGCGCCATCTCCACACAGTCGTCCCAGCGCGCCTCCAGCATCGCCTCACGGAACTTCCTCGACCCGTTCGCGTTCGTCCGCTCACCGATCGCCATGTACGAGGTGTCCTGCCGGAACGGCACCGTCTGATACAACGAGGCCGCACCCGCCTCGGGCCGGGGATCACGCACGGTGACCGCGGCACCCCGCACCCGCTCCACGACCTGCCGCAGATGCTCAGGAGTGGTGCCACAGCAACCACCCACCAGCGACAGCCCGTACTCCCGCACGAACGTCTCCTGCGCGTCCGCCAGCTCCGACGCCGACAGCGGGTAGTGCGCCCCCTCCTTCGTCAGCACCGGCAGACCCGCGTTCGGCATGCACGACAGCGGGATACGGGCATTACGGGCCAGATAGCGCAGATGCTCACTCATCTCCGCCGGACCCGTCGCACAGTTCAGACCGATCATGTCGATCCCCAACGGCTCCAACGCCGTCAGCGCCGCACCGATCTCCGAACCCAGCAGCATCGTGCCGGT
>NZ_JBIAWQ010000064.1:0-1490 GCF_042895815.1 Streptomyces sp. NPDC001373
GAACGGGGCTATCCAGGACGGCTCGGACGCCGTGATCACACCAGCCACAGCAAGATCATCTCATCTGTGGCCAGCAGTTACGGGACACCCCTTAGGCGACCTTCACGCCGGATTCGGCGGCCCAGTTGCCCCAGCTGAGGCCGGGGGTGTTGCAGGTGACGTTGAAGGTGCCGTCGCCCTTGGACATCGCGATGGGCAGGCAGGTCCAGTCCGCACCGCCGGTCAGCGCGAGGTCGGTCTTGCCGTCACCGTTGAAGTCACCGGAGACGACCTTCACGTTCGGCGTCGCCGCCCAGTTGCCCCAGTCCATCCCGGGGGCGTTGCAGGAGACGCTGAACGTCGCGTCGCCCTTTGACGTCGCGACCGGCAGGCAGGTCCAACCCTGGCCGCCGGTGAGGGCGATGTCGGACTTCCCGTCACCGTTGAAGTCGCTGGCGGTTGCCGGGGCGTGGTACGCAGTGGTGCTGATCCACCGGGCGAGGTCGTCGGTGCGGGTGGAGATGGCGCCGGTACGGGTCTCGGTCGCGGGAGTTCCGAGGCAGCCGCCCTGCCAGGAGCGGGAGTTGATGCCGGCGGGCTCCCCGGCGGCGTTGACGAGCGGGCCGTCGGTGTCGCCTTTGCAGAGTACGTCGGTGCCCTTGCCGGTGACGGCGAGGGTGGTGGGAGTGCTGGAGTTGACCGTGAAGGTGCCGGTGTGGAGCTTGTCCGGTACCCACTCGGTCTTCGTACGGCCGAACCCGGCCGCGGTCAGCTCGGCGTTCACGACCGGCGCGGCGGCGGCCGGTGTCGCCGGTTTGATGGTCGTGACGGCGGTGGCCAGCCGGACCAGGACGGCGTCGCGGTCGTCACGCGGGGCGATCTCGGTGATCTCGACGGTCTTGCCGTCGCTGAGCGTCGCGGTGGCCTTCAGGGCCGGCTTGCCCGCCGGAACCGGCGTACCGGGCGTGCTCGCGAAACAGCTCGCGGCCGTCAGTACCCAGAAACGGTCGACCAGCGAACCCGTACACGCAGGGGAGTCGGCCTCATCGCCCAGGTTGAGCTTCACGACGGACGGGAGCCGGCCGGCGGCGGCCTCGGGGCCGGCCACCGCCAGGGCGGGAGTGGCCGGAACGACAAGGCTCACCGACATCACAGCGGTGGCGGCCAACAGGCCGGAGATCCGCGCTGCGCGCGGTCGGGATGCAGACATGCTTCTTCCTTCGACAACGGAGCGCGGGCATGCGGGAACGTTCACACGCATGCCAGGGCGTCGGCCGGCCCCTCGGGCGGCGGATTCAAGGGAATGGGGCGGTGTGGGTGGCGCGATGCGAGTGGGCGCCGCCGGTGTTATTGATCCGAAACGGTTTGGGTTCTGGGTCGTTGGTGGGGTGTGAGCGATCTGGTGGGGGACGCGCGGCTTGAAGTTTCCCCGTGATCTTGGACATGGTGTCGTTATGCCGTGAGGGCCTGGTCTTGCCGGTAGCGCAGGCGGGTTTCGTGGGGCGTGAGGT
>NZ_JBIAWQ010000065.1:0-1429 GCF_042895815.1 Streptomyces sp. NPDC001373
CGATCTGGTCCTGACGGACCCACTTGCGCAGCGTCTCGGCCGTCCCGATGCCGAGCTTCGCGGCGACCGCTTTCATCGCGGCCCACTCGGTGTCGCAGTCGGGCCGCACCTCGGCGACCATGCGCACCGCACGACGGCGCAGCTCAAGCGGGTACTGGGACGGACGTGCCATGACTCGATCCTCTCAAATGATCGAGTCCCTACCGAACCCGGAACGGTTCAGCTGATAGACGGCATACGGTGGCGACCCGGACCGGTGCTCCCTGGCGGGACGTGCCCGAACGTTATGGGCCGTGGGACCGGGTTTATGACCTGTTCCGGCGCTGGCAGCGGGACGGCACCTGGGCGAGGATCCTCACCCGGCTCCAGGCCGAGGCAGACGCCAAGGGCCTGATCACCTGGGATGTCAACGTCGATTCCACCGTCTGCCGGGCCCACCAGCATGCCGCCGGAGCGGTGAAAATAGGGGTAGGACGAGCGAGAGGTACTGCTGGGGAGTCCCTGGCAGCACCTCTTTCTCTTGTTGGAGGAGCTGTGAGGTTCAGAGGGCGTTTTCCCAGGTGAGTGCCAAGGTGAATCCTCTGTGTTCACCGATGAGGTTGAAGCCCTCGGCCGTCATCCTGCCGGGTCACCGGTGAGTTGCTTGCACCTCTGGACCTGTCTCTTTCACACGCCTCGGGGCGGTTACGCGGACATGCTGCTGGAGGCGCACCGAGCTCCGGCACTGCCGGGGTATGTCGTGCCGAGGCACACGTACAACCTCAGGGATGAGCCGAAGTAGGTCGATTCCCAGGGCCCTAGCTGCGTGCCCCCAGGGGTGGAGGTGCTGTCCGTGGCGAGCGGGCCATTGAGGTACCCGCCGTGTGACACGTACGCGCGTGCGGCCACCCCGTCCGCCTGGTAGTCCTCCACGTAGTTGTAATAACCGGAGTTGAGATACGCGCTGTACGAGCCGGTGTTGATACAGAAGGTTCCCTGGACGTGGCCACCGGCCTGCCCGGCCGAGTTGTTCACCGTCGCGCTCAGTGTCCGACAGGTCTCGGCTGATGCCGCCTGCGCGGGCTGAACCATGGCCAGCCCGCCGAGCACCGCGCCGGTGCACAGCACCGTCAGCGCCTTGCCGCGAACGCGGCGAGTCAACGAATTCCGCACAAGAGCCCCCTTCGTCCTCGGAGAAACCCACTGATGACACGGGTCTGCCCGCCTTTCGGCAGCCTCCGAATACCTGACTATCGGCGGTTTTGGACAACCCGTCACCACCGCGCAACCTGAATGGCCGGAAGAAGAGCTGAAGCGACCGGCAGCGCGGGCTTGAAGCTGCATGCTCGGATCAGCTACTGAACTTGAATTCGTGATGTCGGTCAGCCGTCCGTGATCAGGCCGGTGCCGGCCAGGCACCCGTCGACCAGGTCCGGGCGGTACTGGATCT
>NZ_JBIAWQ010000066.1:0-1362 GCF_042895815.1 Streptomyces sp. NPDC001373
AGAGGACGTTAAGTCCGATCTTCCTCGGTTCGTGATCGCTCGATCGTGGTACTGATCGCCATGCCGGACATCCGCTGGGCATGTTCATGCTGAGATGCGGCCATGGAGAGAAAGCCATACCCCAGTGACTTATCGGACGAGCAGTGGGCGTTGATCCAGCCGATGATCACGGCCTGGAAGCAGGACCGGGTCGCACGGTCAGCGACCGGGGATCCCGGAGCCTGCGACCTGCGGGAAGTCGTAAATGCGATCTTCTACCAGAACCGGACGGGCTGCCAGTGGCGCTACCTGCCGCATGACCTGCCGACCTGGTCGGCGGTGTTCTACTACTTCACCCTGTGGCGCCAGGACGGCCTCGACCAGCGCATCCAGGAACTCCTGCGCTGCCAGGTGAGGGAGAGAGCCCGCCGATTAGAGGACCCGTCCCTCGTGATCATCGACACCCAGTCCGTCCGCGCGGCCGCCGGTGTTCCGAAGACCACGACGGGACTGGACGCGCACAAGAGGATGTCGGGCCGCAAGCGGGGACTGGCCGTCGACGTCCTGGGCCTGGTCATCGGCGTTGTCGTGCTGGCCGCCTCCGCCCACGACAACGCCGCCGGCACCGCCCTGCTCGACCAGGCCGCCGAACGGTGCGGCAACCGCCTGGAGAAAGCCCTCGTGGACCAGGGCTTCAAGGACGAGGTCCTCATCCACGGCGCCCTGGCCGGCATCGACGTAGAGATCGTCCGCCGCAACCCCGCTGACCAGGGCAAAGGCTTCATTCCGCAGCCCAAGCGGTGGATCGTGGAGCAGGTCAACGGCACGTTGATGCTGCACCGCCGCCTCGCCCGTGAGTACGACCACCGGCCCGACACCTCCGCCTCACGCGTCTACTGGGCCTCGATCGCGAACATGGCCCGCCGCCTCACCACACCGTCTCCGGCCTGGCGCGACACCCTCGGGCTGGCCGCGTGAACGTCACCGAGCTCCTGGCCGGCCTCCAGACCCAGCACGACGAGACCACCGCCCGGGCCGGTGAACTACGCGACCAGATCCAGCACTTGACCGCCGCCCTGGCCGAGGCCGAAGCGCGACTCGCGGACCTGGCCACCACCGCCAAGGTCATCGCCGAACTCGCACCGGCTGGAGGCGACCCCGATCAGCCCGAGACGAACACCGCCTACCAGGCCATCGTGAACGCCTTCCACCAGCACCCCCACCAGGTCTTCCGAGCGCGTGAGCTGCACGAACTCCTCGGCATGCCCACCGACGAGGCATCCGTCAACATCACCCGCAGCCGCCTCGGACGCCTCACCCGCCAAGGCTTCCTCACCCAGCCCGGACGAGGCTGCTACCAGAAACGGACTTAACGTCCTCTGA
>NZ_JBIAWQ010000067.1:0-1348 GCF_042895815.1 Streptomyces sp. NPDC001373
GCACGGGTTCTTCTTGGTCGAAAACCCATCTACCAGGGGCTTCACCCGTCTGTCAGCCGAACTGACCAACCCGGCCCGCAGGTTGGAAAAGGCTCCGAGTCCGGGGTGTTCGGGTTCGGGACACCGGGATTCTCGGGGTTGTTCATGGATGTCGTGTTGTACATGGTTGCGACGCCGGGGCCGCAGACGAGGCTGATCTCGCCGTATTTCACCCCACGGACGTTGGTGAATGTCGTCATTTTTGCAGTGTCGCCATCATGCAGGTGGGCGTTGCAACCCGGATACTTCTCCGCTACCTCCGGGTTCGGTGACGGCGGGGGTGGGGCGGACGAGGAACTCGTCACGGATGGCGAGCTGCCGTACGATGAGGCGCCCGTCGCCATCAGGGCGGCAGATAGTAGTGCAGCCGAGACGGTCAACTTCTTTTCTGTAATCCGTGTACGCATGTTCTCTGCCTCCGTCTGGTCACCTGAAGTGGTGAAAGAACGGCGGCCCGCGCAGCCGGTACTCCCAGTTTCGAACTCAGCTTTGAATCGCGGGCTCCCTGCTGATCGTTGTGCAGGGACGTCGGTTCGCGAGGTATGCGCGGCAGCCTTGCGGATACAGGGCCCGGCAGCGCTGTGTGTTCAAGACGGCGTCATGCCTGCCGCGGTCTTGCCTGCTGGCGCTAGATTTCGAGGAGTAAGCGACTGGCATCCCACTTGGTACGTCGCCCGCTGACTCTTCCGCCACCGGCGACGGGCCAGGATCTCGCCAGCTGTGCAGCGTGACGTACTCCTCCCGGAACGCTTGAGCCTGCTCTCAGCACCGCTGAAACGATGCGACGCAATCGAATGGCCAGCCTCCAGCAGCTTACTTCCGGCCCATCACGCCCGCATTTTTGGCACCTGCTGTCGCCGCACCGGCCGTAGAGCAGTCCTTCCAGCCGCTTCATCGGACGCGCAGAAGCCGGCGCAGCAGGCCACCCTGCGGCCGGGACTCCTATTGGTGAGGCTTCGTACCCTGGCCGCCGATGTCCGCATCGTCGGCAGCCATGAGATCACGGTGCTGGTCGTGATCTTTGCCGTCGCCGTGGTGGCCGCCGTGCTGTGGTACGTCCGCCGACGCTGAACATCGCCTTCGACCAGATCCCTGGCGGGCCGGGCCGATGCGCGGGGTGTAGCCGTGATGGGCCAGGACCCTGAGCGGACCGTCAACGAGTTGCGCGCAGGGTGGAGGGTGCGGTGCTGGGTGCTCGGGGGCCGACGTGGGCGTGAAGTGACCCCTCAGGTCCCGACACTTCCGTTTTATGCCGCGAGGTCCAGCCGTTGATAGCAGCGGACCCTCGCCTGGTACGGCGTGATGTAGC
>NZ_JBIAWQ010000068.1:0-1304 GCF_042895815.1 Streptomyces sp. NPDC001373
GGCGGTTTCTAGGGGTCGTTGCAACACGTGGTCGTGTTGATCAGGCCGCGAGCAGTTTATGCAGGCGCTCGGCTGGGGTTTCCCAGCCGAGCGTTTTGCGTGGGCGGCGGTTGAGCTGGTCGGCGACGGCGGCCAGGTGCTCGGGGTCGTGGACGGCCAGGTCGGTGCCCTTGGGGAAGTACTGCCGCAGCAGACCGTTCGTGTTCTCGTTCGAGCCGCGTTGCCAGGGGCTGGCCGGGTCGCAGAAGTAGACCGGGACGTTGGTGGCGACGGTGAACTCGTGGTGGCGGCCCATCTCCGAGCCCTGGTCCCAGGTCAGGGACCGCTTCAGGTGGGCGGGCAGGGTCTGGACGGTTTTCTGGAGTGCGTCGCGGACCTGCTCGGCGCCCCGGCCGTGGGGCAGGTGGACGAGCATCACGTACCGGGTGGCGCGCTCGACCAGGGTGCCGATCGCGGACCCGTTGTCCTTGCCGATGATCAGGTCCCCTTCCCAGTGCCCGGGCACGGCCCGGTCCTCCGCCTCGGCCGGTCGTTCGCTGATCATGACCATGGGCTCGGCGAAGCGGGGCCGTCGCTGCTGGGCTTGGCGGTGGGGTTTGCGGCGGGCTCGTCCGGTCCGCAGTGCTCCGGCGAGCTCCCGCCGCAGTTCGCCGCGTCCTTGCACGTAGAGGGCCTGATAGACGGTTTCGTGGACCACATGCATCTCCGGCCGGTCGGGGAACTGTGCCCGCAGAGCCTGGCAGATCTGCTCCGGGCTCCACCTCTCGTCCAGACCGGCCTGGACCGCGGCCCGCAGCTCGGGGTTCTGGCTGATCTTGCGCGGCTTGGGCCGGGGCCGGCGGTCATCGGCCCGGGCCTGGGCGGCGAAGGGCCGGTACTGACCGTTCACCGGGTGCCGGTTGCGGCGGATCTCCCGGCTGACCGTGGACGGGCTGCGGCCCAGCTCGGCCGCGATCGCCCGAACCGTCGCTTTCTCGCGTAGCCGGTCGGCGATGTGGATCCGGTCGCCCTCGCGCAGGTACCGCGACGACGCGGAAGGCGGCACCACCGGACGAACCGGTGGTGCCGCCTTCTGCTTGCCCGACGGGTTGCGGCCGTTACGCCACCGCTTGCCCGTGCGCAGGTTGATCCCGACGCGTCTGCAGGCTTCGGAACTGCTCAGGCCCTGGTCCATGAGCCGGAAGTATTCCTCCCGCTCACGGACCAGCTTCCTACGCCCTTGCGCCACCGTCCGCACCTTGCGGATCTCGAAGTCCATCGCACCCCTTGAGCTGGGGTGTTGCGACGACTCCTAGAACCCAAGA
>NZ_JBIAWQ010000069.1:0-1205 GCF_042895815.1 Streptomyces sp. NPDC001373
CAGATCCAGTACCGCCCGGACCTGGTCGACGGGTGTCTGGCCGGCACCGGCCTGATCACGGACAGCTGACCGACATCACGAATTCAAGTTCAGTAGCGCCCCGAGTTCCTGTCACCGCCAGAACGGAAGAAGTTCTTGCGATCTGACACGACTGCAGATGAGATCGGGAGCGCTTGCGCGTGCATCACATCCGTGCCGCGCGGAAACATTCTCGAGATGATCACATGGGAAATAGATATTGCACCAGAGACGGAAGGTGATTTCCCAGAGATTCAGGTCGCCGACAGGTGCGAATTTTCGATATAAGTCGAGGGCCTCGCGGAAGTCGCCGCGAGGCCCTCACTCTTCCCCCAGGGAGGAAATCAGGGATCAGGAGTCTAGATCGCGAGGCACAAGAGTGCCGATCCGCTGTTCGATCTCCACATCCGAGAGATCACCTCCGATTACATGCCATCGCGAGATTCGCTTTGCCTCCCCCAATGACATATCAAACGCATCATGCATGCAGCCAACTACGCCGAAAGCCAGGGCTCCGAGGTCATCCCTCGGGCCAAGTTCCGACACCAGCAGCCTCAGGACCCCGATGGCCGAACCATCGCCCCTCCAGCACTTCTGCAAGACCCGGGCAATTTTTTCCTTCTCTGCCCTGTATTCTTCCGGACCCATCTCACATCCCCGGTCGCATGAAATTAACAACGAATTCTGTGTGATTCCCAAGACTGCCCGCTGCGCTGTCCCAGTCGATCGAAGCCTCTGTGAATCCATTCCTTCGGGCGAACTTGCCAGTAAAGGTTTCCCAGACGGCTTCCTCAGGGCTCATGCCGCCACCCACGGCGCGATTGAAGGAGTTCAGATTGTCGGCCAACGGTCCGGGGCCATTCCAGACTCCGCGAATTCCATTGACCTGCCTACCTGCACCCCCGAAGGCATTTATTGCATCTGTGATCATTTCAGAACCTCTGCGAGGCCCACCCTTGGGCGCGCGCACCACCATCTCCAGAACGCCATCCCTGTCAATGGTCGCTTCAATTCCCTGGCTGGCCGGTGGGCCACCGTAGCTATTCTCCCACTTCCTATTTCCGAGAGAGAAGGTTCCGCCACAGTTATGAACTATTGATCAGAAACTCATGGGGTTCTCGTCCAGGACGTAGCGGACGTGTGGGCCGCCGAAGTAGCCGCGGACGATGTGCGGCTGGCGCTGGCGT
>NZ_JBIAWQ010000070.1:0-1158 GCF_042895815.1 Streptomyces sp. NPDC001373
AAGAACTTCGGCGTGCGCACCTTCCAGGCCGAGGACGAGATCGCCGGCATCGGCGCGGCGCTGGGCGCGGCCTTCGGCGGGGCCCTGGGCGTGACCACCACCTCCGGCCCCGGCGTCGCCCTGAAGTCCGAGACCATCGGCCTCGCGGTCTCCCTGGAGCTGCCCCTCCTCGTCGTGGACATCCAGCGCGGCGGCCCCTCGACCGGCCTGCCGACCAAGACCGAGCAGGCCGACCTCCTCCAGGCCATGTACGGCCGCAACGGCGAAGCCCCCGTCCCCATCGTCGCGCCCAGGACGGCCGCCGACTGCTTCGACGCGGCCCTGGAGGCCGCGCGCATCGCCCTCGAATACCGCACGCCGGTGTTCCTGCTCTCCGACGGCTACCTCGCCAACGGCTCCGAGCCCTGGCGGATCCCGCACCCCGACGAACTCCCCGACCTGCGGACCCGGTTCGCGACGGGCCCCAACCACACCCTGCCCGACGGTACGGAGGTGTTCTGGCCCTACAAGCGGGACCCGCGGACCCTGGCCCGCCCCTGGGCCGTGCCCGGTACCGCGGGTCTGGAGCACCGGATCGGCGGCATCGAGAAGCAGGACGGCACGGGGAACATCTCCTACGACCCGGCCAACCACGACTTCATGGTCCGCACCCGCCAGGCCAAGGTCGACGGGATCGCGGTCCCCGACCTGGAGGTCGACGACCCCGACGACGCCCGCACCCTCGTCCTGGGCTGGGGATCCACCTACGGCCCCATCACCGCCGCCATCCGCCGGCTGCGTGCCGAAGGAGCAGCGGTGGCGCAGGCCCACCTGCGCCACCTCAACCCCTTCCCGGCCAACCTCGGCGAGACCCTCAAGCGCTACGAACGCGTGGTCGTCCCCGAGATGAACCTGGGCCAGCTCGCCACCCTCGTCCGCGCCCGGTACCTGGTGGACGTCCGCTCCCACACGCAGGTCAACGGCATGCCGTTCAAGGCCGAGCAGCTCGCCGCGGCCCTGAAGGAGGCCATCGATGACTGAGGCACTGACCCTGATCCCGAAGGCGGAGTCCCCGCTCGCCGCCAAGGACTTCAAGTCGGACCAGGAGGTCCGCTGGTGTCCGGGCTGCGGCGACTACGCCGTCCTCGCCGCCGTCCAGGGCTTCATGCCCGAGCTCGG
>NZ_JBIAWQ010000071.1:0-1137 GCF_042895815.1 Streptomyces sp. NPDC001373
CTAGTGTCCTGCGCCGGGAATTCGATCAAGATATGAGGCCAGGCGTTCGAGGATCTCGTCGGCGCTCTTCGTCCAGGCGAAGGGGCGGGGGTTCTCGTTCCAGGCCTTGATCCAGTTCCGGATGTCTTTCTCAAGCGCCTGGAGGGACTTGTGGGTGCCGCGTCGTATCTGTTTGTCCGTCAGGAGTCCGAACCATCGCTCGACCTGGTTGAGCCAGGAGGAGTAGGTGGGGGTGAAGTGCATGTGGAACCGGGGGTGGGCCTCCAGCCACTTCTTGACCGCCGGTGACTTGTGGGTGCTGTAGTTGTCACAGATCAGGTGGACGTCCAGGCCGGCCGGGACTTCCTTGTCAAGCTTGGTCAGGAACTTCTTGAACTCGACAGCCCGGTGACGGCGGTGGATGGAGCCGATGATCTCGCCGGTGGCCACGTCCAGCGCCGCGAACAGGGTGGTCACGCCGTGGCGGATGTAGTCGTGGGTTCGGCGCTCGGGCATGCCCGGCATCATCGGCAGCACCGGCGCGGACCGGTCCAGCGCCTGGATCTGAGATTTCTCATCCACGCACAGGACCAGAGCACGTTCCGGCGGGTCCAGATACAGGCCCACCACATCGCGGACCTTGTCGATGAACTGTGGGTCGTTGGACAGCTTGAACGTATCCACCTGATGCGGCTTGAGACCGAACGCTTTCCAGATCCGGCCGACCGAGGACTTCGACAGCCCACTCTCGGCTGCCATCGAAGCCCTCGACCAGTGCGTGGCGTCCTTCGGCGACCGCTCCAGCGTGGCGACGACGACCTCCTCGACCCGGTCATCGGTGATCTTCCTCGGGGCGCCGGGCCGGGGCTCGTCCACAAGCCCTTCCATCCGGCGCTCCAGGAAACGCCGCCGCCACTTGCCCACGGTCTGCGGCCAGATACCGAGCTCGTCGGCAACCTGCCGGTTCGTCTTGCCGTCCGCACACCCCAGCACGATCCGGCACCGCTGAGCCAGCGCCTGCGAGGACTTCGCCCGCCGCGACCAGCGCACCAGTGTCGCCCGCTCGTCCTCGGACAACACCAGCTCGGCCATCGGCCGCCCCATCTTCGCCATGAAGACAGCCTACTAATTCAACGAATTCCCGGCGCAGGACACTAG
>NZ_JBIAWQ010000072.1:0-1064 GCF_042895815.1 Streptomyces sp. NPDC001373
ACGCCAGCGCCAGCCGCACATCGTCCGCGGCTACTTCGGCGGCCCACACGTCCGCTACGTCCTGGACGAGAACCCCATGAGTTTCTGATCAATATTCGCCACCACACCCGCTATTGGACTGGACGTAGCCCGCAACACCCTTCTCATCCTGGCTCTGGCCTTGGTGGTACGCCGGATCGCGAACGAAGCCACGGCGGTGGCTGCCGGACTGTTGTACATCATCGCCAATGTCATGCTCGGACAACCGCCCGACTCACTCGGACATCGCATCGGCTCTTGGTGGGCGCTTCCTCTCTACCCAGCCCGCAGCATTGCCGCCCTTGTCTTTGTTGCACTCCTGTTTGTCGGTGCGCTCGCCTGGGGCCTCGCGCCCCGCTCGCGCACGCGTTGAAACGCACGCCAGGCGGGGCGGAGAGAATAGAACGTATGCTCGAAGTATCATCGCTGCATGGTTCTCCGGCCGGTACAAGGGCTCCCCGGCCGTCTGACCTGCCAGTTTCGGTCAGTCGCCGGGAGCGTGCCCGTCCTCCTGGCCGTGGGCGAGGATCGGCAGCAGCGTCTCGGCGGCGTCGCATCCGGTGCACGCGAGCGTGCCGGGCCGGCCGAGGGCGTCGAGCGCGGCCGTCGTCTTGACCGGCACCGCCCGATCCGTCGCCAGGGCGCATCCTTCGGCGTGCAAGGTGGCGGCCCGGGCGCTGGTGCGGCCGTCCAGCACCCACACCCGGGGCGTCGCCGGGGCGGCCGCCGTGCCGGTGGGGTTGCGGTGGGTCGGGACCTGGTCCAGCGCGACGCCGGGGATGGGGCGCAGCTGGGCGGAGGTCACCCACGTGCTGTACTCCGCAGGCTCGACGCCGCCGCCCTACTGGTGGAGAGGCAGTATTCCGACCCTGCGCAATTCCGGGCAGGTACTGAACTTGATTGGGTGATGTCGGAGCCGTTCGCCTGACGGCGGCCGGTCCGCTCCGGTATCCCTGGACCGTGAGATACGCGCAGGGTGGCGGGTTGACCGACGCCGGGAGGGCCGCGAGGGAGCGGGTCCGGCTGCAGGCCGTGGAATGCTTCGA
>NZ_JBIAWQ010000073.1:0-1039 GCF_042895815.1 Streptomyces sp. NPDC001373
GCACGGCGTTTCTGTTCTCGGGCCAGGGGAGTCAGCGGCTGGGGATGGGGCGTGGGCTGTATGCGGCGTTCCCGGTGTTCGCGGATGCCTTCGATGCGGTGTGTGCGCGTGTGGACGGGCATCTGGAGCGTCCGCTCAGGGAGGTGGTGTTCGGTGAGGACGCCGAGCTTCTGAACCGGACGGCATACGCCCAGCCGGCGTTGTTCGCGGTGGAGGTGGCGTTGTTCCGGCTGGTGGAGTCGTGGGGTGTGCGCCCGGACTTCCTCGCCGGGCATTCGATCGGTGAGTTCGCTGCGGCGCATGTGGCGGGTGTGTTCTCGCTGGAGGACGCGGCGGCTCTGGTGGCGGCGCGTGGCCGGTTGATGCAGGGGCTGGCGTCGGGCGGTGTGATGGTCGCGGTGGAGGCTTCGGAGTCCGAGGTCTGGGGGCTGCTGGCCGGTTTCGGGGAGGAGGTCGGTGTCGCGGCGGTCAACGGGTCGACGTCGGTGGTGCTTTCGGGTGCCGAGGAGGCTGTCTCGCAGGTTGTCGCGAAGCTTGTGGGGGGCGGTCGTAAGGCGAAGGCGTTGACGGTCTCGCACGCGTTCCATTCGCCGTTGATGGAGCCGATGCTGGCGGACTTCCGCAAGGTCGTGGAGGAGGTGTCCTTCGGGACGCCGGTTTGGCCGGTGGTTTCCACCGTGACGGGTGGCCTGGTGTCGGCGGAGGAGTTCTGTTGCGTGGACTACTGGGTGCGTCATGTCCGTGAGGCGGTGCGTTTCGCGGATGTGGTCGAGGCCCTGGCGGCGGAGGGCGTCGGCACGTTCCTGGAGATCGGCCCGGGCGGCGTACTGACCGCTCTTGCCGCGGGCATCGTGGACGGCGGCCAGGCCGTGGTACCGGTCCTGCGCGGAGACCGGCCGGAGGAGACGGCGGTGCTCACCGCCCTGGCCCGGCTCCACGTCCAGGGCACGCAGGTGGACTGGCCGGCCGTCCTGGCCGGTCAGGGCGCGCGCCGTGTCGACCTGCCGACCTACGCCTTCCAGCGCCGGCGCTACTGGCT